>JAHHSG010000001.1 GCA_020025305.1 Oscillospiraceae bacterium
CGGTAGAAGTCCTCTCCATCGGCTGTCACGATCAGCGACATGGCGCCTCGGTCAAGAAGGCTGGTGAGCGTTTTCAGAGACGCAAGCTGCTCATCCTTCTGCCCTTCCGTGAGCGCAGCCGATGCAAGCTCCGAAATTCCGGCGCTGGCCTGCATAAAGTCCTCGCTGTCCTCAAACCCCACGCCTGTGCCGTGGGCGATCGTAAACCAGATCACCCCCAGGCAGCCAAGCGCAATGAGCACCGTGATTCCGATGGGAACCAATATCATCAGCACATTAGAGACGGCGAGCCGTTTTTTTATCGTCATTTGTGCATCCTCCAAACTTTTATAACGCTATCATACCATAACTATACGTCGGATACATAAACTGCAGATAAAATCGTACCGTTTTTGTTGTTTTTATTTCTGGACTATCACAAGCGACAGTTTGCCGACACACTGTCTGAATATCCTAATGGGGAGTTCGTCGGTTTCTATATGGATGAAGGCAGCACTGCACCCAACATGGAAAGTGCCACGGGGGGCTGAGCTTCTGCCTGTATGTTGTATACTCCTTTTTTGTATTGCCAAAACACTCCATCAACATCGATTCATCGTAAAAAGCCAGAACCATAGCGCCTCTGATCGAGATGTGGGCCATGATCCAGTATTTTGGTTGGTATCACATTGTGATACCGGACTCTTGGAAGGAAAAAACTTTGAAAGGGTCAGGAAAATAAAAAAGCTGTTTCCGAGCAGTAGTTTTCCTTTGAAAGCAAGGAAAAAGAGCAGGGTCAGTAGTTCATGTCCTGCCTAACAGCTTGAAACAGCAATTTGTATCTATAAAATGCACACCTAAAAAAAGAGGCCCAAAACGACGAAAACCACTGATTTCTCAGTGGTTTTCGAGGCTGTATCTACTTTGGACACACGCCTTGGTGCGCGAGGCGGGACTTGAACCCGCACGCCCGTAATGAGCACTAGAACCTGAATCTAGCGAGTCTGCCAATTCCACCACTCGCGCATCTCAACAATCGATAGTATAGGACAAGAATCGGGGAATGTCAAGCATTTTTTTCTGTTTTAACAATCCTCTGCCATCAGCCGTTGTTTTCTCTAAAAATATATTGCTCGCTTTTTTTGCTTTTGAAAGATTCCACCAACGTATACAACGAAATTCCGCCGCCGTTTTGGGAAAATTTTCCCTCCTGTCTGTACTTCGGTCAAAAAATGTGATACGCTAATGGCGATCTCATTTAACAAAGTGGGGAGGATTCTCATGAAGCATGTGAAATCTCTATCAGCCTTTGTACTGGCTTTGGCCATGATTTTATCTCTTTGCACCGCCTGCGGACAACAAAGTGATGACGACTTCCGCCCCCGGATCCATTTTTGCGGCTCTACTTCTCTGGCTCCTGTCATTGCCTCCATCGGAGCATCTTTTCAGGAAGAGTACGGTACTTGGAACAACGTGGACAGCAGCTTTCCTGATGCAGCCATTGATATTTCCGTGACTTCCGGCGGCTCCGGCGACGGTCCCTCCAGTGTAGCAGACGGCACGGCTGACTTTGGGATGCTGGCTCGCGATATCAAGGACGGTGAGAAGGAGGCGTTGGGGGAAGGCTATACTGCATACTTGGTTGCCTATGATGCGCTGACCATCTCCGTCAATCGGGACAATCCCATCGTTGACAAGCTGGATCAACTCTCTACCGACACCATTCGCAAGATTTTCTCCGGTGAACTGGCCTATTGGGATGAATTGGACGACTCCTTGGAGCACAAGGAGATCGTGCTGGTCATTCGTGACCTCTCCGGCGGTGCCGCGGAGGTTTTTGAAAAGAACATAATGCAGGGCACGCCCATCTCAGCCAATGCCATCCAGTCCCCGTCCATGGGTGCGTTGGCTGCCAAGATTGCCGAGAATCCCTATGCCATCGGCTATGCCGGCTATGGGGTATACCAGATGAATAAGGCAAGTCTCTTTGCCTTTCCGGTGAACGGTGCAGCGCCCACAGAGGAAAACATCCGCAACGGCAGCTATACCATGCAGCGCCCGGTACAGTTCGTGACCAACCGTTCCCTGACGGCAGCAGAGCAGGCCTTTTGTGACTACATCTTCTCTGATGCCGGGCGGAGAATTGTCCGCGAAAACGGATATCTCCCCGCCTATTGATCCTTTCCACATATAAAAGGGCTGCCGCAGTGCGGCAGCCCTCTTTCCACAAAATTCGAGAAAAGGGGGACTCCTGTATGCATCAAGCCAAAGATCACGTTTGCCGGCTGACCGTGATGCTATTGACACTGCTCAGCGTAGGGCTGCTCCTCTTTCTGGTGGGTTTCATGCTCCGTCAGAGTTTTCCCGCCATTCGGGCCGTGGGGCTTTATGAACTGCTGTTTGGCACGGAGTGGCGGCCTGTCATCTATCAGGATGTGCCGCAGTACGGCCTTTTCTATCTGGTGCTCTCCACGTTGTATGTGTCGGCACTGGCTGTTTTGTTTGCACTGGTCATCGGTGTGGGCTGTGCCCTCTTTCTCACCTGCGCTGTGGGTCATCGTCTGCGTGCGCTCCTCGTTCCCTGTATCGACCTGCTGGCCGGCATTCCCTCGGTGGTCTACGGCTTTGTGGGGCTCTATGTGGTGGTGCGCACCATGGAACGGCTGGGCCGCGCCGCCGGAGAATCCATCTTAGCCGGCAGCATCGTGCTTTCGGTCATGATCCTGCCCTATATGATCTCGTCCTGCCTTCACACCATGGTACAGCTGCGCCTGCGCTTTGAAAAAGCTTCCGCGGCGCTTGGTGTCTCGCACTGGCACATGGCCGCAGAACTGATCCTGCCCGCCTCCGGAAAGGGCATCCTCATCAGCACAGCGCTGGCTGCGGGACGGGCCATGGGTGAAACTATGGCTGTCATGATGGTTATGGGAAACGCTGTCATACGCCCCACGCTGCTGGGCAAAGGCGAAACCATCTCCGCCCTCATTGCTCTGGAGATGGGCACAGCAGAGGTGGGCAGTCTCCACTTCAGCGCCCTCTATGCGGCAGGACTGCTGCTTTTGGTATTGCTGCTGGCAATTCATCTTGGCTTTTCACTGCTTCGCCGCAGACTGAACCGGGAGGGCGTGCTATGAAGGGAACATCTCGTTTGATCCGTCTGTGGGCAACCGTTTCATTTATACTCACTTTCGGTACCGTTTTTTTCCTATTTATCTATGTTTTCTGCAAAGGGGCAGGTGCTGTCTCCTGGGAATTTCTCACCCAAGGCCCCAAAGGCGCGGTACTGGGGACGGAGGGCGGTATCCTGCCCGCTATTGTGGGGAGCCTCCTCTACACCGCCATCGCCGTTCTCTTTGCCGGCGTTCTGGGCTTTGGTACCGCTCTCTATCAGGTGTTCTACTGTCGGTGTCGTCAAGTATCCGGCACCATCTCTTTGATCATGCAGTGCATGGCAGGGGTTCCCTCCATCGTTATGGGCCTTTTCGGCTATTCTCTCTTGGTGCTGGCTTTGGGATGGGGAAAATGCCTGCTGGCCGGCGGCATCACGCAGGGCATCATGATCCTGCCCTTTATCGAGGTGCGTGCAGAAAAAGCCTTCCGTGAAGTGGACGGCGGTCTTCTGGCCGCATCTTGGGCTATGGGCGTATCCCGCAGCTACACCATCCGGCGCATTGTGCTGCCACAGGCGGGGGGGCAGCTGGTCTCGGCCGTAATTTTAGGGGGATGCTACGCCATGGGGGCAGCGGCACCGCTGATTTTTACCGGAGCCGTCATTTTCTCCCGTGTGCCCACGGATCTGATGCAGCCTGCCATGGCGCTGCCCTATCACCTCTATATCCTTTTGACACAGGGGACATCCCCTGCCAATGCTTACGCCACTGCCTTTATCATGATGCTGTTGGTGCTCATCTCCAATGCCATCGCCACGTTGCTTACATGGAGGAAGCTGCAATGAGTGACGCTATTCTCACATTCCACGACTTCGGTGTTTCTTACGGTCACAAGCGGGTGCTGGAACATATTCACACGGCGATCCGTCCTCACCGCATTACCGCCATCATTGGCCCCTCCGGCTGCGGTAAATCTACGCTGCTGAAGGCTATGAATCGGATGTTGGAACTGGAGGACGGCGCAGAACTCTCCGGCTCTATCCACTTGCAGGGAAAGGATCTGCAAACCATTTCACCGGAAGAACTGCGGCGCAGAATCGGGATGGTCTTTCAAGTCCCCACGCCCTTTCCCATGTCCATCTATCAAAATCTCACCTACGCCCCCCGCTATTACGGCATTCGGAATCAGGCGGAGCTGCGCAGGATCGTGCGGGAATCGTTGGAAACCACCGGACTTTACGACGAAGTGAAAGAGGAACTACACCGCAGTGCGCTCACCCTCTCCGGGGGACAGCAGCAGCGACTGTGCATCGCCCGTGCGCTTACCGCCCACCCAGAGGTACTGCTGTTAGATGAACCCTGCTCGGGGCTGGATGTAAAAAGTACCCAGACCATTGAACAGCTGCTGCTGCGTTTAAAGGAATCGTACACCGTGGTTATCGTCACCCACAATCTCTTTCAGGCACGGCGAATCGCCGACGACTGTCTCTTTCTTCTCAACGGTCAGCTCTGGGAGCAGGGCGTCGCAGAGGATCTGTTCTCTGCGCCCCAGCGCCCGGAGACGCGGGACTATTTGGAGGGACTTTTCTCCTAGAACGCAAAAAGCACCACTTACGGATTTCATGAAGTAAGTGGTGCTTTTTCTATTTGGGAAGGTCTTAATAGGAACCGAGGTCTGCGGACTTGTCGCCCTCGCTGGAGGAGCCGAACACATAGTCGTTGCCGGGCAGGATGGCATTGAGCAGAACACCCACCAGCGCTGCAATGGCAAGGCCGGTTAATGTGATCTGGGCACCGGCGATGGTAAAGCTGATGCCACCTACGGAGCTGAAGCCCAGGCCGCAGACGAAGATAACGGCGGCAATGATCAGATTGCGGGATTTCGTGAGATCCACACGGTTTTCCACTACGTTGCGAACGCCGACGGCGGAGATCATACCGTAAAGAATGAAGCTGACACCACCCACAATGGCGGCGGGGATGGAATTAACCAAAGCGTCAAACTTGGGGGAGAAGGAAAGAAGGATGGCATACAGAGCAGCCAGACGAACCACTTGGGGATCGTATACACGGCTGAGAGCCAGCACACCGGTGTTCTCGCCGTAGGTGGTATTGGCAGGACCGCCGAACATACCGGCCACGGCAGTAGCCAGACCGTCACCCAGCAGTGTGCGGTGCAGACCGGGATCTTCAATAAAATTCTTGCCGCAGGTAGAGGAGATGGCAGACATATCCCCAATGTGCTCCATCATGGCAGCGATAGCGATGGGAGCCATGACCAGAATGGAGGTGATGTCGAACTTGGCGATCACGATGTCCTGCAGACCCACCAGCTTGGCCTGCGACACAGCGGAGAAATCCACCTGTTGGGTGAATACTGCCACGATATAGGCACCCACCACACCCAGCAGGATGGGGATGATCTTGATCATGCCTTTGCCCCAAATGTTGGCCACAATGATGATGGCGATGGCTACCAGTGCCAGCGGCCAATTAGTGCTTGCGTTGGTGACAGCTGTTCCGGACAGATTCAGACCAATCAGGATAATGATGGGCCCGGTGACGATAGGGGGAAAGAAACGCATAACTTTCTTGGCGCCTACGATCTTAAAGAGGAGAGCCACGGCCAAATAGAGAAGGCCGGCCACCACCACACCACCCAGTGCGTAGGGCAGCTTTTCCTCGCCGCTCATGCCGGCAAAGATGCCGGTGTCCAGATTGGCAACTGTCTGGAAACCACCCAAAAAGGCAAAGGAGGAGCCAAGGAATGCGGGAACCTGCAGTTTGGTACAAGCATGGAACAGCAGTGTACCAATGCCGGCAAACAGCAGCGTGGTTTGGATGGATAGGGGCAGGCCGTAACTGGTGACCAAAATGGGAACCAAAACGGTAGCACCGAACATGGCAAACAGGTGCTGCAGCCCTAACACAAGCATACGGGGCAGCCCCAGTTCCCGGGCATCGTAGATGGCCTCTTGACCAAGATTTTTCTTCATGTGAAATCCTCTCTTTCTCACTTATATCCATTTATTTGCAAACTAAATCATATCTCCCGGCAAAGGGCAAAAAAAATAACCGGTAAAAATACCGGTTAGAAAATGAAAATAGAAATAAAAAGACCGCCCATGCTTTTATCGTGGGGATTGCTATATACCATGGTGACGGCCTCCTTTTGTTTTTAAATATTATAAGGGGTGATGGTGAAAAAAACAATAGGAGGCCGTACCAAGAAAAAAGCCCAGCAAAATGGAGAAGTTAGTGAATATTGCCCAAACGCTGCCGCAGGCGGGGAGCCAGCAGTGTGCAGACCAAGATCTTCAAGGCATCCCCCGGCAAAAAGAGCAGCATCCCTTTATACAGAACGTCAAAAAAGCTCCAGCCCTGGCCGAGATATAGATTCATAATGGCCGCCATGTAGGGGAGTCCTACGGCGTAGAGTACCCCAAGACCGGCTACAGAGGCTAAAGCCACCCGCCAGGGGGTACAATTTTTCTGCGTCAGGGTGCCGATGACCCATGCGCTGGGAATCAGCCCCAGCAAAAAGCCAAAGGTAGGCTGCAGTACGCTTCCCAAGCCGCCGCCCATCGTGAAAATCGGCAGGCCCACCAAGCCCAGCGCCACATAGATGACTTGGGAGACGGCACCGTATTTTCGCCCCAGGAGCAGCCCTGCCATGGCGGTAAAGAAGAATTGCAGGGTTATGGCAGAGGGTGGAATCGGAATACGCAAAAAGGCGCCTACTGCTGTCAATGCGGCAAATAGTGCGGATAGAACTAAGTACTTTGTTTTCATGATTGTAAACCTCTTTTCTTTATAGGTTTACAATACGACAATCTGATTAAAATGTCAACCTTTAATTCCGAAACTGTTTACAAGTGGGGAGGGTTTACAAGTGATAGGGATTGTGATACAGTAGCACTGGAAAAGAAAGGGAGGTGGCACCGTGAGTCAGGATCGTGTCTTTGCGGCGTTGGCAAAGTGTCCGGGAGAGTATCTCTCAGGGGAAGAATTGAGCCGGGAATTGGGAATTACCCGAGCTGCCGTGTGGAAAGCGGTAGAGGCACTGCGACGGCAGGGCTATGCCATTGAAGCGCGTACAGGCCGGGGGTATTGCCTTATGGAGACGCAGGAGAGACTGGAGCGGCGGGAAATTGCCGCCTATCTGGGACAGGAGCGCCCCCATTGGGAGGTCTGCGGCGAGGTGGACTCCACCAACTCCCTTTGCAAGCGCCTTGCTATGGAGGGGGCACCGGACGGTATGGCTGTCATTGCCGATTGCCAGAGTGCAGGGCGTGGACGGCGCGGACGCAGCTTCCAGTCTCCGGCAGGAATGGGGATCTATTTCTCGATCCTTTGGCGACCGGAATTGCCACCGCAAGATTTGATGAGTCTGCCCGCATTGGGTGCTGTGGCGGCCTGCAGAGCCGTGGAAGAAGTGTGCGGCGTGCGCCCGGAGATTAAGTGGCCCAATGATCTGGTGCTCCATGGAAAAAAGCTGGGGGGAATCCTGACGGAGATGTCCATGGAGAGTGAAAGCGGTCTTGTAGAGTATGTGGTGCTGGGCGTCGGCATCAATGTGTGTCAGCGCCGTGAGGATTTTGAGGGCGAGGTGGCGGATCTGGCCTCCTCGTTGGAAACAGAGCTGGGACAGAAGGTGTCCCGTCCCCAGTTGGCGGCGGCCTTGCTGCGGCAGATGGACGAGCTGCGGCGTGAGGCGCTGTGCGCACCGGAGAAATGGCTGACGGAGTATCGCCGTTATTGCTTGACGCTGGGAGCACAGGTGCAGCTGATTGCCGGAGAGCGGCGCAGTACGGCCGTGGCACTGGATGTCGATGAGAGCTATGGTCTTGTGGTGCGCCACCCGGACGGCAGTGTGGACACGGTGCGCTCGGGTGAGGTGTCGGTGCGTGGGCTTTACGGATATGTACCCGCACCCGGAGAGTGATGAAAACAGGCACCCTTTGTGGTGCGGAAGGAAGCGATGGATTGAAAGAACTGTGGATGCTATTTATAACCTTTGCTAAGGTGGGAGTTATGACCTTTGGCGGTGGCTATGCCATGCTGCCCATTTTGCAGCGAGAAGTGGTAGAGAAAAAGGGTTGGGTCAGTGACGAGGAATTAACGGATTATTTTGCGGTGGGGCAGTGCACCCCCGGTATTATTGCGGTCAATACGGCTACCTTTGTGGGCCAGAAGCAAAAGGGAATTGCCGGCGGCATTGTGGCCACGCTGGGTGTGGTGTTTCCATCGTTGATCATTATCACTCTGTTGGCAAAGGGGATTGGGCGGCTTTCCCACCTTGCATGGGTGCAGCATGCCTTTGCCGGGATCCGAGCCTGTGTGTGCGTGCTGATTCTCAACGCGGTGATCAAGCTGGGTAAGGGGGCCATTAAGGATCGTTGGGGAGTGGCAATCTTTCTGGTGATTCTGGCTCTCTCTATAGGGACCACACTCTCTCCGGTACTGCTGGTGCTGGGAGCGGCCGCCGCGGGAATCCTTTTGCATACACTGCGGGGGGAAAAATCATGATGTTCTATCTGCAACTTTTCTTTGAGTTTTTTAAAACCGGACTTTTTGCGGTGGGCGGCGGTATGGCTACCTTGCCTTTTCTCCACGACATGGCGGAGCGTACCGGCTGGTTTACGGCGGCGCAGCTGACAGATATGGTGGCGGTGTCGGAGTCTACCCCCGGCCCCATCGGGGTGAATATGGCCAGCTATGTGGGATTTACCACGGCGGGGATTCCCGGCGCTGTTTTGGCAACGCTGGGGCTCATTACGCCATCGATCATCGTCATTTTAGTGATTGCTGCCTTTTTGCGCAGTTTCCGGGAAAATCGATATGTGAATGGGGCATTTTACGGCCTGCGTCCGGCTTCTACTGCGATGGTAGCCTCTGCCGGAATCACGGTGGCGGCGGTGTCCCTGTTCCACCCGGAGATGACGGGGCTGGCCGCTGTGGATTGGAAGGCAGTGGCACTGGCGGCGGTACTGCTGGTGCTGACACGCTGGGTGAAGCCAACGAAAAAGCTGCATCCCATTGTCTTTATTTTGGCCAGTGCGGTGATTGGCGTGGTATTTAAGTTTTGAAAAGAGACGGCAGGGAACGACGCAGGTGACGAGATATAGGAGATAAGGGAATGAAAGACGTGAAGATCATTGCACTGGATCTGGATGGAACACTGCTCAACTCGAAAAAAGAGTTGACCTGCCGTAATTTGTCGGCGCTGCGTTCGGCATCTGAGCGGGGGATTGAGATCGTTCCCACCACCGGACGGTTTTACGGAGGCATGCCGGAGGAGATCCGCTGCCTGCCCTTTATTCACTATGCCATCACGATCAACGGTGCACAAGTACAGCGCCTCTCTGATGGGAAGGTTTTATACCGTTCGGAGATTCCACGCCGACAGGCTGTGGAGGTGATGGAAATGCTGGATCGCTGGCCGGTAGCCTACGACTGCTATTGCGATAATCATGCTTTTATGACCGGCGCAATGCAAGAAAAAATTGAGGAATACACTGCGGATATCCACTATCAGCGCATGGTGCGCCAGTTGCGCCAAGGAGTGCCGGAACTGAAGGCATGGGTGGTCAGCCAGCACCATGACATCCAAAAAGTGCAGTTCTTTACGGAGAATCGAGCGGTGAAGGCACAACTGATGGAGGAGCTGGCCCAAAAATTCCCGGAGCTGATTGTCACCTCTGCCATTCCCAGCAATGTGGAAATCAACCAGCGTGGGGCCAATAAGGGCCAGGCGCTGCTGGCGCTGGCAGAGCATCTTGGCTGCACGGCGGAGCAGGTGATGGCCTTTGGTGATGGGCTCAATGATATCACTATGATTCAGGCTGCGGGAACCGGCGTGGTCATGGGCAACGGGTTTCCGGAAGTGAAGGCGGTAGCGGACAGATTGGCAGAGGACTGTGATCACGATGGTGTGGCTCAGGTGATCGAGGAGCTTTGCCTCGGATAAACGATAAAAAAAGGAACTGTGGCGATTGCCACAGTTCCTTTTTTTTTACTTGTTGCAGTAGAGGACCTTTGCAAGGTCGAGATACACCTCGTCCCACGGGGAAGGTGCTGTGATGGAAGGCAGCAAAGCTGCTCTGATCAGCCCAGTTCGGGAATCACAGCCAACAGTGTCAGCGGCTCGGTGCCGTTGTTGATGAGACTGTGGGTCTGCCCCTTGGGGCAATAGCAGCACATGCCCTCGGAAACAGACAGCGGTTCGCCGTTGGGAGCGTCATCCTCCAGAATGATGCCTCTGCCGGAGATAAAGTACATGATTTCAGCGTTGGTTTCGTGGGTGTGCAGGCCAATGGAGGCACCTGCCGGCAGGGTGAGGCGAGAAATTTTGCCCATCTCATCGGTGTACATATGAGCCAGAACTTCCCCCTCGCCGCCCTTGAAATGGGCCATGTGCTGGGTAGGAATGGAATCAAAATCGATCACCATAGGAATTACCTCCGTTAATTCAGAAAATCTTTCAGCTTTTTGCTGCGAGAGGGGTGGCGCAGCTTCCGCAGGGCTTTGGCCTCAATCTGACGGATGCGTTCGCGGGTTACGTTGAATTCCTTGCCCACCTCTTCCAGTGTGCGGGTGCGACCGTCTTCAATGCCGAAACGAAGCTTCAGCACCTTCTCCTCCCGGGGAGTCAGCGTGCTCAGCACATCCACCAGCTGCTCTTTCAAAAGGGTAAAGGACGCGGCCTCGCTGGGTTCGGATGCCCCCTCGTCGGGGATAAAATCACCCAGATGGGAGTCCTCCTCCTCACCGATGGGCGTCTCCAGAGAGACAGGCTCCTGTGCGATCTTCAGGATCTCACGCACCTTGTCCACAGGCATATTCATCTCCTCGGAGATCTCCTCGGGAGAGGGGTCGTGTCCCAGCTCCTGCAGCAGCTGACGGCTGACGCGGATGACCTTATTGATGGTCTCCACCATATGGACGGGGATGCGGATGGTGCGGGCCTGATCGGCGATAGCACGGGTGATGGCCTGACGAATCCACCAAGTGGCATAGGTGGAGAACTTATAGCCCTTGGTGTAGTCAAATTTCTCTACGGCTTTGATCAGACCCAGATTGCCCTCCTGAATGAGGTCGAGAAAGAGCATGCCGCGGCCTACATAGCGCTTGGCAATGGAGACAACCAGACGGAGGTTGGCCTCGGCCAGCTTCTGCTTGGCACGATCCCCTTTTTTGGCAATCTTCTTGCACTCGGCCAGTTCCTCGGCACTGAGGGGTTCGCCCAAGTCATCGGCGGCATCCAGCCGGCTTTGCGCCTTTGCGGCGGCGCGGATAGCGGTCTGTGCCTTGGATGCTTCCTCCAGAGAGAGGGCTTCATCGCCGCTGCTGAGGCGGAGGGAGGCCTCTTCGCCAAGGTCTACCAACCGCTGACACTCCGCACGCTCTTCATCGGTCATGGGGTGCATGGCGGCCTCGGAGGCGGCGATGCGGGCCTTAGCTTCGTTACCCGCAGCCATGGCGGTGGCTAACTCAATCTCCTCATCAGCGCTTAGCAAAGATACCTTGCCAATCTCCTTGAGGTACATGCGGACGGGGTCGTCAATATTGAAACTGTCCACCAGCGTATTGGGATCCACCAGTTCTTCTTCCTCGATCTCGGCAATTTCTGCCATGGGAGGCTCACCGTCCTCAACGGGCTCAAAGACTTCGGTGTTCAGTTCGATGTTCAGTATCTCCAAAGAGTCATAGATGAGATCCATCTGGGCACTTTCCAGATCCATAGCGTCCAGAACCTCGCTCAATTCGGTGGCGTCCAGTTTCCCCTTCTTTTTGCCTTTGATAAAGAGCTCACGCAGTTTCTCGTTTCTGAGCAGAAGTGCGTAGGCGGGCAAGGTAGCCATAGTTTTTTCATCCAGCTTGCTGCTGCTCTTCTTTTTGGCATTTTCTGTTTCAGCGGTCTTTTTCTTATCTGCGGCCAGCAGCTCGTTCGCCATTTGCTGCAGCTGCTTTGACGTCAATTTTTCACTCATGTTGCTTTCCTCCATAACCCTTTTTATCTTTAAATTGATCCATGGCCGCCAGCAGCGGATCTCCACTGGCTGCACCGTCTCGTTTTCTCTTTTCGTCTTTCATCACACGTATGTAGTCGTGCAGGGCCTGTTCGGCACCGGACACGGACTCCGGCTTTTGCAGAAGTGTGGTTAGATGGCTCATTTCCTCAGCGGTCAATACACCGCTTAAAAAGGCGATGTTCCCAGCGTGACCGGCCTGTCGGCGCTGCCATAGTTCCCCGTAAATCTTTCCTAACAGTGGGGAGGAAAAATCCTCCGGCTGCAGCGGCGATTCTTGAGGGAAAATATCCTCGTCCCGCAGTAAGAGCCGTAAAACACCCTCCTCTGCCATGGCGGAGCGCAGGTTCTCATAATGGATGCTGCGCTGCGCAGGCTGGGCGCTGGCGGCCGGATTCAGCTCCCGCCGCTCCGTCATCTTCCGCTCTTTGCTCATGCGGCGCTTAAAGGCACGCTGCACCTCCAAACGCATGGCCTCTACGGTCAGTTTGGCAGTTTCAGCGGCGCGGACGGTGTATATCTCCCGCTCCACCGCATTTTCAAGGCGAGCCAGCACCGTGCTGATCTCGGCGGCATAGGCGATGCGCTGTGGATCATCGGTGAGATCATATTTGCCCGCTACCTGCGCCATACGGAACTCAATGCCATTTTCACTGCCGGAGAGCAGGTTCTCGAAGGCATCCCGACCTTGAAATTTGATAAAATCATCGGCATCCTGCTTGACGGCTTCCCCATCCACCATACGGCGGGGGAGGCGCAGAACCTTTACGGAGAAATCCGTGTTGTTCAAAAGCTCCAACGCCCGCTGGGTTGCCAGCTGGCCTGCGGTGTCGTTGTCGTAGCAGAGGATTAATTCCTTCGTGTAGCGGCTCAAAAGCCGGATCTGTTCCGTAGTCAGTGCCGTACCCATAGAGGCGACCGCGTTGTCAAAACCCGCTTGATGCAGTGTCACCACATCCAGATTCCCCTCGCAGAGGATGATGTTGGGGCGTTTTGTCTTTTTGGCCAAGTTCAGACCGTACAAAACACGGCGCTTACTGTAGGTGAGCGTCTCGGTGGTGTTCATGTACTTCGGCTCGGACTTGTCCAATACACGGCTGCCAAAGCCCACCACGTCACCGCGTACATCAATGACGGGCAGCATGAGCCGATTGCGGAATTTGTCATAGAGGCCGCCGTTTCTGTTTTTTACCACCAGACCTGCGCTGATGAGCTCTGCCTTACTGTAGCCCTTTTGGGTCATGGCCCGCAGCAGGGAGTCCCAGGAATCCGGGGCGGCACCCATGCCGAAGCGGGTGGCTGTGCCCCGCCGGATTTCACGGCGATTCAGATAAGCCTGCACACCGGCACCCTCCGGAGATTGCAGCACTTGATGATAGTATCGGGCGGCATCCTTGTTGAGAGCCAGCATCCGCTGGCGCAGTTTTTCCGTGCCGTCCCGGTCATCCTCCGGCACTGGAAGATTGGCCCGCTGGGCCAGAAAACGAACCGCGTCGGGATAGCTGAGATTTTCAATCTCCATCATAAAGTTAATGACACCCCCGCCTTTCTTGCAGCCGAAGCAGTGGTAAATCTGCTTGTCGGGAGAGACGGAGAATGAGGGGGTCTTTTCGTTGTGGAACGGGCACAAACCGAAGAGGTTGGCACCCTTTCGGGTCAGTGAAACGTAGCTGCTGACAATATCCACAATATCACTGCGGGCGATGAGCTCGTCCAAAAAACTCTGGGGAAATGCCATGTGGTGCCTCCTTTCGGTGAAAGTTTTGCCCCAAGGACTGTGTTCTATACGAGACTCTGTATATGTATATACGAGAAAAGAATCCAATTTCCTCTTTTTTCACAAAAATTTTATAAAGAAATTCCCCGCGCCCGCAAATGGCACGGGGAAACACCTCTCAGAGATCCACAAGGATGGGCTCGTGGTTCGTATACTTGAGAAAAATATCCAGCACATCCGTGGTTTTCAACCGCAATGAGGATGTGTTGCGGCAGGGATGACAGCCGAAATACTCGCACTCCATCACCTGACGATCCAACGCCAGCGTTACGCGATGCTCAGGGTCATTCATCAATCCCAGAATCGAGGCGGAGCCGGGATGGACGCCCAGCAGGGACTCCATATCCTCGGCAGAGGCAAAGCTGAGACGGGAAGACCCAATCTGGCGGGAAAAGTCCTTGGTGGCAAAGTGCTTATCGCCGGGCAGGCACAAAAGATAGAAAGTGCTGCGATTCCGGGGCGTGAGCACCAAATTTTTGCAGATATCCACACCCAGTACCCGGGAGATGGCCTTGCAGTCCTCCATGGTGTCCGCCGGATCGTGATCCACCCGGTCAAAGGGAATGTGCAGTTCATTGAGCAGCTCGTAGACCCGCTGCTCTATAGCAGGCCGCACCTCCTGCGGTGCGCCCAAAGAGACGGAAGAAATGTACATGGATTTACCCTCGCGCAATGAGGTCTTCGCCGGCACGATAGATGTCGCCGGCACCCACGGTAAGGATCAGGTCGCCGGGCTGTGCAATTTCCTCCAGCTTGTCGGTAACCTCCTGTAGTGTGGAGCAGTACACGGCGCCGGGAATTTCCTTGACAAGATCCTGCGAGGAGATTCCAATGTCATTTTTCTCACGGGCAGCAAAGATCTCCGCCAGAATGGTCACATCCGGCAGACGCAGTTCTTCCACGAACTCGTGGAAGAGAGCTTTGGTGCGGGTGTAGGTGTGGGGCTGGAAGGCACAGATAATGCGCTGATAAGGAAGTGCCTTGGCGGTAGTCAGCAGGGCATGGAGCTCCCCGGGATGGTGGGCGTAGTCGTCATAGACCTCCGCACCGTGGAAAGTACCCTTGTGCTCAAAGCGGCGGCCTGCACCGTGGAATTGGCCAAGGCCGTTACGGACAGCCTCCCCCTTGATGCCGAGCACATAAGAAGCGGCGGCAGCGGCCAACGCATTGAGAATGTTGTGCTTGCCTGCTACCTGTAAGTCCACATGGGCGTAAAGCTGGGAGTGGATGACAATATCAAAGCTGGGATAGCCGTTGTGGTAGGCGATGTTTGCCGCCGTGCAATCGGCCTCCTTATTTAAACCGAAGGTGAAGAGCGGGTGGCGGATGCCGCTAACAGCATCCATGGTGTTTTGGTCATCGGCGTTCACTACCACAAAGCCCTCTGGGGGTACGAGATCTGCAAAAGCACGGAAAGAGTGCTCTACATCCTCCAGATCCTTGAAGAAATCCAGATGGTCGGCTTCAATGTTAAGGATGACCGCCACCGTGGGGAAGAAGCTGAGGAAGGAGTTGCAGTACTCACAGGACTCCAAAATAATGGTTTTCCCCTCTCCTACCCGATAACCGGAGTGCAGCAGGGGCAGTGTACCGCCGATCATTACCGTGGGATCGGTTTGTGCCGCCATAAAGATATGGGTAGCCATAGACGTGGTGGTGGTTTTTCCGTGGGTTCCGGAGATGCACAGGGCATTTTGATACTGACGCATAATAGCACCCCATGCCTGCGCCCGCTCATAAACGGGGATACCACGGGTGATGGCTCCGGCAATTTCAGGGTTATCATCGTGGATAGCGGCGGTGCGGATCACCAGATCGCACTGACGCAGGTTCTCGGCATTGTGTCCGATGTCCACATGGATGCCCAGAGAGCGCAGATGCTCTACGGAAGGGCTTTCGTTCATATCAGAGCCTTGGACCGCAAGGCCCATACCCTGCAGAACTTCGGCCAAAGGGCACATGGAAACACCGCCAATCCCGGAAAGGTGGACGCGGACGCCGGGGTGCATGAAATCATGAATATCCTTTTTCGGATGCATCATTCTATATTTCCTCCTGAAAGGCGCTCAAGGGCGCCGACATTGCATTTTGGCATAACCTATATTATAATACGAAAAAATAAGAAGCGCAACTGGCTTTCCTGCCGCATAGGTAGGGGGCGTGGGAAGGAGGTAGGGTCATGTTTCCAACAGAGGTTAAGGTGGTACTGCGGCGCTTGGAGGCGGCAGGCTATGAGGCGTATGCCGTGGGCGGCTGCGTGCGGGATCTGCTGCTGGGAAAGACACCGGAGGACTATGATATCACCACCGCAGCCCGCCCCGAACAGGTGGCGGCCCTCTTTGATGGTTTTTGCACGCCCACAGGTTTGCGCCACGGCACTGTGACGGTGCGGCAGGACGGAAAATCCTTTGAGGTGACCACCTTCCGTACAGAGGGGCGGTATGAAGATGGACGACATCCCAGTGTTGTCTGCTTTGCCCAACAGTTGAAAGAGGACTTGAAGCGCCGTGACTTTACAGTAAATGCCATGGCCATGAATGTGGAAGGACAGCTCACCGATCTATTTGGAGGGCAGGCGGATCTGAGACAAGGCATCATCCGCTGTGTGGGTGAGCCGAAGCAGCGGTTTGAGGAGGACGCACTTCGTATTTTGCGGGCACTCCGGTTTGCCGCTACGCTGGGGTTTTCCATAGAGAAAGCCACTGGGCATGCGCTGCAAGAGAGCAGGGAGGGACTAAAAAGAATTGCGGCCGAGCGCATCCGGGTGGAGATGACGAAGCTCCTGTGCGGACAAAACGCAGGGGACATTCTTCTGACTTGGCCGGAGGTGTTTGGCATCTTTATGCCGGAGATTTTGCCCTGTGTGGGGTTTGACCAGTGCAGCCGCTACCACTGTTACGATGTGTGGGAGCATACGGCGCGGGCGGTAGATGCCGTGTCCTGTGATCCTATTTTACGCTGGACGATGCTGCTGCATGATATTGCAAAGCCTGCTGTATTTACAAAAGATGCACAGGGCAACGGACATTTCTACGGCCATCCCCAGCGCAGTGCGGCGGCAGCACGAGATATTTTACACAGACTGCGGTTTGATCGGCGCTCGGCAGAGCGAATTGAGCAGCTGGTATTATGGCATGATCGGCAGATTCAGCCCACAGATAAGAGCGTGGCACGGGCGCTGCGTGTCATGGGAGAGGAAAGACTGCGGCAGCTTTTGGCAGTGAAGAGGGCCGACAATCTGGCACAGCACATGAAATTCCGTCAGCGGCAGCAGGAGATCACGGAGTTGGAGGAAATCATGGGATCGCTGCTTGCCAAGGAGCAGTGCTTTCAACTGCGCCAGTTGGCGGTGAACGGCAGGGATCTTATGCAGTTAGGGCTGCAAGGAACGGCTGTGGGAAAAATGCTCCAAGACCTTTTGAGTGCGGTGGTAGACGGTACATTGGATAATGACCGGACAGCGCTCCTCCTGTGGGCAAAAGAGCATATCCGGCGCAGGGAAGAAGAAAGCGGATGAGAATGCTGTGCTTTCGCCTATTTCCATAAATGCAAGTAGCCGGTATCATGAAGCTGTTTTGCCAGAAGAAGCAGTATGGGAGCGAAGATCATACCGCCTATGCCAAGAGTACAAAAGCCCACGTACATGGCAATCAGAGCTGCCAATGGGGGAAGTCCTGCCTGCTGGGCCATCAACTTTGGCTCTAAGAAGTTGCGCACCAGCCAAATGAGAACATAGAGGGCAAGAATCGCCAGTGCCCGTGGAACCCGCTGTGTCAGAAGACAAAAAACAGCCCACGGCAGCAATACGGTACCCACACCGAATACCGGCAATGCGTCGATGAGGGAGATGACCGCTGCCAGCAGCAGAGCGTAGCGCTCCCCTAAGAGAAACAGACCCAGCAGTAATTGGAAAAAAGTAATGGCAATCAAAATAAGTTGAGCCCGCAGCCACTGCCCTAATGTGACAAGAATGCTTTTTTTGATGCCGCATACGAAGGTGAATGCCTTGGCAGATAGCTGACGATGAAAAAAGGTCAATATGGCGGGATAGGAGCCGAGGGTAAACAGGACAGCCAGCACTGTGGTGGCACAAAAAAGCATGACCTGCGGAAGCTGTGCAAAAAGACCGGTAAGGAGGGTCAGAAGCTGGGAGGAGAGCTTGGAGGAGAGCGTAAAGAGCTGTGAGGAAAGGGATTGCAGCAGCTGTTCTGCCCAGCGGCTCACCGGATCAGGACAGGCGGCACAGAAGGATTCCAGCCGCTGTTGCAGTGACTCCAGAAGAGATGGCAGATGCGTCAGATGTTCCGGCAGTTCTGTGGCTAACTGATAGGCCTGCTGCAGAAGCTGTACGACCAATGCCCGTCCTACCGTCACCACAAGACCTAAAAGTGCCAGTGTCAGCACCACAGAGGTGAAGCTGCGCTTCCAGTGCATCTTTCTCCGGCAGAGTTCTACGATGGGGTTGAAAAGTGCGGAAATGACAAACGCAATGATAAAGGGCAGCAGCCATACCAGTACGTATCGTACTGTGAGATATGCGGCGGTGGCGGCCACGGTTGCGGTGGCTGCGCGCAGCAGAAAAACTTTTTCCCGTTGCAATCGGTGAAGCCTCCTCTAAAAAACAGTTGTATTTTCCAGCGGGACATGGTACGATAATATAAATACAAATGTACCGCAAGGATGGACGACCTTGGGAAATGAGGGAGATCGACCATGAATAAACGAAAATACTATATTGTGGCGGCGGATGCGCTGCCGGACATTTTTGTGAAGGTGGCGGAGGCCAAACGGATGCTGCAGGTGGGAGAGGCCACTACGGTAGGGGAGGCTGCCCGCCTCACCGGCATCAGCCGCAGTGCCTTTTATAAGTATAAAGATGCGGTGCAGCCGTTTCAGGATATGAAGGCGGGCCATATTATCACATTCTACGCCCTTTTGAAGGATAATCCGGGTGTGCTGAGCCACTACCTATCTATTTTTGCCAACTCTGGCGCAAATATACTGACCATCAACCAAACCATTCCCACCAATGGCTGCGCCGGCGTGACCATTTCCGCCGAGACCAGCGAGATGGTGGAGGGTCTGGACGAGATGGTGGAGCGTGTGGGTTCGGCCGAGGGTGTGTTGAAGTTCGAGATTTTGGCTGGTTAAAATAGCAAAGCCGTCCTCTGGGGGATGTATGCAAAATTAATGCGGCGAGTAAGCTTGCGAAGCGCCTCCAAAAGGGGAGACAATCTATTTAATAAAAATTGTTCAAACGACGGAAAGGACTTGCGCCTGTTTTAAGCAGGCGGCAAGTCCTTTTACTTTGTAGTGCTCCATTTGTTGCTGGAATCGAGATCCTGAACCAGTTCTATCTTGCAGTGTCCTGCCTGTGTTCTGCGTGTGGCCTATCCATAGAAATTAACACAAATGCACAGAGCGTGCAGATCAAGAAAAGCCCTTGAAAACCCAGAGTTTTCAAGGGCTTTTCCATGTTCTTCAAATAGTGAAAAATGATCGCTTGGAGAACTGGGGGAGTGCGACAAGCAAGGCAGCTGCTGGGAGCGGCGCTTCGCAGACAGAATGACCCCCACTCGCTCGCCGCTTGTGCGGCAGCCGCGCGGGAATGGCAAAAGGCCGCTGGGCGCATAGGAAAAAAACAGCACCCACCGAAGTGAGTGCTGTTTGGAAAAAACCAGTTATCTCTTGGAGAACTGAGGTGCGCGACGTGCAGCCTTGAGGCCGTACTTCTTACGCTCCTTCATACGAGGATCGCGGGTCAGGAAACCGGCCTTCTTCAGGATGGCACGGTACTCGGGGTTGACCAGCAGCAGAGCACGGGAAATGCCGTGACGCAGAGCGCCGGCCTGACCGGACACACCGCCGCCCTCGACGGTAGCAACAATGTCTACCTTGCCCAGAGTATCGGTAGCGTTCAGAGGCTGACGAACGACCATCTTCAAGGTCTCCAGACCAAAGTAATCGTCGATATCACGGCCGTTGATGGTGATCTTGCCGGTGCCGTTGGGGAACAGGTGCACACGGGCAACGGAGGACTTTCTACGGCCGGTGCCGTACATATAGGGATTCTTAGACTGATACATGTTTCGTTTCCTCCTTACTTAACCAGCTCGGGCTTCTGGGCCTGATGCTCATGGGTGTCACCGGCATAGACGTGCAGGCGCTTCAGGGAGTCCTTGGACACGGTGTTGCGGGGCAGCATACCCTTGACAGCAACGCGCATCGCCAGCTCGGGCTTCTCCTGCATCAGGATGCGGTACTTGGTTTCCTTCAGGCCGCCAACCCAGCCGGAGTGGGTGCGATAGTACTTGTCCTCCATCTTGTTGCCGGTCAGCACTGCCTTGGCAGCGTTGATGACGATGACGTTGTCACCGCAGTCGGCGTGGGGGGTATAGGTAACTTTGCCCTTACCGCGCAGCAGGTCGGCGACGATGACAGCGGTCTTGCCCAGGGGCTTGCCGGCGGCATCAACGACGTACCACTTGCGGACGACGGCGCCCTTCTTTTCCATATAAGTGGACATGGTGTATTCCTCCAGTTTATATAATGTATTGCTTTACTTTTTCTGCGGCTCTTGCTAAAATCGACACAGAGCCTGCGCAAACGGCGCAAGCATATTTATAACATAGGTAAGTGAGAATGTCAACAGCAATTTCATTTAGAATAGAAACATCTGCTGTTTTCTCTTTTATTCTCTGATTATCTCTTGTTTTCTGGAAACGCAAATATAAAATTTGAATGCGGAGGACTGACAATGCAGCACATTTTAGGCCTCACACGGCGCTGTGTGGAGGATTATCATATGATTGAAGCGGGGGAGACCATTGCCGTGGGCGTGTCCGGCGGCAAGGATAGTCTCCTATGTCTGACGGCATTGGCACAGCTGCGCCGTTTCTATCCGGTGCCCTTCCAACTGGAGGCCATCACGCTGGAGATGGGGATGCCGGGGATGGATTTTTCTGAGGTGGCAGACTACTGCGCCTCGTTGGATGTACCCTATACCCGTATTCAGGTGCCGGTCTATCAGATCGTCTTTGAAGAGCGGAAGGAGAAGAACCCCTGCGCCCTGTGCGCCAAGATGCGTCGGGGAAGTCTGAATACGGCGCTGGTGGAGCGGGGCATTCACAAGATTGCCTTGGGCCACCACTACGATGATGCGGTGGAGACGATGCTGATGAATCTCCTCTTTGAAGGGCGCATTGGCTGCTTTCAGCCGGTGACCTACCTTGACCGAACGCAGGTGACGCAGATCCGGCCGCTCCTCTACTGTCAGGAGGATGAACTGCGGCGGGTGGCCAAGCGGCTGCATCTGCCGGTGACTGCCAACACCTGTCCGGCAGACGGGGCCAGCCGCCGGCAGGAAATTAAGGAACTGTTGGTGGAGCTGGAGGAGCGTTATCCCCACCTGAAAAAGAAAATTTTCGGCGCCATCCAGCGTTATCCGCTCTACGGCTGGGACTTGGACACAGAAGAGCGCTAAGTGTACATTGTGAAACTTTTGATTGTGAGGTAAGAAACCATGGCCCATATACCCGACAGTGATACGGCTGCGCTGCAGCTTGTCCCTTTTGAGCAGGCGCTGCAAGAGGCGCTGACGCCCCAGACAGATTATGACGTGCAGCGTTGGCTCTATGTCCCCCATGCCTATGGTGAGTATCGGTATATCTTGGGTACCCGAGGGAAAAAGCCCCTTATCTGCATGGGAATCAATCCCTCCACCGCGGCGCCCGATGCACTGGATAATACCCTCAAGTCCGTGGAACGGATTGCCCTTGGCAACGGATTTGACAGCTTTTTGATGTTCAATGTGTACGCCCAGCGGGCTACCGACCCCAATGCCATGGAAAAAGCGTGCAACCTCCATCTCCATCAGGAGAATCTGGCGGCACTGCGCTACCTTCTTTCGCTGAACCCGGAGCCGTGCGTATGGGCGGCGTGGGGAGCAATCATTGAAAAGCGGCCCTATCTCCGGGACTGCCTCATGGATCAGATCCGACTGAGCCGGGAGTTCCACGCCTTGTGGTTCACCGCCGGGCCTATTTCTAAGAAGGGGCATCCCCACCATCCTTTGTATCTGCGAAAGGACGCCGCCCTGGATCCTTTTGACCCGGAGCGATATTGCCGGGAGATCTTAGGCGGCGTGTAAGTGCTATGTAAGAACCCACTGTAAAAGCACCAGCAGCCCCAAACCGGGCAGTCCCAGAACGCCCACGGTGAGCGCGTTGAAAAGGTTGAAGCCCAGATGGAGGCCGGTGAGGCCGGAGGTGAGGTTGAGAAGCCACAGGGCAAAAAGGCCTAAGACCGTGTTGCCCACCACTCGTAAGGCGGTTTTCAAGGGGCCGGACAATAGACGCACAGCGGCCATCGCCAAAAAGGCGATGACCAGCCCAAGGGCGACTTTTTCTACAACTGACATAGCTCGCCTCCTTTCATAGCGGCTGCCGCCGTACAGGGAGTTTCCGCCGAGGCAGCTGCCTGCTGCTGTGCAGACGCGGCGTTCCCTTTGATGCAGCGCAAAAGATAGCTGTAGCGAGATTTCAGAGCGCTGATCTCGTAGATGCAGGCATCCACCATCTCCGGCTCACTGACGTAGTTGAATTTTTCGTAGGCACTGTGAAGCGCCTGCGTGGTTTCACCCAGCTCGCGGCGCAGCTCTGCATCCCGTGCAAGATCGGGATCGAACGGATGCTTACCCATGGTGTGTCCCTCCTATTACCATATGTTTACGATTAGTTTGGGCAATTATGCCAGAGTTTAATCCTAAAGGAGAAGAAAATTTCTGAATAGGCGGTGTTTTTATGGAGCATGAAGAATATATGCATCAGGCATTGATGCTGGCGGCAGAGGCGGCAGCCCACGGCGAGGTGCCGGTGGGCTGTGTTATTGTGTATCACGGTGAGGTAATCGGCCGGGGCCGCAACCGCAGAGAGGAGAAAAATGCCGTATTTTCCCATGCGGAGATGGAGGCTATGGCCGAGGCCAATCAGGTGTTGGGTTCTTGGCGTCTTGATGAATGCAGCCTCTATGTGACGCTGGAGCCGTGCCCTATGTGTGCCGGAGCTATCATCAATGCCCGTATTCCTCGTGTCTACTATGGGGCGCGGGATCGGGAGATGGGGGCCTGCGGCGGCGTCATCAACCTCTTTATGGAGGATTTTCCCCACCACCCGGCGCTGATAGGCGGCATTCTGGAGAGCGAGTGTCGTACCGTACTGACGGATTTTTTCCGTGCATTGCGAAAGAAGAAGGTTCCATGAAAGAGGAGTGAAGTGCATGTTACACTGTCTTAGAGATTATTTAATACATTTGTAATATTTATCCTCGAACTTTTGTAACAACCTATTGTTAGTATAATACTTGCAAGAAACAAACTTTTTTCATTAATCTTCCTACCATTGAAAAGCAGAGAGCCATGGCTCTCTGCTTTTCATCTTTTTCGGGACTTTTGGGGACAAGGTGTGCATAGAATAAGCTGAAAGGGGAGGATGATATGCGCACTTGTATTGCCGCAAGCCTTGCAATGCTGCTTTTGTTATTTGGCCTGCCGTGGCTGACAGCTACGGTGGAGGAGCCGACCGTGCCATCCACAGAGAAGGCGGGGGAGCAGGCGGTGTCAGCCGATGCCAATGTGGTACTGCGCGTCTGGGATGGAGAAAAGACGCAGGAGATGACGGTGGCGGAGTATCTGCCCGGTGTCGTGCGGGGGGAGATGCCGGCTACCTTTGAGATGGAAGCGCTCAAGGCGCAGGCGGTGGCAGAGCGCACCTATATCTACTATAAAATAGAAACCGGCGGGAAGGAGAGCCATCCGAATGCCGATGTGTGTATGTCGCCCGCCTGCTGTAATGCTTATACACCGGCGGAGCAGGCGGCGGAGCGCTGGGGAGAAAAGGCGGCGGAATACGAGGCCCGGATTCAGGAGGCGGTACACGATACGGACGGGCAGGTGATGCTCTATGAGGATCAGCCTATTCTGGCCGCATTCCACTCCTCCTCCGATGGCATCACCGCTAATTCCGGGGATGTCTGGGTTTCTGACCTGCCGTATCTGGCAAGTGTGGCAAGCCCGGAGGGGGAAAGTAATGTTCCTAATTACTACAGTGTGAAGGAGATCCCTCTGGCGGAATTTCAGTCTACCTTCCTTGCCGCCCATCCCGAGGCCGTATTCCCTGAGAATCCGGCATCGTGGATCGGAGCGCCGACACACAACAATTCAGGACGGGTGGAGACGATCAGTATTGGAGGCGTCAGCGTGGAGGGAACGGAAGTGCGCAGCCTCTTCGGCTTGCGCTCTGCCAGTTTTACCGTGGAAACTGACGGAGAAAAGGTAACCTTTCGCGTTACCGGCTACGGCCACGGTGTGGGTATGAGCCAGTATGGAGCCAATGAGATGGCGCGGCAGGGTAAGACGTGGCAGGAGATCTTGCAGTGGTACTATACCGGTGTCCGGCTGGACAGTTACCGTCCGCATACTGTACAAGCACCGTAAACTATGGTATACTTATTAAGCTAAAACCATGGGAATTTACAAAAAGTTCAGAGAAAACAGCAGGGAAAAGACTATAATACGCAATATATGAGAAACTACGAAAAGGATAGGGGAGAGGCAGCTTATGGCACGCAATATCTTGGTTGTGGAGGATGACCGCAACATTTCGGATTTAATCCGTATGTATCTGGAAAAAGAGGGCTTTGAGGTTCGTATTGCCTATGACGGCGGCAAGGCTGTGGAGGAATTTGAGGAGCGCCAGCCGGATCTGGTATTGCTGGATATCATGCTGCCTGTGATGGATGGCTGGGCGGTGTGCGCCCGCATCCGTGAAAAGGCGCAGACGCCGATCATCATGCTGACGGCTAAGAGCGAGGTCAACGACCGCATTACAGGTCTGGAAATGGGCGCCGATGACTACCTGGTGAAGCCTTTTGAGATGAAGGAACTCATGGCGCGTATCAATGCGGTGCTGCGGCGCAGTGAGATCCCTGATGACACGAAAAAGAAGCTGACCTTTGATAAGCTGGTCATCAATCTGGACAGCTATGAGCTATTGGTGGACGGTAAAAAGGTAGATACACCGCCTAAGGAACTGGAGCTTCTTTACCATCTGGCCTCGACCCCCAATCGTGTCTATACCCGCAATCAGCTGCTCGATGAAGTATGGGGATTTGACTATTTTGGCGACTCCCGGACAGTGGATGTTCATATCAAGCGTCTGCGTGAAAAAGTGGAAGGTGTCTCCGAGCAGTGGGAACTGAAGACTGTGTGGGGCGTTGGCTATAAGTTTGAAGTGAAATAAGATGAAAACAAGCAAGAAAAAGAGGAAACCCCAGAGTCTCTATTGGCAGCAGTTTATGCTCACGGCAGGACTGGTGCTGCTGACAATGGCACTGCTGGGTGTGGCCTTCTATGCCGTTAGCTATAACTATACCGTCAACGAAAACCGCAGCGAAATGCGGGAACGTGCCAATCTGGTGGGACATCTCTCCCGAGAGTATCTGCGCAACGAGGCCCAGAGCGCCGGACAAAAGGAGGATCTGCGGAGTTTGGCGGGTGTGGCGGCCCAGATGTCGGATGTGGACTTTCTCATCTGCAATGAGCAGGGACACGTGATCCTCACTTCAGATGAGGATCTGGTAGGACGTGTGATCACACTGCCGGAGAAGATCGTCAATGCCGTAGCAACAGAGGGCAAGTACGAGGGCCGCAGCACGGTGGGGGTCTATGCCAGCCGCCAGTTTGTGGTGGGAGTGCCTGTAACGGACAACGGCGGGTATCTGGTGGGCATGGTGCTGGCCGTGATGGACGCCTCAGAACTGACTGCCATGTGGCGTTCCTTTATTGGCCTTTTCTTTATGACCTCCATGATTATCCTGATGATTTCTTTCATGGCGACCTCCTTTCTCTCGGCGCGTCAGATCCGCCCCATTCGTGAAATGGTGCGGGCGACCCGTGCTTATGGAGCGGGGGAGTTTGATGTACGCATTCCGGCGGAGGGCATGAGCGAGGAGTTTGAGGAGTTGGCTACCTCCTTTAATGCCATGGCCGATTCACTGGCAGAGACGGAGCGGCAGCGCCGTGATTTTATTGCGAATGTGTCCCACGAGCTGAAAACGCCTATGACTACTATCGCAGGCTATACCGACGGTATTTTGGACGGAACCATTCCGCCCAACAAAGAAAAGCAGTATTTACAGATCATCTCCGATGAGAGCCGGCGGTTAAGCCGGCTGGTACGCCGGATGCTGGATATCTCCCAGATTCAGTCCCAAGAGGTGAAGCGTGAGGAATTTGATCTGTGCGAGAGTATGCGCTTGGCTCTTTTGAGCATGGAGCAGCAGATTTTGCAGCGCGGTCTGGATGTAGAGGCAGAGATTCCCGACGACTCCGTCATGGTGAAGGGCGATAATGATCTCATTACGCAGGTGGTCTACAATCTCTTGGAAAATGCCACGAAGTTTGCCTCCCCCAAGTCAGCACTCTATCTGGGATTGTCGGTGAATGGGGAAAAGGCGGTGGTGACGGTGCGCAATGAAGGACATACCATTCCGCCTGAGGAGATCCCCCTTCTTTTTGAGCGGTTCCATAAGTCAGACAAGTCACGCAGTGTGGATAAGGATGGCTATGGCCTGGGGCTTTATGTGGTCAAGACTATTTTGACACAACATAAAGAGCACATCACGGTGACCAGTGAAAACGGCATCACCTCATTCAGCTTTACGGTGCAGATGGCACATTACGCTAAACCAACCACATAAGAGGATGACTATGTTTGAAGAAAAGAGAGATCTATTCACGTCTGAACAGGATACGGAAAAAGAGAAGATCATGCAGCCGTCGGCAGATACGCCCCAGGAGGTGGTTTCCTGGTATACCCCCGTGGAGAAAGAGGGGCCGGAGGTGGTCAGCTATTACGTGCAGAAAAAACCTCTGCCCCAAAAGGCGTGTGTTCCTTATGTCCCGCACAGCAGCTATCCGGCCCCGAAAAAAAGACGCCGTGGCCTGTGGATTTTTTTGAGCTGTCTGGGTGTACTGCTGGTTGTAGTGGTGGTGGGGGCACTCTGCAGCATGGGGAAACCCCATGACAGGGGTGTGACCGGAGACGATGAAAATCCCAGCAGTATTGTGCATGTGGGAGATGTGGATAGTGCTATCCCTGTGGTGAAAGGCGACCCTGATGTGAAGCTGCACATCACCCAAGAGCATGGGCCGGAGCTCTCGCCGCAGGAGATCTATCGCCGTGTAAATCCATCGGTGGTGACGGTGGTGGCGGAAGAGGAAAGCGGTGCTTCGGTGGGAACCGGCATCATTATGACTGCCGATGGATATATCCTTACCAATGCCCATGTGATCTCCGGGGCAAAGTCTGCATGGATCGCCATGGATACCGGTGTGACTTATGAAGTGCATTTGGTGGGTTTTGATGAGCAGCAGGATTTGGCGGTTTTGAAAACAGTGGATGATGTGGACATTCCCCCTGCGGTCTTTGGCGATTCCGGCCAGGCCATGGTGGGGGATACCGTGTATGCGATCGGGAATCCCTTGGGTTTGGAACTGCGAGGGACGATGACCGACGGTATGCTCTCGGCGGTGGGACGCACTGTGGATATGGAGGGCGTGTCCATGCAGATGCTGCAGACCACGGCGGCGCTGAATTCCGGCAACTCCGGCGGGCCGCTGATCAATGCTTATGGGCAGGTCATCGGTATCAACACCATGAAGATGAGCAATACGGATCTGGATCATGAGAGTACGGTGGAAGGGCTGGGCTTTGCACTTCCCATCAGTGATCTGACCTTTGCAGTCAACGATCTCATTGCATTGGGGCACTATCGCGGTGTTCCCGTGATTGGGGTTACTGTGGTGACGGTGGAGATGGAAGAGGGCGGCACAGGCGTGGCCGTTCATTCAGTGAGTAAGGGCAGCGGCGCGGAAGAGGCAGGCATCCATACCGGGGATCTGCTGTTGGCTGCCGACGGGCAGGAACTCCACACGGTAGACGATCTCCTCATGATCCGTAGAACGCATCAGGTGCACGATACGCTGCATCTGACCATCTGGCGTGATGGCCAGATCCTCGAAACGGATGTAATGCTTTACTCTGACCGGGAAATGGAATCATAAAAAAGTGAGTGTTCCCTTGCGGAACACTCACTTTTTTTTCTTAAATGTCTGCCAAAGGACGGAAAGACCGGTGAAAAGCAGCAAAAGAGCGAAGGGCTTGCGTAAAAGTTCCGGGGAGATGGCGGTGGAAATCCAGGCACCCAGCGCCGCCGCCGCAAGACCGAAGGGCAGGGCATGGTGGACAACTGTTTTGTCTATGAGGCCGTTTTTGCGATGGAGCAGTAATCCTGCCCCGGCGGCAGGCAGGAAAAAGAGCAGATTGATGGCCTGTGCCGTTTGCTGCTCTACATGAAGAAAGAGGGTCATCACCAGTAAGAGGAGCGTGCCGCCGCCTACACCCCAAGCAGAGAGCACTCCGGCTCCAAAGCCTGCCAGCAGGGCTATAAAAAACTCTGTCATAGAAGATACCTCACACCGCCGTAGAGAAGGAGCAGGGCAAAGAGACGGCGCAGCCAAAGAACGCTGATGCGGCCCATCAGCAGGCCTCCCACAAGTCCGCCTGCCAACCCACCCAAAAGATAGGGAAGTGCTGTCCACAGGGAGAGATCTATTCTCTGCCAGTAAATGAGGGCGCTTAGAGCGCTGAGAGGAAGTATCACCGCAAGGCTGGTCGCAAAGGCACTGCGCCCCTGTACATTGCATTTTTGGAGCAGGGGAAGGAGGATGGCACCGCCTCCGCCCCCAAAAACTCCGTTCAAAAGGCCGGCTGCTGCACCACTCCAGCGCAGCTTCCAGGGCCGCGTCATAGGAACCACCTCCACTTTTTATGTAGCCACCCGGCGCAATGCCGGATGGTCCAGATGGCGGGAGGTTAGATTTCCTGGAAGTTTTGACAGTCGATGCACTGGTTGGTGGAAGACGTCTGATTCTTCGTGCCTACCTGAATAATGTTCAGACCACACATAGCCGTATCCTGGCAGTGGTGGGCGCAGCTGGTCACGCTGCAGTGAATGGCGGAGTTGGGGGTGCATGCGCAGCCGTCGTTGGTACAGTTCTTGGACATAGTAAAACCCTCCTACAAAAGATAATGGCGTAAGCGCCTGAGAATAGTTTGCCCGTGCTGCCCTGCAATATGCAAAAAAACGCCGTCCAGAGGACGACGCTTTTTTTAAAAAGGTGTTATATCCCAAGCAGCGCAGAAGCCAGCTGAAAATAGATGAGCAGACTGGTAGCATCCACAATGGTGGAGATAAAAGGGCTGGCCATGACGGCGGGGTCAAGGCCGATTTTTTCGGCCAGAAGCGGCAGGCTGCAGCCCACACATTTGGCAAAGACTACCACGAAAAAGATGGTCAGGCAGACCACAAGACATACAGGAAGAGTTACGGCAGAGTTCCCCAACAGCAGCCGATCAACGAGCTGCATTTTTGCAAAATTGGCGCTGGCCAGACACGCACCGCACAGCACGGATACCTGCAGCTCCTTCCAGAGAACGGCCAGCAGATCGGAAAAGTCTACCTCGTCCAGACTCAGAGCGCGGATCACCGCCACGCTGGCCTGTGTGCCGGAGTTTCCTCCGGTGCCGGAGAGCATGGGAATATAGGCGTTGAGAATGAGACAGGCGGCCAGTGCGTTTTCGTAGTGGTTGAGGATCATGCCGGTGAAGGTGGCCGAGAGCATGAGAATCATCAGCCACGGAAGACGCGCCTTCCATGTGGAGATGACGCTGGTGCGCAGATAGGGCTTATCCGAGGGCAGCATAGCGGCCATTTTTTCGAAGTCTTCCGTAGTGGCTTCCTCAATGACATCCATAGCGTCATCCACGGTGACAATGCCTACGAGACGATTTTCTAGGTCCACAATAGGAAGGGCCAGAAAACCGTACTTGTTCAGGGCTTGTGCCACATCTTCTTTATCGTCCATAGTTCTGGCCCATACCAGATTGGAATCCATGATCTCCTCGATGAGATCGTCCTCATCGGCCAGCAGCAGGTCCCGGACAGAGAGAACACCCAGCAGTTTACGCCGCGAGTCAGTCACATACAGGATGTTGATGGTCTCCATATCGCCCCCGATTCGGCGAATGCGCTTAAAAGCATCCCCCACGGTCATGTCTTTTTTCAAAGACAAGAACTCCATATTCATAATAGAGCCTGCGGAGTCCTCCGGATACTTTAAAATCTCGTTGATGGACTTGCGCATCTCCGGCGTAGCCCGATCCAGAATGCGGATGACCACGCTGGCGGGCATCTCCTCTACGATATCCACGGCATCATCCAGATACAGCTCGTCCAGCACTTCTTTCAGTTCGTTGTTGGAGAAACCATTGATGAGCATCTCCTGACTGTCACTTTCCAGTTCCACGAATACCTCTGCCGCCTTTTCTTTGGGGAGCAGACGGTACAAAAGAGGCATATACCCCTCACCGGCCTCTTCCAAGGCCTCAGCAATGTCGGCAGGTTCCAGAGGAAGAAATAAGTCACGCAGCTGTGCGTATTGTTTATTGCGGATCATCTCCTCAATTTTTTCTACAAAGCGCTCCAGATCCTCGTCGTGATCGAACATACGCCGATGCCTCCCTTCAAAGAAATGAAAAAATCCACGTCTGGCAGCTCCGGCAGGAGTGCGCAACGTGGAGAAGAAAATACAGCCAACCAAGGGCGGCTCCCCGTCACAAGCTTTAGCATCGCGGGGCGGTGAAACTGCATTAGATGATACCTTGGATTCGATATCGCCTGTTCAAACCATCTTGTGGTGTCTCCACCACTTCGCGGCAGCAGTCCTTATCCCCGCGGTAGCCTTACCTACCGGAGTATAACTCTTGCTTTAACTTTAGTCCAAAAGGCGCTGTATGTCAACCCTGAAAGGAAGTTTTTTTGCATGGTGTCATGCTTGTGGAGTGGTGAGGCTTGTGGTATACTACTATACAAAATAAACTTGGCGTTATAAACTGTTTTCCATGTGAAAAGGCAGAGAGAGGAGTAGTCATGAGTATGCACGAGGGTCACAGACAGCGGAAAAAGGAACAGTTTCAAAAGAACGGTCTGGCGAGCTTTGCCGATCATGAAGTGCTGGAACTGCTGCTTTATTATGCCATTCCCCGTCGTGACACAAATGAGATGGCCCATCAGTTGATAGAGCGCTTCGGCTCTTTGAATGGGGTTTTGAACGCCGCTCCGGAGGAGCTGCAAAAGGTGAGCGGGATCGGCGAGAACGCAGCGACACTGCTGCGCTTAGTGCCGGCGGTCATGCATCGTGCCGCCGCAAAAACACCGAAAGAGCGCATCCTCAACTCCGTGGAGCGCTCGGGCACCTTTTTTATGAGCCTGCTGTGTCAGCAGCGCCGGGAGGTGCTCTATCAAGTGTGTTTAGATGCCAAGGGCAAGATTCTCTCCTACCGACAAATTGCCACGGGAACGGTGGATTCCGTCACCTTAAACGTGCGGGAAATTGTGGAAAATGCCCTCCACGCTGATGCAAGCAGCGTACTTTTGGGGCATAATCATCCCAGCGGTATTGCCCTGCCTTCGGCGGAGGACCGCAGCATGACGCTGCAAGTGGGCCAAGCGCTGCAGACCATGGGAATTCGTCTGGTGGATCATATTATTGTGGCAGACGGAGACTTTGTCTCTATGGCGGCCAGTGGGCTGCTGCTATAAGAGATTTATTACGGAAGGAGGCACTATCCATGCCTGCATTCAAAGTTGTATCTCCCTATCAACCTTCCGGTGATCAGCCAGAGGCCATCAAAAAACTGGCGGAGGGTATTGAAAACGGACTGCGTGAGCAGGTGCTGCTGGGCGTGACCGGCAGCGGTAAAACCTACACCATGGCCAAGGTCATTGAGCAGGTGCAGCGCCCGACGCTGGTGTTAGCGCATAATAAGACGCTGGCAGCGCAGCTTTGTGAGGAGTTCCGGGAGTTCTTTCCCGATAATGCCGTAGAATATTTCGTTTCCTACTACGATTACTACCAGCCGGAGGCCTATATTCCCCACACCGATACCTACATTGAAAAGGATGCCTCGACCAACGAGGAGATTGACCGTTTGCGCTTGAGTGCCACATGCTCTTTGCTGGAGCGGCGTGATGTGATTGTGGTGGCCTCCGTCAGCTGTATCTACGGTTTGGGTGAGCCGGACGATTTTGCGAAGATGATGATCTCCCTGCGCAATGGTATGACTATGGATCGAGATGAGCTGCTGCGGCGGCTGGTGGAAATCCGCTATGAGCGCAATGATGTGGCTTTTGGCCGCAATATGTTCCGTGTGCGGGGTGATACAGTGGAGCTATACCCTGCCTACTATAAGGATCACGCCATTCGAGTGGAGTTTTTCGGCGATGAAATTGAGCGTATTACGGATTTCCAGCCGGTTACGGGCATTGCCAACTGTACGTTGCAGCATGTGGCGATTTATCCGGCCAGCCACTATGTCACACCTCGGGATAAGATGGAGACGGCCATGAAAGAGATCCGGCGGGAGCTGGAAGAACGGGTCAAATTTTTTGAGCAAAACAATCAACTCATTGAGGCACAGCGTATCCGTCAGCGGACGGAATACGACATGGAGATGATGATGGAGCTGGGCTATTGCTCCGGTATCGAGAACTATTCCCGTGTCATTTCGCAGCGTCCGGAAGGGTCGGCACCTATGACGCTGCTGGATTTTTTCCCGGACGATTTTGTCCTCTTTGTGGACGAGAGCCATGTGACTCTCCCACAGGTGCGGGCCATGTATAACGGCGATCGGGCCAGAAAAGAAAGCTTGGTGAATTATGGCTTTCGGCTGCCGTGTGCGTACGATAACCGCCCCTTGAAATTCGATGAATTTGAGGAGCGATTCTCTCAGGCAATCTACGTTTCCGCCACGCCCGGCGACTATGAAAAAGCACACGCCGACCAGACAGTGGAGCAGGTGATCCGTCCGACAGGGCTGCTGGACCCCAAGGTAGAAGTGCGTCCTGTGCTGGGTCAGATCGACGATCTGGTGGCAGAGATCCGGGAGCGGACGGAGAGAAACGAGCGTGTGCTGGTCACCACCTTGACAAAGCGCATGGCGGAGGACCTCACCAATCATTTTCGCGGTATTGGCATTCGGGTACGCTATATGCACAGTGATGTGGCGGCGCTGGAGCGGATGGAGATTATCCGTGATCTGCGCCTTGGCGAATTCGACGTGCTGGTGGGCATCAACCTGCTGCGTGAGGGTCTTGACCTGCCGGAGGTGAGTTTGGTGGCTATTTTGGACGCCGACAAGGAGGGATTCCTGCGCAGTGAGACGAGCCTGATCCAGACGATTGGGCGTGCAGCCAGGAATGCAGACGGCCTTGTGATCCTCTATGCCGACACGGTGACGCCTTCGATGCGTCGTGCTATGGAGGAGACGGAGCGCCGCCGCCAGAAGCAGGATGCGTACAATAAGGAGCGAGGCATCGTGCCCCAGACCATTCGCAAGAGTGTGCGGGAGATGGTGGAAATCTCCCACAGCGCCGAGGAGGCATCGAAAAAGAGCAAGAAAAAACTCACAGACAAGGAGCGGCAGGCCACCATTGCACGGCTTGAAAAAGAGATGCAGGCGGCATCCAAGATGCTGGAATTCGAGTATGCCGCTATTTTGAGGGATCAGATTATTGAACTGCGGGGGCAGGAATAAGAGAAAATATGTTTCCTATGGTTCCCTGCGACAAACTCGAATTCGCCAGAAGTCCGGCGTGCGAGCGTTTTGCGCAGCAAAACCTCGTCTGTGGCGAAATTCACTTTCGGCACAGAAAGTGAAAATGGGGGGTCCCCGCAGGACGTGTCCTGAGGGGAAGTATGCCGGGATTTTGAGAGATCAGATCATCGAACTGCGGGGACAGGGATCAGAGAAATTGAGAAGGAGTATGGCACCATGGCCGATATGGCAAAGACCATCTTAGAAAAGTACCAAGTGCGCAAAAGCGCCAAGGAGAAGGAACGATTTTGCAGCTGGCTGACAGAGACACTGCATCGGGCGGGCTATGCGCCCTGTGTGGAGGAAGGGCGGACCTGTGGGGTTCGCTGCCGCAATGTGGTGGTGGGAGATCCGGAGCGGGCCAAAGTGCTGCTTACGGCTCACTATGATACCTGTGCCGTGCTGCCGTTTCCCAACTTTATTACGCCCCGGAGCCTTTTCTGGTATGTTGTTTACCAAGGGATCGTGCTGCTGGGCTTTATCGTGCTGTTGGCAGGAATGAGTGCAGTGCTGCGCTTCCTGTCGGCGCCGGCGTGGGTGTATAGGTTCTTCAGTCATGCCCTGCTGCTTGTTCTCCTCTGGTGGATGTTGGCAGGCCCTGCCAACCGCCATACAGCCAATGACAACACCAGCGGTGTGGTCACCGTTCTGGAGACGGCACTGGCGATGCCAGAGGAGCTGCGCGAGCGTGTTTGCTTTGTGTTTTTCGACAATGAGGAGAAAGGAACACTGGGTTCTGCCGCGTTTGCCAAGGCACATAAAGCCGTGAGAAAATCCACACCGGTGCTGAATTTCGACTGTGTCGGTGATGGCGACAGTCTTCAGTTTATCCCTTCCAGGAAGATGCGCAAAGATCAGAAAATACTGCTCAAAGCGATTGAGGAGAGTTATCCGCAGCGTGGTGAAAAGACGGTGGAGGTGGTGCGTTCCATGGCCATTTATCCCTCCGATCAAATGAACTTCGCCTATGGTGTGGGAATTTGTGCGCTGCGTAAATCCAAGATATTCGGTTACTATATGAACCGTATCCATACGAAACGAGATACGGTGCTGGAAACGGAAAATGTGGAGCTGCTGTGCACCGGTTCGGTGAAACTGCTGCAAACCCTACAGGAAAAGGAAGAAATCCATGCAGAATAAAATTTATGTCAAAGGTGCCCGGGAAAATAATCTTAAAAATGTGGATGTGACCATTCCCCGGGATCAGCTGGTGGTGATGACGGGTCTTTCCGGCAGCGGCAAGTCCTCCTTGGCATTTGATACCATCTATGCCGAAGGTCAGCGCCGATATGTGGAGAGTCTCAGCTCCTATGCCCGCATGTTTCTGGGGCAGATGGACAAGCCGGATGTGGATTATATAGACGGCCTCTCCCCGGCGATCTCTATTGATCAAAAGACAACCAGCAAGAATCCCCGTTCCACTGTGGGTACAGTGACGGAAATTTATGATTATCTGCGCCTTTTATGGGCACGGGTGGGAACGCCCCACTGCCCCAAGTGCGGCAAGGAAATCCGACAGCAGACCATTGACCAGATCATCGATCAGATCATGGCGTTGCCGGAGGGTACCCGCATCCAGATTCTCTCCCCGGTGATCCGGGGGCGGAAGGGAGAGCACGCCAAAGTGCTGGAGGATGCCCGCCGCAGCGGGTATGCCCGTGTACGTGTAGACGGCAGTCTCTACGAGCTGACCGAGGACATCAAGCTGGAAAAGAATAAGAAACACAACATCGAGGTGGTGGTAGATCGCCTCATAGTCCGTGAGCATATCCAGCAGCGGCTTACCGATTCGGTGGAGACGGCTTCGGCCCTCTCCGGCGGTATTGTGGTGGTGAACCTTTTGCGGGAGGAACAGGATCTTACCTTTTCCCAGAACTATGCCTGCGATGATTGCGGTATCTCCATCGAAGAGCTGACACCCCGAATGTTCTCTTTCAACAGTCCCTATGGTGCCTGTCCTACCTGTATGGGTTTGGGCAGCCGATTGAAGGCGGACCCGACGCTGATTATCCCCGATGAGAAGCTGGCCATTCTGGATGGAGCCATTGTGGCACCGGGTTGGAATTCTATCCGCTCGGACGGCATCTCCCGCATGTACTTTGAAGCGCTGGCGAAGAAGTACCATTTTTCACTCCGCACGCCGGTGGAGGAGCTGTCCCAAGAGGTGAAGGACATCATCCTCTATGGGACAAAAGGGGAGAAGCTGGAACTGCACTACGATCAACCCCGGGGGAAAGGCGTGCTTTATCAGGCCTTTGAGGGCGTGGCCAACAATCTGGAGCGCCGGCTGCAGGAGACCCAGAGCGATGCCTCCAAGCGGGAGATTGAAGAATTCATGAACGAGTGCCCCTGCCCCGACTGCCACGGGCAGCGCCTGCGCCCCGAGGCACTGGCGGTGACCGTGGGGGGCTTGTCCATCCATGAGGTTACGGCTCTGAGTGTGGATCAGGAAGTGGAATTTTTCGATCATCTCCAGCTGAGCGATACCCAGATGCTGATTGCAGAGCGGATATTGAAAGAGATTCGGGCCCGGCTGGGCTTTTTGCAGTCCGTGGGCTTGAGCTATCTGACGCTGGATCGCTCCTCCGGGACGCTCTCCGGCGGTGAGAGTCAGCGGATTCGGCTGGCCACCCAGATCGGATCGGGCCTGACAGGTGTGCTCTATATTCTGGATGAGCCGTCCATCGGCCTCCATCAGCGGGACAATGACAAACTGCTGGCGACCCTGTGCCGCCTGCGGGATCTGGGCAATACCCTCATTGTAGTGGAGCACGATGAAGACACCATGCGTGCTGCCGACTATTTGATCGACATCGGCCCCGGTGCCGGCGCCAATGGCGGCGAGGTAGTCTCCTGCGGAACGCCTCAGGAGGTGATGGCAGACCCCAACAGCCTGACAGGGCAGTATCTCAGCGGTAAAAAGAAAATCGACGTACCTGCCCAGCGGCGCAGGGGCAGCGGAAATTGGCTTACGGTGCGGGGGGCAGCGGAAAACAATCTGAAAAATATCGACGTGTCCATTCCCTTGGGTACGTTTACCTGCGTGACCGGTGTGTCCGGCAGCGGAAAATCCTCTCTGGTCAACGAGATCATCTATAAAAAACTGGGCGTGGAGCTAAACCGCATGAAGGCTCGTCCCGGCAAGCACAAGGCGATGGAGGGCATAGAGCATTTGGACAAGGTGATTAACATCGACCAGAGTCCCATCGGGCGCACGCCCCGTTCGAACCCGGCCACCTATACCAATCTTTTCAACGAGATCCGCAATCTCTTTGCCTCAACGCAGGAGGCTAAGGCACGAGGCTATGGCCCGGGGCGGTTCTCCTTCAATACCCGGGGCGGGCGCTGTGAGGCGTGCGCTGGGGATGGTATGCTGAAAATCGAGATGCACTTCCTGCCGGATGTGTATGTCCCCTGTGAGGTGTGCAAGGGGAGAAGATATAATCGTGAGACATTGGAAGTGCGCTATAAAGGCAAAAATATTGCCGATGTGCTGGATCTGACGGCGGAAGAGGCACGGGACTTCTTTGCACCGGTGCCGAAGATTGCGGGGATGCTGCAAACGCTGTGCGACGTGGGTCTTGGCTATGTGAAGCTGGGTCAGTCCTCCACCACGCTCTCCGGCGGGGAAGCACAGCGGGTGAAACTGGCCACTGAGTTGGCACGTCGCTCTACGGGGCGTACCATTTATATTCTGGATGAGCCCACCACCGGACTTCATACCGATGATGTGCGTAAGCTGCTCTTGGTACTGCAGCGTCTGGTGGATGCAGGCAATACGGTATTGGTGATTGAGCACAATCTGGATGTGATCAAGTGCGCGGACTATCTCATTGACTTGGGCCCGGAAGGCGGCAGCGGCGGCGGTACCGTGGTCTGCACCGGTACGCCCGAGGAAGTGGCCAAATGCGCAGAGAGTTACACCGGGCGCTATCTGAAGCGGATGCTGGAGGGCTGACAAGCTGATATAAAAAACCACCGGGCACCACCTTGCATACACTGGGATGAGGTGATGGGGATGCTGGAAATGGAGGAAGCATTGGTGGCGTTTTTTGCCGCTGTGGGAGTGCTGGCGACTTTCTGGGTGGTGGCAAATTTCCTGTTTGCAAGAAGGGAGAAAACCGTCCGGGGGACGGTACTTCTGCCCTTTTCCGGTGAAGCGGAGGAGATGGAATATGCAGCGGAGAAGGCCCGTAGGCTGCAAAGGGAGCTGCACTGTGACGGGCCGGTACTGCTGGTAGACTGTGGCATGAGTCAGGAGAGTTTGCGCCGTGCATCACTCCTGATGCGCGATCGGTCTGGGATAAAGCTGGTGTATCCCGAGGAAATTGAGGAGCAATTGTACTAAAGAGGTGAGACGATGGAGCGGCAAAGCACAGTGGAGGGCACTGTACAACATGTGATCTTTCAAAATGAAGAGAATGGTTATACGGTGCTCTCTCTTGTAACCCATGAAGGCGAGGAGGTAACGGTGGTGGGCTGCATTCCCTGCGTGGGTGCAGGTGAGTCCATGACCGTCACCGGTACTTGGGTGAATCACCCCAACTACGGCCCACAGATGACTGCGCAGAGCGTAGAGCGGAGGATGCCGGAAGAGGAAAATGAGATCGTCTCTTATCTTGCCAGCGGTATCGTCAAGGGGATCGGGCCTGCCACTGCGGCCCGCTTGGTGGAGCGCTTTGGCACGGAAACGCTGGCAGTGCTGGAGGATGCGCCGGAGCGGATGAGCACCATTAAGGGCATTACGTCCAAGAAAGCCATGGAGATTTCCAATGCTTTTCGTCAGTTGACGGGGCTTCGGCGTGTGATGGAGTTTATGGCCCGCTATGAATTGCCAGTGCATCTTGCAATGCAGCTTTACCGCAGCTACGGCGGCGAGGCGCTGTCCAAGCTGAAGGAAAATCCTTACCTCCTGTCCGGGGAGCGCTACGGCGTGGACTTCGGATTTGTGGACGAGATTGCCCTGAGTATGGATTTCGGTGCCGATGCGCCGTGCCGTGTGGAGGCTGCCATCGAATATGAACTGACCTATAATTTGAATAATGGACACGTTTTTCTCCCACGGGAGAAACTGCTGGCTGCTACAGCACAGATGATCGACCTGCCGGTGGATGCCGTGGAAATGGCTCTGGACGGACTGTTAGAGCGCCATGTGGTGGTGCAAGAGCCCATTGCCAACGTGGTGGGCTGCTATCTGCGCAGTTTTTACGAGGCGGAAACCTATGTGGCAGCAAAGCTGCTGGCTATGAAGGAGATCCCGCAGCCGCCCCTGCGCAGCCGGGTGGAGTCCATTGTGGAGAAGACCCAGCGCCATGAGGGGATTCAGTATGCGCCGCAGCAGAAAGAAGCGGTGCTTTTGGCAGCACAGGAAGGGGTAGTGCTGTTGACCGGCGGCCCCGGTACCGGCAAAACCACCACGGTGCAGGCTATTTTGGCACTGCTGCGCACCATGGGATTGGACGTGCTGCTGTTGGCCCCTACGGGCCGTGCCGCCCAGCGTCTGGGAGAAGTGTGCCGCACCGAGGCGCAGACCATTCACCGAGCGCTGGGAATGGCTTTTAATGAGCTGACAGGAGAGGTCACCTTCCGCAAAAACAGCGCTGATCCATTGCAGACAGATGCGGTGATCGTAGATGAGATGAGTATGGTGGACCTGCAACTGATGCAGGCACTGCTCATGGCGCTGCGGCCGGGCTGTCGTCTTATTATGGTCGGTGACCCGGATCAGCTGCCCTCTGTGGGGGCGGGGAATGTACTGGGAGATATGCTGCGCAGCGGCGTGATCCCTTGTATCTGCCTGCGGGAAGTGTTTCGTCAGGCAGAGCGCTCCGCTATTATCCGCAATGCTCACGCAGTGAACTTGGGCAGTGCCCCGGATTTGCACAGCAATCAAGGGGACTTCTTTTTCCTGTGCCGCCGCACACCGGAACGTCTGGTGCAGACGGTGGTGGAGCTTTGCAAAACGCGTTTGCCGGATAAAATGGGCATTCCTGCCGATGAGATCCAAGTGCTGAGCCCTACCCGTAAAGGTGAGATGGGCACCGTAAATCTCAACCGTGCCCTCCAAGCTGCGCTGAATCCGCCCGGCGCGGGAAAGCGGCAGAAGCTGTGGGGGGATCAGATTTTCCGGGTAGGTGACCGGGTGATCCAGACCAAGAATAACTATGATGTGGTTTGGGAAAAGGAAGACGGTACCGTTGGCAGCGGTATTTTTAACGGCGATGTGGGAATCATTGCAGATATTGATCCGTCCGGGGAATTGATAACCATCCGATTTGACGAGCGCACCGCTGTTTATACAGCCGATCTGTTGAGCCAGCTGGATATGGCCTATGCCATTACGGTACATAAGGCGCAGGGCAGTGAATATCGGGCTGCCATCTTAGTGAGTGCACCTGCGGCACCGTCCCTGATGGTGCGGGGAGTTCTCTATACGGCTATTACACGGGCGAGGGAATTGCTGGTGCTGGTAGGCGATGATGTGGTGCCCGGACGCATGGCGGCCAATGATCGGCAGCAGCGGCGCTACAGCGGTCTGAGACGGCGGTTGAAGGATGGAGGAGGCAAATGAAGCTCAATCAACAGCTGAACCGGTGGAATCGGGAGGTGATGAATTTTTTCTTCCCGAGGCACTGTCCTTTCTGCGGCCGTGTTGTGGGACGGGAACTGGTATGTGAGGCGTGTGAAAAGAAACTCCCGTTTACAGAGGACCAAGCGCCGCGGGCGGGGGCATACGGAAAGTGCGCTGCACCTCTCTATTATGAAGGCCCTGTCCGAGAGGCGCTGCTGCAGTATAAGTTCCATGAAAAAACCGGAGGAGTGGACTATTTCGGCAGACTGATGGCGCAGTGTGCTGCCGAGGTGTATTCGGGCTGCTTTGACACTATCACGTGGGTTCCGGTGTCCAAAAAGAGACTGAAAAAGCGTGGCTTTGACCAGAGTCGGCTGCTGGCGGCCAGTATGTGCGTGGATTGGCATACCCAGCCGGTGGAGACGCTGCGCAAGTTGAGGGATAACCCGCCTCAATCCGGACTGGAGGGCGCAGCTGCTCGACGTGCCAATGTGCTGGGAGTCTACGAGGCGGTGGAAGAAAATGTCAAAGACCGCCGCTTGCTGGTGGTGGATGATATCCTCACCACTGGCGCTACTTTGGGGGAATGCGTCCGTGTGCTGCGAGAGGCAGGCGCAGCGGATGTAATGTGCATGACTTTGGCGCGGGGCCGAGGATAAAACGGCATGAATGGTGGAAAAACAGGATATACTACCTGTTGTGCGGCGTAGGCCGAGGGGATCGTTTTGTGCAAGCCTGTAAAAACAAACGAAACACGCCACATGCAGATGTGAAAAAATGAACAAATTGGAAAATTGCAGGCAATACAGAACAAAAGGGGCAAAATTACTTGCAAATTGGCAAAAATGCCATTATAATTAGCATTCAGAGATGAAAACAGAAGAAATCTGCTGCGAAGGAAAGCATTGCGGCTTGGATTTCGTCAACGATACATAAAGAATGAAAAATGAGGTGCAGCTTATGTGTTCACTGGCAAAAGATATTGGCATTGATTTGGGTACCGCATCGGTACTGGTATATGTGAAGGATAAGGGTGTGGTGCTCAACGAGCCCAGCGTGGTAGCCATCGACAAGAATGATGGCCGCCTTTTGAAGGTGGGAGCCGATGCACAGGCAATGCTGGGGCGCACTCCCGGCAACATTGTAGCCATCCGTCCCCTCCGTGAGGGTGTGATTTCCGATTACGACATGACCGAGCGGATGCTCAAGGAGTTTATCCGTAAGGTGTCCGGCGGCTTCCACTTCATCAAGCCCCGTGTGATTATCTGCGTTCCCTCCGGCATTACGGAGGTTGAGGAGCGCGCCGTCATCGATGCCGGTATTCAGGCCGGTGCACGCCGGGTCTACCTCATTGAGGAGCCTGTGGCAGCCGCCATCGGTGCCGGTATTGATATTGCCAAGCCCGACGGACATATGGTGGTGGATATTGGCGGCGGTACGGCGGATATCGCCGTGATTTCCCTCTCCGGCGTGGTGGAGTCTGCCTCTATCAAGGTGGCAGGTGACCAGTTCAATGAGTCCATCGTCAAGTATATGCGCCGTAAGCATAATATGCTGATCGGTGAGCGTACCGCAGAACTGTTGAAGATTGAGATCGGCTGTGTCTATCCCAAGGAGGAGGAAACTTCTATTGAGATCAAGGGCCGCTGCCTGATGACTGGTCTTCCCAAGACCATCCGCGTCACCTCCAGCGAAATGATGGAGGCATTTGAAGAGCCGGTAGAGCGTATCTTGGAGGCCATCCACGGCGTACTGGAGCGTACACCGCCTGAGTTGGTGGCTGATATTTCCGACAACGGTATTGTTATGACCGGCGGCGGTAGTTTGGTGGAGGGCTTTGATAAGCTGATTACCTCCCGTACCGGTATTCAAACGGTGGTGGCGGATGATGCCATTTCTTGTGTGGCCGAGGGAACCGGCAGAAGCTTGGAGTGGGTTAGCTCCATGCGTGACGGCACGGTGAATCTGTCCCGCAGGCGTCAGATGAACTAATAGAATAGCACAATAAAGGGCGCAGGCTGTTTTGTTCAGCTTGCACCCTTTTTTGCTTCTGGATATTGACATTTTGGGGAAAATGCATTAAATTATATTTTAATGGACTTTCTAAATCTATGCAATAATGGCAGTGGGCCATGTTTCAAAATATCAGGAGGTAATTACCATGCAGATTTCAAGCCGCGTCGAAAAAAGCGGACTTTCGCCCATGCGCAAGTTTCATCCCTATGCCGTTGCAGCTGAATCCAAGGGGCGCAACATTTATCATCTGAATATCGGACAGCCGGACATTGCCACGCCTCCCGCTTATTTTGATGCGGTGAAGAATTTCCACCAGCCGGTGCTGGAATATGCACCTTCGGGAGGGATTCCCCAGTTGATTTCTGCCGTGCAGAAGTATTACGCCGATCTGGGGATTTACTATGAGGAGAGTGAGATTCTCATTACCACCGGCGGCAGTGAGGCTTTGCAGATGGTTTTCAACTGCGTTCTGGATGAGGGAGATGAGATCATTGTCCCGGAACCTTTTTATCCCAATTACAGCACCATGATCAATCTCTGCGGTGCAGTTATCCGGGGGGTTCCCACCTGCCCGGAGGAGGGCTATCACTATGCCGACCGCACCAAAATTGAGGCGTGCATTAATGAGCGCACCCGGGCCATCATCTGTACCAACCCCGGAAATCCCACCGGTACAGTGCTGACAGCGGAGGAGATGCGCATGTTGGTAGATGTGGCAAAAGAGCATGATCTTTTTCTCATCGGCGACGAGGCTTACCGTGAATTTGTCTATGCCGGTGAGCCGCTGCAATCCTTCGGTGCCTATGAGGATGCCGGCCAAAATATTGTGGTGATCGATACCGTTTCTAAGCGGTTTTCCGCCTGCGGTGCCCGCATCGGATGTCTGTTAACCCATAATAAGGAGCTGCTGGCCAACGCCATGAAACTGTGTCAAGCCCGGCTTTCTGTGGCGACATTGGATCAAGTGGCGGCAGCGGCCCTTTACGGAGTGGATGGCTCTTACTTCACGGCAGTGCGTGAAGAGTATAAGCGCCGCCGCGATACGGTGATGGACAAGCTGAAGGAAATTCCCGGCGTGGTATGCGAGTGCCCCAAGGGGGCCTTCTATCTGATGGCGGCTCTTCCGGTGGATGATGCCGACAAATTCCAGCAGTGGCTGCTGGAAGAATTTGAGGACAACGGGGATACGGTGATGTTTGCCCCTGGTGAGCCTTTCTATCAGACTCCGGGGAAGGGGAAGAATGAGGTGCGCATTGCCTACGTGCTGGAGCAGAAGAAGCTGGAGCGGGCCATGGATCTGCTGGCGCTGGGCATCAAGGCGTACAATGCGAAGTAAGAATTCTGCACTGTCAGGAAAGAGGGATGCTTTGGCATCCCTCTTTTGCGGTACAGGGAGAGTCAATATAGTGGAGAGCAAAGTGTGCTGTCGCTTTGCGGCGGCACGGCTGTTGCTGTATGGGTGTGGACACCCAGGCGCATAGCCTTCGGGTAAGAAACATGTATCGTCGTCTTGGTTATTGCGAGCGGACATGGTACACTGCGGTTTTAACGGAATAGACGGGGGGAAGCTGATGCTGCCGGGGAAAAACTTGGCGCAGGGATGCACTTGATGCGAATCTATCTTGCGTTGAGGGCGGACAAGGCGTAGAATGAGGAAGTAAGAATTTCCGGGAGGAACAGATATGTTTGAAGGTTACACGCAGCAGACGGTGGATTTTATGTGGGGTATCCGCTTTAATAACGAGCGAGGCTGGTTTATGGAGCATAAGGAGGACTATCAGCGCTATCTGCTGGAGCCTACCAAGGCGTTGGCGCAGGAGGTGTACGAGGGACTGCGAGAAAAGCTGCCCCATGAGCCGCTGCTGCTGAAGGTTTCCCGCATCTACCGGGATGCGCGGCGGCTCCATGGACGGGGGCCGTATAAGGACCATTTGTGGTTCAGTATCCGCACCGGTGATGAACAGTGGCAGGGTCACCCGACTTTTTACTTTGAGATCGCACCGGATTACTATAGCTATGGCTTGGGATTTTGGTGTGCTAAAGCGGCCACTATGGCCAACTTCCGCCGTCGGGCAGCGGCGCAGCCCGAAGAGCTGATGCGCTTGGCAGAGCATATGGAGCGGCAGGGTCACTTTCAGCTGGCGGGGGAGGACTATGCTCGTGACAAGGGTGCCCCCAATGAGCTGCTGCGGCCCTGGTTTCAGAAGAAGGGGTTGTCCCTTAAGTTTGAAAAACCGCTGGAGGAACGGATTTTTCGACCCGAGCTGGCGCGGGAATTGGTGGAGGAACTGGGAGAATTGGTGCCGTTTTACCACTATTTTACTGAAATCTGCGCTATGGAGGGAACGATATTTGAATAAAGCGTAAAATGCGGAACGTGCCATTGACAAAAGGGAAAAGTAGTTGCTATAATAGGCATAACAATAGAAGAGTTCCGCTTTGAGGGAGTAATTCCTCCTGCCAATCAGGCAGGGGAGGCGGGTTCGTCACATCGGTTGGCTTTCAACCCGGACCGCTTTGAAAGAATGAGACTCATACGCAAGCACAGCGCTGGCGTATGGGTTTTTTCATTTGCCTGCGAATGCGGATACAGAGAAAAAAGGAGAGTGCATAATGGAACGTGAATACACTTTATCCACCCAGCAGGTGCTGGAGGATCTGCACAGTGCCGATACCGGCCTGAGCAGTGCCGAAGCCCAGCAGAGGCGGGAAAAGTATGGCCCGAATAAGCTGAAAGAGGCGCAGAAGGCCACAATGCTGCAGCGGTTTTTAGCACAGCTGAAGGATCCTATGCTGGTTATTCTGCTGGTGGCTGCCGCCGTTTCTGCCGTAACCAGTATCCTGTCGCATGAGAGCATGACGGATGTCATCATTATTTTGCTGGTGGTGCTTCTCAACGCCGTTTTGGGCGTTTTGCAGGAGAGTAAGGCAGAGGCTGCCATTGAGGCGCTGCAGACCATGACCGCCGCTACCTGCAAGGTGATGCGAGACGGTAAGCAAGTCACCTTACACAGCGATGAGCTGGTGCCCGGTGATGTAGTGATCTTGGAGGCCGGCGATGCGGTGCCCGCAGATGGCCGTCTGCTGGAGAGTGCTTCTTTGAAGATCGAGGAGGCCGCCCTTACCGGTGAGAGCGTTCCGGTCAACAAGGCCATTGAGGTGCTGGGTCTGGGAGCGAGCAAGGATGTACCTTTGGGTGACCGGAAGAATATGTGCTATATGGGCTCCACCGTGGTTTATGGCCGCGGCCGTGCGGTAGTGACCCACACCGGTATGGAGACCGAGATGGGAAAGATTGCCGGTGTATTGGCCAATACGGCTGAGGAGCAGACCCCCCTGCAGCGCCGTTTGACGGAACTGGGCAAGACCATGTCTAAGCTGGTGCTGGGCATCTGCGTCTTTATCTTCATTTTTGACTTGTTTATGGCCGGCAGCTTTACGCTTAATTCCGTGTTGGAAACCTTCATGGTAGCAGTTTCTCTGGCAGTGGCTGCTATTCCTGAGGGGCTTGCTACGGTGGTGACGGTGGTGCTGAGCATCGGTGTGACCAATATGAGTAAGCGCAATGCCGTGATCCGTCGGCTGACCGCTGTGGAAACACTGGGATGTACGCAGGTCATCTGCTCGGATAAGACCGGTACGCTGACCCAGAACAAGATGACGGTGGTGGAGCATGTAGGTGACGATCAGCTGCTAGCTACGGCTATGACACTGTGCTGCGATGCCAATCTGGATGAACAGGGAGTGGCACAGGGCGAGCCTACCGAGGCGGCTCTGGTGAATTTCGGAGCCAAGTGCGGTCTGCCCAAGCCGGAGCTGGAGAAGGTGCATCCCCGTCGTGCCGAGGCACCCTTTGACTCCTCTCGTAAGATGATGAGCACGGTCCATACCGATGGTGACAGTTTTATTCAGTACACCAAGGGTGCTCCGGACGAGGTGCTCAAGTGCTGCACGCACTATATTGAAAACGGCGAAATCCATCCTATGACGGACGAGCGCCGCAGTGAGATATTGGCGGCGAACAAGGCGATGGCTGACCGTGCCCTCCGCGTCTTGGCGGCTGCCCAGCGTGTCTGGAATACGCTGCCCGACAGCTGTGAGCCAAAGGATTTGGAGCAGGAACTGTGCTTCATCGGTCTGACCGGTATGATTGACCCGGTTCGTCCCGAGGTGAAAGACGCTGTGGCTGCCTGCCGCAGTGCCGGTATCCGTCCTGTGATGATCACCGGTGACCACAAGGATACCGCCGTAGCTATTGCTAAGGAGCTGGGGATTATCACCGACGCATCCCAGGCCGTTACCGGCGCTGCGCTGGATGATCTCACGGACGAGGAACTGGATGAGGCCATCACTCAGTTCGGCGTGTACGCCCGTGTGCAGCCGGAGCATAAGGTGCGTATCGTCAGCGCATGGCGCCGTCGTGGTGCTGTGACGGCCATGACCGGCGACGGTGTCAACGACGCCCCCAGTATTAAGTCCGCCGATATTGGCGTAGGCATGGGCATCACGGGTACAGATGTAACCAAGAATGTAGCTGATATGGTGCTGGCTGACGATAACTTTGCCACCATCGTAGGCGCTGTGGGCGAGGGCCGCCGCATTTACGATAATATCCGTAAGGCCATCCAGTTTTTGCTGGCCTCGAATATGAGTGAGGTGTTGGGCGTATTCTTTGCCACGCTGATGGGCTTTACGCTGCTTCAGCCGGTGCACCTGCTTTTCATTAACCTCATTACCGACTGCTTCCCGGCTCTGGCACTGGGCTTGGAGGAGGGGGAACCGGATATTATGACCCGTCCGCCCCGTGATTCCAAGGACGGTATTTTCGCCGGTGGTCTGGCTTGGGATATTGCCTATCAAGGTGTGCTGATCACCGTTATCACCCTTATCTCCTATATTTTGGGCCACTGCATAGAGGTGGGCTACTTTGAGATGCCCAAGGGTATCTCAGATGACGGAATGACCATGGCCTTCCTGACCATGAGTATGTGCGAGATTTTCCACAGCTTTAATATGCGCTCCCAGCGAAAGAGCGTATTCTCCCTGAAGACCCACAACAAGGTGCTCTGGGGCGCTATGCTGGGCAGCCTTGTGCTGACCACGCTGGTGCTGGAGGTTCCCTTCCTGGCGAACGCTTTCGGCTTTACCCCTGTGAGCTGGACGGAGTACTTCTTGGCTCTGGCGCTGGCTGTGACTGTGCTGCCCATTGTGGAGCTGGTGAAATTCTTCCAGCGTCGCCACGACGCGAAGAAGCGCAGCAAGTAAAAACAATAGCAAAAAAGGATCTGTTGGGATGTTCCTCAACAGATCCTTTTTAGTTGCTTGAAAAAGGGAGGGCGCTGACTTTCGGCTGCTGCCAAAGCGTTTCTTGCCCTCCAAACGCTTTGCCCGCATTTCCTCGTCGCTCTTGCTGCTGCGCTTTTGCGCCTGAGCCATCGTGTACTGCTTGCCGAAGATCAGCTCCAGCATATGCACGGCTTCTGCGCCTTCGGGTGTGGAGCCGGACACGGAATAGCCGGGAACAAAGACGGATGGGGCCGTTTGTTTCTTGGCAGGGACAGTAGAAATACCGGAGACAATTTTATGGATGCACTTGCATTCGATGGGGAAAATTTTTATACTGGAGAAGAACCTTCGCTGCCGCAGACAGGGCAGAGGAGGGAAAGGAATATAAGAGGGCAATTCTCTGATGCAGTCGTAAGGAGCAACTATGAGCCAGTTTGAAATTTGGGACAGTCACGTCCATCTTTTTCCACCTGAAATCTACCAGAACTGGGAAAAATATGCCTGCCGGGATGCGTGGTTTGCACAGTTGACAAAAAAGAGTGAGACGGGACGGGGCACGGAAGAAGCGTGGGCCAATGCAAAACAAGCGCTGGACTGTGCTGATCGGGCCGGTGTCTACGGCCTTGTGATGCAGGGATGGTACTGGAACGATCCGGGGTTGATGCGGCTTCATAATGACTATATGGCGCAGATGCTGCACCGCCACCCCCAGCGGCTCAAAGGCTTTATCTCCATCAATCCCAAATTCGGCCCAGCGGCCATTGCAGAGATAGAGCGCTGTGCAGCACTTGGATTTTCCGGTATTGGGGAACTGGGGCCGGGCGGGAATGGCTACGACTTTGAAGAGCCGGATTTTTTGGAGGTGCTGGCTTGTGCCGAGGACTGCGGTCTTCCGGTGTGTATCCATTGTGGCGAGCCGGTGGGACACAACTATCCGGGCAAGGACACGACATCCCTGGCACCCCTGCCGGATCTCGTGAAAAGGCATTCCCGGCTCAAATTGATTTTGGCTCATCTGGGAGGCGGTTTGCCCTTTTATGAGATGAATCCCCGTTATCGGGGACTTTTTGACAACGTGTGGTACGATACAGCTGCCAACCCGTTGCTCTATGGAATGGAGAGTTTGCGTGCTGTTATTTCCATGATCGGGTCAGAGCGACTGCTTTTTGGCAGTGATTTCCCGCTCCTGCTCTATCCATCCCAGTGCCGGGAAATGGATATGCAGCGGTTTGTAGAAGATATTCGGGCACATGCCGGTTTCTCGCCGAAAGAGTGGGAACAGGTCATGGGCGGCAATCTGCAGCGATTGTTGGGGCAAAATGCTCAAAACATTGTATTATAAAGAAAAAATTGCGCGAAAAGAAAAAATATTTCTTGCTAAGTGACGGCCTTTCCGCTATAATACAGTAGTATCTAAAAGCCGGCGGCAAGAGGACCTTTGCTGTGTCTAGACAGATACGCCTATGCCTGTTGCGGATGCTGTGACGTTGTGTGTATGGGGCAACGTGCCATCTATGTCTATGGCTTGTGTTTTGGAGGGATTGTATGGACCGTAAACTTACTGTAAAAGAGTACATTTTTGTGGCTTCGATGCTGTTTGGCATGTTCTTTGGAGCAGGCAATCTGATTTTTCCGGTCTTTATGGGACAGAACGCCGGCTCGGCCTCATGGCCTGCCGTGATTGGCTTTTGCCTGACCGGCGTGGGTCTTCCGCTGCTGGGCGTAGCCGCTATGGGTATTTCACGAACGGAAAACCTGCTGGATATGTCCAGCTTGGTCGGCCGCCGCTTCGGCTACTTTTTTACCTGTCTTCTCTACCTTTCCATCGGGCCTTTGTTTGCCATTCCCCGTACGGCAACGGTGTCCTTTGCTGTGGGTGTGCAGCCCATGATCGATCCGGAGAAGCACAGTCTGCTGCTGCTGATCTTCACGGCGCTCTTCTTTGCCGCGGTGCTTTACTTCGCCTTGAAGCCGTCCGGTATTCTCGTATGGGTGGGCAAGCTGCTCAATCCTATTTTCTTGGTTTTCTTGGCGATCCTAACAGTAACGGCACTGGTCAACCCCATGAGCAGTATGTATGATTCTGCGCCGCTTGGCAACTACGAGACCATGAGTTTCTTCCAAGGATTCTTGGAGGGCTATAATACCATGGATGCGCTGGCGGCGCTGGCCTTCGGCATCATCCTCATCACTACGCTTCGCGATCTGGGTGTCAAGTCCCCCGGGGCGATCTCTTTGGGAACGGTGAAGGCGGGGCTTCTCAGCACGCTGCTGATGGCTGCCATCTATTGTGTTCTGACGATCGTGGGGGCACAGTCTCGCGCCGTGCTGGGTGTCTCTACGGATGGCGGCGAGGCACTCTATCTCATTGGCACCCACTATTTCGGTAAGTTTGGCGGCGTGCTGCTGGGCATTACGGTGACGGTGGCCTGCTTGAAAACTGCCATTGGATTGATCACCGCCTGCGCGGAGACTTTTGCCGGCATGTTCCCTCATACATTGAGTTACAAGGCATACGCCATTGTCTTTTGCCTGTTCTCCTTTGCTATCTCCAATGTTGGTCTGAGCAAGATCATTGAATTCTCCCTTCCCTTACTGATGTTCCTCTATCCGCTGACGATTGTGCTGATTTTGCTGTGTCTGGTTGGCAGAATCTTCGATTACGATCGGAAGGTGTTTGTTGCGGTGACGATTCCCACGCTGCTGGCCGCGCTTTTGGATCTGCTTCGTACCCTGCCTGCAGGCATCCAGACCTTCCTTCACAGTGAGGTCATCCTTGCCCCTGCTAAGGAATTCCTGCCTTTCTTCACACTGGGCATGGGCTGGGTAGTCCCGGCGCTGATCGGCTTAGTGATAGGGTTGGTGCTCCACTTTGCCATGCCGAAAAAGACCAAGTAATAAGTATCCTTGTAAATAAAAGTGTGACATAACTGCGCGCAGAAGGCTAGCCTTCTGCGCGCGGTTTTTAGCGAGATCATAAAAAACACGATCTGCTGCGCTCGAACTTGCAGAGCAGATCGCCATAGATGCGCCCATGTTTGCCCCATATGGAATCCATATACTTTCTTCTAAAGAGGATTTTTGGAAGTGCGCTGTCCTCGTGGAGAAAAGGATCCTTTAGCAAAACGCAGGAACACAAGCAGAACATACCCCTCTTTAGATAGAACCGGTAAATTTCTAAAATGCAGCCAATGTGGACATAATAGGCTTATTCCATAAGGAGGGCTGCAATATGGGAATTTCAGGGCAGAAAGGTTTTGAGGGTTGGTATTTCAAACACCAAAAGGGGGATGACATGGTTGCCTTTATTCCGGGCAGGGCGGAGAGCGGCGCATTTGTGCAAATGATTTCTCCGGAGGGCGCAAGGCAGTTTCATATCGCGGAACTGACGGTCAGCCGCGACATGATCAGGGCAGATGGCTGCCGATTTCTCCGGCAGGGCTGCCGCATCGATTTGCCCGGGGTCAAAGGTGAGATTGCCTACGGGCCGCTTACACCTCTGCGCTCGGACATCATGGGCCCCTTTCGTTTTTTCCCTATGGAGTGTCGCCATGGTGTTCTCAGCATGGCACATACGCTCAGGGGTGGTGTCATGATCGATGGTCATCCGCACAGCTTTGAGGGGGGATGTGGCTACGCAGAAAAGGACAGCGGCACATCCTTTCCACGCGCGTATCTGTGGGTGCAGTGCAACGACTTTCCAACGCCATGCTCGTTGATGGCATCCATAGCCCATATCCCATTTTGCGGAAGTGCTTTCCTTGGATGCATCTGTGCCATTTTGTACCAAGGGCGGGAGTACCGCCTTGCCACCTACAAAGGTGTAAAAGTACTGGCGGGGGATGCAAAACACCTCTGCCTCTCTCAGGGCAGCCTGCAGTTGGAACTGGAGATAGCGCCCTGCCGCGCAGGGCACCCTCTCCGGGCACCGCGGCAGGGAAAAATGTCCGATACGATTCGGGAGAGCTGCAATGCCCGCCTGCGGGCGCGGTTCTGGAAAAAAGGAAAGCTTCTTTTTGACATGTGCAGCGAACACGCTGTCTTTGAATTTGTCCAGCCCGGTTTGCGATAGCTGAGACAAGGAGCAATGATGTGTATATTTGGATGTGATAGCCGCTCAGAAATGGTCTGGCCAAATGTATCACGTGCCCCAAACAAAAGTGGAATTACCGTTTTCAACCGCTTCGGTGGAACTTTCAGAGCAGCGGAGAGAAAAAGTAAAAGCCTTGCAGCATAAGCGCTGCAAGGCTTTTCAAAATGGTGCCGGTGACCGGACTCGAACCGGTACGCTGTCGCCAGCGGTGGATTTTGAGTCCACTACGTCTACCAATTCCATCACACCGGCGGGAGTTGACTTGCCTATTATACATGAACGCAGAGGAAAATGCAAGAGCCAGTTTCCTGTCTTGGGATGAAAATTGCAGAAAATATAAATAGGACTACCAAAATAGAAGAAAAGATGATATGATACATAAGTACGATTATCACCAAATGAAAGGAAGGGGACTGGGTGAAAAAACGGAAAAAGATAGGGACGCTGTGCCTGCTGGTATTGCTTGCCTGCTTGAGTACAGGCTGCGTTTCCAGTTCTGCGGTAGAGGATCTGTTCACACTTCCCCAGCCGCCGATTGAATATACCGGCCTTTTGCAAATCACCGATCAGCTGATCGCGGGTGGCTACGAATATGCGTCCCCTACCGGCGGACAGAATATACAGTCCGTACAGATGGAGGATCTTGACGGTGATGGCAAGCCGGAGGCAATTGCGTTCTTTCGTAAGCCCAATGATGAAAAACCTTTAAAGATTATGGTATTTACCCCGCAGGACGAGGCCTACTCTTTGCTGTGCACCATTGAGAGCAGCGGTACTGCCGTAGATCGTATTGACTACGAAGATATGAACAATGACGGCAAGCTGGATTTGGTGGTGGGCTGGAAGATTAGTACGGATGTGCAGACAGTCGCTGTTTATTCTGTGGGAGAGGAACCGATACTTTTGGTCAAGAGCAGCTACACTCGCTACAGTCTTCAGGATATGGACGGCAATGGGATCCCCAGCCTGCTGGTATTCCGTGCGAATTCGGACGGTATCAGTATGGCGGAGTTTTATGGCTGGCGGAATGATACCATGGAGCTGGCCTATCGCTGCAGCTTGTCGAGCACCATGGCGGAACTAAACAGCGGCAGTATCGTCCATGGCAACACCGAGAGCGGAAATTTGGCCGTGTATGTGACCGGGATCAATGAGCAGGGAATGGCCATGACAGATATTTTGGTCAGTCAGGACAACGGAGCTTTGACGAACGCAGCGCTTAGCGGCCGCACCGGTTTATCCAACATCGTTTTTCCCTATCGGCAGCTCAATCCGCAGGATATTAATGGGGATGAGTGTGTGGAAATCCCGGCTCCGGTAGTGGAGAGCGGCGAGGATAAGAAAAATGATGGGATTATCCACTGGATGTCCTATAATAACAGCGGAAAAGGGAAGATTGTGGGCACCACATACCACTGCCTCACGTCGGGCTGGTACTTCAATATCCCGGAGGAATGGGAGCAACATTTGACGATCTCTTCCACGGAGAGTGGTCCCAATGAGAACCAGGTGGTCATGCGGTTGGATGGCCAACCGGTGCTGGCCATCTATACCATTACCGGTGAGAACAGGGAAAATAAGGCACTGCGCGGCAACCGAGTGGTACTGAAACGGCAAATGATCACGGTTTACGCCGGTGAGCTGCTGGAAGGTGCCGCTGCCTGGGGGGTGGATGAGGAGCTGCTGCGCAGTGACTTCAATCTGATCGTAAAGTCCTGGACGGCTTGAGCAACTATGGAACAGAAAGGATAAAATCATGAAAAAAGTTCTGGTTTTGGAGGATGAGTCCAGTATTCGCAGCTTTATAGTAATCAATCTGCGCCGTGCAGGCTATGAGGTTATAGAGGCAGAAACCGGCGAAGAGGCACTGGAAAAGCTGCAGCAGCACACGGATGTTCGGGTTGCGCTGTTGGACATCATGCTGCCCGGAATTGATGGCTTTGAGGTATGCCGCCGTATCCGCGCCACCAATACGAAGATCGGTATTATTATGCTGACAGCCCGCTCTCAGGAGATGGATAAAGTAACAGGCTTAATGACAGGTGCCGACGACTATGTGACCAAACCCTTCTCACCGGCGGAGCTGACGGCCCGCGTCGATGCACTGATGCGCCGCAGCGGCGGCGCAGCGGAGGAGGCGGCGGAAGAATTGCGGCAGGATCCTTTCCTCCTTAACACCCGCAACCGCACACTGGAGAAGAACGGACAGCGCATTAAGCTCACACAGATGGAATATTCCATCATGCGCATGTTTATGGAAAATCCCGGAAAGGCCCTCTCCCGTGAGGAGATCCTGGATCTGGTGTGGGGGCGTGACTATTTCGGAGAACTGAAGATTGTGGATGTGAACATCCGCCGTCTGCGCTTAAAGATCGAGGATAACCCCACCAATCCTACCTATATTACGACGGTATGGGGCTACGGGTATAAGTGGGGATTTTAAGGACATTGGGAGTCTGTGAGGGGAAAGGAGACGGGTGTGAAGCAGCGTCTGAAAATCCGTGGTCTGCGTAAGCGCTGGATGATGAACAGCGTAGGGCCTGTGGTGCTGATTTTAGCGCTGATCGCCGCTTTTTGCTCAATGGGGATCGGCAGCCTCTACTATAATAGTGCGCTTGCCAGCTTGAAAGCACAGGCGTCTGCGGGAGGGGACTATTTCAACACCTATAGTATGAAGAGCTATAATGAATATTATCGCAACGCCAATCTCTATATTGGGACTTTTGAAGCTTCCGACCATATTGAACTGCAGTTCCTTAACCCCTATGGGCGCATTGAAATGTCTACTCGTGGACTGTTGGCAGGTACGGCTCCCAAAACACCGGAAGTGGAAAGAGCGCTGCACAGCGGCGAAATTGAGGTGTTCAGAGGCAAGGACCCCCACACGGGGGAGCAGATCCTTGCTGCCTGCGCACCGCTGCAATTTGACGGCAGCATTGTGGGTTTGATGCGCTATGTTACCTCTGCCCGCCAGCTGGATCATGAGGTTTCTCTGGCCGTGTGGGCCATTGTGGGCGCTACGGCAGTGATCTGCGTACTGCTGACCCTATCCAGCCTGCTATTTATCAATAATGTGGTGGCTCCGGTAGCTGCCGTGACGGAAGCCGCCAAAAAGATTTCCAACGGCAGCTATGGAATTCAAATTCCCAATCATTACCACGATGAGATGGGGGAGCTGGTCAGCAATATCAACGATATGTCGCTGAAGATTGGGCAAAGTGAAAAAATGCAGACAGAGTTCATCTCCTCCGTATCCCATGAGCTGCGCACACCGCTTACCGCTATCAACGGCTGGGGCGAAACGCTTTTGGGAGATGAGATGGACCCTGAACAGCTGCGCCGAGGGGTATCTATCATTGTCAAGGAGGCACGGCGGCTTACCAATATGGTGGAGGAACTGCTGGAGTTTTCCAAGATGCAGGATGGACGCTTTACGCTGCAGGTAGAGCCCATGGATCTGCAGGCAGAGTTAGAGGATGCGGTTTACACCTACCACCAGCTTTTCCGCCAAGACGGGATCTCATTGGAGTATGACGACGGCGGCGAGATCTACACCCAACCCATCAGCGGTGACAGCGAACGCATCAAACAGGTGCTCTGCAATCTTTTGGATAACGCTGCCAAGCACGGCGGTTCCGGTAAGCGGATCGTGGTGGCTATGCGCAGGGTGGAGGACGAGTACCACATTACCATTCGGGACTACGGTCCCGGTATTCCAGAGGCAGAATTGCCTTTTATCAAGCAGAAGTTTTACAAGGGGTCCTCCAAGTCCCGTGGCAGCGGGATCGGTCTTGCGGTCTGCGATGAGATCGTGGAACGCCATGGAGGTACACTGACCATTGCCAATGCAGAGGGGGGCGGTACGTTAGTCACGATTGCCCTGCCCATCGAAGAACATGGATAAAGTGATAAAAATTGAATCCTAACAAATTCTAATTTTTTTGGAAATTTTATTTTTAATTGCTTAGTTTTGCACGGCGGCATGGTCGCTTTTGGTTAGAAAGGAATCTTATTTCTATGGAGAAACAGGAACAGGGGTGCGCTTTTCGTACATCCATCGGCGGACAGGCGCTGATTGAGGGAATCCTCATGCGCGGTCCGCAGCGGCAGGCCATTGTGGTTCGCACAGAGGACGGCCTTGTCAAAAAAGTGGAGGAGCTGCACCTTATCAAAGATAAATATCCAATTTTGGGGTGGCCGCTGATCCGAGGCACTGTCAATTTCCTCAGCTCCATGATCAACGGTGTCCGGGCGCTGATGTTCTCAGCGGACTATTTCCCTGACGATGAGGCGGCGCAGCCGTCCAAGGTTGACCGCTGGCTGGAGAAACACGTGTCAGAGGAAAAGCTGCAGTCGGTGCTGGTTTGGGTGGCAGTACTTGCCGCCGTAGGCATGTCGTTGGGGCTCTTTTTGCTGCTGCCGTCGCTGGTAGCGGGGCTGATCAGCCGATGGATGGAAAGCGTTCCCCTCATTAACCTCATAGAGGGTGTGGTGAAAGTGGTGATATTCCTTTGCTATCTGATCTTTTGCTCCAAGCAGAAGGATATTCGCCGTGTTTTCTGCTATCACGGTGCCGAGCATAAAACCATTTTCTGCTATGAGGCCGGTTTGGAACTGACGGTGGAGAATGTACGGCCCCAACCTCTGCATCATCCCCGCTGCGGGACCAGTTTTCTCTTTGTGGTGATTGTGGTGTCTATTCTCTTCAGCAGCATTGTTTTTAGCTTTGTAGACGGCGGCAATGCGCTGGTTCGCGTATTGGTGCATCTGCTGCTGCTGATCCCGGTGGTAGGTGTTACCTACGAATTCAACCGCTATGTGGGCGGACACGATAATTGGCTGACGCGGCTGCTCTCTAAACCGGGATTATGGATGCAGAATTTTACCACCAACGAGCCGGACGATTCCATGATCGAGGTGGCCATTGAAGCTGTAAAGTTGGTTCTGCCCGATCATCAGGGCGACGATTGCTGGTAAGTGTCGACGATATATCAAACAAATGTGACAACGGAGCGTAGTAATGGCTATTACATATAACAATTTGTATATGGATGTACGGCAGCGTTTACGCGCTGCAGGTGTGGAGGCTGCTACTTTGGAGGCCCGTGAATTGGTCTGCTATGGCGCGGGCAAGACACGGCAGGAATTGGTTCGTGACGGGCAGCTCTATGTCCCAAAAGAGGCGGAGGAACAGGTGGCCGCGCTGGTGCGGCGGCATCTGGCTGGGGAGCCGGTGGCCTACCTGATCGGCGAATGGGAGTTTTATGGACTGCCGCTGGATATCTCCGAGCATGTGCTGATCCCTCGGCCGGATACAGAGGTGCTGGCAGAGGAGGCAATCCACTTTCTGAAAAATCAGGATGAATGCCGTGTGTTGGATCTGTGCGCCGGCAGTGGCTGCGTTGGCTTGGCGATTGCATCGCAAGTCCATAACGCACGGGTGGTGCTGGGTGAGCTGTCGGAAGGGGCATTGCGCATCTGCCGGCAGAATGTCAGACGCAACGGACTCTCCGGGCAGGTAGTGCCGTTGGCAATGGACGTGATGGCAGGGCCGCCGCCCCGGTTGGGTGAATTTGACTGCATTGTCTCCAATCCCCCCTACATTCCCCACGATGATATTGCGGGACTGGACGTGTCCGTGAAGGATTATGAGCCTCATATGGCACTGGATGGCGGCGAAGATGGATTGGACTTTTATCGTGCCATTTGCAGCCAGTGGCGCAGTGTCATGCACCCCGGTACGCACCTTTTTTTCGAGGTGGGAATCGGACAGGCGGATGATGTGCTGCGGATCATGCGCGCAGTGGGCTTCGGAGATATCGAGGTGCGGCCTGATCCGGCGGGCATTCCGCGTGTGGTGACGGGTGTGCTGTATGATCATATCTAACTGTCCGAGTATTTGTACAGAAATTTTGCTATACTATTTGCTATACTAAGCGTATCGAGAAAGGTAAGGCCGACTTGGTCGGCGTTGAATAAGGAGGAACATCCTATGGCATCGAAGAAAGAAACAGTTGTATCCGCAGCTCCGGTAGCCGCTGGTGATAAAAAGCGGGCGCTGGATACGGCCATGCAGCAGATTGAGAAAATGTACGGCAAGGGATCTATCATGCGCTATGGAGAGGATGCGCAGATGAATGTGGAGGCAATCCCTACCGGTTCACTGGCACTGGATCTGGCGCTGGGAATCGGCGGTGTGCCTCGGGGGCGCATTATTGAGATCTACGGCCCCGAGTCCTCCGGTAAGACCACGCTGGCCCTCCACATTTTGGCACAGGCCCAGAAAATGGGGGGTGAGGTGGCTTTCGTGGATGCCGAGCACGCGCTGGACCCCACCTATGCCCGGGCTTTGGGCGTGCGGATCGAAGATCTGTTGATCTCTCAGCCGGATACCGGCGAGCAGGCGCTGGAAATCACCGAAGCGCTGGTGCGCAGCGGTGCGCTGGACGTGGTGGTTGTGGACTCCGTGGCGGCGCTGGTTCCCCGCGCGGAGATCGAGGGCGAGATGGGTGACAGCTTTGTGGGTCTCCATGCGCGCTTGATGAGTCAGGCGCTGCGTAAGCTTACCGGCGTCATTAATAAGACCAACTGTATTGTGGTCTTTATCAACCAGCTGCGCGAAAAGGTCGGCGTGATGTATGGCAACCCGGAGGTCACCACCGGAGGCCGCGCACTGAAATTCTATGCCAGCGTTCGTATTGACGTGCGGCGTATTGAGGCGCTGAAGAACGGCGGTGAGATTATCGGCAACCGTACTCGTGCCAAGGTGGTGAAGAACAAGGTGGCGCCTCCCTTCCGTGAGGCGGAGTTCGACATCATGTATGGAGAGGGAATTTCCCGTCTGGGTGAATTGTTGGATCTGGGCGTGAAGTTGGATATCATCCAGAAAAGTGGTTCTTGGTTCAGTATGGGGGAAGTGCGCTTGGGACAGGGACGTGACGCTGCCAAACAGTATTTGCGTGACCATCCTGATGATGCCGATCGTGTGGAAGCCGCTATTCGCAAGGACTTTCATAAACTGATGAGCAATCAGTCCCGTATTGCCGCCAAGGCGGCCGGTCGTGCTGTGGATGTTTCCGCTGACGATTTTGACGATGCGGATTGAGAAAATAGAGCATTCAAAGCATAAGCAGGAGCGAATGCTGGTGTATTTGGAGGGCGGTGAGCTCCTTCGGGTCACCGGGGAAACTCTCCTGCGCTTTGGCTTGCAGACAGGTATGGACTTATCCGAGGCAACTGTGGTAGAATTGAGAGAAGTCTCCCGACAATATCAGATGCGGGCTCGTGGAGCACAGCTGGCTTCCTCGCGGATGTTCTCCCAAAAAGAACTGACAAACCGTCTGCAGCGCCGCGGTGCCACCGATGTGGAGGCTGCTGCTACGGTGGATTGGCTGACGGAACTGGGTGCGGTGAATGACGAGGCTTATGCGGCAGCTATCGTGCGCCACTACGGGCACAACGGCTATGGCATCCTGCGTGTGCGGCAAGAGCTGCAGCGACGTGGAATTGATCGTTCGCTGTGGGAGGAGGCGCTTGCAGAACTGCCGCCGCCGGAAGAGGCCATTGCGCAGGTGCTGCGCAGGCGGCTGAAAGGACGGGTGCCTGATGGGGACGAGGGACGGAAGCTGGCAGCCATGCTGCAGCGACGCGGCTTTGTCTGGCAGGAAATCCGGCCTGTGATGGAGAGATTTCTCGACGGCGAAGAGCTGCCGGAGGATTGACAAAAGATTGTGAGGATATACGCGTGAAAGTTTCATTTATTTCTCTGGGGTGTGCCAAAAACACGGTGAACACGGAGCAGATGATGGCATTATGCCGCGATGCAGGGATGGAGCTGTTGACTGAGCCTCAGGGGGCAGACGCAGTGGTTATTAACACCTGCGGCTTCATTGACAGCGCTAAGACCGAGGCCATTGACAACATTCTGGCCGTGGCGGAACTGAAACAGGCAGGCGATGTGGGCAAAATTCTGGTCACTGGCTGCCTGAGTCAGCGCTATCAAGAGGAGATCATGGAGGAGATGCCGGAGGTAGACGGGATCATGGGTACCGGCAGCTACAGCGAGATTGTCTCGGTGCTGCAGGAGTTGCAGCGAGGCGAAAAGCCGCACCGCTTCGGCAGTATTCACGCTCCGGTAGAGGAACTGGATCGTGTACTGACGACGCCGAATTACTACGCCTTTTTGCGAATCGCTGAGGGGTGCAGCAACCACTGTGCGTTCTGCGTGATTCCTTCCCTGCGGGGAAAATATCGCAGCCGAAAGATGGAGAACGTACTGGAGGAGGCCCGGGCGCTGGCGGCTGGGGGCGTGAAGGAGATCATCGTTATTGCGCAGGATATTACCCGCTATGGCATGGATCTCTATGGTGAGAAAAAACTGAGCGCTCTGCTGCGGGAACTATGTAAGATGGATTTCCATTGGATTCGTCTGCACTACCTCTATCCCGAAGCGATCGATGATGAGCTGATCGATACCATTGCAGAGGAGCCCAAGATCTTGAAGTATTTGGATCTGCCGATCCAGCATTGCAACGATCGTCTGTTACGTGCCATGAATCGCCGCAATACCAAGGCGGAACTGCTGGAACTCTTTGCAAAGCTGCGCAGCCGCATCCCCCATCTGGTGCTGCGCACCAGTCTCATCACCGGCCTTCCCTATGAGGATGAGGCGGCATTTGAGGAACTGTGCGAATTTTTGAAGGAGGTGCGCATTGAGCGCGCCGGCGTGTTCCCCTACTCCCCGGAGGAGGGCACAGCGGCAGAAAAGATGGGGAATCGTGTGGATACCGCCGAGGCGGAGCGCCGCGCGGAACTGGTGGTGGATGTCCAGTCTCGGATCATGGATGCTTTCAATGAGAGCCGCATGGGGGATGTGACCGAAGTGCTCTGCGAGGGCTGGGACAGTCAGTCTATGAGCTATCGAGGCCGCAGCTGGGCGGAATCCCCGGATATTGATGGACATATCTACTTTACTGCGGAGCGTAAGGTGGAAGAAGGTGAATTTGTGCCGGTGCGTGTCACCGGCAGCATGGACGGTGAGCTGACCGGTGAGCTTTGGGAGGAAGAAGTATGAATACTGCCAATAAATTGACGATGCTGCGTGTTTTGATGATCCCGCTGTTCCTGATCGTCCTCTACTGGGGGTTTCCCGGCAGCGGCTATTGGGCATTAGGCATTTATGTGGTGGCTTGTCTCACCGATCTGCTGGACGGCTACATTGCCCGCCACTATAATCAGGTGTCTGATTTTGGTAAGTTCATGGATCCATTGGCCGATAAATGTCTGGTGATGGCGGCACTGTGTTGGTTTGTCGCTCAGGGAGATATGGCAGCGTGGGTACTGGCCACAGTGCTGCTGCGTGAATTTGCTGTTTCCGGTATGCGCATGGTGGCGGTGGAAAAGGGCCGTGTGATTGCGGCAGGCTGGTCCGGTAAGGTCAAAACGGCCAGCACGATGGTGTGCATCTGCCTGATGCTCTTCGGCATTCCCAGCTGGCTGAATCTGGTGTGCCAAGGGGTGATCTTGGTGACCACTGTTTACTCCGGCGTGGAATATTTTGCGAAGAATTGGGATGTCTTTCAAGAGGCAAAATAACCTAAAGGGCACAGTCAGCAAAAGGTGTTTGTCTGTCCTTTTCCATGATGGGTCATGATAGAGTGAAAATGCGGATGCTGGCTTGACAGAGAAGCAATTTGTTGCTATGATAGTGATAATTCAATAGCGTGTTGATCGGAAAGAGTACGCGCCATGCCTTGGCACAGAGAGGGATCGTCACCGGCTGTAAGCGGTCCTGCTGCAAGCGGAGCGGAAAGTGCGTCCGGGAGCGCGAGGGATGCAGATGCCCTCCGCAAGGCCTGCGTTATGGCCGGCACCACAAGTGATAAACGAGAGTGGAACCGCGATTTTGTACCTGTCGCCTCTCATGCCTTTTTGGCATGGGAGGCGTTTTTAATTTTCATAAGAAATGTAACAGAAAGATGACAATAAAGGAGAAAAGATGATGTATCTTTACAATTCAGCAACCCATAAAAAGGCGGAGTTTGTCCCCAACCATCCTGACATCGTGAAGATGTATACCTGCGGCCCCACGGTGTACCATTTTGCCCATATCGGCAATCTGCGCTCCTACATTATGGAGGATGTGTTGGAAAAGTATCTGCGCTATGTGGGGTATCATGTCAAGCGCGTCATGAATATCACCGATGTGGGACATTTGACTTCCGATGCCGATGAGGGGGAGGATAAAATGCTCAAGGGTGCTCGCCGTGAGCACAAGACGGTATTGGAAATTGCCCAGTATTATACGGATGCTTTCTTCGAGGATTGCCGCAAGCTGAACATCAAGCGCCCCGATGTGGTAGAGCCTGCCACGCACTGCATTGATGAGTATATTCAGATTATTTCCCGCCTCATGGATACAGGATATGCTTATCAGGCCGGCGGCAATGTGTATTTTGACACCTCCAAGCTGGAGCGCTACTATGTGTTTAATGAGCACAAGGAAGAGGATCTGGCCGTCGGCGTCCGCGAAGGCGTGGAGGAGGACCTCAACAAGCGCAATAAGAACGATTTTGTGCTGTGGTTTACCAAGTCCAAGTTTGAGGATCAGGCTTTGAAATGGGATTCCCCCTGGGGGGTAGGCTATCCCGGCTGGCACATTGAGTGCTCCGGTATCTCCATGAAGCATCTGGGGGAGGATCTGGATATCCACTGCGGCGGGATTGATAATGCTTTTCCGCACCATACCAACGAGATCGCACAGTCTGAGAGCTATTTGGGGCACAAGTGGTGCAACTGGTGGGTCCATGTGATGCATCTGAATACCAATGATGGCAAAATGTCCAAGTCCAAGGGCGAGTTCCTGACGGTTTCCCTACTGGAGGAGAAGGGCTATGACCCGTTGGCCTACCGTTTCTTCTGCCTGCAGAGCCACTACCGCAAGAGCCTTGTGTTCACTTGGGAAAATCTGGATAACGCTGTGGTAGCTTACCAGAAGCTGATTGCGAAGATTGCGGCATTGCAGCCTGCGGATACCGCTGTGGATCAGGCGGCATTTGACGAATATAAGGCGAAGTTTATGAAGGGGATGGACAACGACCTCAATACCTCCATGGGAATCACCGCACTCTACGATGTGCTGAAGGCGAAGATGGGCGATGTGACCAAGCTGGCATTGATTGACAGCTTCGATACGGTGCTGGGCCTGGATCTGCTGAAAAAGGCTGCCGAGCTTCGTGCCAAGCAGGCCGCACAGGTTGCTGCGCCTGCCGCGGGCTTCACTGTCATCTCTGAGGACGGCGAGGAGGATGCGGAGGTAGAGGCACTGATCCGCGCTCGTGCCGAGGCTAAGAAGGCTAAGAACTTTGCCGAGGCAGACCGTATCCGGGACGAGCTGAAGGCACAGGGAATTGAAATCATCGACGTGGCCGGAGGTGCCAGGTGGAAGCGGATATAAGAAGGAGCGATTCCACATCCTGCCGAGATGGGGGAAGAAGCTGACAGCCGAATACGTTCAGGGCAAAGTCCGTGCAAAGCGAGCGGAGGGTGCGGCACAGCAGATGCGCCGTCTATTTCCAGCACCATGAGCAAATCTTATACAAAAGCGGAGTGGAACAGCTGACGCTGTTCCACTCCGCTTTCAAATGCATATTTTCCTGTCAGTCTGGTTTTTCTGCTGTCCGTATCATCGGGGACAGTTCAGAAGATGCCAGTCTTTTTTATACATATTGTTGGGTATTCACATCCAGAACGCCGCGGGTGGTAATGCGCAGCGAGGGAATGACCGGCAGTGCCATAAAGCTGAGGGTCATAAAGGGATCCACTCCGGGCGTGACCCCCAGTTGATAAGCCTTTGCCTTGGCCTCCTCCAAATCGTGGTTGACATTCACCAGACTATCATCACTCATAATGCCGGCAATGGGCAGCGGTACCTCACCTAATACGGCGCCGTTGCGCATCACAGTGATGCCGCCCTTATTTTCCACGATCCGATTCACTGCCGCTGCCATATCTTCTTCATTGGCACCCACCACAATGATGTTGTGGGAGTCGTGGGAGATACTGGTAGCCACAGCACCTTCCTGCAGTCCGTAGCCTTTGATATAACCAATGCCGATGTGGTGGGTGTTCTTATGCCGCTCGATAACGGCAATTTTCAAAATATCCTTTTCAACATCAATATGGTTGGCATACCCTTCGTCCTGTGTCACGATTTCGCCGGGAACCATGCCGATGACACCGCGGGGGCGGGGGTCGGCAAAGTCATTGGCGGTGAGGAGAGAGACGTGGAAGGTATTATGGGCCCGCTTTACCAGATAGGGATCTACCTCCGGCACGGGGAAATCCCGCAGCTGACCGTCGTACATCAGCTTCCCCTTTTTAAAGACTTTTTCAATGTGGAAGTTCTCGAAATTATCAATTACCACGAAATCACCCAGATAACCGGGTGCGATGGCCCCCCGGTTATTGAGCAGGAAGTACCGGGCGGCGTTGTGACAGGCAGCCTTGATGGCGGTAATGGGCTCCACACCTAGGGAAATGGCTTTTTTCACGATATAGTCAATATGGCCCTTCTCCAAAAGATCATTGGGGTGCTTATCGTCGGTGCAGAACATACAGCGCTCTACATACTTGTCACACAGCAGAGGGATCAATGCCTCCAGATTCCGTGCCGCCGTACCTTCACGGATCATGATGAACTGGCCGCGGCGCAGCTTAGCCAAGGCGTCCTCTATGTCGGAGCACTCGTGGTCGGAGTACACACCGGCAGCAATATAGGCGTTCAAATCCGCACCGCCAAGCCCGGGAGCATGGCCATCGATTTTCTTGTGGTGTGCCTGCGCTGCCACAATCTTTTCTACCACCTGCGGGTCTGCATTCACCGCACCTACAAAGTTCATCATTTCCGCCAGCCCCTGCACACGGGGATGGTCATAGAAGGAGTCGATGGCCCGATAGTCCAGATTGGCCCCCGACTCATCCAGCGGTGTGGCCGGGACACAGGAGGGCAGCATAAAGCGTACGTCTACCGGCAGATCCTCTGTGGCCTGCAGCATATACTCAATGCCGTCCGTACCCATTACATTGGCAATTTCGTGTGGGTCGGTAATGACGGTAGTCGTACCGTGGGGCAGAACTGCTTTGGCAAATTCACTGGGGGATACCAGCGAACTCTCCAGATGGATGTGGGCATCGATAAAGCCGGGAAGCACGATCTTTCCAGAGACATCCACTTCCTCGACGCCATGATATTCCCCCATGCCCACAATGAGGCCCTCTGCCACAGCAATATCCGCATGGCAGATTTCATTGGAAAATACATTCACATAGGCGGCGTTTTTCAGCACTAAATCGGCGGGCATCCTTCCGGAAGCCACATGGATCACGTGGAGTTTCTTGTTCATTTTTCGGTTGATTTTACCGGCATAGCTCTCTTTAACAGACATCATAGACTCCCTTCTTCCCGTAGGAACATACTTACCATTGCTTATATTAATTTCTCATATTAACACAACTTATAAAGAAAGTCTATAGCTTACAAAAAGCTTTTAAAAAAAAGCAGTCACCCTTTCGGGTGACTGCCGGAACTATCTACGCTTTGATGGTGCCGTCTGCATTGAACAGGGGCAGAGGAGCCAAAAACTTGATATCGGGACGATTCTGTGCATCTCCCTCGGCCAGAACGGCAATGCGATCGACTACCGTACCGCCGGCAGCAGACACCAAAGACTCCATCGCCAGCAGAGAGCCGCCGGTAGAGATCACATCATCCACCAGCAAAATGCGCTTGCCGCGGATGAGATCGGCATCATCACGGCCCAAATACAGCTTTTGAACGCCAGAGGTGGTGATAGACTGATCCTCAACGCACAGGGGATCGGGCATATAGGCTTTGGGCCCCTTGCGGGCGATAAAATATTTGCTGGCGCCGGACTGACGTGCCATCTCATGAATCAGAGGGATACTCTTGGCCTCAGCAGTGAAGAGATAGTCATAGCTATCGGAAGGAACCAGCTTCAAAAGTTCACGGGCACAGGCCACGGTCAGCTCTGCATCACCAAAGCAGACAAAAGCACCAATATATAGATTGTCGGTGACCTTGCAGATGGGAAGGTTACGCTTGAGACCTGCCACATTCATCGGATAAGTAGGCATACATACTCCTTCTGCCGCTATTGTGTGATTTGCAGGAGGAACTCTCCGCTTAGCGGCCATCGGAGGGCTATGCGTCAATCACACCGCCGCTGTTCGGTCGGCGCACCGTGTTTGTACAAACTGTAAATGGGGGAAAATAACGCATATCTATTATATCGGATACGGGAAAAAAGTCAAGAGAGGGGGGAGACATCCTCTTTGATAAAGTGGCGAAATATCACAAGGAAAGTAAAAGATGCACTATTCACGAAACAAATTAATTTTGAGCATGTCGCACAAAAAGTTAGCAATTAATTCTATAGCACCATCGCAAATTGTTGACGCTTTCCGCTTGAGAAAGAAGAACAGGGGTGTTATGATGCAAGTAGAAGAAGCGCGCTGCAGGGCAGCAAACAGGAACGATTGAATCAAATGGAGGGAAAGGCAATGAATGCATATCTGGAGAGAGTTCTTGCAGATGTGAAGGAAAAGCATGGCAACGAACCCGAATTTGTCCAAGCGGTGGAGGAGGTTTTCTCCTCTTTGGAGCCTGTCATTGAAAAGCATCCCGAGTATGAAAAGGTGGATTTGCTGGGCCGGATGGTAGAGCCGGAGCGTATGTTCACCTTCCGGGTGGTGTGGTGCGACGATCAAGGTCAGTGGCACACCAATCGCGGCTGGCGCTGTCAGTTTAACGGGGCGATCGGACCCTATAAGGGCGGACTTCGGTTCCAAAAGAATGTATATGAGGGGATCATTAAGTTTTTGGGCTTTGAGCAGACGTTCAAAAACGCACTGACCGGCCTGCCGATCGGAGGTGGCAAGGGCGGCAGCGATTTCGATCCGGCAGGGAAGTCTGATGCGGAGATCATGCGCTTCTGCCAGAGCTACATGTCTGCGCTTTACCGCTATATCGGCCCGGATGTGGATGTGCCTGCCGGCGACATGGGCGTGGGAGCTCGTGAAATCGGCTACTTGTTCGGACAATATCGCCGCTTGAAGGGCGTATGGGAAAATGGCGTCATTACCGGCAAGGGATTTTCTTATGGTGGTTCCCGTATTCGTCCTGAGGCCACCGGCTATGGTGCAGTGTACTACCTCTGTGAGGTGCTCAAGCATGAACAGGACACCATCGAGGGCAAGCGTATCGGCGTATCCGGCTACGGCAACGTGGCGTGGGGTATTATGAAGAAGGCCGCCGAACTGGGTGCTAAAGTGACTTACATGTCGGGCCCTGATGGCTATGTCCACGATCCGGATGGGATCTATGGCGAGGAGAAGCTGGACTTTATTCTCCATATGCGCGCGACGGATCCCATGCACTGCAAGCCTTATGCCGACAAGTTCGGCTGCGAGTTTGTTCCTGACAAGAAACACTGGGGGGCCAAAGATGTGGATATCCTTATGCCCTCAGCGATGCAGAACGACGTGACCTTGGAATGGGCAGAACGGATAGCGGCTTCCGGTGTGAAGTATTATATCGAGGTCGCCAATATGCCCACCACGAACGAAGCACTGTCGCTGCTGCGGGCCCAGAAGCATATGATCGTGGCACCCTGTAAGGCTGTCAATGCCGGTGGCGTAGGGGTGTCGGCACTGGAGATGAGCCAGAACTCCGAGCGTCTGGTTTGGACGGAGGAGGAAGTGGATGCGCAGCTTAAAAAGATGATGGCGGACATTCACCGTAATTCTGCCGCAGCAGCCGAGGCCTATGGATTGGGGTACGATCTGGTGGCCGGTGCTAATATTGCAGGGTTTGAAAAGGTGGCAGATGCCATGATGGCGCAGGGGTGCTTCTAAGAGAGCAAAACAAGAGAAAAGGCGGCACTTGCGTGCGTGATCCGTTAGAAAAAGTGGGCAAAGCCACAATGCATCCCTTTGCTGGGGGCATTGTGCCGTTGGAAAAAGTTGTGCTGGGGCGCAAAAATGTGGTATGATAACCAAGAGCAGCCTATTGCGGCGAGAAATTCACTGCCAAGCGAAAGATTACCCTCAAGGAGGACGAAACGATGGAATTAATACTACTGCGCCACGGTATTACGGAAGGAAATCAGCGAAAACTCTGCTATGGGAGCACAGATCTTCCACTGCTGCCTGAGGGGGCAGCGGCACTGCAGGAAGCAGCGCAGACAAAGCACTATCCCAAGGCGGAGCGCTACTACACCAGTGGGATGCGTCGTACGGAGCAGACACTGGAAATGCTGTATGGGGAGGTTCCTCACAAGGTGTTGCCGGGACTGCGGGAGATGGACTGCGGTGAACTGGAAATGATCCCCTTTGCCCAGTTGGAGGAGGTGCCGGCGTATTGCAATTGGATGCACGATGCTACGGGCGATACACCGGTGCCCGGCGGCGAGAGCTTCCGGCAGGTACTGGAGCGGGGAATGATGGAGCTGAATCGACTGATCGAGAAGGATGAGGATGCGGTGTGCGTCATGCACGGAGGCATTATGGGCTTAATTTTAGATCAATGGTTTCCCGGGAAACCATTTGGCTACTATGTGCCCCATCCGGGTTCCGGCTATCAGGTGACGGTGACGGCAGGCAAGCCGGTGGCGATCTGTCCTATTCCGGGAGAGTAACGCCGGGCAAATGGTGTGCAGCTGGTAAATAGAACATAGAAAAGCGGTGGCGGACCTATGTCCGTCACCGCTTTTGGCTGTTTTTGAGAGAGGGGACAGTTTATGCCCAATATAGGCTGCCGTCGTTGTCCACACAAAGAGACTTACTGTAGAGGGTAGTCATCGCCTCCACCAAATAGGGGAGATCTGCGCTGCCCATAGTTTCGTAGGAGGAGTGCATAGCCAGTTGGGCCAGGCCGATATCCACCGTGCGTACCGGCATATGGGTATTGGCGATACTGCCCAGGGTGGAGCCGCCCGCCATATCAGAACGATTGGCGAATACCTGTACCGGCACTTCCGCTATGCGGCAAATGCTGCGCATCAGAGCCGCCGTGACGCCATCGGTGGTGTAGTGCTGGTTGGCGTTATATTTGATCACCACACCGCCATTGAGTATGGGCGCGTTTTGCGAATCGGACAGCTCCGGGTGGTTGGGGTGCTTGGCGTGGGCATTGTCGGCGGAGACGAGAAAGCTGCTGGATAAAAGCCGCTGATATCCTTCCTCATCCATGCCAAGGGAAAAAGCAGTGCGGCGCAGCGTATCCCGCAGGAGTGTGGAGCCCGCACCCTGCTTGCTCTGGCTGCCTGTTTCCTCGTTGTCGAAGAGACAGTAGACAGTGATGGCATGACTGCTGTCGGCATTTATAAAACCTTCCAGACAGCCAAAAGCGCAGCTTAAGTCATCGAGGCGTGGTGCCAGCAGCAAAGAGTCGTCGCCGCCTGCCACCGTGCCACGGGTGCGGCAGGTAAGGTAGAGATCGTGCCCCACGATGTCTTTTTCCGCAACGCCTGCATTTTCTGCCGCCAGTGTCAGCACAGAGGGGGCGTCGCCGCCCACACCGTACAGGGGTAGCGTATCCACGGCGGCATTATACTTGAAGCCGTCATTGGCGGCACGGTTCATGTGAATGGCAACGCTGGGGATTACGGCCAGATCTTGATCCAGATGGACGAGACGGGAGATGATGCGCCCCTGTTTTTCCACCAGCACCCGTCCGGCTACTCCCAAAGGGCGATCCAGCCACGAGGCCATCAGCATCCCGCCGTAGCGCTCCGTTTGCAGCTGCACATAGGCATGGCCTGCGGCGGTGGTTTGGGGGTGCTCTTTCAGCTTAAAGGTGGGGGAGTCGCTGTGGGCGGCGGACATAGTGAATCCGGTGGGCGTTCCCTCCGGGATGCGCAGGGCGATGAGGGAGGAGCCGTTGACGGTAAAGTAATAACGCCCGCCCGGCTGCAGCTGCCACGGTTCGTTGGGGGAAAGGGGCGTAAAGCTGTCCTGCTCCAATAGGGCGGAGACGGTGTCTACGGTGTGAAAAGGACTGGGGGAGGCGGCGATAAACTCCAACAGACGCCGATTCAGTGTTCCGAGCATGAGGAAGTCTCCTTTCGATAAAATAATGGTTCACAGTTATGTGCTCACCATATTTAGATCTATTATACCCGGTGGGGAGATGCATGTAAAGGTGAAAAAAGCCTCCCTCAGGAGGCTTTTTTCATCGCTGTTCCAAGTATTCTTTTAAGTATAAAATGGCCTGCCGATAGCCCTCGAAGCCCAAACCGGCAAAAGTTTTGATGCAGGCCATACCGGCATAGGAGACTTGACGGAATTCCTCTCTGGTATGGATGTCCGACAGGTGAACCTCTATTGCGGGTAGTGCCACCGCTTTGAGTGCGTCCAAGATGGCAATGCTGGTATGGGTATAAGCGGCGGGGTTGATAATGATGCCGTCTGCCGTGCCGTAGCATTGCTGAATGCGATCTACAATAGCGCCTTCGTGATTGGACTGGAACAGCTCCACAGCGATGCATTCTTTCTCGCAGATGCGGCAGATATAGCTTTCCAGTGCTGCAAAGGTACCTGTACCATAGATCTCCGGCTCCCGAAGTCCCAGCAGATTCAGATTAGGCCCGTTAATAACCACAAATTTCATAAAAAGACTCCTTTACTGCTTGGGCGGTATCTGCCGGCGTGCGGTAGTTTTCAACAGTGCAGTGGGCAAACCGTTCATAGAGCGGCTTGCGCTGGCGATCAAGTTCTTGCAGTCCCTGCTGCGTGGAGAGGGGGCGTCCTTCGGTGGAAAGTCGTTCTAAAGGACGCTGCAGCCAGACAACGATACCGTTTTGCCGCACAAGCGGGTAGTTTTCCAACCGTGTAACGCACCCGCCTCCGGTTGCAAGAATGATCCCCGAGCATTTGCCAAGCTGTGCAAGCACCTCCGTTTCACGGCGGCGAAAACCTGCCTCGCCCTCCGAGGCGAAAATCTCTGGAATGGACATGTGGGTTTTCTCTGCAAGGATGGCATCACTGTCCCAGACCTTACGGCCCAGCATAGCGCCCAGCTGCGCGGCCACAGTGGACTTTCCGCAGCCGGGCATACCGATGAGTACAATGTTTTCCATTTGGCAGCGAAGGGTGCGTTGGATGGATACAAGTACATTCTCGCCGATGGAGGTATCTTGGAAGAGCTCACTGCTGCGGCGTGCCTGTGCCACTAACATGGCCAGACCGCTGTAAGCAGGGATTCCCAACGCTTCCGCCTGTAGAAGAAGGGCGGTGCGCGCCGGGTTATAGATGAGGTCGTAGACCACGGCAAGGCGAGGAAAAAGTGTCAAATCTACCGCCGCTGCCCCGTTGTTGGGATACATACCTACCGGGGTGGTGTTGACGAGGAGCTGAGCATCTTTGTGGCGGGAGAGATTTTCGTAGTTATTTTCTCCGCTGCGTGAGATTACTATCGGCTGGGCTCCCATCTTTTTCAGCACGGCACACACCGTCACAGAGGCGCCGCCGCTGCCCAGCACCAGTGCTTTCTTTCCCGCTACATCAACACCGCTGCGGTGCAGAAGATAGGCGAAGCCGTCGTAGTCGGTGTTGGCTCCATAGAGTGTCCCGTCCGGACGGCGCACCAGCGTGTTGACGCTCTGGAGCAGCTGCGCTGTTTCTGAAAGGGCGGCACAGTAGGGCACCACTGCTTTTTTATAGGGCGTGGTGACGTTGAGCCCGTGGAACGCGCCGCGGCGGAGAAAATCCTCCAGTTCTTCGGGTTCCTTTTCATAGAGGGCGTAGGAATAATCCCCCAGCTGGGCGTGGATGGCGGGAGAGTAGCTGTGGCCCAGCTTTCGCCCCAAAAGACCGCATTGCATCGTCACACCACCTCGCTGTAGCTGCCCAGATAGGTGAAGGACTCGCATACATCGTCCAGCTCGCCCATGAGTTGGATGAACTGGGGAGAGTAGACGGAAGTATCCAGATCGAAGTAGAACATGAACTCAAAATCCCGCTCCGGCAGGGGGCGGCTTTCCAGCTTATTGAGATTGATGCCCAGTGCATAGAACCGGGAGAGCAGCTTATAAAGAGAGCCGGGGCGGTGCGGCAGTACCACCATCAAGCTGGTGCGGTCTGCGCCGGGATAGATCTCCAGATCCCGGGAGATGCAGATGAAGCGGGTGTAGTTGTTGCCCTGATCCTGACAGGAGGGAACAAGGCATTGCAACCCGTAAAGCCGTGCGCAGCTCCGGGAAGACAGAGCGGCAATGTCACTTCGATCAGACTGTGCGACCAGCTGGGCAGCCTCTGCCGTGTTAGCGCAGCGCACCACGGTGATCTCCGGGTGCTGCTGAAAAAAGTCACTGCATTGAGCGATGGCCTGTTCGTGGGAATAGACGGCACGAATATTTTCGAGTTTTACACCGGGCTTGGCCAGCAGGTTGTGATCCACCTTCAGACGAACGCTGCGGACAATACGGAAATTATGGCGCATCATCAGATCATAGACTATGTTTACCGAGCCGGCAGTGCTGTTTTCCAGAGGAATGACACCGTAGCGGCAAAGTCCGTTTTCGATGGCGGAGAACACCGCTTCAAAATTGGTAAAATAGAGAATGCTGGGGCGGCGAAACAGCTTTTCACAGGCCAGCTGGGAATAGGCACCGGCTACGCCCTGACACGCCACCGAGGCGTTGGGCGGGAAGAGCGGCTCCGTTTCCCGGATGGCGTGGGTAATCTCCTGGGTGAGAGAGCTGCCTGCACCTAAAAGACTGTTCTGATGTGCCCGGCTCAGCTCAAAAAGGAGGGAATAGAGGGATAGACCGTATTCCTGCAATTCCTCCGGCAGCTGGGCGGCCACAGACGCCAGTTTCTCCTGCTCACGCCCTGTATCCAGCACGGGCAGGTTATGCTCCTGCTTAAAAGCGGCTACCTGTGCACTCAGATCCATACGCTGGGAGAAGAGGGACAGGAGAGATTGGTCAATCTGGTCAATGGAGGCACGCAATTCCTGTAGTTCCATAATTCATAGCTCCTTTTCATGTTGGGCGGTGAGGTAGGCATCATAGAGTGCCACCGCTAGGGCGGCCTCTACACAGGGAACGGCCCGTGGGACGATGCAGGGATCGTGACGGCCCCGCACCTGCAGCGTTTGCGGTTCCAGAGTTGTGAGATCCACGCTGCGCTGCGGCTTGGCAATAGAGGGGGTGGGCTTGATGGCTGCCCGAACAACAAGGGGCATACCATTGGTGATGCCGCCTAAGATACCGCCGCAGTGGTTGGTGGCAGTGACGATCTTTCCCTGCTCCACGATAAAGGGATCGTTGTTCTCACTGCCCCGCAGTGCTGCTGCAGAAAAACCATCCCCGAACTCTACACCTTTCACCGCAGGAATGGCGAACAGAGCGGCAGCCATTCGATTTTCCATCCCACCAAACATAGGATCGCCTAAGCCTGCGGGTGCGCCCCATACCATGCACTCCACCACACCGCCTACGGAGTCACCGTCACGTCGGGCAGCTTCGATGGCCTGCACCATCGCGCGTCCTGCCGCATCATCCACGGTGGGGAAAGCTTTTTCTGCCACGGAGTCCGTAAAGGGGGTGTTGTCCTGCACATGGGCGATAGAGCGTATCCGGGCAAAAATGCGGATGCCCTGCCGCTCCAAAAGCTGGAGACAGATCCCTCCGGCGATACATAAGGGGGCGGTGAGCCGACCGGAGAAGTGGCCGCCGCCGGTATAGTCCCGATGAGAACCGTATTTCACATAGCTGGTGTAGTCAGCGTGACCGGGGCGGGGGCAGTTTTTCAAAGAGTCATAGTCGCCGGAGCGGGTATTTTGATTGCGGATGACGGCGGTGAGGGGGGCACCGCAGGTGAAGCCGTCCCGTAGGCCGGAGAGAATTTCGGGAACATCCCCTTCTTTCCGGGGCGTGGACCAACGGTTCTGACCGGGGGCACGACGGTCCAAAAAGTGCTGCAGTGCCTCCATATCAATGGGTATACCGGCGGGCAGCCCTTCTATCGTGACACCGACAGCGGGGGAGTGGGATTGCCCGAAGATGGTCAGGCGGAGGGATTCGCCATAACTGCTGCTCATAAGCACGCTCCTTTCAAGGAGAAGTAATCATCCCAAAAACGAGGATAGGATTTTGCAACGCAGTGGCTGCCCGAGACAGTGACACTTTCCAGACAGCCGCAGGCAGCTACGGCTGCCGTCATGGCAATACGGTGATCGCCGCAGGCATCCACACGGCCGCCTGCAAGTGCGGTCTGTCCGTGAATGATGAGGCCGTCAGCCAGTTCTTCCACGCTGCCGCCTAAGGCGCGCAGTAACTGTGCGGTAGTGGAGAGCCGATCGGATTCTTTCAGGCGCAGCCGCGCGGCATTCTTAATGTAGGTATCGCCGTGTGCCAGTGCCCCCACGGCGCTGATAGCAGGGATTAAGTCGGGGATAGGGGCGGCATTGACCGTGATCCCTCGGAGTGTTCCGGGATAGACGCAGACCGTGTCCTCTTGGCAGGTGACCACAGCACCAAATCGCTCCAGAATCTCCAAAATGGCCCGATCGCCTTGGGAGGAATGGAGGTTCAGACCGCCTACGCGGATGCCGTTGCCTCCCAGTGCACCGGCACAAAGGAAGAAGGCTGCATTGGACCAATCACCCTCTACTTGTAATTGGGCGGGGGTATGATAGGTCTGTGCGCCGGGGATATGGTAGGTCTGTCCCACCTTGGTAAAGTGAATGCCGGCGCTGACAAGAGCATCCTCCGTCATGGAGATATAGGCGGCAGACTCTAACGGCCCGGTAATGGTCAGGGTGCTGTCCCCGTTCAGGAGGGGTAAGGCAAAGAGCAGGCCTGAGATATACTGGGAGGATATGTTGCCTGGGAGTTGGTAGTCGTTCCCCGGCAGCAGACGCCCTTGGCACAGGAGGGTATGACCGTTTTGATGCAAAGATACGCCGTGTGCTCTCAGCTGTGCATCCAGAGGAGCAAGAGGCCGCTGCGGAAGGCGGCCCTCCATCAAAAAACGGGCAGAAATGCCCCGTGCCGCGGCTATTGGCAGGAGAAAGCGGAGGGTAGAGCCGCTCTCACCGCAGGGTAACGGGCAGGGCGTTTCCTCCACGGTACGGCGGGGGGAAACATGGATGTGTCCATCCTGCGCAGCAATATCTGCACCCATAGCACAAAGGCAATGTATGGTGGCTTGAATATCGTGGGAAAGCCCATCGCAAAAGAGGGTGGACGGCGTATTGCTCATGGCGGCACACAGCAGCAGGCGGTGCGCCTGTGACTTGGAGGCGGGAATTGTGACGGTACCGGAGATGGGACCGCCGGGGATGGTGATGTTCATTGGACACCTCCTGCGATGAGCCAGCGGCGCAGCTCCGTGGCGGGCACCGCCACAAGACGGCAGTGACCTATGGACTCCGGCACGACCAGATGTATCTTGTCCTCAAAAATCTTTTTGTCGGACAGGGCGGCGCGCTCCAATTGTGATACGGAGCAGGGGGACACGGTGGGAAGATGGTAGGTTTGCAGAAGTTGTTCCACGGCTTTGGCATCTGATGCAGCACAATAACCCAGCGCCGCCGCAGCCCGGGTGATGATGGCCATACCAATCGCTACACAATGACCGTGGGAGAGGGTATAGCCGCTGCATTCCTCTACGGCGTGACCGAAGGTGTGTCCCAGATTCAAGAGCTGACGCACGCCGCGGTCCCGTTCATCCTCGGTAACAATCTCCTGTTTCATCGTCACGCACTGGGCAATCACGTTCTCCAAGTGCTCTGCAACGGACGCGTGCCCCAGACGCCGGAAAAAGTCCGCATCCCGCAGCAGGCCATATTTAATGACTTCGGCACAGCCGTCACGAAAGACGGAATCCGGCAGGGAAGGGAGGGTGTCTGGGTCGCACCAGACCAGCGAGGGCTGCCAGAAGGCTCCCACAAGATTTTTGCCCATGGGCAAATCCACAGCGGTTTTACCGCCCACGGAGGAGTCCACCGCCGCCAAAAGGGTGGTGGGCACCTGCACATAGGGAATGCCCCGGAGATAGGTGGCAGCGGCAAAACCGGTGAGGTCACCGATCACACCGCCGCCTAAGGCAATCAGCACATCACTGCGGCGGAGATGATTTTGAGCCAGAAATTCCTGCAGCTTGCCGTAGCTGGCAAGACTTTTGGATTGCTCTCCGGCGGCAAGCACATAGGGGAGTACACGGAATCCTGCCTGCTGCAAAGAGGCACAGACCGTTTCACCGTAGAGGGCAAACACATTTTCATCGGAGATCACAGCGGCGGTACAGGGGGAGAGCAATGCGGAGAGATTCTGCCCTAAATGGGGCAGGCACCCCTTTTCTATATGGACGGTATAAGGGGTAGAGGCGGAGATTTCGATAGATTTCATTGTCCGTCCACCTCCTCCTTTCTGCGCCGACCTTCGTCCAGCAATTGGATGAGGGCAGCGCTGTCATTTTCATCAATGGCCTGTCGATAGCAGGAGAGCTGATTGATCAGCCCGTCCAGTTCATAGAGCAGGTAATCCTTATTTTCAAGAAAAAGCTGCGCCCACATCGTTGGATTTAACCACGCCACACGGGTCAAATCTTTGTAGCTGCCAGCGGAAAAACCTTTGTGCTCTCCTGCGGTGGGACTTTTGATATAAGCGTTGGATACCAGATGGGGCATCTGAGAGGTGAAAGCAATCATTCGGTCGTGTTCTTCCGCCGTAGTGATGGAAATATGTCCGAAGCCGGCGGGAGTAAGCAGCTGCTTGACCCGGTTCAAAAGGGCAATGCTATGAAAATCCGGCGGTACAAGAACCATGGGAGCGTTGTGATAAAGGTTGGGGCGGGCATACTTAAAGCCGGAGTTGTGGGTGCCTGCCATAGGATGGCCGCCCAGAAAAGTGAAGCCGTGCTCCTTGGCCAGAGGGAAGCAGATACTGCAAATAAAGCGCTTGGTACCGCAGCAGTCGATCACCACCGGCTTTGTTCCGATATAGGGGGCCATCTCGGTGAGATAGGCCACGGCATCCTCCGGACACAGGGCAATGAGCACCAAGTCGCACCGAGAGATGCTTTCCCCATCTAAAAGACCGCTGACGGCGCCGCTGAGTATGGCGAAATCCAGTATATGGTTCTCTCGATCAAAGCCCAGTACCTCCCAACCGGCGGCGGAGTAAGCCTTGGCGAAGGAGCCGCCGATCAGTCCCAGTCCTACGATCCCCACAGTCATAAGGCACTTACCTCTCGGATACGGCGCACTTTTTCAGCAAGTACGCTGTATTGCTCGGGACGCAGAGACTGGGCACCGTCACAGAGGGCATGGAGGGGGTCGTTGTGCACTTCAATGATGAGGCCGTCAGCACCGCAGGCGGCTGCCGCCATAGCCATAGGCTCTACCAGTGGAGCAAGCCCCGTGGCATGGCTGGGATCCACAATGATGGGCAAATGGGTCAGCTGGTGGAGCATGGGAACAGCAGACAGATCCAGCGTATTGCGGGTATAGTCGCCAAAGGTGCGGATGCCCCGCTCACAGAGAATTACCTGCTCATTTCCACCGGCCATAATGTACTCGGCGCTCATCAAAAGCTCCTTGAGTGTGCTGGCAAGTCCGCGCTTGAGGAGAATCGGCTTGCGGAGCTGACCTAAGTGACGCAGGAGGTCGAAATTCTGCATATTCCGTGCGCCTACCTGAATGACATCCACATCCTCAAAAAGAGGCAAATGCTCAATACTCATGATTTCCGTCACGATGGGAAGTCCTGTCTCCTGTCGGGCTATTTTCAAAAGCTCCATTCCCGTGGCTTGCAGTCCCTGAAAGTCATAAGGGGAGGTGCGGGGCTTAAAGGCACCGCCCCGCAGGAGCTGTGCCCCGGAGGCCTTGACCGCTTTGGCGATGGAGACGATCTGCTCCTCTGATTCTACGGAGCAGGGACCGGCAATCATGGCAAAATGACCGCCGCCGATTTTTACATCGCCTACCTCCACTACGGTGTCGGCAGGATGGAACTTGCGGTTGCAGCACTTAAAAGGATCGGTTACTTGCTTTACCGAGTCCACAATGTCCAGACTGGCTACCAGATCCATGTCCAATTGACTGGTGTCACCAACCAGACCCAGTACTGTTTGGAACTGGCCTTCCGAGATGTGGACGTTCAGCTTTTGGGATTTCAGCCAGTCCACCAGAGGCTGGCGCATATCTTGGTTGACTCCGTGCTTTAAAATGACGATCATATTCTTCTCCTCCTATAGACAGAGTAACATTATACAATAACAATAAAAAAAGCGGCTCAGGATAACCTGTGCCGCATCAAAAACAGTGATCAACCCTATTTTTGCATCACAAATTACCCTTACTATGCTGCATAGTAAAGTAAAAGTAATAGTAGTTAGCAAAAAGGAAATGGGTCATTTGTATCTCCTCATCATGTTGTTGGAATAATCTAATCTGAATATAGCTCAAATTCATATAAATGTCAACGGGTTATCAAAAAATCTGCATGACTAGTTTTGAGGGGTGTTTGCTTGTGACAAACAGTTGACTTTGAGAGGCGGTATGTTATAATGAAAAAATATACAAATGCCGAAAATGAGAGAATGCACGGATCTCTTGAGAGGCACAGAAAGGACAGAATTGCATATGGCGAATATTTTGGAACAATCTATGCAGTATTTGGAGAGCTGCGACAGTGAAATCGCAGGTCTGCTGCAAAGTGAATATACCCGGCAGGAGAATAATATTGAGCTGATTGCATCGGAGAATGTGGCGTCTGCCGCAGTGATCTGTGCTATGGGCTCTGTGCTGACCAACAAGTACGCAGAGGGCTATCCCGGTCGGCGCTATTACGGTGGCTGCCAAATTGTGGACGAGGTGGAGCGGATTGCCATTGCGCGGGCTAAGGCGCTTTTCGGCGCAGAGTACGTGAATGTGCAGCCTCATTCCGGCGCACAGGCCAATTTGGAGGTCTACGCAGCCCTGCTGCAGCCCGGAGATACGCTGATGGGCATGGATCTGGCGAACGGAGGCCATTTGACCCACGGCGCTAAAGTAAATTTGTCCGGTAAACTCTACAACTCCGTCAGCTACGGCGTAGATCCCGTGACCGGGCGGATTGATTATGATATGGTAGAGAATTTGGTGAAGGAGCACCACCCCAAGCTGCTGGTGGCCGGCGCCTCGGCCTATCCCCGGAAGATTGACTTTGCCGCTTTTGCCGACATTGCCCATCGCCATGGGGCACTGCTGATGGTGGATATGGCACATATTGCTGGGCTTGTGGCGGGCGGACAGCACATGAACCCCGTGCCCTATGCCGATGTGGTGACAACCACCACCCACAAGACGCTGCGGGGCCCGCGCGGGGGGATGATCCTGGCGAAGGAGGAGTTCGGCAAGAAGCTCAACAGCGCCGTGTTTCCCGGGTCCCAGGGAGGTCCTTTGATGCACGTTATTGCCGGTAAGGCGGTATGCTTGCAGGAAGCGGCGTCTCCTGCTTTTGCCAAGTATGCAGCGGATGTGGTAGCCAATGCAGCGGCCTTTGCCGAGAGTCTTCGTGCCCACGGCTTTGACATGGTTTCCGGTGGTACGGATAACCATCTGATGTTAGTAGATCTCCGCAAAAAGAACATCACCGGTAAGGAGTTGCAGGACAAGCTGGACAGAGTTCACATTACCCTCAATAAAAATGCCATTCCTAACGATCCGGAGAAACCCGGTGTTACCAGTGGTGTGCGCATCGGCACGCCGGTGGTGACCACCCGCGGTTTCCGTCCCGAAGAAATGGAACAGATTGTCCAGTGCATTGACTGGGCGGTGGAGGATTGCGACGGCAACCGTGCCAAGATTATGGAGCAGGTGGCCGCTCTCATAGAGAAGCATCCCCTTTATTAATGCACAAAAGCCGCAGACTGCAGTCTGCGGCTTTTTCTTGCGCTTTCGCGGGCGGCGTGATAAGATAGGGAAAAACACAAGAAAGGCGGCAAAACAATGAAGAAAATTGCAGTGGTCACAGGTGCATCCAGCGGCATGGGCAAGCGCTTTGCCGAGACGCTGACCAAGTGGGGCAGCGACTTTGATGAGGTGTGGGTGATTGCCCGAAGAGCCGATCGGCTGGAGGAGTTAAAGAGCATCCTCCCCTTCCCGGTGCGGCCTTTGGCCATGGACCTGACCAATCGGGCCAGCTTTGCTGCCTATGAGGATATGTTAAAGGCGGAGGAACCTTGCGTGGAATTGCTGATCAACGCCAGCGGCTTTGGGAAGTTCAGCGCATCAATGGATACACCCCTCCATGTGAATCTCAACATGGTGGATCTCAACTGCCAGGCCGTGATGGCCATGTGCCAGATGACAGTGCCCTATATGCCTGCTGGCGGCCATATCATCAATATCGCCTCTGTGGCGGCATTTCAGCCCATTCCCTATATCAATGTCTACGCTGCCAGTAAGGCGTTTGTGCTCAGCTACAGCCGTGCGCTGAATCGGGAGCTGGAGGGCCGCGGTATCGGTGTGACGGCAGTGTGTCCCTTCTGGACAAAGACGGAGTTCTTTGACCGGGCTGTCGTCGAGGGCGAGGAGCCGGTGGTAAAGACGTATCTTGCTATGTATGAACCGGAGCAGATCGTGGCCCGGGCGTGGCGGGATGCCAAGCGCGGCAGGGATGTGAGTAAATTCGGCTTTGTGGCGCGGGCACAAGCGGGACTTGTGAAGGCGCTGCCCCACTCCCTTGTGATGGATGTGTGGATGCACCAGCAGAAGTTGCAATAAAAGGCGGTGGATCATACATGGGTAGAACCATATGGAAGTATATAGGGATTGGTATCCTTGTGGACCTTGGTGCTATGTTCTTTGCGGAATTGGCAGGAGATTTCTTCAATGGTATGTCCTGGGGTGATGCTGCCGTGTTGGGCGGGATCCTATATCTTTGTATCCTCATTGTCGTATGCACGGGCGTGCTCTTGCACCATATGGACAAGAACCATCCAGAGCGATAGTATCAAATGAAAAACCCGGCGCAGAACTTGGTTCTGCGCCGGGTTTTGGCGATGTTAGGAAAGGGTTACCTGCACGCCGTTGTAATCTACCGGCAGCGACAGCTGTGTCCAATGCTCCGACAGTTCCGGCAGACGCTCTGCCAGCGCTTCATCAAAACCTTCCTCCATGGACAGGCACAGCAGTGTAGGGCCTGCCCCGGAAATACAGAAGGCGAGAGCACCGCACTCCAGTGCCAGCTTTTTGACCTGCTCATAGCCACGAATAAGAACGCTGCGGTAGGGCTGGTGCAGCCGATCCTGAAGAGAAACACGGATCAGATCGCCATCACCCAGTTCCAGCGCCTTCAGAAGAACGGCGGCACGGGAGACATTAAAGACGGCGTCCCCGTAGGGGACTTCCTTGGGTAAAACGCTGCGGGCCCGATGGGTGCTCAGCTCAAAATCCGGAATCAGTGCTGTAAAGTGAAGGGCGGGGTGCACGTTGTACCGGGCGGCTACAGGATGACCGTCCTCCACAAAGGAGGCCACCAGTCCGCCCAGCAGGGCGGGTGCCAGATTGTCCGGGTGTCCTTCAATGTCGTTGCAGATGCCCAGCAGCTGCAGCGGGGTGAAAGGGCTGCCGTGGAGGGCATTGGCGGCGGCGGCACCGGCGACGATCAGAGAAGCCGAGGAGCCCAAACCACGGCAGATGGGGATCTCCGTGTGCATGGTGATGGAAAGACCGGGCATAGGAAGTCCCAAAGCATCCATTACGGAGCGATAGGACACCACGGCCAGATTTTCCTCGTTGCAGTAGGCGTCCTCGCAGCCTGTAAAGTGCAAACCGGAGTCCGTCTGTGCAAAGGTAAACGTATTGTAGAGCGCCAGCGCACAGCCGAAGGTATCGAAGCCGGGGCCGATATTGGCAGTAGTAGCAGGGACGCGAACAGTTACCACTGCGCCTCACCCACTTTCTCCAGCACGTAGTCCAGCATCTTCTCTCGATCAATGACATCCCGGTGGCGCACCGGCAGTTCTGCCAACGATGCCAGATTTTTCGGAATGGGCACGCCGGTACACTGGTGGAGCTGCTCCATCAGCGCAAAGGCATCTTCACAAGGGGGCTGGCCCAGAGCGGAGAGAACGGCAGCGGGGAATTTATAGGGGGAGGCGGTGGAGAGCACCACTACCGGGGCGTCATCCGTCCGTCGTGCCATGAACTGGTCTGCCACGGCCCAAGCCACGGCGGTATGAGGATCCAAGAGATAACCGGACTCCTTCCAGACACGGCAAATCACGGCGGCGGCCTGCTCGTCATTGCAGCAGCCGCAGCTGAATTCGGCTTTCAGCTTGCCCAACAGGGCCTCACTGATCTGATAGTGACCGTCACGATTCAGCTGTTTCATTAAGGAGGCTACATACTCGTTATCGCAGCCGGAGAGCAGGTACAAAAGCCGCTCCAGATTGCTGGAAACCAGAATGTCCATGGAGGGGGAAGTGGTTTTGTGGAAGGGACGGCGCTTATCATAGACGCCAGTGGTCAAAAAGTCGGTGAGGACATTGTTGGCGTTGGAAGCGCAGATGAGCCGCCCTACCGGCAGACCCAGGAGCTTGGCAAAATAGCCCGCCAGAATATCACCGAAGTTACCGGTGGGCACTACAAAGTGAGCCGGTTGACCGGGCTTGATGCGGTCGGAATGAACCAGGTCTGCGTACGACTTGAAATAATAAGCAATCTGGGGCGCCAGACGGCCGATGTTGATGGAGTTGGCAGAGGACAGGCATACGTGGCCCAGATCCCGCTGAGCACATGCAGAAAAAATCTCCTTCACGCCGGCCTGTGCATCATCAAAGTTGCCGCGCACAGCGCAGACGCATACATTATTGCCCTGCTGGGTGGTCATCTGCGCTTGTTGAATGGGAGAGACACCGCCCTCGGGGTAAAAAACAATGATGCGGGTGCCGGGCACATCCCGAAAGCCCTCCAGAGCTGCTTTGCCCGTATCGCCGGAGGTGGCGGTGAGGATCACAATCTCATCGCCGGAGCCCTCCACGTCCCGGGCGGTGGTCATCAGATGGGGCAGTAAGCTCAATGCCACATCTTTAAAGGCACTGGTGGGGCCGCGGAACAGCTCCAACACATAGCGATCCGCTACGGGTACCACAGGCGTCAGGTCGGGGGCGGAAAATTTTCCTTCATAGCCGTTATGCACCAGAGCGTTCATGTCTGGAAATTCCGGCAGCAGCGCTGCGAGAATGGAAGCGGACATCTCCATGGGCTCCAGCTCCAAAACGGAGCGCCAATCGAAGTTCAGGTCATTAAAGTCATCCAGAATATAGAGTCCGCCATCCGGGGCAATGCCGTTGAGCACGGCACGGGTAGAGGAGGCCTGCAAACGGTGGTCACGAGTGCTTTGATACATCATACAACTTGCTCCAATCTTTTTCTTGCATTCTGCATAAACATATGATACTATGTCTCCAAAGAAAAAGCAAGTGTTTTTCTGATGTAGACGTATAAAAGACCCAATCGGAGGGGGTTTTTGCGAAGAAAAACACGGGGACAAGGTATGAACTATTCCTGAGAAAAGGAGCAATAATATGTTGAAAGTACTTAAATTTGGCGGATCTTCTATGGCGGACGCTGTGCAGTTTGCTAAAGTGAAGGCGATTGTGGAGGCAGATCCAGGGCGGCGGGTCGTGGTGGTTTCGGCTGCAGGAAAACGATGCAAGGACGACCATAAGATCACCGACTTATTGTATTTGTGTCATGCACACATGCAGTATGGTGTCCCCTGTGATGGAATTTTCGATATGATCCAAAAGCGCTATTTGCAAATTCGGGACGATTTGGGACTGACCACTGATCTGGAAAGCGAGTTTGCAGCGCTGCGCAGCAAGATGGATATGGGGATCTCAAAGGAAGAACTGGTTTCCCGGGGGGAATACTTTTCCGCACGGCTCATGGCTGATTATCTGGGGTTTGATTTCCTGGATGCGGAGCTGTGGCTGAAATTCAATTTGGACGGCACCGTCGATCAGGAGGCCACCTATGAGGCATTGCGGAGGGCGGCTTCCGGGCGCTGTGTGGTGATCCCCGGCTTCTACGGTGCCATGCCCGATGGTACCATCAAGACCTTCACTCGCGGAGGCAGTGACATTACCGGTGCACTGGCGGCGGCGGCACTGGACGCCGACATCTATGAGAACTGGACGGACGTATCCGGCTTTTTGATGGCCGATCCCAAAATTGTCCACGATCCCCAGCCCATTGAACGCATTACTTACGCTGAGCTGCGTGAGTTGAGCTATATCGGTGCACAGGTACTTCACGAGGGGACGATCTTCCCTGTGCGGGAGAAGAACATTGCACTGAATATTCGCAATACCAACCAGCCCGATCACCCCGGCACTATGATCCGGGAGTCTTTTGATGAGCAAGAAGTGCCGGATAACCGATTCATCACCGGCATTGCGGGACGGAAGAATTTCTCCGTTATCTCCCTGACCAAGAGTGGTATGTCCTCCGAGGTGGGGGTTCTGCGCCGGATTTTGGAACTGCTGGAAAAGTACAATGTATCGGTGGAATACCTGCCTTCCGGCATTGACTGCGTATCTCTGGTGGTGGCAACGGATAAGGTGGCATCCTGCATCTATCAGCTGATGGGCGATTTGCAAAAGGAGATCAAGCCCGATAAGCTCCATGTGATTGACAACATCGCCATTGTGGCTGCCGTTGGCCGAAAGATGGCGTTCAAGCCCGGCAGCTCCGGTAAAATTTTTGCCCGTCTCGGCGAAAATGGCATCAATATCCGCATGATCACCCAAGGGCCGGAGGAACTGAACGTGATTGTGGGCGTGGACAATAAGGACTTTGCCAATACCATTCGTGTGTTGTATGATAGTTTTGTGAAGTAAGGAGAGAGAACAATGAAAATCGGTATTCTGGGCGCCACCGGTGCAGTGGGCCGCGAAATGATGAAAATTTTGGCAGAGCGCAACTTCCCGGCCGATGAGCTGCGCCTGCTGGCCAGCCCCCGTTCTGTGGGGCAGAAGTTGGAGTGGCAGGGGCAGACGCTGGAAGTGCAGCTGGCCTGCGACGAGGCTTTTGAGGGCCTCGATATTGTATTAGGCGCAGCGGAGAACGACATTGCCGAGCGGTTTGCTCCCGCCATTGTCAGGGCCGGTGCCGTGTTTGTGGATAACTCCAGTGCTTTTCGTCTCCATGATGATGTGCCGCTGGTGGTGCCTGAGATCAATCCCGGGGATGTGAAGAGACATCAGGGAATCATTGCTAATCCCAACTGCACAACTATCATTTCTCTGGTTGCCGTCAATGCTCTGAACGTTGACAGCCCCATTGAAACCATGGTGGCATCCAGTTATCAGGCTGTTTCCGGTGCCGGTGCTGCCGGACCTGTGGAACTGATAGAACAGGTGGATGCCATTAGACGGGGCGAATGCGTGACTCCCAAGGTGTTCCAGCACCAGATCGCCTTTAATGTGATTCCTCAGATCGGCGGCGAAGCTTTTGAGGGCTATACTTCCGAGGAGATGAAGCTGCAAAATGAGGGCAGACGCATCATGCATCTGCCGGATCTTCGAGTCAGCTGCACCTGTGTGCGTGTGCCGGTAGTGCGCAGCCACAGTGTATCCATTGTGGTTCGTACCAAGGAGAAAATCAGTGTGGAGCGCGCCCGTGAACTGATTGGGCAGGCACCCGGATGCCGTTTGGTGGACGATTTGGCAAATAAGGTCTATCCGATGCCGCTGGATACCAGCAATCAGGACATTGTGTTTGTAGGCCGTATCCGTGAAGATTTGACGGCGGACAACGGCTTAAACATCTGGTGCTGCGGCGATCAGGTGCGTAAAGGCGCTGCAACCAATGCTGTGCAGATTGCAGAATTGCTCATTCAGTAAAGACATCGCATAAAAAGCCCAAGAGGGAAACCATGAAAGGTTTCCCTCTTTTTGTATAAAGAAAACCACTCGCTAGGCGAGTGGTTCCAAAGAAGCCTTAAGGGATCATGCAGAGGCGTGTTGCCCTGACCATATTCATATGCCGGGAGCAATCCCACTGTCTCTGTCTTTGGTGTAGTACAGGGAGCTGAAAGTAAGAACTGCCTGATGATTTTGGCCGATACAATCATCAGCTTGAGGAAGAGATAGGATGGGCCAGTTGCGTAGGAAGGAGTTTGCGGGCCTGTTTATGGGCGGTTTTCATGAGATAGGAGAATCAGCCGATACCGCCGTAGACAATGCCCAAGATCAAGACCAAAAGGGTAATGCCGCAAAAAATGTATTTTCCAACCGGTTCAAACCATTGGCCGATGGGTTTGTCAGCACCTTGCTGCGCTTTTTCTCTGGCAAACTGAGGTCCGCATACCCAGAAGAACATCACGCCGGCCAACAATGCACCCAGCGGGCAGAGATAGATGGAGCACACATCCATCCAGCCGCTGACGATACCCTCAATGCACACACCTATTGCTGTGGCAATTACCGCGACCATACCAACGGCCTTGGTGCGAGAGAGGTGGAAGAAGGTCTGCAGCGCTTCTACCGGTGTCTCAAAGAGATTGACAAGAGAGGTGAGAGAGGCAAAGAGTACCGCAAGGAAAAAGATGAACATAAATAAGCTGCCGCCGGGCATCTGCTTAAATACGGTGGGCATGGTGATAAACATGAGAGGCGGGCCGGAGGCAGGATCCAGACCGTAGGCAAACACGGCAGGGACAATTACAAAGGCCGCCAACAGGGCTGCCAGCGTGTCAAAGAAGGCAATGGTATTCGCCGAGCGGGGAATATCCTGATCCCACTTGAGGTAGGAACCATAGACAACTGTACCGGTACCGGCCAGGCTCAAAGAGAAGAAAGCCTGGCCTAGAGCATAGATCCATGTTTTAGGCTGAAGAAGGTAACTCCAGTCGGGGATGAGCAGATAGCGGTAGCCGTCTATGGCGTTATCCAACGTAAAGATGCGGACAGCCAGCACAAGGAACATGAGATAGAAAAGAGGAATCATGATCTTGTTCATCTTCTCAATGCCAGACTGAATACCCAGAATCATCACGGCAAAGGTGATGACGAGGCCTAAAATATGCCAGCCTACACTGCCGAAGGCGCTGGCGGTGGAACCGAAGTAAGCGCCGCTGTTTTCCGCAGCCATGACACTGCCGCTGAGAGATCCAAAGAGAAATTTCAAGATCCAGCCTACCACCACAGAGTAGCCAATGCCCAAAGCCAGACCACCCAGCACCGGAATGACGGCCAGCAGCGTGCCGGGATTCTTTCCCTTGCCCCGCATTTCCGTGGCTTTACCAAAGGCGCCCAGCGTACCACTCTCCATGGCGCGACCCAGCGTCATCTCGCCGATGAGACCGGTATGTCCAAGCAAAATGACGAACAGAAGATAGGGAAGTAAGAAAGCGGCACCGCCAAACTGTCCCAGCCGATAGGGGAAGAGCCATATGTTGCCCATTCCCACAGCCGACCCAATACAGGCAAGCCGGAAGCCCCATTTACCAGAAAAGCTGTCCCGAGGCAGGGAAGTTTTATCACTCATAGGAATATCCTCACAGCAAAAATTATTTCAATATAGTAGCATAAAAAAGAGAGATGAGCAAGAGTGCGGCGTTTTTTATGTCAGATACCCAGCAGCAGAGGCACCAACACAGGAACCAGTGCGCTGAGAATCACGCCGGAGACAAAGGAGTAGACGGTAATTTCGCTGCTGGTAGATTTTTCGACCAACGGCAAGCACACATCCATGGCTGCGGCACCGGGCATGCCGGTGGTCTCTACATAGCCGATTTTCTGAGCAACTACAGGGATAAACAGGACAGACAAAAGCTCACGCAGCACGTTATGTAAAAAGGAAATGGCACTGGCAGTTACATAGCCTGCGTCCATAATAATGCCGGGGGCCAGAGAGTACCAACCAAAGCCTGCGCCGATGGCCAGCGATTCCCGGAGGCTCAGACCCGTGAGCGCACCGGCGATACCGGCACCCAGCAGGGTAGAGACTACAGCGGCGGCGGGGAAAGCCAAAACACGAACGCCCACCTTCTTGAAATTTTCCACCACGGAGGGGTCCAGTCCCAAATCGATGCCTACGAAAACCAGCAGACTGCAAAGACCCACCTTGATGCCCAGACTGATGTATTCGTCAAAAGCGGGCATATTCCCGGCAAAGAGCCGGCGAATGGCAAAATAGCCTACGGCCATGCCGCCGACCACAGCCAGAACAATCATCATCGTCATCCCACCGACACCGGCGTTGGAGTCTGCCTTCTCCGCAGCGGTATTTTCAGGGGAAGGCTGGGACTCCTGGGCGGAGACGGCGGCCTTGAGATGACCGAACTTGTCAATGCCCATGAGTCTGCGTGTGAGATAGATGCCTAAGACGGAGAAGACGATGGTGAAAATCGTCATAATCAGCGCCGTCAAGCCGATGGAACCCAAGTGGGCCGTGACCTCTTCCTTAGCGCCCATCTTCATACCCATCATCAGTACCAGAGCAAAGAGAAAGACTGTCTGGGCGGTACCTACCCAGCGCAGACGGCTGCGATAGGAGCGGCTTGCATAGCCGAGCAAATAGCCCACTAATGTGATTCCTAAATACAAACAAAGATCTGCCATAAATCATTTCCCTCACTTGTCTTGTTGTTATGCCTCGCTTAGAAGCAATTTTTTACATATTATAACATAGTGCCTGCCTTTTGTCACCAGAAACCGCACAGCGGCAAGAGCCAAAGGAAGGTGCTGCAAGGAACATAGATAAGTGGCAGGGGCCCCTGTTGGGGGACGCAAAAAGTGAGGCTGAGAAAATCAGCCTCACTTTATAGTCTTGGTACTGTTCAAATCAGCCGACCAGACGGCGGGCAGCCGTAAAGACGCTGCGATAGTAGGAATCGCTGTTGAGATTATGGATCTGCACTTCTTCTCTGCCGTTGGTGGAAGCGTGAATAAAATCACCGCCGCCTAAGTAGATGCCCCCGTGGGTGGTGGGCCCGCTGCCAAAAGCAGAGTCGAAGAAGAAAACCATATCGCCCGGCTGCAGATCAGATCGATCTACCGGCGTACCACAGCCTAGCTGACCGTTGGTGCCGTGGGGAAGAGAGTAGCCAAACTCTTGATAAACATACATGATAAAGCCTGAGCAGTCAAATCCGCTGGGGCTGGTACCGCCATAAACATAGGGACATCCTAAGAAAGAGTAGGCCAGATCCGCAATAGCTTGTCCTGAGGTGCTGCCGGTGCCGCCGCTGCTGGTGCCACCGCCGCTGCTGCTGGTGCCGCCGCTGGGCAGCGGGTTTTCGGAGGAACTGGAATCACCGCCCGAGGAACCGGAAGGTTCAGAGTCCTCCGCAGAGGGCTTCGTGGCACAGGGGGAGGCGTAATCACCGGAAACATAACCGCTGTGGCTGCCATCGGAGACGTGGAACCAGCCGTTCTCAAAGCCCATGAGCGTCAGATATGTATTTTGAGAGACGGTGGTGACAACGGAGCCGTCCATGGAGGCCGAAGAGCGCAGATGCAAAGCGTCGGTCATGACCATCGCATATCCGCTCAAGCTGTCGGTGCTGGCGTGGATTGTCACCAAGTCGCTGAAAATATAGCCGATCTGGCCGTCATAGCCTGCCTTATACCAGTCGTCCTCTTGCGCAAAAACGGCCACTACAGTGCCGCTGCTCAACTCGGTAACAATGGAACTGTCCGTGGAAGGGGCGCTGCGGAGGCGAACACCGCTGTCATTCAGGATACCTACGGCCGCCACGGAGGTAGCGGAAGTGGGCAGAGAGGGGACAGATTCCGCCGAGTGGCTGCTGGAGGTGGGGGCATCTTCCGTATGGGAAGCATGGGGCTGGGCAGGAGGGCTCCCCAACTGTGCAGCAGATTGCCCATTTTCTGTAGTGCCGTTGGGAGGGATCGTTTTTTCGTCGCCGCCTGTAGATGCGGAGCATCCTACGCTAAAGAGCAGCAAGAGAACAAAGAACAGTGCGAAAAGGGAGTGGAATGCGTGTTTCATAGTGGTGCGCATAGAAAGCTCCTTTGTACTTTGATGAAAAAGACCGGCAATTACTTGCCGGCCAGTGCACGCTCCAGCCAAATGGAGCCTACGTCCATTGCGGCATAAAGACTGTCTTTCTCGGATTTTTTGACAATGCGCTCCCGGGACTTGGCGTTGGGATCGGTCAACTGCAGCTGTACAGATACACGGGTGGCCACATCCATATCCTGTTCCTTTTTGGTCTCAAGGATTTGGAACATTACAATGTATTTGTCTGCCATGCTGCCGTAGTAGATCAGGTTGTCAATACGGCGCAGCGGATGGTTCTTATAAATCAGCGGCTGTACTTTTTTTGCTTCTGCCATAATTATTGCTCCTTTGAACCCATTATTAGTTAGAGTGTAGCACAATGTGGGCGCTATGTCAAATCAAACGCCTGAAAGTTCAGAAAGCGCCGGAAAATGATCATAAAAACAAAGAAAACCGGCTGCGGTTGAAAGATCCGCAGCCGGAAAAAGATATTTCTTTATAGTCCCAGGTAGTTGCGAACCAACACCTGCAAAAGCTCATCCCGGTCGATCTTGCAGATCAGTGTACGGGCGCTTTTATAATTGGTGATATAGGTGGGATCCTCCGAAAGAATGTATCCCACCAGCTGATTGATGGGATCGTAGCCCTTCTCCTTCAAGGCCTCATAGACAGAGGTAAGGATGTGGCGAATCTGCTCGTCTTTATCTTCAACGGCGTTAAACTTTCTTGTGAAATCGTCCATGCAGGCTGACCACCTTTCATTGAAACTGAGACAAGTATACCTTGTTTTCTCCCTTCTGTAAAGAGGAAAAGGAAGAAAATCACCGCAGAACGGCGCCCAATTCCTCTTTGAGCAGACGCAGGATGCTTTGGATATCCTCATCGGCCTCTTCGCTGGTAATGCTGCGCTCATCATCACGCAGCGTTAGGTTGAAAGCCACAGACTTCTGCCCCTGTGGTATGCCGGTACCCTCGTAAATATCGAAAAGAGCCACATCCTTCAAAAGACCCTTGGCACCGCGGCGGATACAATCCTCCAGTGCGCCCACCGTCACAGCCTTGTCACAGACCACAGCGATGTCACGGGTAACGGCAGGGAACTTGGGCAGGGGCATATAGGTGGGATCTGCGCCCTTGGCAGCCATCAGTGCGTCCAGGGACAGCTCGGCACAGTAGAGCGCGGTGTCCGCATCATAATTACGGGCCGTCAGAGGGTGGATCTGCCCCAGTACGCCTACCAGTGTATCGCCGGCGTAGACAGTGGCGCAGCGACCGGGATGGTAGGAGGGATTGTCGGCACAGGCTTCATAGCGGACGTTCTCGGCACGAATTTCTTGCAGCACGGCGCTGACAATGCCTTTTAAGGAGAAGAAGTCCACGCCATCGCCGTAACAACCCAACGTCAGCACCTTGCGCTCGCAGGCAAGGCCGTTTTCGCCGCCGGGCAGGTAGATACGGCCAATCTCATAGAGGTGGGCACTCTTGTTGCGGAGATGCTCATTGCGGCTGAGGATCTCCAGCATAGAGGGCAGTGTAGTGGTGCGCATGATGGAGGTGTCCTCACCCAGAGGGTTGAGGATCTTCATGCTCTTGCGGCGGCAATCGTCCGCTGTCCAGCGAATCTTATCATAGCAGGTGGGGGAGATGAAAGAATAGGTGATGATTTCATCACAGCCTGCGCTGCGGCACACGGCCCCCAGCTGCTGCTCCAGAAGCTGGGCATCGCTGTAGCCGCCTTGGGTGGTCTCACCACGGACCAGTGTACAGGGAATATTGTTATAGCCATGGAAACGTGCCACCTCTTCGGCAAGATCGGAGTAGTGAACCACATCGCCGCGCCAAGAGGGAACGGTGATGGTCTCGCCGTCCACGCCGAAACCCAGCTTACGCAGAATCGTCTGCATCTCTTCCACAGATATATCCGTACCCAGCAGGGCATTGATCTTGTCGGGGCGCAGTGCAAGCACGGTGGGGTGAGGAACAAAATTGAGAATGTCGATGGTGCCGTCCAGCACTTCACCGGCACCCAGCAGCTCCACCAGTTCGCAGGCGCGGTTTACGGCAGGCAGCGTGTTCATGGGATCGAGACCTTTTTCAAACTTGGAAGAAGCCTCCGTGCGCATGCCCAGTGCCAGAGCACCTTTGCGGATGCAGGTGCCGTCGAAGTTTGCAGACTCAAAGACGACATCCACAGTATCCTCGGCAATCTCGCTGTTCTCGCCGCCCATAATTCCGGCAAGACCCACGGCACGGTGCTCGTCGGCAATGACCAGATGGTTGGCGGTGAGCTTGCGTACCACACCGTCCAGCGTGGTCAGCTCATCCCCGTCTACGGCGCGCCGGACAATGATCTTACCGCCCTTGACATAGCGGTAGTCGAAGGCGTGCATGGGCTGACCGTACTCCAGCATCACATAGTTGGTGATGTCCACAATGTTGTTGATGGGACGCACACCCATAGCCCGCAGACGCTCACGCATCCACTTGGGGGAGGGACCGATTTTTACATTGCGCACCATCCGGGCGGTATAACGGTGGCAGAGATCGTCGGCAGGCGTCTCTACATCCAGAAGCTCGCACAGGCTGCCCTCGCCGCCGCCTTTGACCACAGGCTCGTGAAGATGGAGGGGCGCATCGAAGGTGGCGGATGCCTCCCGGGCCAAACCGATGATGCTCAGGCAGTCGGGGCGGTTGGGGGTGATTTCAAACTCCACCACATGGTCGTCCATACCGATGATGGGCTTGATGTCATCCCCGGGCTTCACACCCTCCTCGTTGAGCACAAAGATGCCGTCGGGGATGCAGTGGGGGAACTCCTCCTGCTGTGCGTGGAGATCGGCAAGAGTGCAGATGGTATCGCTCTTGGTGTTGTAGGCCACCAGATCCCCCTCGTGGAGATTCCTACAGCCGGTGTCAGGGCAGGCGGTAGCCTCACCAAGATCCAGACAGGTGTGGAAAAGCCCGTAAGAGACGGTGGAGCACTCCAGAACCTTGGCGGCCACCACAGGCCCGAAAATCTTATCGCCGGGCTTGATGTCGGCAGGGATGGAGGGCTTTTCTGCATTCAAAGGCTTGTAGTCGCCCAGAATAGCGGCGGCGGTAATCGCACCGTAGGGAAAATCACGGGTGTCCAGACCCAGCTCGGTAAGGCCGCAGAACATACCGTTGGAGGTGATGCCGCGGAGCTTGCCCTTGGTGATTTTCACGCCGCCGGGCAGGGTGGACTTGTGAAGAGCCACGGGGAAGAGATCGCCGGGATGGATGTTCCATGCACCGGTGACGATCTGGATGGGTTCCTCCTGTCCCACTTCCACCTGACAGACCCACATATGGTCGGAGTCAGGGTGCCGCTCCATGGAGAGAAGTTTACCGACCACGACGTTGTTGATTTCCGCACCCAGATCCTCAGTAATCTCCACTTTGGAGCCACTGAGGGTCATGGCCTCGGCGAAGTCTTTATCGTTTGCATCAACGCTGACAAATTCGTTGAGCCATTTTCTGCTTAAATCCATTGTTCCTAGCCCTCTCTTTCTCAGAACTGCTCTAAGAAGCGTACATCGTTTTCGAAAATCAGCCGCAGATCGGCAATCTTGAACCGGCCCATGGCCATACGTTCCAGACCCATACCAAAGGCCCAGCCGGAGTAGATCTCCGGGTCAATGCCGGACATCTCCAGCACCTTGGGGTGCACCATACCGGCGCCCAGCACCTCGATCCAGCCCTCGCCCTTACAGGTAGGACAGCCTTTGCCGCCGCACTTGTGGCACTGGATATCCATCTCGCAGGAGGGCTCCGTAAAGGGGAAGTGATGGGGGCGGAAGCGAGTGACGGTTCCCTTGCCGTAGAGCTTTTCAATCACGGTGTTCAGGGTGCCTTTCAGATCAGCCATGGTGACACCCTTGTCGATGACCATGCCCTCCACCTGATGGAACATGGGGGAGTGGGTGGCATCCACCTCATCCTTGCGGTAGACACGGCCGGGAGCCAGAATGCGGATCGGGGGCTTCATGGTATCCATGGCGTGAATCTGCATGGGGGAAGTCTGAGAGCGCAGCATCACGCGACTATCCTCATCAAAGTAAAAGGTGTCAGACCAGTCGCGGGAGGGATGGCCCTCCTCGGCGTTCAGACGGTCAAAGTTATAGTAGGAGAGCTCCACCTCGGGGCCGTCGAGAATGGTAAAGCCCATGCCCACAAAGATATCCTTGATTTCATCTAAAGCCAGATACATGGGATGCTTGCGGCCGATTCGGACGGGTTTGCCGGGAATGGTTACATCCACGGCTTCATCCCGGAGCTGCTGTTCCAGCTTGGCGGCAGCCAGTCGCACTCTGGCGGAGTCAATGGCACTTTCCAGTGCGCTGCGCACCTCGTTGGCGGCCTGTCCCATGACGGGGCGTTCCTCGGGGCTCAGTTTGCCCATCTGCTTTAAAACGGCGGTCAGCTCACCCTTTTTGCCCAGATACTTGATGCGCAGGGACTCCAATTCTTCGGTGGCGTCACAGTGCGCAATTGCGTCCAGCGCGCTTTTGCGGATGGCTTCCAGTTGCTGTTTCATCATAAAAACCTCACTCCTTCAGTAAGATAACAGAATTTCGGGACGAAAGAGCATAAAAAAATCCTTTCCTCCCACAATCGGGACGAAAGGACGAAATACTTCCGTGGTACCACCCAAATTCGCAGCTGCAACTGCGCACTCGATTCCCTATAACGGAGGCTGACCCGGCCGCGCATTTCCTCACGGCAGCTCCCGGACGAACACAGCGATCCCGCCCTGCGCCGGCTTTCAGCCCATAGACCGGCGCTCTCTGCAGGGGGTATTGCTCACTGTACTTTCCATTCAACGCTTTTTCACGAATTATATTATTTATATCATAGTCAGATAAAAGTTGCAAGGGGAAATTTCCCTGCAATTCGCCGAAAAAATCTCGCTTGCAGAACGAAAACGTGGTATACTGATGCCAGTAAAGAAAGGGGCAATGGCATGGATCGGATGACACTTACATATGTCAGAAAACAGCTTCCCAAGCGGGACCCGCGGGGGCATAAGGGGAATTTCGGTAAAGTCCTGTGCCTTTGCGGCAGTGTAGGATATACCGGTGCGCCGGTGTTTGCAAGCCGTGCCGCCGTACGAACCGGGGCAGGATTGGTCTTTTTAGGTGTGCCGCAAGCTATATGGCCGGTGGTTGCGGTAAAGAGCGATGAGGCCATGCCCTTCCCACTGCCGGAGCAAGGGGGGAAACTCTCCTTGGCAGCAGAGGATGAAATTCGCCGCCGTAGTGCAGACTGTGATGCGGTGCTGTTGGGCTGCGGCTTAGGACGCAGTGAGGAGAGCGATGCATTGTGCCGCCATCTCTTGACGCTGCCGAAACCGTTGGTGCTGGATGCCGATGGCATAAACGCCCTGCAGGGACATATGGATGCATTGGAGTGCCGACGCCACCAATTGACGGTGCTCACGCCGCACGAAGGTGAGTTCCTTCGTGTGGGAGGAGAGCTGTCCTTGGGACGGGAGGAGGCAGCGCGCCGCTTCGCCGCCAAGTACGGGGTGTACCTTATTTTAAAGGGACATGAGACAATCACTGCATCACCGGATGGGCGAATGACCATCAATACCACCGGCAATTCCGGCATGGCGAAGGGGGGCAGCGGAGATGTGCTGGCTGGGATGCTGCTGGCGCTGCTGGGGCAGGGAATGGAGCCGTTGGACGCCTGCGCCTGTGCCGTGTGGCTTCATGGCCGCGCCGGTGATTTGGCGGCGGCGGAAAAGAGCGAGCGGGGCATGACACCATCGGATCTTCTGGAGCAGATCCCCAATGCTTTATTGGAAACAGAGTAGAAAATAAGGGATACGGAGAGCCTTCCAAAATGAAAATGGAGGGATGAACCGTGAAAAAAATCGGAGCAGTCATTCTCGGCTTACTGCTTCTTTGCGGATGCGGCAGCCGACAGGAGCAGTCCAAGGAAATCCAGCAAAAATTTGGCGCTCTGGAACAGGTAACCATGGAGGCCGAAGCGGTGGTGCATTTGGCGGAGGAGAATCGAAGCTTCACTGTCCGCTGTCTGTGGGAGCCGGAAGGTGCCACCAGCACCATTTTGGCGCCGGAGGAATTAAAGGGCCTTTCGGCCACTGTGTCGGGGGAAAATCTGATGGTTCATTGGGACGGGGCTGCCCTGGCAGCAGGCCGACAGCAAGTGTTGTCCCCGGCGGCCTGTATTCCGTGGCTGCTGCATGCGGCTGCGGAGGGCTACCCGTCAGAAATAGGAAACGAGGTCATCGATGGTGCCAACTGCCTTCGGATGGCTCTTGATACCACGGCGCCGGATGGGGAAAAAATTTTATGTACCATTTGGTTTACCAAGGACGGCTTTGTGCCGTGCTATACGGAATTTTCAAGTGGCGGCACAGTGGTGCTGACACTGCGGACACTGTCGTTTGAGGCAGGAAAAAAAGGAGAGTAGAAAATGGAGTCCACACTCAAGAGAACATGGGCGGAAATCGATTTGGATGCGCTGGCGCACAACTATCGAACGCTGCGGCAGAGAATTGGAAAGCAGGTGAAGTTCCTGGGCGTGGTCAAGGCGGATGCCTATGGGCACGGTGCCGTACAGGTGTCCCGTCTTTTACAGGAGCTGCAAGCGGACTATCTGGCGGTTTCCAGCGTGGATGAAGCCTTGGAACTGCGTAATCACGGTATTACCATGCCCATTCTCATCTTGGGCCATACCCCACGGGAACAGGTGAGTAAGCTCATCGCCAACAAGATTACGCAGGCGGTCTCCTGCCGGGCCAAGGCGGAGGAGTACAGTCAAGAGGCCGTACGCTGCGGCGGCGAGCTGACGGTACATATCAAAGTGGATACGGGCATGTCTCGGCTGGGCTTTCTGTGTGAAGGCGGGCACTTCACCTCGGGTGTGGCGGAGATCTGTGAGGCCTGTAGTCTGCCTGGTCTGCGCACGGAGGGCATCTTTACGCACTTTGCCGTAGCTGACGAAGAGGATGAGGAGAGCATTCGGTATACGAAAGGACAATTTGATCTCTTCTGCCGTGTGGTCGAGGCTGTGGAGAAGGCGAGGGGAGAGCGCTTTGGCATCCGCCATTGCGCCAATACCGGAGCGGTGGCCTGCTACGAGGAGATGTATCTGGATATGGTGCGCCCTGGCTTGCTGCTCTATGGCTATGGGAAATTTGCCAAAAAACTGGGCTTGCAGCCGGTGATGACGTTAAAAACCACGGTGAGCACCATTAAGGTCTACGAACCTGGCACCACCGTCAGCTACGGGCGACTGTACACTGCGCCGGAGACTACAGTGATAGGCGTAGTCCCCTGCGGTTATGCCGATGGCTTTATGCGCTGTCTCTCCAACCGCTGTGCGCTGATGACCGACTACGGGCCGGCACCCCAGCGGGGTCGGATCTGTATGGACATGTGTATGATCGACCTCACGCAACTGCCGCAGGTACAGGTGGGAGACGAGGTGGAGATCTTCGGCCAGCGCAACCCGGTGGAACAAATGGCGGAGGCGGCGGGGACCATCCCCTACGAGTTGACTTGTGCTGTCAGTAAGCGGGTGATGCGTGTCTATTTCAGGGACGGCAAGGAAGTGCAGAGGGAGCTTTTGCTGCGTGTTTGATCTGGGCGGAAACAAGAAAAAATCGTCACAGGAAGCACCCGGAGCGGTGCTTCCTGTTTTTTGCTTGGTATGAGTATGTTTCATGTATTCATGCAGCAAGATAGGTTTGCACGGCTGATTTAAGAATATCTGAGGCAAGTCACCTTCTTTTTTTGCGGAGCATAGGATAAAGCGGGACGAAAAGCTGTGGAATTCACGGCCGGAGGAAGTATAAATTTTGCGGCAGCGTGGGACAATGAAAGTGACCCGCACAACAACACGGGTACTTCTTGGCGGCGGAGAGTGAACTTTGTGGATACCAATGTAAAACGTGGAGATATTTATTACGCCGACCTCAGTCCCGTGGTCGGCAGTGAGCAGGGGGGGATACGTCCCGTCCTGATCGTACAGAATGATACGGGCAACCGGCACAGCCCCACGGTGATTGCGGCAGCCATCACCTCACAGACGGGAAAGGCCAAATTGCCTACCCACATTGAAGTGGCAGCGCAGTGCTGCGGTCTGCCCCGCGACTCCGTGATCCTGTTGGAACAGATCCGCACGCTGGATAAGCGGCGGCTGCGGGAGCGAATGGGCCGGGTGGACGGCGAGGTAATGGAAAAAGTGGATGCGGCCATTGCGGTCAGCTTCGGCCTGCAGCGCAGCAGGCTGGTATAAAAGAGGAAAAGCCCTCTTTTGTCTGCTGCATCTTGCGGGCAGCAGCTGGCGAAGAAAAAGAGGCGGAGAGTTATAGCTCTCCGCCTCTTTTGCCATATTAGTCAGTGGTAAAGTTATCGAAATAACCTTGAATGAGGATCATAGGTGTGCCCTTGTCGCCGGAACCGGAGGTCAGGTCGCAGAGAGAACCGATGAGGTCGGTGAGCTGACGGGGCGTCGTGCCCTGAGAGGCCATGTTCCCCACCAGATTGTCACTCTTGGAGCGGATGCTCTTGGAGATGGCTTCCTGCAGCTCTGCGCCGCTGAGATCTTTGAAGTCGTTGTCGGCCAGATATTTCAGCTTCAGTTCATTGGGCGTGCCGATCAAACCATCCGTGTAAGCGGGAGAAACGACAGGGTCGGCCAGCTCCCAGATTTTACCTTGGGGATCCTTGAAAGCGCCGTCGCCGTAGACCATGACTTCCACGTGCTTGCCGGTGCGCTGGAGAATCTCCTTCTGGATGTCCAGCACCAGATCCTTGCACTCGCGGGGGAAGAGCTTGACGGTGTCCTCAGTGGACTTGTTGGAGCCCAGGAGACCGTACTTGCTATTGTAGCCGCTGCCGTTGATAGGTGCGGTCATAATATCATCCAGACCGCAGACCACCTTGGCCCCAGCCTTCTTCAAAAGACGCTTGGTGCGTGCACGGGTGTGGATATCGCAGTTGATCACACAGTCAGTGTAGTCGAGGATGGTCTTGGCCTGATTGGCAAAGATAATCTCCACCTCGGCGCCGGCACCGGTGATAATATCGCTATAATATTGGACATAGTCTACGCCGGTGAACTCGTGCTTGTTCTCGCCGAACAGCTCGCGATACTTCTCCAGCGTCAGCACATCGCAGTAGGGATTGATTTCAGCCTCATCCAGCTGATCCAGCGTCAGCAGGGAGTTGCCCACCTCATCGCTGGGATAGCTGAGCATCAGTACGACCTTCTTGCAGCCCATGGCAATGCCGCGCAGATTGATGGCAAAACGGTTACGGGAGAGAATGGGGAAAATTACGCCCACTGTCTCGCCGCCCAGCTTGGCCTTTACATCGGCGGCAATGTCCTCTACAGAGACGTAGTTGCCCTGTGCCCGTGCCACGATGGACTCTGTCAGCGCAATTACGTCTCGGTCGCGCAGGGAGAAGCCTTCGCTCTGCGCAGCGGCCAATACACTCTCAACGGCCATTGCAACAAGATCGTCGCCCTTACGGACGATTGGGCAGCGGATGCCCCTTGATACAGTACCGACTCTTCTTTCCATGTTGTAGCCCCCATATAATCTAAGAAATAAGTATTGGAAATGGCATAATCAAAAATGTTTCCGATATATTATACCACGGCAATTTGTAAGATGAAAGAAAAATATTTAAATTATATGCAATTTTTTAGGAGGAACGCAGGGGAGAAATTTGGTTATTTCCTTCAAAATATACCGCTAAGAAGAAAAAAAGGGGAAAAACAGAGGCAAAAATAGGAGGTGCGTAGGAATGGAATTACCATTATTTATAAGAGATCGACAGGTAGGAACAGTGCAGGTTGAAGCATCAGAAGGGGAGACACTCTTTTCGGTGGCCGTACCTCGCTTAATGCCGGGACTGTGGCGAATCACATTGCAGGGGGCATCGGGAGAGGTATTGCTGGGCGTCACCGAAACGGGAACGCTGCACCGTCGTCTCTCCCGCCAGATCCTCTCCCGGGCAGGACAATTGCGCACGGCCCGAGCGGAAAAGGGCGGCGGAAATTGGCATGTCCCGGAGCAAGGGGAGATTCCCGGTGAATTGCCCCTGCCCAATGGAACACTTTGCTGCCGAAGCCGAAGGGGCTATCTGGTGGCACTGCCATGGGAGGAGGGACATCCGTTTCCGCTGGTGGAGCTGTTCTGCCTGGCACGGCTTCGGTGGATGCAGGGGCAGCGCTGGGCGGTATTCGCCCTCAACGAGGCAGGGGAACCCATAGGGATGGAAGAAAATTAGAAAAAATTACTTTTTTTCTCTACCGCATCAGCCACGGGCGTGTTATACTGTAAAAAATACATGCGCTTGACGCGTCGAAAGGAATGGTGGGGAAGAGATGAGATGTCCTTATTGTGGTTACAGGGAGAGTAAAGTGGTGGATTCCCGCCCTGCTGACGAGGGCAGCAGTATCCGCCGCCGCCGGGAGTGCCTGCAGTGTGAAAAGCGCTTTACCACATATGAAACGGTGGAAAGCCTGCCTATGGTGGTCATCAAAAAGGACGGCAGCCGTCAGAGCTTTGACCGCAGTAAGGTTTTGCGGGGAATTCAGCGCTCGTGTGAAAAGCGGCCTGTGCCGGTGGCTGACATGGAGCGTATGACCAGCGAGATCGAGCAGGAGCTGCAAAACTCTCTGGAGCGGGAGGTCAGCACCGAAATGATTGGCGAAAAGGTGATGGAGAAACTGAAGCTGGCCGACGAGGTGGCCTATGTGCGTTTTGCCTCGGTTTACCGCCAGTTCAAGGATATCAACACCTTTATGAGTGAGTTGAATAAGCTTTTAAGCGAGAGATAATATCAGAAGATATTTCGGAGGTGTATCTGCTCTGTTTGTGCAAGAAGATGCAGCTGCGCAGCAAGGCTGGTGAGGGTGGTACGCAGTTGTGATATGTCGCGCTGTGACAATTGCGTGGCGGAGCAGCGAAATTGCTCCTCGGCCGAGTCCAGTGTTTCGCGGTGGATGGTGATACGCAAATAGAGTTGATCGTCCTGCCACTCTTGGTAAAGGGCACTCAGCTTTTTTTCGGCTTCGGTCCAGTCTTCCTGGGCTGCTAACGAATCCACGGCATAAACTTCCTCTATCCAGCCTTGGCACTTGCGGCCGATGACAAGACTATTGAGCAGTATCATCAGGAAGATTACGGACAGCAGAAGACAAGGAATGCGCAGTGCTTTCACCGGGATACCTCCTTTTTTTCCTTTTTTATGATGACTACCTGACCGGCATCATCCACTGTCAGGAGGAACACATCACTGGGGCGTGAGACACCGGCCTTTTTGAGTTGCGAACGCAGCCAATTTTCCTCATACCCCGCATGGTGCAGGTTTTCTTGCAGGAGCCGTCCATCGCTGATGATGACGGTGGGAAGAGATACACTGTCATCGGCAGGCGGCTGAGCGGCCGTCTGGGGAGTTAAGGGCTGGTGCTGGGGGTAGAGCAGGACGGACAGCTGACCGCTGGTCTCTAAGATGGCATATTTGACAGTGGAGAGATCGCAGATACTCTGCTGCCGCAGTTCTTCTAAAAGCTCGTCTATCGTCAGACGTGTGCGGCGCATGGCGGCCTGTAGCAGCTTGCCGTTGCGAATGATAATGGTGGGCTTGCCGCAGGCCCAGGCCCGAAATCGGACGCTGCGCAGGCTCAAATAGCTCAAAAGCGTGGAGAGCGACAAAAGCGTGAGGATGGGAATTATTCCGTCGATCAATGGGACGCCGAAATCCTGCATGGGGACGGCAGCAAGATCACTGAGTATCATCGTCAGTACCAGCTCCGTGGGTTCCAGCTCGCCGATCTGGCGCTTGCCGGTCAGACGCAGTCCTGTGATCAGCAGCAGATAAAGAATAATAGTACGAAAAAATGCGGTAGTCATGCAGTTCGCCTCCTTTGGAAAGTAGTATGTGCTGTGAATAATGGAAATATGAAAAAGAAAGGGAATTGACGAGATAAAACAAATGTGTTATCATTTCTGCATTGAAACTTGCAAATCAAACACGCGAAAATTAGACAAAGAAACGTGGAGGACAAAAAATGAGAAAGAGAATTGCAACGATTTTGGCACTGGTTGTTGTGGCGTCAATGGTTTTGGTGGGTTGCGGCAAGGGCAACGATCAGGACTCGCTGGTCGGCCTGTGGAGTGGTACAATCGATGTCACGGATACTGTCAATGAAGAGGTTATGGCAAGCTTGGGCGCGGATGCTGAGGCCCTGGAGGGCTTTAAGGATCTGACGATGAAGGTTACGCTGGAGCTGAGAGAGGATCAGACCTATACCCTTGCATTTGACAAGGAATCCATGGATGCGTTCATGGAGCAGATCAAGGTACAGATGAAGGGTGTCGTTCTATCCTACATGGAGAGCATGCTGAAGGATATGGGCTTGGATATGGATCCTGAAGAGGCCATGGATGCTGCTGGTATCTCTATCGATGACATGATTGAGGAGGCTTTCGGCGCAGGCGGAATGGACTTCGAGGGAATGGATTTGAATGTCAGCGGGAACTATCTCGTTAAGGACGGTAATATCCATTTGGCTGATGTAGATGACAAGGCAGAAGATGTTGTCCCCAACCCCTATACGCTGGACGGCGACAAGCTGACGATTGAGGCGGATGAGATTTCCGCTACGCAGTACTTTGCAGAGTACATGTTCCCTCTGGTGCTGGAGAGAGTCAAGTAAATCGTAAGAATTCACAGGCAAGCGCCGCTCCGATGATGGAGCGGCGCTTGTTTTCTGTCCCTTAAATACTTCTTCCTTTTTTGAAAAGGATAAGATATAATGAAAGAAGTATGATAAATTTGCGTGAGGAGCGTGGATCATGATACGGGAGCTGGAAAAATCTTTGAGAGAGGTAAAGACCATGTCCATTGTGGGCATGTGTAAAAATGCGGGCAAGACCACTGTACTCAATTGGCTGCTGCACAACAGCCGCCGTGACCGGGTTTTGGGGTTGACCTCCATTGGACGTGACGGAGAGTCCACTGACGTAGTGACGGGTACGGAAAAACCCAGTATTTTTGTGCCGGAGGGTACGCTGGTGGCCACGGCCCGGGATATGCTGCGCTTGGGCGATGTGACGAAGGAAATCTTGATGACTACCGGGATCCCCACACCTTTGGGTGAGGTGGTGATCATGCGGGCACGCAGTGACGGCTACGTGCAGTTGGCAGGCCCGTCCATTACCACACAGCTGCGGGATGTATCTAAATGGTTCTTTGATCTGGGGGCGGAGCAGTCCATCATTGACGGCGCACTGGGGCGCAAGTCTCTGGGTGCGCGAACCGTTGCCGAGGGGGTGATTCTCTGCACCGGTGCCAGCTACCATATGAATATGGACCAGGTCATTGAGGATACCGCCAACATCTACCGTATTATGAATCTGCCTAAGGCCGCAACGCTGCCGCCGGAGCCGGAGGAGGGACTGGAGTCCTGCCTGAAGGCCCACGGCGAGGCGCTGATCCCCGGTGCGCTGACGGACTCCATGGTGCTGCCCTTGCTGCGCAGCGGCGTTTTGCGCAATAGCCGTCTGGTGGTGAAAGATCCAAGTAAGGTTCTTTTGAAAGCCGATACGCTGGACAAGCTGGGGATGCGGCGTGTGAAGCTGGAGGCGGCAGAGGCGGCCAAAACGCTTTGCGTTACCATTAACCCGGTGTCGGCCTATGGCTGGAAGTTCGACAAAGATGAATTTATGGAGAAAATGCGTGAGGCAGTGGATGTACCGGTCATCAATGTAAAGGAGGAGCTGGCATGATCGCTATTCGTTTTGAGGAGAGAGAAAAAATCGGCCTGCAGTATGCGTTGGATACGCTTCATGGATGCAGTCCCTTTGGTATCGAAAAGATGCGCCGTCTGCGCTTTTACAGTCCTGAGGAACGCGCCGAACTGGAGGAGGAACTCTACAACGTAGAGCAGATGGCCAACGCCATGGATCGGCTGAAAGTGGTCTATGATAAGATCAGTATGCTCCTTTGCCAAATGAAGGAGATTCGTGGTACACTGCGGCGCATTAAAGCGATGGAGTGCCCGGATCATGTGGAACTTTTTGAGTTGAAGAACTATCTCCAGCGAGTAGAGACACTGCGCCCCTTACTGGAGCAGGTGAATGAAGTGGCGCATTTGCGCGGGATTCTGCTCCACGAGTCGGCCCCGGCGCTGGCAGTGCTGGATCCCGAAGAGACGCGCAGCCGTGGATTCTACATTCCCGACAACGCTACCCAGAAGCTGCGTGAGATCCGGCAGGCGAAGAAAGAGATTGAAGAGCAGCTGTATCAGGCGGCTACGGAAGCCCAGAAGGAGGAACTGCGTGCCCGACGCACCCGCATCTGTGCTGAAGAGGAGAGCGAGGAGATGAAGGTTCGCAAGGCCATGGGTGAGCGGCTGGCCCCCTTGGCGGACGATCTTCTGGCGGATACGGAAATGGTCGGGCGATTGGATTTTCTGATCCAGAAGGCGTTCTTTGCGGTCCGTTACGGCGGCGTACGCCCCGAAATCACCGAGAGGGAATTGGATCTGGAAGAGATGACCAACCCGGAACTGCGGGATTTGCTGGAAGAGAAGGGTCGCAGCTTTGTGCCGGTGTCCATCTCTCTGCGCCCCGGTGCTACGGTCATTACCGGTGCCAACATGGGCGGAAAGTCCGTGGCAATGAAAACACTGGCTCTGAACGTATTGCTGCTGCAGGCTGGATTCCTTGTGTGCGCCAAGAAGGCCAGAATGCCCCTTTTCAGCAGTGTAAAAATGCTCTTCGATGATCTCCAGTCCATCCAGAGCGGGCTGAGTGGTTTCGGCTCGGAAATTGTGGAATTTCAAAAAGCGCTGGATGAGGTGGAGGAGGGATTCTCTCTCTTCCTGCTCGATGAGTTTGCCCGGGGTACCAACCCTGACGAGGGGGCTGTGATCGTGCAGGCGGTGACCCGTTATTTAAATAAGGTAGACTCCATTTCCCTTTTGACCACCCACTATGACAAGGTGGCCGAGAATGCCAGCGCCCATTATCAGATCATCGGATTGCGGGATGTAGACCCCGAGCAGATTCGTCAGGAACTGGCTGCCACCGGTGACGATGGGATCCAGGTGATTTCCCGGCATATGAACTATGGCTTGTACCGGGTGGAAGGACGCTCCGACTGCCCGAGGGATGCGCTGAATATCTGCCGGATGCTGTCTTTGAAGCCTGAAATTTTACAGGAGATTGAGCAATCTTACTGAAAATATAAAGCTTAAATTGTGATATTGCACATAAAAAACTTTTAAACTTTGAAAAGCGAAATTCTCTTGACAAAATTACCAAGAATCCTTATAATTTTAACTGTAAGATTTCTGCATAATAGTCAATAGAGGCGCGAAAAGTAGGGTATCAACCCATAAGAGGACAGGCCCTCAAAGAGTGAGTTGAGAAGGGACTTTTCGCCGAAAGGACATAGCTGGCCTGCATCTTTTGTCCTTGGTGATGTCGCGTAAACGATGTTACTGTCATGCTCTTCTCCAAAGACATGGTGCGCTATTGGTCGACTACTGTTGACCAATAGCGCTTTTTTCTTATGGGGCAGAGATTTCCATTGGCTTTATATGAGGAATCACGCCAGACGGATAACTAATTTTAAGGAGGATACTATCATGGAAAAGATGACTTCTCTGCTCCGCTTAAGAATGAGCGCAAAGGATGCACATTACGGCGGAAACTTGGTGGATGGTGCACACATGGTACACCTGTTCGGCGATGTGGCAACCGAATTGCTGATCAAATGTGATGGCGACGAGGGCTTGTTCTGCGCTTATGACAACATCGAGTTTCTGGCTCCCGTATATGCCGGCGATTACATCGAGGCTTACGGCGAGATTGAGAAGGTAGGCAACAGCTCCCGCGTGATGAAGTTCGAGGCTCGTAAGGTGATCGTTTCCCGTCCTGATATCAGTCCCTCCGCTGCTGACGTTTTGGAGGAGCCTGTGGTGGTATGCCGTGCACATGGCACCTGCGTAACCCCCAAGGATTGCCAGCGCAACAATAAGTAATAGGGAGGCAGTCGTAGAAATGGAAAAGCTGATTATTACTGCTGCTATCTGCGGCGCAGAAGTTACCAAGGAGCATAATCCTGCTGTCCCCTACACTGTGGAGGAGATGGTTCGCGAGGCCAAGTCTGCTTTTGAGGCGGGCGCAGCTGTGATTCATGTCCATGTCCGCGAAGATGACGGTACCCCCACCCAGGATCGTGAACGTTTCCGGGTGATTCTGGATGCGATCAAGGAAGCATGCCCCGGCGTGATCCTGATCCCCTCCACCGGCGGTGCTACCGGCATGACTCCCGAGGAGCGTCTGCAGCCCACTGAGCTGATGCCTGAGATGGCTACGCTGGACTGCGGTACCTGCAACTTCTCCGACGATATCTTCGTCAACGATATGCCCACCATGCGTGCCTTCGGCAAGCGCATGATCGAGAACAACATCAAGCCCGAGTATGAGTGCTTCGAGATCGGCCATCTGGACACGATCCTGAACATGGCTGCCAAGGGCGAGGTGCCCGGTGCTCCCATGCAGTTCAACTTCGTGCTGGGCGTCAACGGCTGCGCTCCTGCGACTTTGGAAAACCTGTGCTTCCTGGTCAACAAGATTCCTGCCGGTTCCACTTGGACCGTCACTGGTGTTGGCCGCGGCGCATGGCCTATGGCTGCTGCCGGTATCGTCATGGGCGGTAACGTCCGCGTCGGATTCGAGGATAACATCTATCTGGGTCGTGGACATAAGGCTGCTTCCAACGGTGAGTTGGTTGCCAAGGTGGTACGTTTGGCTAAGGAGCTGGGCCGTGAGGTGGCAACTCCCGATGAGGCCCGCAAGATTCTGGGCCTGACCAAGTAAGTTAGCGTGTTTAGATTTGCACCATGAGGTGTAGAATTAACCAACATATTTTTAGGAGGAATTTATTATGGCAGAGCTGAAAGGCAACAAGTACGGTACGCACAGAGTTATTGAGCCCAAGGGTGTTCTGACTCAGGCTGCTTGGAAGATCGACAACGATATGTCCAAGGTTTATTCTAACGAGATTGTCTGCGATGTTATCTCCCTGAACGTAGACTCCGCTTCCTTCACTCAGATTTCTGAGGCTTGCGGCGGCGATGAGAAGAAGATCGGCGAGATGATTCTGGGTATTGTCGCTGAGCGCGGCAAGCAGCAGAACCCTGTGACCGGTTCCGGCGGTATGTTCATCGGTAAGGTTGCTCACATCGGTGAGGACCTGCTGGCAAAGCCCGACTTCGATCTGAAGGTTGGCGATAAGATTGCTTCCCTGGTGTCCCTGTCCATGACTCCCCTGCGCATCGATGAAATCAAGGCCATCCACAAGGATATTGACCGCGTTGATATTGTCGGTAAGGCTATCCTGTTCGAGTCCGCCATTTATGCCAAGCTGCCTGATGATATGTCCGAGCCTCTGGCTCTGGCTGCTCTGGACGTGGCCGGTGCTCCTGCGCAGGCTCGCAAGCTGCCCAAGGAGGGCGACAGCGTTCTGATCCTGGGCGCAAATGGTAAGTCTGCTGTTCTGTGCGGCTATGAGGCTATGAAGAAGGTCGGCCCCAATGGTAAGGTTGTGGGTGTTGTCCGCAAGGAGTCTCAGGTTGCTGATCTGATGGAGCTGGGTGTTTACACCGACGTTGTTGTTGCTGACTGCACCAAGCCCGTTGAGGTTATGGAGGCTGCTCTGGCTGTCAACGATGGCAAGGAGTACGACATCTCCATCTGCTGCGTGAACATCGAGTCCTGCGAGATGTCCGCTATCCTGCCTGTCCGTGATGACGGTCTGGTATACTTCTTCTCCATGGCTACTTCCTTCACCAAGGCAGCTCTGGGCGCCGAGGGTATTGGCAAGGATGTGACTATGATCGTAGGTAATGGTTATACTAAGAACCATGCTGAGATCACTCTGAACGTGCTGCGCGAGTGCCCCAAGCTGCGCAAGCTGTTCGATGAGAAGTACTGCTAACATATAAACGCCACGGTGGCAGGGTGTCCCTTGGCGGCCGCCTTGCCACCGTGGGCTATTTCTTAAAAACTGTTAATAAAGGAGTACAACGATTATGAAGACTCGTAATGGTCTGTTTGCAGACGTTCCTGAAAATCTGTGGAATGATTGGCATTGGCAGGTAGATAACCGCGCTGAAACCGTTGAAGACCTCAAGAAATATATGAACCTGACCCCCGATGAGGAGGCTGGTGTTGCTAAGACTCTGGGCAAGCTGCGCATGGCAGTTACTCCCTACTATCTATCCTTGATCGATCTGGATGATCCCTATGATCCCATCCGTAAGATGGCTATTCCCCGCGCAGAGGAGCTGGAGTATGCCGACTACGAGGATGCCGATCCCCTGCATGAGGATGTGGACTCCCCCTGCCCCGGCCTGACCCACCGTTATCCCGACCGTGTGCTCCTGTTGATTACCGACCAGTGCTCCATGTACTGCCGTCACTGCACTCGCCGCCGCTTTGCCGGTCAGAATGACTGCGAAGTGCCGATGGCTCAGATTGACAAGTGCATTGACTACGTCGCCGCTCATCCCGAGGTTCGCGACGTTCTGCTGTCCGGCGGTGATAGCCTGATGGTTTCCGATGAGACGCTGGAGTATATCATCAAGCGCGTACGCGCCATCCCCCATGTGGAGATTGTGCGTCTGGGCTCCCGTACTCCCGTTGTCTGCCCTCAGCGTATTACTCCTGAGCTGTGCAACATGCTGAAGAAGTATCATCCTATCTGGCTGAACACCCACTTCAACACGCCCAAGGAAATTACCCCCGAGGCTACCAAGGCCTGCGCTATGCTGGCTGATGCCGGTATTCCTCTGGGCAACCAGAGCGTGCTGCTGGCCGGCGTGAATGACTGCTCCTATATCATGATGGATCTGGTGCATGAGCTGGTAAAGATGCGCGTACGTCCTTACTATATCTATGCCTGCGATCCTTCTCTGGGTCTGAGCCACTTCCGTACCCCTGTTTCCAAGGGTATCGAGATCATGGAAGCTCTGCGCGGTCATACTTCCGGTTACTGCATCCCCACCTTCGTGGTCGACGCTCCCGGCGGCGGAGGCAAGACGCCTGTAATGCCTAACTACCTCATCTCCCAGACTCCCCGCAAGGTCATTCTGCGTAACTTCGAGGGCGTCATCACTTCCTACACCGAGCCTGAGCACTATGTTCAGGATTGCCACTGCGATGTGTGCACCGGCAAGAAGAAGGCTGAAAAGACCGGTGTTGCTTGGGTTGCCGAGGGTACTGCTCAGCATTATCTGGAGCCCACTAAGCTGCTGCGTAACGAGCGCCACGTGAAGTAATTAAATAAGAGGTAATTTGAACATGGAAAGCAAACTCGGCTTGAATATTGAATTGGTCAATCAGGCCCGGGAATCCGCTGCACGAGTTGCAGCGGATGTCCAGGGTTTCATCGACCAACATACCACGGTTACCGTGGAGCGCGCCGTCTGCCGCCTGCTGGGCATTGATGGCGTCAACGATATGGATGTTCCTATGCCCAACGTTGTGGTGGATCACTTGCTGGCCAGCTCCATGCTGCCTGCCGGTGCCGCTTGGGCCATTGGTAACGCCATGATTGAAACCGGTAAGGATCCTCAGGGTGTTGCCGAGGCAGTGGATGCAGGCGAGATCGATCTGTCCAAGCTGCCCGCACACAGCGATGAGGAAATCCGTGCCGTTATCACACCCGTAGTGAATGCTACGATGGAGCGTATCAACAAGAATGTCCGCGAGCGTAATGAGTTCCTGAAGGAGTTCGGCGACAAGGAAGGCCCCTATCTGTATATCATCGTGGCCACCGGTAATATCTATGAGGATATTATTCAGGCCAAGGCCGGTGCAAAGCAGGGTGCCGATATTATCGCCGTCATTCGTACCACCGGTCAGTCCCTGCTGGACTATGTGCCTTACGGCGCTACCACGGAGGGCTTTGGCGGTACCTACGCCACGCAGGAGAACTTCCGCCTGATGCGTGAGGCTCTGGATGAGGTTGGTAAGGAGCAGAAGCGCTACATTCGTCTGTGCAACTACTGCTCCGGTCTGTGCATGCCTGAGATCGCTGCTATGGGCGCTCTGGAGCGTCTGGACGTGATGCTGAACGACGCATTGTACGGCATCCTGTTCCGTGATATCAACATGCAGCGTACCATCGTCGACCAATATTTCTCCCGCGTCATCAACGGCTATGCCGGCGTGATCATCAACACCGGTGAGGATAACTATCTGACCACGGATGATGCTATTACCGCTGCCCATACCGTTCTGGCTTCCCAGTTCCTCAATGAGGCGTTTGCTAAGGAAGCCGGCATGCGTGAAGAGCAGATGGGTCTGGGTCATGCCTTTGAGATGGATCCCTCCGTGGAGAACACCTTCCTCTATGAGCTGGCACAGGCACAGATGGCCCGTGAAATCTTCCCCAAGGCACCTTTGAAGTATATGCCTCCTACGAAGTTTATGACCGGCAACATCTTCCGCGGCCATATCCAGGATGCTCTGTTCAACATGATCACCATTCTGACCGGCCAGAAGCTGCAGCTGCTGGGCATGATGACCGAGGCAATCCACACTCCCTTTATGTCTGACCGTGCTCTGGCTATTGAGAACGCTCAGTATATCTTCCGCACCATGAAGGATCTGGGCGGCGAGCTGATTTACAAGGAAGGCGGTATCATCCGTACTCGTGCTAACGAGGTTCTGACCAAGGCAGCGGATCTTCTGAAGGAGATCGAGGATCTGGGTCTGTTCACCACCATCGAGAAGGGTATCTTTGCCGATGTTAAGCGTCCTAAGGACGGCGGCAAGGGTCTTGCCGGCGTTGTGGTGAAGGATGATAAGTACTTCAACCCCTTTATTGAGGTCATGAAAGGGAGGGTCGCCGAATGAGTTCCGGACTGTATAACACCCATAAAATCGATTTTGATACTACACTGGATCTGACCCGTCTGAAGCCCTATGGTGACACCATGAACGACGGTAAGGTGCAGACCAGCTTCACCCTGCCCGTCAAGGATGACGAGCGCGGTGAGGAAGCTGCCCGCCAGATTGCAAAGAAAATGGGCTTGGATGAGCCCAACGTGGCATTCCATACTGCTTTGGATGAAGAGTTCACTTTCTATGTGGTGTATGGCAGCTGTGTCCACACTGTCAACTACGAGGATATCCACGTCATTACCGTGGAATCCGACACGATGGATATGGAAACCACCAACGATTATATTCGTGAGAACATCGGCCGTAAGGTTGTGATGTTGGGTGCCTCCACTGGTACCGATGCTCACACCGTGGGTATTGATGCGATTATGAACCGTAAGGGCTTTGCCGGCCACTACGGTCTGGAGCGTTACGACATGATCGAGGCCCTGAACATGGGCTCTCAGGTCCTCAATGAGGACTTCATCAAGAAGGCTCTGGAGATTCATGCGGATGTACTGTTGGTTTCCCAGACGGTTACCCAGAAGGATGTCCATATCCAGAACCTGACCAACCTCATTGAGCTGCTGGAAGCCGAGGGTCTGCGCGACAAGTTTATTGTTTGCTGCGGCGGTCCCCGTATTACCCACGAACTGGCCAAGGAGCTGGGCTATGACGCTGGCTTTGGCGCCGGCAAGTACGCCGATGACGTGGCCAGCTTCGCTGTGACCGAAATGGTCAAGCGCGGCATGAAGTAAGATCTTAATTTCCGCTGGAACGGCCATGGAGATTTTCTTCATGGCCGTTATGGCTGATGGTAAAGAGGTGGTTGCATGAATCAGGGAAAGATCCATGTTTACTGCGGTGACGGTAAAGGGAAAACCACTGCAGCTGTGGGATTGAGTGTGCGTGCCTGCGGCCACGGCTGGCCGGTGGTGCTCAGCCAGTTTCTGAAGGGATCTACCACCGGTGAGCTGAAAATCTTGCAAACGCTGGAGCATTACCACATTGTGGAAGCGCCGCAGCACACCATGAAATTTGTCTTTCAGATGAACGAAGAAGAAAAAGCAGAGTGCCGTGTGCAGGTGCAGCAGCACTTCCACGATACCGTGGCAGCCGTGGAGCAATACCACGCTCAGCTTTTGGTCATGGACGAAGTATTGGATGCCGTTGCTTTGGGTATGCTGGACGATGAGGAATTGGCAGAGTTCTTGAAGAACCGGCCAGAGGAATTAGAGGTCGTCATGACCGGTCGCGAACCAACACCCTGCATCGATCCGCTGTGCGATTATATCACGCGGATGACAAAGGTGCGCCACCCCTTTGACCAGGGATTGAATGCCAGGCTGGGCGTAGAATTTTAGGGAAAATCAAAGGCTTGGCGCAACGTATCTTGCTTTTTCAATGTGGTTGTGCTATGATGAAATTGTTAAAATAGAAACAAAATCTATTTTGTAGAGAACGTAACAACAAGGAGGAACAGAAATGGCAAAGAAACCTGTAATCACTGCCAAAGAGGCAGCAGCTATGATTCCTGAAGGTGCCACCATTATGTGCGGCGGCTTCTTGGGCTGCGGTCAGGCCAGAGCGATCGTTAAGGAGCTGGTGGCTTCCGGCAAGGGTGGGTTCACCCTGATTGCTAACGATATGGGCCGTGCGGTGGGTCCCAAGGGCGAGGAGTTCTTCGGCATTGCCGAGCTGATCCACAATAAGCAAGTCAAGCGCGTAATCGCTACCCATGTGGGTATGACTCCCGAGGTTGGCCAGCAGAACACGGAGGGCACTCTGGAAGTGAACCTGCTGCCCCAGGGCACTCTGGCTGAGTGCATCCGCGCTGATGGTGCTGGTCTGGGCGGCGTACTGACTCCTGTGGGTGTAGATACCCTGGTTGAGGAGAGCCCCCTGTGCATGGGCAAGCAGACCATCGACGGTAAGGATTACCTGCTGATGAAGCCTGTTCACGCTGATGTTGCTCTGCTTGGCACCTATAAGTGCGACGAGGCTGGTAACTGCTGGTACAAGGGTACCATGCGTAACTTTAACCCTGTGATGGCTACGGCTGCTGACCTGGTTATCGCTGAGACCGAGTATGTTGTTCCCGTGGGCGAGATCAATCACGAGGATATCCATACCTTCGGCATTTGCGTTGACTACATCGTGGAAGGAGATAGAAAGTAATGGATAGAAGCGAAATCAAGGCCTTTATTGCAAAGCGTTGCGCCAAGGAACTGAAGGACGGCGACGTTGTTAACCTGGGTATCGGCCTGCCCACTATGATCCCTCACTTCCTGCCCGAGGGTGTGGAGCTGGTGATCCACGCTGAGCTGGGTATTGTCGGTGCCGGCGCTGCTCCTGCTGAGGGCGCTGAGAACTATGATCCCTACCATGTTGTGGACGCTGGCGGCAGCCCCGCTTCCGTCGCTTCCGACGGCGGCTTCATTGACTCCGCTACCAACTTCGGCCTGATCCGCGGCGGCCATGTGGACGCTTGCTTCCTGGGCGCTTTGGAAGTTGATGCACAGGGCAACCTGGCTAACTGGATTATCCCCGGCAAGAAGATGCCCGGTATGGGCGGCGCTATGGATCTGTGCGTCGGTGCTAAGAAGTGCATCGTCTGCATGGAGCACACCGCTAAGGGCAATCCCAAGATCCTGGAGAAGTGCAAGCTGCCTCTGACGGCTTCTCACTGCGTCAACACCATCATCACTGAGATGTGCGTGTTCCAGGTCACTGAGAACGGTCTGGTCATGACTGAGCTGAACCCCGAGTTCACTGTCGATGACGTGAAGGCTGCTACTGCTGCTCCCTTTACCGTGGCTGCTGACTGCAAGTCCATGCTGGACTAATGCAATCCCGGTAAGGCATTAAGAAGCCGCATGGCGGCTTTGAAGTGACTTCCAAAAGTTAGACAATTTTTCAGTTAAGAATTGTTTAAGCAACCCAAAGGGCTTGCTGTCTGCGCAAAGCAGGCGGCAGGCCCTTTCCTTTTTGCCTTCCTTCGTTTGTTGTAGTCATCCCAATATGCAATCAGTTCCTGTTTGAAGTGTACCATAGGAGGATCTGGAGTTGAAAATCCCGCCAAAAAGAGCGGGAGACGAGAATCGCCGGGAATCTTGACACAGGTGATACCCAGTTGCCAAAGTGCTTCACAAGGGAGCTGGCGCCCAACGCGGCGGCGCTGAACTAAAAAAGTAACGCACCGCAAAGGGCAATGCCCACAAAATAAAAAACGGCAAGCAGGGACAAAAAAGCCTTGCTTGCCGCTTATTTTATAGAAAAAAAGATGCAGTCCCGTCAGGTCAAGTCATCGTACCCCTTCTTCTGGGGTAGGGCGGCCTAGCTCTTTTTTTGGGAGTCTATATGGCAACAAGTCCTTCCTTCCAAAAGGAGATTTACTTACCGATCATCATGTTCAGAATTTCCACATCGGTATCCTTCATGCCTTGGCGGCCCAGACGACCAAAGTTGCGGATCGTCTGTTCGTAATCCTCTTCCACCAGACCTTCACCAAAAGGAAATACCTGATCCTGACTGGCCATCTCAAAACCCAGAATGCCTGCCTTAACTGCGGTGGCAATCTTGGCGGCACAGGAGGCCTTTGCGCCATCACAGACCACACCGCCTACATTGCCCAGGGCATTGATCAGTGTGCGGCCAATGAGGTCATAATCCTTTTTGTGGAGGTATGCAATGCCGCAGCCTGCCGCGGCCCCGGCGCAGATTGCGCCGCAGTAGGCCGAGAGGTTGCCGATGTAGAACTTCTGGTGCAGGGCAACCAGATCCGTCAGTACCAATGCCCGGCAGAGCTCTTCGTGACTTTTGCCAAGAGCCTCGGCGTAAGTCACCACAGGCATGGTGCAGGTAATGCCTTGATTGCCGCTGCCGGAGTTGATGACAACAGGCAGAGCGCAGCCGTTCATTCGGGCGTCAGAACCAGCAGCTGCGCGGGCGGCGGCCTGCGTACCTAGGCTGTTGTCGCTCTTGAGGAGGATGCGGCCGACTTGAGAGCCCCAGGCATTATCGAGCCCCTCTTTGGAAATAGCAGCGTTGCAGCTGATCTGACGGTTCAGATACGTTTCTACGTCCTCGATTTTGACAGTGTTGGAAAACTCCAGAATGTCCTTCAGATTCAGCTGGGACTTATCGCCGTTGTCCTGAGTAGGGATGTCCTCGGCCTCCAACAGAACCTCGCCATTTTTCTCCACGCGGGAAATGTGGTTGTGCTTGGTCTTGACCTCTACGGCAGCCGTCTCACTACCGGCGCGCACCTCAATGCGGATAAAGAGGTTCTCCACACCCTCTTCCAGCTCGCAGACGCAGAGCTTTTTGGCGTTCAGTGCGCGAACCTGTTCAACAGTCTCCGGACTCACCCGGCTGATGACCTCCAGCTCCAGGCTGGCATCTCCTGCCAGAGCGCCCAGAATGGCGGCAACCTCTACGCCCTTCTGTCCACCGGCGTTGGGGACGTTGACGCCCTTGACGTTTTTAATAATATTTCCGCTGCAGCGGGCCACCATGTGTTCTGGCATAGCTCCCAGGACCTCGCGCGCCTTGGCGGCAGCAAAGGCAATGGCGATAGGCTCTGTGCAGCCCATCGCGGGGATCAGTTCGCTTTTCAGAATCTTCAGGTAGTTATCATATCTCTGCTGTTCCATAGGTATTTATTTTCCTCCGTAAAAAAGGGGAGACAACTACAACTGCAGTTGTCTCCCCTGTGGTTGTTTGTCGCTTATTTCTTCTTCATGAACTTGATCTGGCAAGTGGGGCAGCCATCAGCGATGGTATCACGCAGCTCAAAGTCAAAGCCCATTGCCTTGGCAATGTTGCGATCGCCGTCCATAGCGATATCGCAGAGCTTGGCGCACATAGCATCATCGAAGCCCAGATCCTGCCATGCCTTTAGCAGGGGGCAGTGATGGAACTCCATCTCCAGCACGTCGTCGGTTTTTTCCTTCACATCGACCTCAAAGGACTTCACCAGAGTGTCAGAGAACATGGTGTCAAAGAAGCTGGCGCAGCTGGTGGGATCAGGACAGCGATTCTTCAGATCGGTACCCTGGGTGCGGCCAGTCTCGGTGATAGCCTTGCGGATGAACTCCTCGACCTCAGCAGCCTTACCTGCTTCAGCGGCATATTTGTAGGTCAGACCGGTCCAGGTAGCTCTGTGGTTGATGGCACCGCGCTGAATATCGACCTTCTCGTCGTCCTTAATGGTAATTTTGTTGTCGATCATGATATGATCCTCCTCGTAATTTATTTTTCTTTTGAGAACCACCAGGCTCAAGCCTGCTGCTTCAATTTATCGTAGGCGTAGGTGGGGTTTAAGGTCATGCTTCTGCCGCCGGAGACCTCAATGGTGGTAGCAGTCATGTAGCTGGCTGCATCGCTAGCCAGAAAAACAATGGGCCGAGCAATCTCGCTGGGGTCGGCCATGCGGTGAAGCAGAGTGGCAGAAGCGTTGCGATCCAGCTCCTCCTGACTAATCTTACTCTTGGTCAGCGGAGTGACGGTAAAACCAGGCATCACGCAGGTGACTCGCACGTTGTGGGCGCAGTATTCACCGGCAAACGTGTTGGTCAGATTGTTGATGGCAGATTTTAGGGGACCGTACAGTGTACTTCTTCCTGCGGAGGAACAGCGGGCGGCCAGAGAGCTGACGTTGACAATGGCACCGCCGTGGTCCTTCATGTAGCGGAACGCTGCCTGGCAGCCGTAAATGACGGACTTGAAGCAGACGCCGGTCATAAAATCAATTTCCTCGTCGTCGTACTCTTCGCCCTTCTTGAAGCCGGTGGAACCGACATTGTTCACCCACACATCCAAGCTGCCAAACTTCTCGTAGACATGCTGTGCAAAGGCGTATGTTTCTTCAGCGGAGGAAACATCCAGAGCCTCGTAGTACACCTCACCCAGCTGTGCCAGCTGGGTAGCTGCCTCTTTCAGCTCGTCTTCGTGTCGGGAGCAAATCGCAACCTTGGCACCTTCCCGCAGAAATGCCTCTGCAGTAGCAAAGCCGATGCCTTTGCTGCCGCCGGTAACAACGACAGCCTTTCCTGATAAACCTAAATCCATAATGACTCCTTTCGTGGTGCTTGTAACAGATGCAGAGAAGGCTCGGCATCCGACCGATGGATGGATACAGTATCAGAAGAAGAGACTCATCACAACGCCGGCAATAATGACAGAGCCGGAAGTGGCACTGACAAAGCCGGACACCAAAGTTTTGGGAAGCATATGCTGCTCCAGAATCTGATACTCTTCCTCAGAGTTGGCGCAGACTTTGGCAGCCTCAACGCTGAGGGTGTAGCTGGCGGGGAAGCCACCGGCGATAGAACCCAGGCCCAGGGCGAAGGACATGGGCACACTCAAGCCCAGCTTCTTGCCCAGAGGGATAGACAAAATAGCAATGCCGATGGTGGACAGAATAATCAGGACAGCGAAGTCCTTAATGAGCTGAACAACGGTGTCGGGGGTGCAGGCACTGAGCTGAGAGAACACGAACATCATGATGATGGCGTAAACAAAGCCCATGCTGCGGGAACGAACCAGAACGTCCTTGTCGATAAAGCCCATAGCTGCGGCAAACACGCCCAGCAGAAGTGCCCACACGAACTTGGAGACATTGCCGCCGGTGAGCGTATCCAGATAGCCGGACATCACAGCGAGCACGGCCATAGTGACCAGATGGGTAAAGTCGCTCTTGTACTTTTCGGGCAAAGCGGGGAATACCTTCATCTTGGCCTCAAAGGCACCGATCTTGTCTGCGGACTTGCTGCTGCTTTCCGCTACATACTCACCCTTGCGGAACTGCTCCAGAACTCTGCGGCCCTCGCGCTTGAGGCAGATACTGGTGAGGGGATAGCCCACGAAGCCCTGCAGAACATACACAGCCATCGCCAGAACTGCCAGACGCTCAGTGGGTGCCACGCTCTGCATCATCATAGCAGCCACAAATCCACCCGTCAGAGGAGGGGCAGCCACCGCAGCGGTCTCCTTGCCAAGAACCACAGTGCCCAGAGTGAGAACGATCAACAGGATGCCCAGCATACCCGCCAGAGTGATCAGCACAGTTTTCCACTGCTCCACCAGCTCCCGGAGGTTGAGCATCGTGCCCAGATGCACGACCATCATCATCACCAGGAACGTGGGGAGGTTGGCAGCAATGCCAGCCTGCTGAAGAATATCAGTGGGGAAAATTGTCCAGAATCCGATCACAAACAAAACTGCTGTGATGAACATGGAGGGGACAAATGCTTTGGTTGCGGTGGAGATGACCTCACCGATTGCAACCAGAAGCATCATGGTGAGGAATGCGGTCTGCACGTCCCAGCTTGCTTCACCAATTGCAATTTTGTACAAACCGAAGTAGCCGTAGGCGCCGACCATCAGTGCGATCAGCAGATAGCCGATCCAGGTTTTTGCGGATTTTTTTTGGCCCATTTGAAAACCATCCTTTCTCTCTTTTGTTGCTGTGATCATATCACAGTGGAGCGGTCGGCGCAAGAGGGAATTGTGATTTTCGTCATTATACGAAAAAAGAAGTGCTGTTTATTGTTGGTTTTAAACAGACTTATCTTTCTTGGCTTTGGTGGTAAATCGTGGTATACTGTAACTAATGAAGTTTCACTTTCACTTATGTCTACTGTAATATTATCAGTTTTGGCTCTTTGATTGGAATCAACTGGAAAGTAAAAATAGAACACAAATCTAGAAAGGTACAACCAAATGGAAAGAACGCCGAAAGAAAGTATCAGAACCCGTGTATACCAACTGATTTTGCGGGATATTATGCAGGGAACCTTCCCAATTAACGAATATCTGACAGAAAAAAACCTGATGGAAAAGTACCATGTGAGCCGTGCTCCGCTGCGAGAGGCCTTGATGCAGCTGCGCAGCGACTGCATCATTGACAGCATCCCCCGGCACGGCTACCGCATCCATACGCCGGATCACCGGGAGCTGTGCGACAGCATTGAGCTGCGTTCTGTGCTGGAGTGCACATATCTGGAGCGTTACGCTCCAATGATCACTGCTGATGATATCACAGAATTGCGGGAACTCTGCACAGCGTATAACCAGATTGAGAACCGAGAGGACCAGTTTGCCAACTACTGGAAGATCAATGCCACCTTCCATATCAAACTCTTTTCCTGCTACGGAAATCGGGTGGCCCTTCAAATGCTCACCGACCTGCTTAACCAGCAGTTTATCTACTTCGTGGAGGTTATGAAGAATAAATATCTGCCCCCGGATATGCACTGCGCCATGCTGGACTATATCGAAAAGGGAGAGATTGGAACGGCAATCACCCTGCTCCGGGCAGATATTGAGAAGATACCCTCCCATGATGCCCTTCAAAAAGACAGAAAGGGCTGTGCAGTAGACGCTGAACGCTACAAGTTCAGTTTTTGCTGACAGTCAGCGTACACAGAGGAACATCTCTATCAAGCAAGAGGTACAGGCGCTCAACCGGCAGTTCGACTACGCCCCGATCCTCCTGAAGGGAAAGCCGCATCCTTCGATCATCCTATGGATGAAAGAAGCATCCGTTCTGTGTTTTAGATCATCACTGCGGCCAGTTTGGCATCTGTGGATAGGGATTTTTTGTGATGTTGAGGGACGGACTGCTGAATCAAAATTTCCTTTGTTGCAACTTTTCCTCAAATATACAAAAACACTAGGAGCTTCAAAGTAAGGTTAGGATGAACTGAAAGTTTCTCAAAACCGATCAACTTGTTCTGACACATTGCAAAATTAAGAATCGGCCTTTAGACACACAAAACCGCCCCCATTTGGGGGCGGTTTTGCTCTGTCAAAAAGGATAGGTGCAGACAAAGAAATCAACACGGGTGTATACAGCGTTGGGAGATTTCAGGGAATAGACTTAGTGCAGTGAAAGCTGGGCGAAGACTTCCCGGGCGGCGTTGACTGTGGTGCGGATGTCATCGTCCGTGTGCCGGTAGGAGACAAACATGGCTTCGAACTGGGCGGGTGCCAGATAGATGCCCCGGGCCAGCATACCACCGAAGTAGGCGGCATACTTCTGCAGGTCGCTATGGGCGGCGCCCTGAAAAGATTCCACGCACTCGGGGGTAAAGAAGGGGGCCAGAAGACTGCCTGCCTGGTTGATACGAACCGGTGCGCCGGTGTCTGCGGCGGCCTGGCGCATCCCATCGGCCAGGTCCCGGGCACGGGAAGCAATGGCAGTGTAGACCTCCGGGTGCTCATTGAGGTAGGTCAGCTGGGCCAGGCCGGCAGCCATGGCCACAGGATTGCCCGCCAGGGTACCTGCCTGGTAGACACTGCCGCAGGGAGCCACATGCTCCATCAGTTCCCGGCTGGCTGCGTAGGCACCCACGGGCATACCGCCGCCGATGATCTTGCCGAAGGTGACGATATCGGCCCGGACACCGAAGAACTCCTGGGCACCGCCCCGGCTGAGGCGGAAGCCGGTGATGACCTCGTCAAAGATGAGGAGGGCACCCTCTTTATCGCAGATAGTGCGCAGGCCCTCCAGAAAGCCAGGATTGGGAGCCACCACGCCCATATTGGCAGCCACGGGTTCCACGATGATACAGGCGATCTGGCCGGGGTGTTCATCGAAGAGCTGCTGAACGCTGGCAAGATCGTTATACTGAGCCGTCAGCGTGTCCTTGGCGGTGTCGGCGGGGACACCGGCAGAGGAGGGACAGCCACCGGCCATGGCGGAGGAGCCGGCCTTCACCAGCATACTGTCACTGTGGCCATGGTAGCAGCCCTCAAACTTGATCACCTTATCCCGGCCGGTGGCACCACGGGCCAGCCGGAGGGCGGACATCACCGCCTCGGTGCCGGAGTTGACCATACGGACCATTTCAATGTTGGGGACCATCTGGATCATCAGCTCGGCAATGTCCACCTCCCGCTCTGTGGGAGCGCCGAAGGAAAGCCCGTCGCAGACGGCCTTCTCCACTGCCTCACGGATGACGGGGTGGTTGTGACCCAGGATCATAGGTCCCCAGGAGCAGACAAAGTCAATGTAGCGTCTGCCGTCGGCGTCATAGATGTAGGCACCGTCAGCCCGGGCAATGAAACGGGGTGTTAGTCCCACAGCCCGGTAGGCTCGGACTGGGCTGTTGACGCCGCCGGGAAGAACCTGTTTGGCCCGGGCGAAAAGCTGTTCAGATTGACTCATAATCATAGCTCACCTTTCTGCATGGCCTTGGCCAGTTCTTTGGCATAGTAAGTAATGAGAATATTGGCGCCGGCCCGGAAGACACTGAGTGCAGATTCACACATAATACGGTGTTCATCCACCAAGCCCGCCTGCGCGGCTGCCTTGATCATCGCATATTCGCCGGATACAGAGTAGGCCGCCATAGGCACATCGAAAGCATCAGCACATTCACGGATGACATCTAGGTAAGAAAGTGCCGGCTTGACCATGATGATGTCGGCGCCCTCCTGCACATCCAGGGCACACTCCTTCAAGGCCTCCTTGCGGTTGTGGGGGTCCATCTGGTAGCCCTTACGATCCCCAAAGGAGGGGGCGGAACCTGCGGCAGAGCGGAAGGGCCCGTAGAAGGCGGAGGCATACTTGGCGGAATAGGCCATGATGGGGGTGTTGGTAAAGCCGGCAGTGTCCAGTGCCTTCCGGATGGCGGCTACCCGGCCATCCATCATGTCCGAGGGGGCGACCATATCGGCACCGGCCTCGGCGTGGGACAGAGCTACTTTGCACAGCAGCTCCAATGTAGCATCGTTGTCTACGGCATGGTCACACAGGGCGCCGCAGTGGCCGTGGTCCGTATACTCGCACATACATACGTCGGTGATGACATAGAAAGCAGGGTACATGGCCTTGATGGCCTTAATGGCCTGCTGTACCACACCGTTTTTGTCCCAGGCGGAGCTGCCCAGGGCGTCCTTGTGAGCGGGGATACCGAAGAGCATACAGCGACTTACCCCGGCCTCCTGGCATTCCCGGACAGCGGCGGTGACGCAGTCCAGGCCATATCGGTACTGACCGGGCAGAGAGTCGATGGGGCATCTGCCGGTGAGGGTCTCATCCACAAAAATGGGGTAGATCAGGCTGTCGGCCGAGACCCGGGTTTCCCAACACATACGCCGTATGTTTTCGCCGGAGCGAAGGCGGCGGGGACGGTAAGTGAGTTCCATTGTTTACATTCCTCCTATGCAGTCGATCAGGGCGTCGATGGTTGCGCTGGATGCTGTGACCGTGGAAAATCCATGTTTTTGCGCCTCGGCGGCGGTCTGCTGACCGATGCAGGCGGCGCGGAGGTGCAGGTGATTGACATCCCCCATGGCTCCGACAAAGCCACGGACGGTGGAGGCACTGGTGAAGGCGATGATGGTATCCGGGGTAAGAAGCGCACGAATCTCCTCTGCCTGGCGGGCAGTGTAGTGCGTTTCATAGCAGTGAACATCATCAAAGGGGATGCCTCGGGATGTGAGGGCTTCGGTGAGGGCTTCGCTGCCCCATTGAGCCCGGAGAATCAGCACCCGGCCCCGGGGGCAGGCATCGCAAAGCAAAGCTCCCAGATGGGCTCCATCGTGGATGGTGGGAATCAGATCGGCGCAGAGGCCGTATCGGCGCAGTTCGGCATCGGTGCCGGGGCCGATGGCAGCCAGACGGATGGAACCTAAGGCCCGGACATCCCGACCTGTGGAAAAGAGATGCTCCATCGCTGTTTTGACACCGGCGGCAGAAGTGAAGACCAGATAAGAATAATCCTCCATATGTGCCAGAGCGGCGTCCATGGCTTCCTGATCCGGCAGTGGGCGCGTTTCAATGCAGGGAAACTCTGCCACCCGGGCGCCCATGGCCCGGAGACGGTCAGAAATGGTACCGGCCCGATTTTTAGGGCGTGTGACAATCACGGTTTTGCCTTTGAGGGGCAAACGGTCGAACCAGTTGAAGTCCTCCGAGAGGGAGCAGACCCGGCCCACAATGATGGTAGCCGGGGACCGGACCTGGTGCTGAGAGGCAACCTGGGGCAGGGTGGCCACGGTGGCTAGGGTCACACGCTGGTCGGGACGGGTACCCCGCTCCACGGTGGCAGCGGGCATATCAGGGTCCATCCCGGCCTCCAGCAGCCCCTGGCAGATCCCAGGCAGGGAGCCTACGCCCATAAGGAAAATTAGGGTACCCTCGGTCTGGACCAATGCTGGGAAGTGGATGTGGAGCGGCTTTCCGGCACGCTGATGGCCGGTAATGATGTGAACCGAGGAGCAGAAGTCCCGGTGCGTTACAGGGATGCCGGCGCAGGCGGGGGCTGCAATGGCGGAGGTGATACCGGGAATTTCCTGGAAGTCTACACCATGCCGGCTGAGAAGTTCCAACTCTTCGCCGCCCCGGCCAAAGAGGAATGGGTCACCACCCTTGAGGCGGACCACATACTTGCCCTCCAAGGCCTTTTGCAGCAGGAGCTCATTGATTTGGTCCTGGGGTACGGGGTGATGGTCGGCCTCCTTGCCTACATTGATGCGCTCTGCATCCTCCGGCACAAGGGCCAGGATCTCCGGGCTGACCAGCCGGTCGTAGATTACCACCTGGGCCTCTTGCAGGGCCTTGCGGCCCTTGATCGTCAGCAGACCCGGATCTCCAGGGCCTGCACCCACTAAGATTACCTTTCCATGCTTCATCTGCACTTCTCCCTTATCGTTGCAGCCAGCGCAGTGCCCAAGGCTTCTGCCTGGGTACGCGGACCGATCACAGTATCATAAAATATATCTCCACAGGCGTTGACATCCATGCCGCGCAGGGTCAAGCGTTCCCCTTCCACGGTGGCGAAGGCAGCTGTCGGCGCAGAGCAGCCGCCGTCCAATGCCCGAACAAAGGAGCGCTCGGCCATCAGACAGTCACGGGCATCCTGGTTGTCGAATAAACGCAGGCAAGACACATCGGTGTCCCGTCTGGCCTGCACTGCCAGAATAGCCTGTCCGGCGGCCGGCATAATCTCCTCTATAGAAAAATAACGGCTGATGCGATGGTGCAGTCCCAGTCGATTGAGTCCTGCAGCTGCCAGCACTAAGGCACTGTACTCTCCCCGATCCAGCTTCTCCAATCGAGTGAGCACATTGCCCCGGACGGGGCGCAGGACTGCATCGGGAAACAACCGCCGCAGCTGAATCTGGCGGCGCAGGGAAGAGCAGCCGATAGGCCGGGACAGATCCAAGCACTCTGTTCCCTCTGGCAGGATCAGCACATCCCGAGGGTCGGCCCGCTGGGAAAAGGCCACCAGAGGCAGCCGGGGATCGGTTTCCATGGGCAGGTCCTTGCTGCTGTGGATGGTCAGATCCACCTGACCCTCCAGCAGGGCCCGATCCAATTCTTTGACGAAAAGACCTTTGCCCCCGATCTGGTCCAGTGTCCGATCCAGAATTTTATCGCCGGTGGTTTTCATGGTCACCAGCTCCAGCTCTATGCCCGGATCAAACGCACGGATGGAATCCATGACCATCTGGGACTGAATCACGGCCAGCCGGCTCTCCCGGCTGCCAATGCGCATGTGTTTCATTCAATCTCCTCCAATATCTTGCGGATGGCCTTCGCCGCCCGGGCAGTCTTGTGATGCTTTGTGCCGTCGGAAACGACACCGGCCACCAGATCAGAGCCGGTACAGATGGCTGGAAAAAAGAAAGTGCTTTCCTCACGGCTGTCTGCAATGCTGGCAAATATGCCTCTTTCACGAGCTTCTTGAGCTACTTGGGCATTTGTCATTCGATGATCCGTGGCTGCCACAACCAAAAAGGCACCGTCCAGATCTCCGGGACGGTAAGACCTTGCAATCCAGGCAACAGACTCTGGCAGAGGCAGAGCCTCCGGTGCAATCACGGTGATGCTGGCACCGAAGGATTGAAGCACACCGATGCGCCGAAGAGCGATGCTGCCGGCACCGATCACTACGATGGGCTTATTGTGCAAATCCACAAAAAGCGGAAAACGAAGAGCGTTATGATCCATATGCGGCCTACCTTTTCACGGTATGGAGCCGGATTTTGCTCTCGCACCGTGAGAGATTTTCCGGTGTGATGCCCTCCGCCAGTCCACCCAGCAGGAGATCGACACTTTTACTTACAGCCAGTTCCAGTGCATCCTGACAGGTCTCCACCGTGTTTCGCTCCGGTGTATAGGTGAGTCGTTCCAGAATGGCACTTTTCAGGCTGTCGGTAACAGACATGCAGTCCCGGTAGTTACGCCAGTGGTAGAATTTCTCCATCTGCTCACGGAGAATCTCCCGAACCTGCGGCGGCACTGCGCGGTGCTCCCGGAAGTCACCCAGGTCATCCACATTGTAGAGGTGCAGCCCGGGCAAGGTTGCGGCCTCCGGTTGGATATCCCGGGGAATGGCAAGGTCTACCAGATACCGTGGCGGCGCGGACAGCGTCGAGAGCTGATCTTTGGTGATGGTGTAATGGGGGCTGGTGGTGGCAGAAATCAGTACATCCAGGCCCTCCATTGCGGAAAGACGATCGCCATAGGGGACTACGCTGCAGCCTGGCGGCACGATGGTCTCACCGTGACGGTAGGTGCGCAGCGTCATAGCAACCTGAGCGCCTTGCTCATGCAGCAAGGTGGCGGACAGACGGCCCATCTCACCGTTTCCGATGACCAGCGCCCGTTTTCCTGTCAGGTCACCAAGCTCGCGGGTGAGAAGGGCAACGGCGATGGAGGCAGCAGAGGTGGGCAGGGTTGTGAGGCGAACCTCCGTTCGGACCTGTTTTCCGGCGGCAATGGCAAAGCGGAACAGGGTTTCCAGTTCCGGTTCCGTACAGCCTGCTTCCCGGGAGAGCGTCAGGGCATCCTTCACCTGAGAGATGATCTGATCCTCTCCCCAGATGCGGCTGCGCAGACCTGCAGCCACCTCCATGAGGTGCGTCACTGCATCTTCCCCGGAGCGGGTCACAAAGGCACTGCGGTAGGGGGCGTAAGGGGTATCGGCGGCCTGGCAGAGCAGTTGGCCGGGGTCCTGTGAGCCGTTGCAGCTGATATACAATTCTGTTCGATTGCAGGTGGAGATCAACACGCAGCCAGAGACGCCGGGGAAGTTGCGGATGGTTTTTACCATGGTGCTGGTCTGGGCTTTGGTGAAACTGAGATGTTCCCGCAGGTCGATTCCGGCCAGACTATGTTCCAATGCAGTCATGCGAATGGTCATCGGCAAGCCTCCTCACGGGAAATGACCAGAGAATAGTAGCCTGTGGGTTGGGTCATGTCCCCAAAATGGGGCCAGACTTCTTCGTTTTCCATGGTACAGTTTGCCACCAGGGAGGCATTCTCCAGCTTTCCGGATTGTCGGAGCTGCTCCTGGAGCTCCAGAATCCCTCGGCCGGCCTTCATATAGACCTTATTGGCAGCTATGTCCACGGAGTCCAGCAGCGGACTGCCGGCGGGCACGATCAGCAGCCGCTGACTTCCCTCACAGAGGGATACACCCAGCTGTGCTGCAGCAGCACAGAAGGAGGGAACACCCGGTACCAGTTTGGCCTCATACCCCCGGGCAGCCACCTTTTTATGCACATACATATATGTGGAGTAGATGGTGGGGTCACCCAGTGTGATGAAAGCTACGGTTTTGCCTTCGTCCAGCAATGTGCAGAGTTTGTCGGCGATGTCCGTATAGCCTTTATCCAGCTGCTCCAGATCCCGGATCATAGGGGTGGGGCAGAACAGAAGCTCCTTGCCTTCCACAAACTGCTGCACGATGGCAAGCGCGGTCTTTGTGCCGGTGCCCTTGTCCGGTACGGCTACGATGTCCGCATTTTGCAGCAGCCGCAGGGCTTTGAGGGTCAACAGTTCTGGATCACCAGGACCGACACCTAATCCGTATAGGATACCTTTTTTCATGATATAGACTCCGTTTCTTTTTGTAACAGATGATATGGGACCGAAATTTGATGAATTGATGGATACTACTAATACTTGAAAAGATCAAAAGTGATTTTAATAGGTGGAAATCAGTACATCGGAGATTGTATCCCTGATCCATGAACTGTCTGGTGCTCCGTGCACCGAAGGAGCAGGCCAAGGATGGAGCGCATGAAAACAAATCACTGTGATACGCTTGGCATCACAGGGATTGATACACAACAAGAAAACACCCTGATTGCCACGCCAATGCGCGGCAGGCCAGAGCTTCTTCTATGGTATCTCCAGATTCCGAAGAGAGCGTTCCATCAAAGTTCAGCCATGTATTCTGACTTGGCAATCAACGCCGTTCCTTCGCCTTCCCGGATCATCATCCAGTGGCTGAAAAGATTCCTTTTCATGAAGGGAGGCTCCTGCCTTACAGCAGCGTTCCTGTGTGGGATTTGCACCCACCTTCCGCAGGAGATCGTTCCTGCAAATGGACTGAACTTTCTATTAACTTAAATTTATCTTATGCTACGCGCCAGAAATTGTCAATAGGCTGGCAGAAATGCGATGTTTCTGAAAATTTCTCCATATATAGTGAAATTTCCAATATTTATTTTGCGGCTCCTACAATGAAAGACCTATAAAAGTTCGGATGATGATATAAATGCGCAAAGATTGATAGAAAATCGGCACAATATAGTGATGCTTTCTGTGGAGAGATATGCGCTGATAGACGTACTGCGAATGATGGGCCGCAGGAATACCCTCTGAAAGGTTCCTGCGGCCCATATTGTCTATTCCGAGTCTACCTGACGCCGCACTGGCCGGTAGAATGTAGATGGCATTGCAACCCTTCTCAGTGGTGATCTTACCAGCTTGCCACTTTTGGGGGCCACACATCCCAAGCCTTCGGCAAGGCCCGGGGACGACCAAATTTGACGCACTTCTGATGTGCTGCAGTGATGCGCTTGTTTGGCAAGTGATTCGTCTACATAACTATTCGGAGGGGTCTCATGCGGAGAGGTAAACAATGTTTTTGCGGTCCAGACCGGGCACATCTGTGATCAGGACTTCCACATGAAAGACATCCCGGATGAGCTCTGGTGTCAGGACCTGCTCCGGTATGCCGCTGGCTGCCACCCGGCCATGGCTCATCACATAGATCTTGTCGCAGAAAGCCAGGGCGAGATTTAAATCGTGGACTGCGGCGAATACTTCGATGCCCAGACCGCGCACCGTTTGCAGCAGCTGCATCTGGTACTGGAGGTCCAAATGGTTGGTGGGCTCATCCAGAATCAGGGCACGGGGCTGCTGGGTGAGAACGCGGGCCATAATGACACGCTGCCGCTCTCCGCCGGAGAGTGTGTTGAACTTCCGGTGAAGATATTCGGACATACCCATGATCTCCAGTGCCTGGTGGGCGATACGGTAGTCCTGGTCGTTGTCCTGTTCCATCAGCTTCTTGTGGGGCGTCCGGCCCATGAGGACCACCTCCTCCACACGGAAGTCGAAGTTCAGGGAGTTGATCTGCGTCATCACGCCAAGACTTCTGGCGGACTCCCGCAGGGAAATCTGATCCAGGGGCCGATTATCCAGCCAGATGGTTCCCTTTTCCGGCTGCAGTGTCCGGTAGATGGTTTTCAAGAAGGTGGATTTTCCGCTTCCGTTCGGGCCTACGATCCCAACGAACTGACCATGGCCGGCCTCCATGCTGACATCGTGAATGATGGTATCGCTGCCGAAGCGCACGGTGATGTTCTCTGCTTTCATATCCATATCATTCATCTCCGAATCCGTAAGATTTGGTCAGCATCAGCCAGATAAAGAAGGGCCCGCCAATCATGGATGTGACAACACCGATGGGAATTTCCACGGAACCCATCAGCATCCGCGCGGCCACATCACACCAAATCAGGAAAATGGCACCCACCACTGCTGAAATGGGAACCACTCTGCGGTGGTCTGAGCCAATCAGCATCCGCACCACATGGGGGATGATAAGGCCCACAAAGCCAATCGTACCGGCTACAGCCACCACAACACCTGTCAGTGCGGCAGAGATCACCAGATAAACCTTCCGGATCACGGTCACATTGACGCCCAGCGTCATGGCAGACTCATCGCCAATGAGCAGGGTATTGAGTATACGGAACTGGGTCAGATAGAAAATGGTACACACGGTTACCACAAGGGCGGGGATCTGCAGCAGTGTCCAGGAGCTGGCGGTCAGGCCGCCCATAGTCCAGAAGGTCACAGAGCGGATTCCTTCCGCGTCCTTGGCAGTGTAGATGATGAAGTTGGTGAAGGCAGAGCAAATGGCGTTGACCGCCATACCGGCCAGCAACAGTTTGATGGTATTTCCCCGGGATTTACCGGAAAAGGCGATGGTGAAAACAAACAGCGAGGTGAGCAGGGCGCCCAGAAATGCGCCGAAGGAGACACCGTAGTTACCTGCAAAGGCGAAAGCACCCAGCAGGATGGACATGGTGGCGCCCAGGGATGCCCCGGAGGAAATGCCCAGCACATAGGGGTTGGCCAGAGGGTTGCGGACAACGGCCTGCATGGTGACACCGGAGACAGACAGTCCGGCACCTACGCATACCGCCATCAGCACCCGGGGAAGCCGGATGTTCCATATAATATCCATGCGGGAGCTGGAGAGGATCTCGGCGGCACCGGGCAGGTCGATGGAAAGAATGGCTGCAAATTTATGCCGCAGCATATTGGCAACCTCACCGGCCTCAATGGGAACGGGGCCAAAGGTGATGGACACCACAACGGACAATCCCAGCAGCACCAACAGCACCGTCATTACCAGCGCCAGGGGAAATCTTTTTACGGTTTGCTGTCTGCGCAAGGTAGTACACCGTCCTTATTGAAACAGATCGGGATACATCTCACCGGCAAAGCGGAGGGCAGTATCAGCCACACGGACGGACTCGTTGACATCCTGCAGATCCGTAATCATAAAACGGTTATTCTTGACGGCGGACACATTGGCCAGGGCGGGATTCGCCTTCAAGGCGGCAATGGTCTCCTCGGCCTTGACATTGGAATAGGTGTTGCACAGGATCACATCGGGGTTCTTGTCGATCAGGGTCTCGGCGGACATATAGAACCACTGTTCAGAGGAGTCGTTTTCGCACACATTGACGCCGCCGGCCAGCTTGATGACCTCGGTCTCCATGGACTTGGCGCAGGTGAAGATCTCGTTTTCCTTCAGGGAGTCCACAACGCAGACCTTGACGCGGTCCTCGTCCTTTACATCCTTTAGCTTGGCGTCGATGTCGGCAACCTTGCCCTTCATCTCGTTGATGACCTCCGCAGCGCGGTCCTCCACGCGGAAGATCTTGCCCAGGGCTTCCAGATCCTGATAGATGTTCTCCACCTTCTCCTCGGCGGCCAGGGTACCCTCGGACACATAGGCCATCAGACCATGGCCGGCCAGAGTCTCCACAGAACCGGCCTTTTCATCGGTGAAGCCAAATCTCTGACCCAGGACAAGATCGGGCTCAGCACCCAGCAGCACCTCGGTGGTGGGATATTTCTCGCTCAGCAGAGGAATCTTGTCAAAGGCCTCCTTGATCTCGGGGATGGGCTCAGAGTTGGTGTAGCAGGTGTAGATGACCTTGTCCGCCAGACCCAGCTTCAGCATCATCTCCGTCATCTGCATATTGAGGCAGACGACCCGCTGCGGGACAAAATCGAACTCCAGAGTGCGATCACCATTGGTGATGGTGACGATGTCTTTGGACTCACCGCCCTGGGGCTTTTCTCCGTCAGAATTGGACGGGCCGCAGGCAGCCAGGCTGAACAGCAGCACCAGTGCCATCAGAAGAGAAAGTGTTTTTTTCATGTTGTATGCTCCTTTCATGTTCACAGGGGTTTTTACAGGCCGGGAGCAGTGACTCCAGCGGCACTGTCCACAAAGACAGGGGAGGAGGGAACATCCTGCGGGGGCAACAAAAAAACTGCATAGTCGTTCCTGACTATGCAGCCCGTATTTGCCGCAGTAAAAAGCACTGACAACCCCCTCTTTCAAGGTGGCGATCAGAACAGACAGACATTCCATTTTCCACGTGGAATCTCCTCTGCTCCGGCAAGCAGGTCTTCTGGCTCAGCATCATCGCAGTTCTTCCCTTCTCGGGCACGACCCAATGGAAAATGAAGAACAGCTCCGCGCTTACAGCGGCGGGTCCGCGCAGGATTTTCACCTGCTTCCCTATTATCCCTTCCCACAGAAAGGGCACTTACTGGAGTTATTTATTTAACGAACATATACATATATACAGAACTTGCGAAGAAATGTCAACTATTTTCTGCAATAACAAAAAATCTATCTAAAATTATCATGTTAATTGAAAGAATAATTCTTAAATAGAATATAATGTAAACGGTAAAAATGGGCATGAACATATGGGGTTGCAAAATTGCCATTAATGGTTTTGGAGATAACAAGCGACGAGAGAGAAACTTACAGAGGCTAGCAGCTCATTGTAATGCTTGACATGATGGTATTCCTTGAGAAACTGTCTGCGCCGATTTCGTAGTTTTCCTGTTCGGGGAGCCTTACATCCGGCAACAGATCATCGTCCTGTTGGGTATAGGTACCGCCCATTTTTTCATAGATTGTTTTCTCCATAACCGTGACCTCCTGTATTTTTACCGTATCTCCATTTTACAGAAGCGCAGAGAAAAAACCAATGTGCGGATTTCAGCACAGAACAAAAGACCGCCTTAGAACCAAATCTAAGGCGGTCTTTTCTGTTGTTGACATCACAGCCACACCCTTACGGCAAAGCCGCCGCTGAAATAATAGGTGTTCGTGTAATGTCCATTTGGTGGAGGCGAGGGGAGTCGAACCCCTGTCCGAAAGCGTTTTGACAAGACTTTCTCCGGGCGCAGTCAAGTTTCTACATTCCCTCCCTGCAAAGGCACTTAACAGACTTTACAGCTCAGTAGAGTCATCATGCGTGGGCGGGGCAACTCTTACCCGCCGCACGGACGCCACATCAACGACGCCTTCCCCGGCCTGTGGCCTCTCCGGTTCAGACGGCTGCCTTAGTTAGGCAGCAACAGCAACAGTGTTGTTGTCAGTTAATTTTAAGTTTGCCCGTTTTAAGGTGGTCAGGCGCCACCGCCCGCTTATCCGGCCTCCGCACCCCCGTCGAAACCGGTACGCCCCCATATGACCCCGCCTTCCTCACAGAAGGCAGGGGGGATGGGATATTTTTTGCTTATCTGTGGAACGGATCCGGCAGCTTATCAGGCGCGGGATAGGTCTCTCCCTGCGTGTCCACGGTGATGGACTTGATGACCTGAGGATCCTTGGGCTTATCGTTGCGGTCCGTCTTTACAGCAGCGATATGATCCACCGTCTCCATGCCATCCATGACAGCACCGAAAGCGGCATACTGACCGTCCAGAAAGAAGCCGTCCTCGTGCATGATGAAGAACTGAGAACCGGCGCTGTTGGGGGACTGGGCACGAGCCATGCTCAGCACGCCGCGGCTGTGGCGCAGATCATTCTTCACACCGTTGATGGCGAACTCACCCTTGATGCAATAGCCGGGGCCGCCCATGCCGGTTCCCTGAGGGCAGCCGCCCTGAATCATGAAGCCGGAGATGACACGGTGGAAGATTAGACCGTTGTAGAAACCGGAATTGGCCAGAGAGATGAAATTACGGACGCTCTGCGGCGCGATTTCAGGATAGAGCTCACAGACGATCTTTTCGCCGTTCTCCATCTCAATGGTAGCAATAGGATTGGACATATCATTTTCTCCTTTTTGAATGATAGTATACGTTAATAGCTGCGATTCTTCTCTCGCATCGCACGATCCATTTCCCGCTTGGCATCCCGGGCGGCAACGGCTTCGCGCTTATCGTATGTCTTTTTGCCCTTACAAAGACCCAGCTCCACTTTTACCCGTGCATTCTTAAAATAGAGGGATAGGGGAATGAGCGCATAGCCATCCTGCTTTTGCAGATCATGGAGTTTGCGGATTTCCCGCTTATGCATCAAAAGACGCTTAGGTCGATCCGGGTCACGATTGAAGATATTGCCCTGCTCATAGGGGGAGATATGCATCTGGTAGGCGTAGATTTCGCCGTCCTTAGCCACGCAGAAGGAATCCTTCAGATTGGCGCGGCCGCCCCGGATGGATTTGACCTCCGTTCCGGCTAACTCAATACCCGCCTCGTAGCGCTCCTCCACAAAATAGTCATGGAATGCCTTGCGGTTCTGCACAGCCGTTTTGGTGCCCTTCTTATCCATGGAGAAGCCTCCTTTCATAGCTGGTCACAGATTTTTATAATGTATCATATCACACATTGATGGGATGCGCAAGTGAAAAACAGGGAGGATTTTTAGAAGGAGACGGTGAGAAAACTTTGTTTTTTTATGGAGAGTATGGTATGATATAAAGAACAGAAAGGCGGCGAAGACGATGGATTTGACAGAAAAAATGTTAGAGAGGCAGGAAATATTTGACGGACACATTATTAAAGTACATTTGGATAAAGTGTCCCTGCCCAATGGAGAAACCGCTTTTCGGGAGATCGTAGATCATCCTGGTGGAGTGGGGATTCTGGCGATGGATGAGCATAACTGTGTACCCATGGTCACCCAGTACCGGTATGCATTTGGGCGCAATGTGCTGGAAATTCCTGCGGGTAAGCGGGAGGAGGGGGAGGATCCCTTTGTTACCGCTATGCGGGAATTGAAAGAGGAGGTGGGCGCTGTGGCGGAGGAGTGGATCCCCATGGGAAAGCTGCTGGCTTCCCCCGGCTGCTACAATGAGACGCTGTACCTCTATTTGGCCCGAGGACTGACGTTTGGAGATGTCCATCCGGATGAGGATGAATTTCTGGAGATGCAGCGTATTCCTTTTGGTGAGTTGGTACATCGCTGTATGGACGGTGAGATCGAGGATGCAAAGACAGTGGCGGCTGTACTGAAGGCAAAAGTCTTGTTGGATCTTTAAGTAAAATGTAGAAATGTTGGAGGGGAGCCGGTCTGCTTTTGCGGGCTGGCTCCCCTCATTTGAGCACCGGCTGAGATCATGCGATGCACAGGGAGAAAAAAGAAGCAAAATGAGTTGACGGAATATCGATAGTTCTTTGGCTAAAATGAAGAAAAACGCAGAAATGTGTCACTTTTTACCAAGATAGGGAACGGTGGTATGATTGACAAGAAAACATGGAATAAGTATAATATACTCTATCTACACATTTTTATTTATGAAAAAAGAGGATACCATAAGACAAATTGTATGATGGTAAGTGGCTGTTTTTTTTCGCCAAACAGGGCGGAGATTACCTGGGAAAAGCGGATGCTGCAAGAGATAGAAGGATACATATGGCAACCGGTACAGAGATTCTTGTCAACAGCCTATCGTAAGGAGGACCTCCATTGAGTATAGAAACCGTTTCTCTCTGCGTAGTCGCATTGAACGAAGAGAGATTTCTGCCGAATCTGCTGCGCGATCTGTACGCACAGACATATGCGCATGATAAGACAGAAATCGTTCTGATTGACAGCGGATCTACCGACGCTACCAGAGAAATCATGGAGACATTCAAAACCACCCATGAGGGGGAGTACCAGTCCATTCAGGTGCTGGACAATCCCGGGAGGATTCAGGCTTCCGGGTGGAACGTAGCGATTCGGAATTTTCGGAGCGATGTGCTGATCCGCATTGATGCCCACACCCATATTCCGGCGGATTTTACGCGCCTGAATATGGAAAACCTTGCCGGCGGCGAATATGTGTCCGGAGGAAAGAGACCCTGCTTGATAGAGCACGAGACGCCATGGGCCAAGACATTGCTGGAGACGGAAAACTCCCTTTTCGGGAGCAGCATCAGCACCAGCCGCCGCAGCGAAGCAAAGCAGTATGTTAAGAGCCTGTTCCATGGGGCCTACCGCAGAGAGGTATTTGAAAAAGCGGGACTATTTAATGAAAGCCTGCTGCGCACAGAGGACAATGAGATGCACTACCGCATCCGGCAGTGTGGCTATCAGATCTGCTATGATCCGAAGATTCTGTCCTATCAGTACGCAAGGAGCAATCTTAAAAGAATGATCCGACAGAAATACGCCAATGGTTACTGGATCGGATTGACACTGGGCGTTTGTCCGGGGTGCATTTCCCTATATCATCTGGTGCCGGGGATGTTTGTGGCAGCCATTCTGGTGACAACGCTGCTGGCTGTGCTGGGACACCCGCTGTTGATGGAATGTATGTGGGCTGCCTATGGTCTTTTTGTACTGACCGGTATGGCTATCACAGCACTCTCCCGCCGAGCTACCCGCTATACTTTTTTGATGCCGATTCTCTTTTTGCTGCTCCATGTGAGTTATGGGGTCGGAACCATTGTGGGACTTGTAAAGATGCCTGCTTTTGCTAAAAAAGAGAAGCAGGCCAAGGCGGAAAAGCAATAAAAAAGGAGCAGAGCGTGGATAAAGTTTCGATTATCGTTCCTGTATATAATGTGGCGCCCTATCTCGCCCGCACCGTACAGGCAGTTTTGGAACAGACATATGAAAATTGGGAGCTGTTATTGGTGGATGATGGCTCACAGGATGACAGCAGCCGTGTCATGGAGCGCTTGCAAAAAGAGGATTCCAGAGTGCAGTGCTTTTATCAAGCATGCAACAGCGGCGTTTCAGCGGCACGCAACCGCGGCATAGAGGAGGCCTCCGGTGATTGGATTTGCTTTTGTGACGGGGATGACTGGTATGAGCCGGATTTCCTGACGAAAATGCTGCAGTGTGCCAAGGAGGAAGGCGCCGACTATATCCTCTGTGATTATCAAGTGGTTTCCGATGGAAAGAAACCAATGTGCGCCGGTTCGGTAGACGGATTGACCACGGGCTGTGATCCTAAACGGGTGATTGCCTGCGGTCCTCTTTCATCCTGCACGCATCTTTTCCACAGAACACTGTTTGAGAAATCCGGTGTTCGCTATCCTGTGGGGTGCAAGCAATATGAGGAGATGCCGGTGGTACCGGTGCTGGCTAAGTATGCCTCTAAAATTGGCGTCGTGCATGAGGCACTTTATAACTACTATCAGCGAGGCAACGGAACCTCTGCCTCCAATATGGCGGAGAGATACGTGGAGAATTTTCAGGCAGCCTATGCGCAAATGGCGCAGGCGTTAGGAGCGGGCTATGAAGAAGAGCTGGTCTACCATGCCATTTATGCCCTCCCCTATGGTGAAATTTTGACGCTCTGCAAGCAGGGGGCTGCCCGCAAGACGATTCTGGCCCGCATTTGTGCCTATGAAAAGGAATACCCGGGCTATTGGAAAAATTCTTATTTGAAATACATGGGGCGGGCCAAGCGGTTGTTCCTGTGGGCGGAGAGAAAACGGATGGTTTGGCCGCTGCGGGCATTTGCAGCGCTGCACAGCCGCTGTGTTGGATAAAACGGGAGGTGTCAGAGTGAAGATCAGCATCATTATTCCTGTTTTTAATGTAAAAGAATATCTGAAAGATTGTGTGGACTCGGCACTGAAAGTGCATGCAGAGAAGGAAATTCTCCTAATCGATGACGGCTCTACCGATGGCAGCGGTGAGCTGTGCGATGCGCTGTGTGAAGCACATGAGGAAGTAGTGGCAGTCCACCAGAAAAACGGGGGGCTGTCTGCCGCCAGAAATACAGGAATCCGCCGCAGTACCGGAGATTTTCTGATGTTTCTGGACGCCGATGATTTTATCGATCCGGCGGAAACGGATGCGATGGTGCATGGCCTGCTGCCGGAGACGCAGGTGGCTATGGGCCTTTACAAAAACTACTATGCTGCGCAGGAGAAATCCGAGCCGGAATCCTGCGAGGCATTTTTGCAGATTTCCGGCATGGTTCCTATGGAACAGTTTTTGCAGGCGATTCCTGCCGACGGGCAATCCTGCTATATGATTGCCTGCCGCTTTTGGCTTCGCCGGGAGTTCTTACTGGAACATGCGCTTTTTTTCCTGCCGGGGATCTATCACGAAGATGAGGAGTGGACGCATCGGCTGTTATGTGCCGCACAGTCGATCCAGGTATTCCATCAGTATTTCTATTACTACCGGCAGGCCAGAGAGGGCGCCATCACGTCCTCTGTGACCAGCAAGCACCTCAAAGACGGATTTCAGATTATCGAACGGACAGAACGATTGATGTCCCTGTCGGAAGATCCGGCACGTACACGCTACCTGCGGCAGCGCGTCGCCAATATTTATATGAACAGCATGATCCATGTGTACTGTTTGCCTGCTCAGGAACGGGAAGGAATCCTGCGGCAATTAAAAGAGTATCAGAAACTCTGCATCCCGTACTTACCGGGAAAAGTGGGAAAGGCAGCAGGTCTTTGCGTCCGTTTGGTGGGATTGCACTTGACCTGCCGTTTTCTGCACAAGGCGTGGCGGCTGAAAAAGAGAGAAGGCAAAGAATGAAATTTTTTGGGAAAACAACAGCGCAAATCGATACATGGGTGCAGGCTCATGCACTAACGAGGATACTGACCTCCCATGTATGGCTGGCGTTTTTTTACGGGACCTTTTTGTTCCTCTATGAAATCATTATTTTGCGGGAAATAGTGCCGGTGGTGCACCCGCTGCTCATTGCTTGGGCAGGCGCTTTGATCTTTTATGATCTGGTGGTGCGAAAGTACTGGCAGCGGGTGCCTTATTGGAAGGTGCTGACTGTCTTTGCGGTGATATGCCTCATTAGTGCATTTATGAACCGTGAGGGCGGTATCGTGGGGAATTTGAAATCCTTCATCATGCTCATGCTGCCGCTGGGGGTTTTCTATCCCCTCTGTTTGATAGAAAAGAAGGAGAACCGTGAACGGGCCTTTCTGCGTGCGCTGCTGGGCGGGGCGATCGTCATATTTATCGCCTCCTGCGTTGCGCTGGTACTGTTTTTGATTCGCTATAGTCGGGTTATTACCTACCAAGGGATCACCGGAGTGATCGGTTATCGATATTATCTGCCAAAGGATCCCACCTCCGGACTGCTGCTTTTTGGCATCTATAAAGATACCAACCATGCCGCAATCTATGCTTTGATTTTTGCTGTATACAGTCTCTTTGGCATGATGGTATGCCGCAAGGGCGAGTTCGGGAAAAAATGGCAGAATAAATGGGGCTCTGTATTTTTTACTTGCAACCTGATCGTGCAGATGCTCTATTTCCCTCTGGCAAACTCCAGAGGCGGCTGGCTTGGCTTGATATTTTCGTTGACGGCAGTGCTGTTCCTTTTCATCTACGGAAAAAAATTCTGCAAGATGCAGCCGGTACTGCGGTGTGTGGCAGCACTTCTGATTGCGACGAGCTGCACATTCCTTGTGTGTAGTGTCGCCGTGGCAGGGAGAACGGCCATGTCCCATGCCTCTGTAGTCATTGGAGAAAGTGTGGGGGCGGAAATTTCCGGAGGTCAAAAACCGTCTGGGGGAAAATTGCCGAAACAGGACGACAGCTTTGCAAAGAAGGATTCTTTTGAAGGCGCAGGACGGATCGACATCTGGAAGCAGACGCTGCAGTTGGTTTCCTGCAGACCTCTCTGGGGGATAGGGCCTAATCATACCTATTTTTCGCAAAAATATGACTTGGCACCATATACCATTGGAGCGGGAAAGGCTGTACATAACAGCTATTTACATCTGATGCTCAATGATGGTATTCCGGCATTTGCAACGATGATGCTTTTCTGTCTGCTGTGCTGCGTGAGCGTAGGAAGAGCCTGCTGGAAGCGAGGAAAGAAGCTGCCGGTTTCTTTCTATATGGTCACTGTTATGGCTGCGCTGGTTGCCTGCGGGGCCATGTTCCTCAGCTGCATTTTTACGGATACAACGGCGATGTATTTTCTGCTGCTCAGTGCCATGGGCTATTTGATGGCGGTATGCAGAGAAGTGAACGTGAAGGAAAAAGCAGCAGCGATGGAAGATGGCTCCATCAAGCGGGAGGGAGGCGAAGCATGAAGCAGATAATAACCTGGCTGAAGGTTGGAATGATTCGTGCCTTTATGCTTCTTTGCCGTGTTTGTAAGATAGACCGCAACAAGGTTGCGATGGTGAGCTATTATGGAAAAGGATTCGGCGATAACGGAAAAGGGATTGCGCTGCAGCTGCTGAAAACAAATCCGAAGCTGGATATTGTCTGGATTGCTGCTGACCCGGAAAGCGCTGCGGTCCCTGCGCCGATGCGCTGTGTAGGCTATCGGTCATGGCGGGGCTACTGGGAATTGGCTACCGCTGCCGTATGGATTGATAATTCCCGTAAATCTCTGGGAATCATTAAGCGAAAAGGGCAGTTCTACATCCAGACATGGCATGGTATGGTGGCACTCAAGAGAATTGAAAAGGATGCAGCAGAGCATCTCAGCGTGGACTATGTGCGCGGCGCCAAGCACGATTCTGCCATGGCGGATCTGATCCTGTCCGGATGCGGCTTTTTCACAAAGCTGTGCCGGCGCGCGTTCTGGTATGACGGGGAAATTCTGGAGTGCGGCTCACCGCGGCTGGACGTTCTCTTTCAGCAGACGCCGGAAAAGCAGCAGCGGGTAAAGGAGATGCTGGGCATTCCGGCAGATAAGAAAGTTTTGCTGTATGCACCTACCTTCCGAGCTGGTGGGGAGACAGACTGTTATATCCGTGATTATCAGCAGCTTCTCGATGTGCTGAAGCAGAAAACCGGAGAGGACTGGGTGGCTGCGGTGCGTCTGCACCCGAATGTGGCGGGTCAGTCAGGGTTTATCACCTACTCTGAGACGGTCATCAATGCCACGGACTATCCCGATCTCTATGAATTGATCCCGGCGGCGGATCTGGTGATTTCCGACTACTCCAGCTTGATGTTTGATGCCGGTCTCATTTATAAGCCCGTATTCCTCTACGCAACCGATATTGCAGACTATTGTGCGGATAGAAATTTCTATTTTGACATCGAAAAGCTGCCGTTCCCCCTTGCCCATGATGAAGGTGAGCTGCTGCGAAATCTTACAGCATTTGAGGAAGAACCTTACCGGGAGCAGTTAGAAAAGTTCAATGCTTCGGTAGAGTACTATGAAAATGGAACGGCATCTGAGATGGTGGCAAATAGAATTGTGGAAGTGCTGAGTCAATGAAAGATCATAAACAAGGAGTGCTGTTCAAGAATACGATCATGCTGTATATCTTGACCTTCTCCAATTACTTTTTTAGTTTTATCACGGTTCCCTATCAGACCCGCGTTCTGGGAACCGTTATGTACGGCGAAATTGGCTTTGCCCAAGCCATGACGGTGTATATCCAGCTCGTGCTGGATTTTGGCTTTATTCTCTCCTCTACGGAGGATGTGGCGCGGCATCGTGACAATCCGAAAGAGTTGTCACGGATCATGTCGTCGGTGACAGTATGCAAATTGCTGCTGGGCCTGCTTTCTTACGCTGTAGTGACAGGGCTCTGTCTCACCGTAGACAGATTCCGGGAGAATATGCTGCTGCACCAGCTGTTTTTCCTCTCTACATTTCTGAATTGCCTGCTGCCCGATTTCCTCTATCGAGGAATGGAGAAAATGTCGGCCATTACCTACCGTGCCGTGGGCATGAAGCTGTTCTTTACGGCGGCCATCTTTGTTCTATTGAAGGACAAGGAGCAGTGCTATTTGATTCCTCTGCTCAATTCTCTGGGGGCGCTCGGTGCCTGTGTATGGACCTATTATGATGTATATCGCCATCTGAACGTGAAATTCGTCAAGGTACATGGGGACTATATTTGGAAAACATTGCGGCGTTCCAGCAGCTATTTTGTTTCCAGAATCGCCTCTACGGTATATAGCGCAACCAATACAATGATTGTGGGCTTTCTCTATCCCACAGGCAGTGCGCTGGGACACTATACTTCCGCCGAAAAGCTGATGACAACGGCCAGAAGTGCCTTTTCTCCCATTGCGGACAGCCTTTATCCCTACATGGTGAAGAACAAGGACTATCGGCTGGTCAAGCGGATTTTGGCGATTCTGATGCCTATCATCGTTGTGGGCTGTACGGTGGTTGCCGTTTTCGCAGAGGAGTTCTGCGGATTTTTGTTCGGACAGGAGTTTGCATCCTCCGGTGAGCTGCTGCGGCTTTTGATGCCTGCGGTGGTCGTGGCACTGCCCTGTTACATTTTTGGCTTTCCTATGCTCAGTCCTATGGGGCTGGGGAAATTTGCCAATCTGTCTGTGGTTATTGCGGCTTTTTGGCATGCAGGCGTGATGCTGGTGCTGTATGCCTGCCACGCGCTGACGGTGAGAAACATCTGCATTGCAACCTCTGTGACGGAGACGTTGGTGCTGGTGATGCGGGTGAGTGTGGTTTTGCTGCATAAAAGAAAGTGCCGCAAAGAGCAATGATGCACGCAAGAGGCCCACGCTTTTGCCAAAGCGGTGCCTTTGCAATAAGAAGGGAGGAAGGATCATGAAACGAGTGATCACGTATGGTACATTTGATTTGCTGCATTACGGTCATATTAATTTACTCAAGCGGGCTAAGGCGCTGGGGGATTATCTGGTGGTTGTTGTCTCTACGGACGAGTTTAACTGGAACGAGAAGAGAAAGAAATGCTATTTCTCCTATGAGCAGCGCAAGGCGCTGGTGGAGGCCATCCGCTATGTGGATCTGGTGATCCCGGAGACGAGTTGGGAGCAGAAACGGACCGATGTCCATGAGTATCACATCGACACCTTTGTGATGGGGGACGATTGGAAGGGGAAGTTCGATTTTTTGAAGGAAGAGGGCGTTGAAGTCGTCTATCTCCCAAGAACGCCGGAGATCAGCACGACGCAAATCAAAACTGACCTGAAAATCGGTGCGGACAACCAGTGAAAAGTGTCGTCGGACAACCTCTGCGGAGAGATGGCAGAGCGTTCAGTGAGCGCGGATATGAAATCAAAACAGCGGACAGAGGATGTGGCTCTGCCCGCTGTTTTGGGGAAAGAAAAGGGTGCTCACGCCCCGCTGGTGCAGGCTCGCAGGGAGCGGACAAGGGAAAATTCTGGAAAATCATATATCCAAAAATAAAATGGAAAAATAAGCTATGGACACGAAAGTTGCCAGATGCTATAATTTGTTGAGATATATTTCTTACTCGTGTTTTATGCGCTTGCTATAATACAGACGTGAGATCCGTTGCGCGCTTTGCACAACGACTATACTGCTGCACGAAATTGCCAAGCTTTTTGAAAAGGCAAAGGGGGAAAGATCTTTGATAGATAAAGTAAAACACCATCAAGCACTGCTGATTCTCTGCATTACGCTTCTTTGCCCTCCGATCGGTTTTGTGCTGGCTTTCATTGGACTTTGCCGGGACTTCGACCACTGGAAAACATATATTTTCTGCATTGCATGGGGGCTGGCTGTTTTTGCGTATTGCTATGTACCTACTGTGGAAACGGATATGGTGCGCTATTTTCAATATCTCGACCAGCTCAAAGGGATTCCATTATCGGAAGCGGCTGCAATTGATCGGTTTGGACATCAGAGAAACTATTCCTTTATCTATTACTGCTGGGTGTTGACAAACCTGGGGCTGGATCGGCTGGTGCCTGCGATTCCGGTGTTTTTTATTTATTATACCGGTCTCTATGTTACCTTTCGGGTGGGGACTGACCTGGGAGCAAAGCGCAGGGATATCCTTACCTATGTGGGGATTTTCTTGCTGACGCTGAACTTCTTTGGTATAGAGAACAACGTGCGCAATGTTTCTGCCTTCTGCATGATCACTCTGGCGGTATTCCGTGGAAGCTATCTTAAGAAAAAGGATCTTTGGACGCTGATTCTCTATATTTTCCCGGTATTCCTGCATACCAGTGCCATCATTTTCCTGATATTGAGAGTCGTGGTCGGAATCTTGCAGCATATTAAATGCCGCTACCAGCTTATGTTTGCTTTCTTGGTTTCCATTCCTGCGATTCCCGCCGTTTTACGTCTCCTTTATGAATCTCTGCGCTATCTTACCAGCGACAATTTAGTCATACATACACTCATTAACGTCATTAAAACAGCAAATGCTTATTATACGCTGACGGACGCTGAATGGGCGGTTGCTGCTGCCCAGAGCGGATCAGAACAGGCGGCAAAAATCCTTTACAGCGTATTTACACTGACAGCGCTTGGGATTATCATGCTGCACTGGTTTGCTCGTTTCCGAAATGTGAAGCCGTTTGGGACAAGAGTCAAAAAGTGTTTGTCAATAGGCTTAGGTGCCGGTCAGGCGGCGGTGAGCAATCAAGAAAGTGCCACCCGCAACGTCACGACAGTTCCGTTTGAATCTGTGGCGGAGCGATTGTCCCTCTTTTTGGACTATGAGTTTTTTGTCGGAGGCTTGACACTCGCCATGGTGCCCATGGTGATGCCGGAATACTGGCGTTTTGTTTCGGTGATTATCGTCTTTGGCGGTGTGTTCTATCTCCTGACTAAGGAGAACACGGCCGGATACCCCATTGCTAAAAAGCTGCTGACGGTCTTTTTGATTTTGGCACCGCTGTGTGCTGCGCTTTGGGGAAGAAATTGGATTTTATATACCGATGGCGTTCAAACACTCCTGCACGCGTTGATTTGCAATCCAATTGTGATTATTCTTGCCAAATTATGCGGAATATCTTTGGAGTTTCTGGTTTAATGCTGCTGCAGTGAAGAATGGGAAAATGTGACAAGGGAAAGGGAGAGAAATGATAACTAAGGAATTTACGGCCTTTGAGAAAAAAGTGTGGCTGAGTTCACCCACCATGCATGGTGAGGAATTGAAGTATATGATGGAGGCCTATGAGACGAACTGGATGTCTACGATCGGTGAGAATATCAACGAGGCGGAAAGACAGGCCTGTGAAAAGATAGGTTGTCAATATGCAGTGGCGCTGTCCTGTGGAACGGCGGCGCTGCATCTTGCTGTTAAGCTGGCAGGTGTCAAACCCGGAGACAAAGTGTTCTGCTCTGATATGACCTTTGATGCTACCGTGAACCCGGTGGTTTACGAGGGCGGTGTTCCTGTGTTCATCGACACGGAGTACGACACATGGAACATGGATCCGGTGGCGCTGGAGAAGGCGTTTGAAATTTATCCCGATGTCAAGGTTGTGGTAATGGCCCACCTGTACGGCGTCCCTGGTAAGATTGACGAGCTGCAAGCTGTTTGCAAGCGCCACGGTGCTGTCATCGTGGAGGATGCTGCCGAGTCTTTGGGTGCTACTTACAAGGGGGTGCAGACCGGGCGCTTTGGCGATTTCAGCTGCATTTCCTTTAACGGAAATAAAATCATCACCGGTTCCTCCGGCGGTATGCTGCTGACTGATGATGAGGAGACGGCACATAAGGTGCGCAAGTGGTCCACCCAGTCCCGTGAGAATGCACCTTGGTATCAGCATGAGGAATTGGGTTACAACTATCGGATGAGCAACGTGATCGCCGGTGTTGTCCGCGGTCAGTTTCCCTATTTGGAGACACATATTGCCCAGAAAAAAGCCATCTATGAGCGCTACAAGAAAGGCTTTGAAGGTCTGCCTGTCCAGATGAACCCCTATCATGCGGAGAACTCTGAGCCGAACTTCTGGCTCAGCTGCATGATTTTGGACAGGGATGCCATGTGCAAACAGGTGCGAAGTGAGCAGGAAGCCCTCTACATCAGTGAGCCGGGTAAGAGCTGCCCCACAGAGATCCTGGAAACGCTGGCAAAGTATCATGCGGAAGGCCGCCCTATTTGGAAGCCTATGCATATGCAGCCGATTTACCGGATGAACGGCTTTGTGACCCGCGAGGGTGATGGCCGTGCCAAGTCCAACGCCTATATCTCCGGCGGCGCTGTGGGTAAGGATGGGAAGCCTCTGGATGTAGGGATGGATATCTTTGATCGCGGCCTGTGTCTGCCCAGCGATAACAAGATGACACCAGAGCAGCAGGATAAGGTCATCGAGATGGTTCGCAGCTGTTTTGCGTAATCATAGGGTACGCCGGACGGCGTACCAGCATTTTGAGGTAGAAGAGGATATATATGAAAAAATTGCAGTTGTTTCTTAAACGTACATTTGACATTGTCGCTAGTTTCCTTTTGATAGTGCTGCTTATATGCATCCCTGTGTTGCTGATTGTCCCACTGGCAATCCGTTTGACTTCCAAGGGATCTGCTGTATTTACTCAGGAAAGAGTGGGCAAGGACGGGAAAATTTTCAAGATTTATAAGTTTCGCACCATGCTGCGCATGGAAGACCGTGTGAATCCGGATGGAACGGTTCGTGAGCCTAATGACAGTATTACCGCAGTGGGCAAGTTCCTGCGCAAGACCAGTTTGGATGAACTGCCGCAGCTATTTAATATTCTCAACGGAACCATGAGTTTTGTGGGACCGCGTCCCATGCTGCCCGCACAGGTCATGAAGATATCTCCAGAAGAAAATCGCCGCCATCTTATGCGGCCCGGCGTGACTGGATTGGCACAGGTCAATGGCAGAAACAATCTGACTTGGCCGGAGAAATTGAAATTTGACAACGACTATATTGAGAACTTTAGTATTGCGCTGGATGTTCGCATTTTTTTCCTGACCGTCAAAGCTGTGGTGAAGCGGGAAGGGATCGAATATGTGCATATCATGGGAGATAAGCCCTAAGCTGCAAACCGATAATAGATGGTAATAACGGAGAGCCTACGGGCAGGGAGGTATTTTATGGAGGAATTGTATCAGGTCAAGCGGGATGAATCCACGCGGATCCGCACCGATTACGACCGTCTTTTGGAGCTGGTTCGAAAGAACGGCATGGACTATAAATGGGCAACCATGTTTGTCAAGAAGCTGGCAGATGACGAGAGAGCCTATTTCGCAGATGAAGAGACCAAGCGCTGGGCGCTGGAACGTGGTTTTTATCCCGGTCGCGTGGAGATGTATGGCTTGACCGAGGAGAATTATCGCTACTATATGCCGGATTATCCCTATTTTATGCTGCATCCCCTGAATCACCATTTCCGGAAATGGCTGGATAAGCTGACGCTGAAATATGTGTTGAACAGCAATGGCTGCGCTGACAGCATGCCGGAATACTATCTCTATGTGGAGAATAACGGCAATTATACATATTTGATGGATTTGGACCAGAAGATCAAGCGGGATCAGGACTTTATTCTCAATCTTCTGAAAGAGAAGAAGATACTGGCTATTAAGCCGAACTCCGGTACTTCCGGTGGCCGCGGTTTTATGAAGGTGGAGTGGTGTGACGGCACCATTATGATTAACAATGAGGTTGTTGGTTTGGAGGAGTTTGAAAAAATTATCTCCAATCTGGGCAACAATATTGTGACTGAGTACTGCCTGCAGAACCATGAGTTGGCTGCCATCTGGCCAAAGAGCGAGTGTACGCTGCGTCTTGTGATGATGAAGCTACCCTATGACAACATTTGGGACAATGCCAAGTGGCATAACATCTCTGCCTATGCCAGATTCGGTACTTCTATTTCCGGCGGCGCCAGCAACCAATCTGCCGGCGGCGTGTCTGTGGGATTTGACTATGAGACCGGCCGTTGCAAGGAGTATGGCCTGCGTTTCAAGCGATTCTGTGAGGATGGCAATGTCTATTGCTATGAGCATCCTGATACGCATAAGCCGTGGAAAGATCTTGTCATGCCTAACTGGGAATTCGTTAAAAACAAGGTGGAGCAGGTCTGCCAGCAGGTAGCTTCTCTGGACTATTTGGGGATTGATGTCATTATCACAGAGGACGGGATGAAGATCTGTGAAATTAACTCCCATCCGGGAATGGATGACGATCAGATCATTATGAATAAGGCAGTATTTGAAGATGAAGATGCAAAGCGCTTCTTCGACTATCACGGCTACTCTAAGGTGGATAATCGAAAATTTTATGAAATGTATATGGCCAGCCAGGTCGATCACATCTAATCAATCAGGCATGGCCTAAAAAGAGACGGGCAGAGTCTGTAAGCGAAAAATGCCGGAGGATCTGGCGGGAGGTTACGCAATAGTGTGGATGAAAGAGCGTTTTATGGAAAATGAAAAACGGAAGGCGTTTTACAGCGAAAAGGAAGATTTGATCGATTCGATTTTCGGCTTTCTCCTGGCGCTTACTCCGATTTTGCAGCACTATAAGGGCATAGGGGTCAATGCCGGCTTTACGATCCTCATTTTGCTGTGGCCCTGGGCATTGTTCAAACTGGTGGTGAACTACAGAAAACTGCAGCCGGCCAACACGGGAATTGTGCTGGGCGTGGTGGCCTTTATGGTATATAAAGAGATTATCCACGGGGCTTCGGTGATCAGATTGGCCTATGCCGCCGTGATGATCGTTTATCTTCTGGCAGCAGCCTGTGGCGGGATCAATTTGAAGAAGGTCATATCCGCCGCGGCCAAGATTGCGATGGCTGCTTCGGTTTTGATTTGCATTCAATCTCTTTGCTACTATATTCTGCATTTCCATCTGCAATTAGTTCCCACACAGCTGCTGCTTCCGGAGAGTCATATTTGGGTGGCAGGCGCACAGACAGGTGTGATCGGCGTTACCGGGCATCGGGGGGATCTGTATCGACCTTCGGCGTTTTTCCTAGAGCCGTCGCATATGTATTTGTATTTGTTCCCGCAGCTGATGCTGGTGTTGCTGGACAGCGGCATGGATCGCAGCAGATTTAAGAAGGCCATCCTCTTCTCTGCAGGCATCCTGCTGACCACTTCCGGAATGGGGCTGGTCACCGTAGTATGTGTGTGGCTTCTCTTTATTGCGCTCTACAATCCAGAGGACAAGAGTTTTGCGTTTAAAAACTTCTTCAGAAAGCAAAATCTGCTGCTGATGCTGGCGTTTGCAGTGTGCGCACTGATCATGATTTTGACGGTGCCCTTTATTCGGGCTGCGGTTATGCGGTTTTTGGATCTGTCTAGTGGCGGTGCTATTGCCGGACGGACACGCCGTGCCTTTAATTTGCTGGGGACTATGACCGGCGCACAATGGCTCGTGGGCGTAACGACGGATGTCAGTCATATCTCCTTTAATATGCCCGGATTTGTTGCTACACTGTATAAATTCGGTGCTGTGGGGCTGGCGCTCTCCTACAGTGGGTATGTGTATAGTTTGATCAAGGTGAGGGCTCCGTATCTTTGGATCAGCGCCCTGATCATGATGCTCTCGTTCTTTACAGCACATACCCACGGTTCATTCTATATGCTTTACTTCATGTTTATCCTGATCCAAGGAGATCAGGAGCCAGGGATGAGAAGGGCACTGCGTTTGCCGCACGGCGGCAGCGGCAAAAGAGCGAAATAGCCGTATGCGTGAGGAGTTTTTATCAAAGCGGCGATCATATCATAGGGAGAGTCTATATGAATAGAAAACAAAGAATTTTTCATACGATCAGAATTATGCTGATTCCCTCTGCGGGTAAGCGAGTGGCTTATATGAAGAAACATAAGCTGTTTGGGGAGATGGGGGAGAATGTACATATTCAAGGGCGTGTGCTGCCCCTTCATTCTAATTTGATCCATATTCATGATGATGTGAAGATTGCGTCCAATGTGACATTTCTTACCCATGACATTATTCATAAAATGCTCAATTGCAAAATGGATACGGATCGCTTTATTGAGCGTGTAGGTTGTATCGAAATCATGGATCACGTGTTTATCGGCGCAGGATCTCAGATCATGTATAATGTACGTATCGGCAGCAACGTTATTATTGCTGCCGGCAGCATTGTTACGAAGGATATTCCTGATAACTCTGTCTACGCAGGTGTGCCTGCGCGCTATATTTGCAGTTTTGACGAGTATCTGAAAAAAGCAGAGACCTACTCTGAACACTTTATGGACACATATGGCGCGGAAGCACTCAGACCGGGAAGTGGTGTGAGTCAGGAATTGGCACAGAAACTGTATGCTGATTTTCAGAAGCAGAAGGCTGCTGCATCCCAAGAGCACGCAGAGTGATGGCAGGAAGGAGACACTTATGAGAGGATTGGTTTTGTGCGGCGGGGTATCGCAGCGCAATCTGATTGAGGAAATGAAGCGCCGCGGCATTGAAACCATCGTGGCGGACAGAAATGAACATGCACCGGCTGTAAAATATGCAGATAAGTTTTATCCTGTCTCTACCCTGGATGTAGACGGGATTCGCCATGTTGCCATGGAAGAACAGGTGGATTTTGTGATTTCTGTCTGTGCAGATCAAATGCTCCTTGTGGCAGCACAGGTCTGCGAGGAACTGGGGTTGCCCTGCTATATTGACTATGAGACGGCAAAAAATGTCTCCAACAAGGAATACATGAAAAAGATCTTCGTGGAACATGATATTCCTACGGCAAAATATATGGTCGGTTCCACATTTTCTGAAGAGGATATACAAGGAATGCAGTTTCCTCTGGTGACAAAGCCCGTGGATGCATATAGTTCCCGTGGTGTCAAAAAGGTGGAGACCATGGAGGAACTCAAGACTGCATTCAACGATGCTGTGCAGATCAGCAGAACCCATTCTGCGGTGATTGAGGAGTTCGTCGGTGGCGATGAGATGAGCGTGGATATCTACGTAGAGGACGGGACTGCCAAGATATTGTGCATTCGTGTTTTGGACAAAATCCCCGGAAGTACTGGATTTATCATCTGCCGCGGCAGATATCCTGCCCCATTGTCTCACGAGATGTACGACAATGTACAAAAAGTCGGGCAGAAAATTGCAGATGCTTTCGGTCTTACCAATACGCCCATGCTGATCCAAATGAAGATTGACGGCGACAAGATCCGGGTGATCGAGTTCTGTGCCCGCACCGGCGGTGGTATCAAGTATCGCCTGCTGCCCATTGTTTCCGGCTTTAATGTGGTCAATGCTGTATTGGATCTGACGTTGGGGGAAAAGCCCCACTATAACGGATACCATCTGGATAAGTATATTGTAGATGAGTTCTTATACTGCAGACCCGGTGTGCTGGATCATTTGGAGGGCTTTGAAGAACTGCTGGCAGAGGGCATTATCAGTCATTATGATGCGTTTAAAGCAAAGGGGCATGCCTTCGGAGAAATTTGCAGCAGTGGTGACCGTGTGGCCTATTTCAGCGTTGAGGCTGACACGCAGGAGGAGTTGGAGCGCAAGCACAGGCTGGCCGGTGAACGGGTGCGGGCAATCAGCCAGACGGGCGAAGATTTGATCCGCCACGAAATTATTCACTATGAAAAATATTGATTCTCAGCTAACAGGAGCGTATAGAGATACATGAAAGAAGAAGTACAGCGCGGCAATACAAAACTGGCGGTAAAAGCGGGCTTTTGGTATGTGGTCAGTTCGTTTCTCATCAAAGCGCTCGCCTTTATCACTACACCGATTTTTTCACGCTTGATGTCGCAAGAGGCCTTCGGTGAGTTTTCCAACTATGCCAGTTGGCAATCCACCTTGCTGATCCTGACTGGAGCGGAACTATATAATACACTGAATCCTGCTTACTATGACTATAAGGATGATTATGATGGCTATGTTTCCGCCGTCACCATATCCAGCATCCTTCTGACGGGGGGCTTCTATCTCTTTTTCCTGCTCAATAGAAGCTGGATCTTCCAGATCGTTTCCATTCCTCCACAGTACGTCCATGTACTGTTCTTCACATTGATGTGTTCTGCCTGCAGAAATGTGTTTCTTGCAAGAGAAAGGACCCTCTATCAATATAAGTCTGTGGCGGCTATCTCAACGGTGAATATTGTGATTCCTACCTTGGCATCGGTAGTCATGGTGCTTATGGCGGCAGATGCGGACAGGCTTTCTGCACGGATTTACGGTTTTTATCTGCCTTCTGCGATAATCGGTCTGGGCTGCGGCGCAGTGATGCTGATGCGCGGCAAGGCCTGCAAGCTGGGACACTGCAAGTATGCTTTTAAGCTGGCGCTGCCGTTGATGATGCACTATCTTACTGTGTATCTGCTGACCTCTACAAACACGATCATTACTAAGAGCATGATGGGGGCTGAGGCAACGGCCGTTGTGAGTATCGCAACGAGTGTGGCACACATCCTTGTTATCTTGTTCCAGGCAACGACTGGAGCGGTGACCACTTGGGTGATGGATAACCTGGAAATGAAGAACGAAGCGCGGGTCCGCAAGGGGATTTTGGCTTACCTGGGGGTCATTGCCGTCCTGTCCGGCGGCGTCATGCTGCTTGCACCGGAGGTTGTTTGGATCTTGGGTGGCAGAGAGTACGCGGCAGCCACCCAGATTATTCCCGGATTGGTGCTTGCTATTTTTATTGAGAACGTATGCTCTATATTTACCATTATTCTGACGTATGATAAGAATGTGGTAAAAACGGCACTTTATACAGGCATTGTGGCGGCTGTGAACATTGGGTGCAAGGTTCTGCTGCTGCCAATCATGGGCATCCAGGCACTTCCGGTTGCCAATATCGTTGCCTATGTTGTCTTGTTTGCCATCAACTATTGGCTGGTCAAGAAAGCAGGATATGGCGCATATATCGGCTTCAAACAGTATACCGCACTGACCATCGGGCTTGCGGGGGTTATGGTGGTATCCTTCCTGCTGTATAAAAACATACTGCTGCGGTATGGCGTGATCCTGCTGGTAGGTGTGGCCGTACTGTGGGTGTTGTACAAGAATAAAGATAAGATCGCGGTGCTATTGAAAAAACGGAAAAAGCAGGAAGAGAATTGACGCTCAGTGAGAAACCCTGTAGATTTTGTTTGCCGCAGTGATGCAAAAACGAGAGGAATCGGAATGAACAGATCATCCCAATTGATAGAAAAAATTGAAGCACTACAAAAACAAGAGATCCCCAAACACGTTCTGGAAAGAGCGCGGCAGTCACTGTTGGATTATTTGGCTGTGACCTCCGCCGGCGTTAAATTTCAAGAGGAGAAACTTCGCAAATATATGGAGTTTGCATTGCCGGAAGCAGGGGACTGCACTGCTATCGGTATGGGCAAAAAGCTGGCACTGAAGGAAGCTGTATTTTTGAATGGATTGAACGGTCACGCACTGGATTTGGATGACGGGACCAATGCGGGGATTATTCATTTGGGCTCTCCCATTTTTTCGCTGCTCCTTCCTCTGGCGGAACGCTATGACGTGGGGCTTGATAAAGTGCTGGAGGCGGCCGTAATCGGATATGAGACGTCCTTCACCATGGCTGTTTCCATTCAGCCGGGACACAAGGCCCATGGATTCCATGCGACCGGCACGTGCGGCGTACTAGGGGCTGCCATTGCTGCCAGCTATCTGCTGGATTTTACAAAGGAGGAACGATTTCGCGCCTTTGCAACGGCCTGCGTTTCTGCAACCGGTATGCTGAAGGTTTTGGATGGCGACTCCGAGCTGAAACCCTACAATGTGGCAAAGACGGCGTTGCTGGCGTTGAGCAGCATTCAGCTTGCCAAAGCCGGCTTTCAGGGACACAATGATCCCTTGGGTGGTGAACGCGGTTTCTTCAAGATGATGACCGGCCAGGAGGACATCGAATTGAAGCCTTTGCTTTTGGATGGAACCTATGCCATCGAGAAAACATACACGAAACCCTATGCCTCCTGTAGATATACCCATCCGGCTGTGGAGGCGGCAATTCAGCTGCGCAATGAAAATCACCTAAAGGCAGAAGATGTCCAGCGGATTGCCATTCAAACCTACGCTTTGGCTGTTTACGGACACGATCATCGGGAGATTCCCAGTTCCTACTCGGCAAAGATGAGTATTCCGTTTGCAACGGCTGTGGGTCTCATTTACGGAAAGGCCGGTTTGCAGGAATTTGCACCCGAAACCATCGAAAATCCAGAGGTGATGGCACTGGTTGAGAAGATTTCTGTGACGGCGGATCCTTTGTTCAGCAGCACCTTTCCCGAAAAGCAATCTGCTTTGCTGGAGATAACCACCGCAGACGGCCGGACATTGACACGGCAGGTGGACTTCCCGAAAGGAGAGCCTGAAAATCCCCTGAGTGAGGACGAGTTCTTCAATCGCTATTTGGGACTGATGGCGTATGCCGGGATCAATCACGGCGATGCTGAGGCTATCTTTCGCATGGCAGCAGAAGGGAAGGACTCCATCAGAAGTTTGATGCGCTTTTTATGAATGGGAGAAATGCTATGAGTAATGTCAACTTGATTCTAGGCACCATGACCTTTGGTGAGTCTGTATTTGCCCCAGAGGTAGAAGCATTTATCAATGCGTTTCTGGATTCCGGATATACAGTGCTGGATACCGCCTATGTGTACAATGAGGGAAACTGTGAACGCTTGTTGGGACAGGCACTCCAGCAGATCCAAAGGCCGTATAAGATCGACACGAAAGTCAATCCACGGATCTCCGGAAAATTAGATGGAGATGCCGCCCGGAAGCAGCTCAACGAGAGTTTGGAGCGGCTGGGGCTTGCATGTGTGGATACGTTTTACCTGCACTTTCCAGATCCGATGACCCCCGTAGCGTCCGTATTGGAGGCATGCCAGGAGCTCTATGAACAGAAAAAATTCAAGGAGCTGGGTTTGAGTAATTTCCCTGCATGGATGGTGGCGGATGTGTGGCATATATGTGATAAGCACGGTTGGGTCAAACCTACCGTGTTCGAGGGCATATATAACCCGCTGACCCGGAAGGCGGAGACGGAACTGGATGCGGCCCTTACCGCCTTCGGTATGCGCTTTAACGCTTATAACCCATTAGCGGGCGGACTGCTGACCGGACGGTACGATAAATTTGAGGACGCACCTGCCGATGGTCGATTTACGCATCGGCCCAATTACCAGAACAGATATTGGAAGAGGAGTTACTTCGATGCTGTAGCGCTTATTAAAAAGGTGGCTGCTGAGTTTGGGATCTCCTCCATTGAGGCCAGCTATCGCTGGTTATACAACCACTCCATGCTCAAGGGACAGCGGGGAGATGGCATTATCATCGGGGCATCCAAACTCAATCATTTGAAGCAGAATTTACAGACCATTCAGGCTGGTCCGCTGCCACAGAAGCTGGTGGATGCCTTTGATACTGCCTGGCTGATGTGCAAGGCGGACAGCCCGGAATATTTTACTCTTTTCAAAGGAAACACTTCGGCAGGAAAGTGAGGAAAGAACAGATGCTTAATCAAAATCTTGTATTTCAAACACTGCAGGAGACCGGTGTGAATTTCTTTACCGGTGTTCCTGACTCCTATCTGAACGGATTTTGCAACTATGCCTTGCAGCACTTCCCGGAGCGAAATATTATTGCGGCAAATGAGGGCAATGCAATCGGAATTGCGGCGGGACACTATTTCGCATCCGGTGAGATCCCGCTGGTATATATGCAAAACAGCGGCATCGGCAATGCCGTCAATCCGCTGGCGTCCCTGGTGGATGAGCACGTTTATGCAGTACCGATGGTGCTGTTGATCGGTTGGCGCGGACAGCCCGGAACAGGTGACTGGCCGCAGCATGAACTCCAGGGGAAGATCACGACAAAGCTGATGGATGTGATGGAGATCCCTTATACGGTGCTGGAGGATGACGATGTACTGGGCGCAGAGGCGATCAAAAAAGCGGTGGCCTACTGCAAGGAAAATCGTAAGCCCTATGCACTCATTGCCCCCAAAGGCGTTATGGCAGGAGAAAAGGCAAATGACAAGGATCAGAGCTATCCCATGAGCCGTGAGCAGGCCATCGAGGTGCTGCTGGATCACCTGCCGGCAGATACCATCTATTCCGCCACAACCGGCAGAGCCACCAGAGAACTTTTTTTCCTGCGGGAAAGAAGAAACGAGAGCAAGGAGCGGGATTTCCTGAATGTAGGCTCTATGGGTCACGCTTCTTCTGTGGCACTGGGAATTGCACTGGAGAAGCCCGAGCGCAAAGTGGTCTGCTTGGATGGTGATGCGGCGGCTATGATGCACATGGGGGCATTGACAATGGTTAGCAAATACCCCGTGAAGAACTTCCTGCATGTGGTGCTGAACAACGGTGCACATGAGTCTGTCGGTGGACAGCCCTCTGCAGGACAGAGAATCAATTTTACCAAAATAGCAGAGGCCTGCGGCTATACGACGGTGGGCAAGCCGATTGACAATGAGGAGGAATTGATTGCTGCAATCCGCAAATTACAGAATGCACCGACGGCAGCGTTTATGGATGTGCGGATCCACAAGGGACTGAGCGGGAAGCTGCCCCCTCTGGCATTTTCCCACAAAGAGGCAATTGATGACCTGATGCGGGAACTGCAGCACTGAGACGGGCACAAATACATGCCAACGACCAGATTCTGCAGGGCAGATTGCGTGATATGTCTTTGATGATTTTATGATATGCCACATACGGTAACAGTGCCTTTTATGGTGCGAGCCCCTATGAAGTGGCGGGAAAGGAATGGTTATGATGAACAGCATGGAAAAGACCAGAGCGTTTTTGCAGTCAATCGGCCTGCCCGGTGGGGATGCCTACGACCTGCCAACCTCGGAGAAACGATTCAGCGATGGCGGACAGTACCGCTTTGAGGTTCCCGGCATCCAAAGCCCCAAGGTTATGAAGGCGCTGCTGGAGGCAATGGACGATTACGGACTGTACTTGCACCGGGTAACGCAGACACAGGGAATTATGCGTTTGACGGATGACGAGATTTCTCAGATGGTACAGCTGGCCCACGATTGGAAAACCGATCTCATTCTGGCAATTGGCCCCCGTGCAACTACGGATACCTCTGCCTCTGTACACACTGAGGAGGGGGTACGCATGGGTTATCGTCTGCGCGGTGAAGAACAGATCGTAAGAGCTATCGAGGATGTAAAACGGGCGGCTCGTCTGGGATGCCGTGGGTTCCTGGTATACGATGAAGGCTGTCTATGGGTACTCAACCAGATGCGGGCTGCCGGTGAAATCCCTGCAGATTGCCACTTTAAGGTATCTGCACATGCAGGTCACGGCAACCCTGCCTCCGCAAAACTCTTGGAAAGCATTGGCGCTGATTCCATCAATCCTGTGCGTGATATTCAGCTGCAGATGCTGGCTGCCATGCGCCAGACAGTGGACTGCCCCATTGATATCCATACGGAGAATCCCAAGTCCACCGGTGGCTTTATCCGCCACTATGAGGTGCCGGAAATGGTCAGAGTAGCAGCACCTATTTATCTCAAAACCGGCGGCTCTGTCGCAGCTACCCACAGCTGGGACAGCACGGAAAGTGATGCAAGAAAGCGTGCAAAGCAGTGCAGCCTGGTCAAGCGCATGATCGACGAGTATTATCCTGAGGCCGTTTGGTCCCCCCGAGGCAGTCTCGTCTGAGAGCGGGGCATATGCGCCGGATCATATTCGTGGAAAGGAATGAGTTGGAATAAGACACCATTTGTATAATCCAGACTATCAGTTTGTGATTGAACCTGAACATTTTAATAAGTACACAGAACGAGAGATGCTGCAGTATTGTCTGGGTGCAACCATGTATATGCCCGGAACTAAAGATTTTGCGCCGAAAATCCTCTCTTGCGCTATGCCCGGCCTGACTACCATTGTCCTCTGCTTCGAGGATGCCTGCCCTGAAAATCAGGTGGAGGAGGCAGAGGCCAACGTACATAGACTGCTGGATACGGTGACTGACGCAGTGGACAGCGGTGAACTGGATGCGGACAAGGTTCCTCTGATTTTTGTACGCGTGCGGAATGTGGAGCAGTTTAAGCATTTTGGAGAGGCATTGACAAAAAAGCAGGTCCGTTCCCTTTGCGGTGTTAACTTCCCGAAGTTTAATTCAGACAACGGGGATGCCTACTATTCTTATCTGAAAGAGTTGAATGAGCGATTTGGTGAAATCCTCTACGGTATGCCTATTATTGAGGATGCAAAGGTGGCGTACAAGGAAAGCCGCTTGGATGAGCTGCTGGGGATCAAAAAGATCTTGGACAAATATCGTGATCTGGTGCTGCAGATCCGTGTGGGCGGAACGGACTTTTCTTCCGTATTTGGCGTGCGCCGGGGTGTGGATTATTCGATCTATGACATTATGACCGTGCGGGAATGTCTTTCGGATATCCTTAATATCTGCGGACGAAATAATGAGTATATTATTTCCGGGCCGGTATGGGAATACTTCCGCGCACCCAAGGAACTGATGTTTGAAGATCTGCCGAAGTGTGGTCTGGAAGACTACCTGATGAAACGCCTGCCCATTGTAAACAATGAGATCGATGGACTGCTCCGTGAGGTCATTCTGGACAAGGCGAACGGTTTTGTGGGCCGGACAGTGATACATCCTACCCATGTTAAGTTTGTCAATGCGCTGATGGCTGTGACTAAGGAAGAGTATGATGACGCCTGTATGGTCTTGGGATGCCGGGAAGGAGGCGTCCTCAAGAGCAGCTGCACGAATAAGATGAACGAGATCAAGCCACATACCAATTGGGCAAAGAGAATTGTAAATCGCGCACGTGCCTATGGTGTTATTGAAAATGAGGGGGCATATATCCGCCTCTTTGCTATTAACGAAGGTTGAACCGAAAATTCCGCGGCTTTTTGGCCTTCTGCACCGGAGATGCAGGAGGCTGGGCTGCGGAATTTAAGTAGGAGGAGATGACCATGACAATCAATTTGAATACGCCTGTTTCCGAGGAGATTGCTGCGGCATTGCAGGTGGGCGATATGGTGACAGTCAGCGGATATATTTTCTGCGGACGGGATGCCGTGCTTCCGAAACTTGTTGAATATATCCAGCATGGAAAGATTGCCCAGCTAGGCATCGATATGCAGGGAAGCGCTGTTTTCCATACCGCAGTCAGCCCCGCTGGCGTTGGCCCTACATCCAGCAATAAGCTGGAAATCGAGAGCAGCATCGCTCCGCTTTCCAAAGCAGGTGTTAAGCTTCACATTGGGAAAGGGGCCATTCATCCCGAGACAATTGCAGCTTTGCATCAATACAATGCGGTCTATGCCGTAATTCCGCCCGTAACGGCTCTTTTGGAGGATAAGACCATGGAACGTGAACTGGTGGCATTCCCGGAATTGGGAATGGAGGCACTATATCGCTTAAAAGTCGATAGATATCCCGCAATTATAGCAGCCGCTGGAGGGAAGAGCATCTATGAGTGAATTAAGCTATGAAAAGATTGTGCAGCTGGTGAGCGAAACGCTGGTTCGTGCAGGGAGTACGTTCAGTGATGATAAGAAAGAAGCCTATGCATGCGCAGTAATGTCTGAGCAGAGTGAAAAGGCAAAATGGGTGCTTCAGACAATTCTTGAGAATGCGGAGGCGGCTCAGAGAAATCACAGCCCCTTGTGTGATGATACAGGCATCCCCCATATCGTACTGGAACTGGGAGCGGAGGCTGCCGTGACGGGTCGGATGATGGACGCGATTCGCGACGGTGTAGCACAGGGGCTTAGACAGCTTCCCGGACGTCCTATGGGTATTATGGGAGATGACTCCGAGAGAATCAGTCAATCCGGAGGCTTGAATGACGACAGTGGCGGCGTAGAGATGGCGCCTATTCTGCTCAGACGGTGCAAGGAAAATGTTGTGCGCCTGCATGTGCTGATGTTTGGCGGCGGCCCTGCCATCCGTGGAAAGACATATCGAATTTTCCATAAGCATGATACGCAAGTGGTACTGGATGAGATTGTCAGCTGGGCGAAAGAGAGTGTGTCACAATTGGGCTGCTCCCCCTGTACCCTTGCAATCGGCGTAGGCAGAAGTCACTATGAGGCGGCAGCACTAATGGTGCAGGCGCAGGTAGATGGCAAATACGGCGCCCAAAGTGAGATGGAGCAGGAAATTACAAGACGCGTCAATGAGGCTAATATCGGCCCGCTGGGACTGCATGGTGATACAAGCGTGCTGGCTACCTTTATGAAGGTAGGGCCGCAGCGAGCCAGCGGTGTGCGTATCGTTTGCCTTCGTCCGGGCTGCTGTTTTGAACCACGAATTGCCAGTGTGGATTTGATGAAACTCCCCCCTGAAACCTGTCAGGAGAGCAGTCGGTGAGGGCAATATAAAGATAGGCAAGCAGAAAATAACAAGAGAATAAGACGGCAAGGCCGGTCTGCAAAAGCAGACCGGCCTTTTTTCTGTAGAGGCGAAGGGCACTTTGGCTGTGCTGCAGGAGACTTGTAAAAATCTTGGATGGCGTTGCTATGAAAGATACAACAAAAAGGCTTTTGTAAGGTAGGGGTGGAGGCGGTATGTCTTAGGAAAGGAGAGAAGAACGTGAGATTTCCTATCGTAAAGGAAGGGAAAGGTGGGATGATCGTGGCGGAATGTCAGCTGTGCGGCGGCGAAGTTTATCAGGACGAACCTTACTATCAGAGAGATGGCGAAGTCATCTGTGAGGCGTGTTTGGAGGACTACGCACGGCGCTGCTTTGCCCCCTTTCGTGTGGAGGGAGGTGAAGTGTGACGAAAAAAGGAACGATTCCGTGGGCGGAGATTCGGGAGAAATACGAGGCCGGCGGGGAAAGCTATGCCGCTTTGGGCAGGCGCTATGGCGTTTCCGGTGCTACGGTGGGAAGCAGGGCCCGCAAAGAGCACTGGAAGGGACGCCGGACGGGAAAGAGATCCGAAAAAAGTGCGATGGAAGATTGCCTCTCTTCGGCCGCCCAGCAGCTGCGATACAGCATAGAAGAAACAATGAAAAGCGGGGAGAATGTCAGCGTAAAAGAACTGAAAGAACTAACGGCTATGCTGCGGGAACTGATGAATTTAGAGGAGACAGTGAGTGAACACGAGCGGGAGGGCGTGGGGCAGCTGCGGATTGTCATGGAGGAGCCTGCTGATACATATAGCCAATGAAAAAGAAAAGGGAGAGGGAGATGGGAGAGAAAGTTTTATATATGGGAGTTCCTAACCCGCGGCAGAAGGAATTTTTAGAGTGTGAGAAGAAGTATATCGCCTTTGGCGGTGCTCGCGGTGGCGGTAAAAGCTGGGCGGTACGCACCAAAGCAAAACTTCTGGCATTCCGCTATCCCGGTATTCGGATGCTGCTGGTGCGGCGAACTTATCAGGAATTGGAAAACAACCACATCCGGATTTTGCGCAGGGAACTGACGGGAATTGCAGAGTATCGGGGCACGGCACGGCAGATGGTATTCCCTAACGGCAGTATTTTGGACTGCGGCTACTGCGCCTGCGACAGTGATTTGGATCGCTATCAAGGAGCGGAATACGATGTGATTTTCATTGACGAGGCTACCCAGCTGCGGGAGGAGTGGCTGCGGCAGTTTGGCGCATGCCTGCGTGGTGTGAACAATTTCCCTAAGCGAATTTACTATACCTGCAACCCTGGCGGGCCGGGACACAGCTATATTAAACGCCTTTTCATCGATCGCCGTTTTTTGGCCGGAGAAAACGGGGAGAATTACGTCTTTATCCCGGCCCGGGTCACCGATAACAAGGCGCTTTTAAAGGCGCAGCCAGACTATCTGCAGCAGCTGCAGGCCCTTCCTAAGAAGCTGCGGGATGCGTGGCTCGAGGGGAAATGGGACATTTTTCAGGGGCAGTTTTTTCAGGAGTTTACTGACGATCCTGCCCATTATGCCGATCGGCGATTTACCCATGTGATCGAGCCGTTTGACATTCCGCGGGAGTGGCGCATTTACCGAAGCTACGACTTTGGCTACGCTAAGCCGTTTTCCTGCGCATGGTGGGCGGTGGATTACGATGGCGTCATCTACCGCATTTTGGAACTCTACGGCTGCACCGATGTGCCCGACGAGGGAGTGCGATGGACGCCGGATCGGCAGTTTGCGGAAATCCGGCGGATTGAGGACACCCATCCGTGGCTCAAGGGACGGGACATTCAGGGCGTGGCTGATCCCGCCATTTGGGACACCAGTCGTGGGGAGAGCATCTACGAGACGGCACTCAAATACCGCATTTACTTCCAGCGAGGCGACAACCGCCGCATTCCCGGCTGGATGCAAATGCACTACCGGATGGCCTTCGACGAGGAAGGATATCCCATGATGTACATTTTTTCCACTTGCCGCGCCTTTTTGCGGACGGTGCCCGGACTTCTCTTTTCTGACACGGATGTGGAAGATCTGGATACGCGGCAGGAGGATCATGTGGCCGATGAGAGCCGCTATTTTTGTATGTCGCGTCCCATTGCGCCCCGGCGCAAAGAGACAGGGCTTCAGCCGGCGGATGATCCTTTGAATATGATGAGCGAAAAAATCGGTTCGTGGTGCGGCGTGCAGCGGATTGGAAAATAAAAATTTCCATAGTTGCTGTGAAGTATGCAACAGCGTGTACAACTTTCCCCCTTATGTCAGGGAGGGGTGTGGCAGGAATTTAACCATAAGGAGGAATGCGAATGGAAAGCACAAAAAGCAAGGCTTCGCTGCAACCTAAAATCGGAGCGGAGGAACTGCGCCATGCCGTGCAAATCTTACAGAAGTATCGGCGCGGCAAGGCGCATCTGGAACAGCGTATTGTAGACAACGAACAATTTTGGAAGATTCGCCACTGGGAGCAAATGGAAAAAAACGGAGAGGGCGGAAATCCTAACGACCCACAGCCCACCAGCGGCTGGCTGGTCAACTGTATTCTTTCCAAACACGCAGACGCTATGGACTGCTACCCCGAGCCTACGGTACTCCCACGGGAACCGGATGATCGGGAGGAGGCAAAGAAACTCAGCCGCATCCTGCCGGTCATCTTGAAGAGAAACCAGTTTAAACGGGTGTACGCGCAGGCATGGTGGCGGAAGCTGAAATCCGGATGTGCTGCCTACGGTGTATTTTGGGATGGAGAGAAACTGGGGGGACTGGGAGATATTTCTATCCGACCTGTGGATATCCTTAACCTTTTCTGGGAGCCGGGTGTCACGGACATTCAAGACTCGCCCCACTTCTTTTCCACAGAACTGGTGAACAATGAGGAACTGCTGCGTCGCTATCCTCAGCTGGAGGATGTCAACTTGGGCAGTGGCAGCTTTTCTGTGAGTCGTTATCTCTACGACGACACAGTGGACACGGCGGATAAGTCCTTGGTAGTGGACTGGTACTACCACACAGAGGAGAATGGCAGAAAGATTCTGCAGTACTGCAAGTTTGTAGGACAGACAGTGCTTTACGCTACGCAGAACGATCAAGAGAACCCGGAGATAGCGCACCGTGGCTGGTATGACCATGGAAAGTATCCCTTCGTTTTTGATGTGCTTTTTCCGGAGGAGGGATCTCCCTGCGGCTACGGCTATGTGGATCTGTGCAAGTCACCTCAGAAGCAGATTGATCTTATGAACCAGGCCATTTTGAAAAATACACTGGCAGCCGCCACGCCACGGTTCTTCATTCGCTCTGACGGTGCCATCAATGAAAATGAGTATGCGGACTGGACCCAACCCTTTGTCCACACTAACGGGAATCTGGGCGCCGATTCCATTGCACCCATTCATACCGCAGGACTGGATGGTGTGTATGTTGCATTTTTGCAAAGTAAGATCTCCGAAATGAAGGAGACAGCGGGCAACCGCGATGTGGCCAACGGCGGGACGGCAGGCGGTGTGACGGCAGCAACGGCCATCGCGGCGCTGCAGGAGGCAAGCGGCAAGTTGAGCCGTAACATGATCGACGACAGCTACGAGGCGTTTGCCGACGTGGTGACGCTGTGCATTGAACTGATCCGTCAGTTTTACAGCCTGCCTCGCCAGTTTCGTTTGGTGGGAAGGATGGGAAACGAGGAGTTCCTTACTTATGATAGCCGCGCCTTACAGGGACAGACCATCGATGATGGCTTTTCCGATGGGTACCGTGTGCCGGAGTTTGATTTGGAAATCGCGGCACAGGAGGAAAACCCCTACAAGACAATGGAGTACAACCAACTGGCGCTTCAGTTATTCCAAATGGGATTTTTCCGTGCCGATGCGGCAGATCAGGCACTGCGGTGTTTGGAGCTCATGGACTTTAAGAACAAGGATCAGGTATGCACCACCATTCTGGAAGGCCAGAGACAGACCCAGGAAATCCACAGCTTACAGCAAAAACTGCTGCAGCTGGCCGCTGTGGTGGATGAGATGAAAGGCACATCCTTAGTGGAGGAGTTGGAAAAAGACTTTGGCAATTCCGGCAACCCTGTACAGCATGGCAGGGCTGTGGCGAGAAAACAGACGAACAATGTGGAAAAAATGCGTCAGCACTCTCAGCAGGCGGTGCAGCCCCGATGATTCGAGTTATCTATACGAAGAACCGAATGACATTGCGGGGGCATGCGGGGTATGCGCCCCGTGGGCAGGATATTGTGTGTGCGGCGGTATCCGCCTTGGTGTATGCGCTGGTGGCGGCGCTGGAGGAAAAGGGGGCAGTGCGAGAGGTACACATGCAGCCGGGGCAGGTGAGTGTAGCAGGTGCGGAGGGCTGCGAGGCGGAATTCCGGATGATACACTGCGGGCTTGCTCAATTGGCGGCGCGTTATCCACAGTATGTGCATTTGGAAGAGTAAGCGTTTCCCAAAAGGGAATGTGATAGGGTCGTGACCTGCCACGGGAAGGGGGACATAAACATGTTGGAATTACAGCTGTTTGCCGAGGAGAATGCGGCGGAAACCGCAGCGGAAGAGACAGTACAGACATCGGGCGGTGAGGCTCCCGCCGCCGGGGAGCAAGAGGATTTTGAGACACTGATTAAAGGACGGTACAAAGAGCAGTTCGACGAGCGGATTCGCAAGATCCTGGACGGCAGACTGCGAGGCCTGCGCCGGGAGAATGAACAGCTGCGCCGTGAACAGCAGCTGCGCTTAGATTCGGCGCGCCACGCCTTTGCACAGCTGGAGGCGCAGCAGGCGGAGGTACAGCAGATCTATCCGGATTTTGATTGGAGGCGGGAGGTGTGCAATCCCGCATTCGGACGGATGATTGAGGCGGGGGTGGATGCCCGCACGGCCTATGAGGCGGTACACCAGCGAGAGCTGATGTACAAGGCGATGGCATATTCCGCTAAAAGGGCGACAAGACAGGCGGCACAGACCGTGGCTTCCGGACGCCGACGTGTGCAGGAAAACGGCCGGGGTGGTGCTGCACTGAGCCGCAGCGATCCCAGAGAACTGGACAGCCGACAGCTGGCCGACATCCGCAAGCGGGTGCTGGACGGTGAGAAAATCCGCTTCTGACAGGTGTCAAAGACAAGAAAAGGAGAGATTTGATGGAATTTTACAACCACTATGACCTGCAGCTGTTTGCAGGGGAGGCCAATACCCAGACCACGTCCGGTCTGAGTGCGGAAATGAAGACCTACTACGGAATGGAGCTGCTGGAAAATGCACGCCCCCAGCTGGTACACAACCAGTTCGCCGCCACTAAGCCTCTGCCCGTCGGCGGCGGTAAGACCGTGGAATGGCGCAAGTTTGGCTCGTTTGACAAGGCACTGACACCGCTTACCGAGGGCGTGACCCCCGATGGCAGCGGTATTTCCGTCAGCTACATCACCAAAGATCTGGCGCAGTACGGTGACTATACCACCGTATCTGATATGCTGGATCTGACCGCCATCGATGATGTGGTGCTGGAGATCACCGATCGCCACGGCGCCAACATGGGCCTGACCCTCGATACCGTTACCCGTAACGAAGTACAGCAGGGAAATCAGGTCATCTACGCCCCTGCGCTGCTGGAGGGCGGTAAAGTGCAGGAGGTGACTTCCCGCTATGCGCTGGACAAGCGCTGCACCATGACCGGTGAACTGGTGGCACGTGCCGCTACCCAGCTAAAGAAGATGAATGCGCCCAAGTTTGACGGCAAATATGTTTGCATCATCCATCCCAGTGTGGCCTTCGATCTGCGGCAGGATGAGTCTTGGCTGGCTGCGCATCAATATGCCGCCGCCACCGAGCTCTTTGATGGAGAAATCGGCGAACTGCACGGGGTGCGTTTCGTAGAGACCACCGAGGCCAAGATTTTCCGCGGTGAGGATCTGGCCAGCAACAGCCGAAAACTCCGTGTCAGCGGCGCCGTCAGTAACAGCACCACGGTACCCTTTGCCGGCGGCACGGTGAAGTCCGGTGCGCTGGCGGGGCGCTATGTGCTGATTGGCGGCAAGCGCTGCCGCGTGGTCAGCAACACGGCCAGCAGCATGGTGCTCAGCGAGGCGGTCACCGCCAAGGACAGCGAGCTCATCTATCCCGGTGAGGGCGGTGCCAATGGCTGCGCCGTATACGGCTGTCTCTTTGTGGGCAAGGGTGCCTATGGCGTGGTGGATCTGAGCGAGGGCACGGAGGTCATCGTGAAGCCCCGGGGCTCTTCCGGTACTGCTGACCCTCTGGATCAGCGCTCCAGTGTAGGCTGGAAGGGCGTACACGCCGCCGCTATCCTCTATGACGAGTACATCGTGCGCGTGGAGTGCGGCTCCTCGTACTCCGACGAGGACAAGGGCAACTAATCTTACGGTAAGGACTCCCGCTCTGTCAGGGCAGGGCGGGAGCGCACCAAAATGAGGAAAGGAAGGATCGGCAATGAAAAAGGAAGAAATGACTGCGATTATGCTGCCCCGTGGCAGAAAGAATGAGGAGAATTTCGTAATCGTCTCCGTCAACGGACGCAGTTTCAAAATCATGAAGGGCGTGGAGGTGCAGGTGCCTGTCTATGTGGCGGAGGTGCTGGAAAACGGTCGCATGATGGCGGACGAAGCCCGGCGCTATGTAGAGAAAATGGCGGAGTGAGAAAGGGGGGAGGCAGATGCCTCATCTGAAGGTGGGAGAGGTTTTGGAGCAGGTGGACAATCTGCTGCCCAACCAATATAGTGCTGCGCAAAAACGCCGTTGGATTGCGCAGGCAGAGGGTTATATAGCGGTGGAGATCCTGGGTCAAAAGGCACCGGAAACGGTGGAGGATGGGACGGTTTTGCAGGCAGAGCCGCCCTATGATGAGATGTATCGCCACTATGTGGAGGCACAGATCCACTACGCCAATGGTGAGGTGGAGCGCTATGACAACGCAGCAGCGGCGTGGAACAGCAGCTTTTTTGCGTATCGGGATTTCTACACCCGCACCCATCCGCCTAAGGCCGCTGTTCAGGCCCTTAAGCTTTACTGAAAGGAGCCGGGGAGAATGTTTTTTCCGAAAATGAAACCGCCGCGGCAGAACCGCGTGACCATCAGCCGCTTTCTCGGCTATGACCGGCGGGAAAGGATTGAGACGGGCAGCTTTGCTCAAATGAAGAACCTCAGCGGATGCGGATTTCCCGCCATGACCGTGCGGCCGCACCGCGGGCTTGTAACAACGCTGGCGCAGCCCGGTGCGCTTACGGTGAAGGAAGCGCTGCTCTGGGTAGATGGTACCACCCTTTACATGAACGGAAAACCTATCGGCCCTATGCTGGCAAAGGGGGAAAAACAGCTGGTGTCTATGGGTGCTTACCTTCTTATCTGGCCGGACAAGGTGTGGATCAACACGCGGAATACAGCGGATTTTGGCAGCTTGGAGAACACAGTCACGACCGATGGCACAGCAGCATTCTCCCTGTGCAGGGCAGACGGTACAGCCTTTGCCAACTATGCTCCTGCAGAGCAGCCTCCAAAAGAACCGCAGAACGGGACGCTGTGGTTGGATATCTCCGGACAGACACCGGTACTTCGGCAGTACACCCAAGACGGCTGGATGCCGGTGGAGAATGTCTGTGTAAAAATTTCGGCTGCCGGGATCGGTAGAGGCTTTGCGGAGGGGGACGGCGTGGAGATGACAGGCTGCGGACTTACCCAACTCAATGGACTGAAGGTGCTGCGGCATGTGGAGGAGAATGCACTGGTGCTCGAAGGTGTTGTGGCAGGCGACACCTCTCGAACAGAGAAAATTACCATCCGGCGTGTTGTGCCGGACATGGACTTTGTGGTGGAGTGCGGCAACCGCTTATGGGGATGTAAGTACGGTATTGTGAACGGGCAAGCTGTCAATGCCATTTACGCCAGTAAGCTGGGAGATTTCAAAAACTGGACCTGCTATGCAGGACTGTCTACTGACAGCTATGCTGTTACCCGTGGTTCAGACGGGCCATTTACTGGGGCGGCGGCCTATCTGGGAAGCCCCATCTTCTTCAAGGAGCAGTGTATGGAACGCGTCTATCCCAGCGCTGCTGGGGCACATCAGGTGGTGAATGTGGCCTGCGCCGGCGTCAAGCGGGGGAGCCACAAGAGTATTACGACGGTGGATGGCACCCTCTACTACCACGGCCCCGGCGGGGTCTATGCCTTTGATGGAAGTATGCCTGTGGTGGTATCGCGGGCACTGGGACGGATGGATTTGCAGCAGGCGGCGGCAGGCGGCTTGGAGGGCAGATACTATCTCAGCGGATGCGACGAGAAAGACCAGTGGCAGCTATTGGTATATGACACCCAGCTGCGGATGTGGTTTCGGGAGGATGAAACCCATGCTGTTTCCTTTGCGCGGCGTGGAGAGGAACTCTTCTGCTTAACGGCGGCGGGAGAACTGTGGGCGATGCTGGGCAGCACCGGACAGCCGGAAGGGCCGGTCCTCTGGGAAGCGGAGAGTGGGGATCTGGGCCTGGATACGGCTGAAAACAAGTATCCCACCAGACTGACACTGCGAATGGAATTGCCGGAGGGGGGCGAAGTGCAGGCATTTCTCAGCTGTGATGGTGGAAGGAACTGGAGTAAGCAGGGGGCGGTTCGTGGGCAGGACGGACCCCGCGGATGCTTGCTCCATCTGCGCCCCCAGCGGGCAGGGCAGGTGCGGCTGCGCTTGCAGGGAAAAGGCAGATGCACGCTTTACAGCATTTCCGCAGTTTACGAAAAGGGGAGTGATGGGCCTTGAGTACGTTTTTTATGCCGCCGAGGCCCGAGGGCAATGTGAGCCAACAGGTTCAGCAGCAGTACGCCTATCTCTTTCAGTTGGTCCAACAGCTGAATTTGATGCTGCAAGAGACAGAGGGCGGCGGCGGAACAAAATCCGCCGCTGTCGTCCCTGTCAGTGAGGAGAAGCAACAGCAGTATCAGACGCTGCGCAGCATGATCATCAAGACGGCAAATGAAGTGAGCAGAGAAGTGGTGCTGCCGGACATGACGAAGCTGCGCCAGGAACTGGCGGGGCTGCAGGGAACAACCGCAGATCTGGGAGAAAAGACGGCGAGGGTCGAGAATGTCACCCAAACACTGGATCAGCTGACCAAGGAATTGGAAACCACCACGGCAGGTTTGCAGACGGCCACAGGAGATCTGGATACGCGAACGGGACGGTTAGATCAGCTGACGAAGGAATTACAGACAGCTACGGAGGGGTTGGAAGCTACTGCCGGAAATCTGAGCGATCGGACGGGAACGCTAGAGAGCACCACGGGTGCGCTTACGGCAAAGACGGGCACGTTGGAAAAGGCTACGGCGGGGTTACAGAGTGCAACGGACGGTCTGAGCAGCAAGACGACGGCGCTGGAGACAAGGTCGGATGAGCAGGAAAAGGCGACCGCAGCACTGAACAGTGAGACGGCGGGACTCAATTTGGCAGTGAGTGACTGCGTGGACAGTATCAACGCACTGGGATTCAAAATGTCGGAGAAGTATGTGGCAATCTCCGACTTCGGTAAGTACATCCAACAGATCAATGCGGAAATCGAGGCTAACCCAGAGGCCATCACGCAATATTACAGCTTCTTTTCGGTGCTCAAAGCCAACTTGGACAAGATCAGTGCTGACTTTGAGACGTACAAGGTGGGGACAGAGGGCTATATCCGCACCGGCATTGTCTACTACGAGGACGGTTTGCCTGTCTACGGTGTGGCGGTGGGGCAGAACCTCACAGTGACGGAGGTAGATGGAGAGACGGTCATTGATCAGACCAACTTCCGCGCCACCTACACGGCACAAAAGCTGTCCTTTTGGCAGGATGCAGTGGAGGTAGCCTATGTGTCCAACAACCGCCTTTACATCAAAAATATCACCGTATTGCAGGCGGTGACATTGGGGCAGTGGGAAATGGACGGCAGCAATGGGCTTGCAATCAAATGGATCGGAGGGTAAAAGATGCCGAGTATTTACAGCACGAAGGAAAAAAACTGGCAGCTGCGGCTGGATTACAATGTAACGCCCAATTCATCAAAAAACCAGTCGGAAATTTCGTGCGAGATCTACATTTACAACACCGGCGGGAACAGCAACCTTACCGCTAACGGTGCATACTATCGTATTCAGGCAAGCGGCGGCTATGACAGCGGGCGCGTATATCAACCCTATGACTGGCCGGAGGCTGCGTGGCATTATGTGGGAAAGTATGTCTTTACGGTTCCACATGATTCGGACGGAACGAAGTCTGTCACACTGAACGGTTACTGGAACGCAGGCCATGAGACGGCATGGACACCCAGAGATTTGGAGGCTGCGGCGACGGTGACACTTCCCACTATCCCTCGTGCGTCCACTGTCAGCGCCGGAAGTTTTACGATCGGAGAAGCGGGCAGTGTTGTTATCAAAGCCGCGGTGCCATCATTTCGGCACAAGCTGACATATGAAGCCCGAAATCGTGCGGGATATATTCCGCCTTCCGGTGAAGAGCTGCCCGGTGGTGATGTGACCTGGACACCTCCTCGGCTGCTGCTGCAGGAGGCAACGGACAGTACCGTCCTAATGGCCACCCTCTACTGCCAGACCTTTGCGGCAGATGGTACGCACATCGGTAGGAGTCAAGTGCCTGTAAAGCTGTATGTTCCAACTGATGTATGTCCCACGCTTAATCATATCGAGCTTGCGCCTGTGAACACAAACAAATGGCTGGATCAGCAGGGAATATACGTTGCGGGCTACAGCCAGGTGCTGCTGACGGCAGATGCCACGGCAGGCGAAGGAACAGTGCTGGAGAGCATGTCCGTGACCGGATTTGGAACCGGAAAAGTTAGTACAGGTAACGTTAAGGAATATCGGCTTTCTTGGAAATCTCCCACGCTCACGGCGGGAGAAAAAAGCTTTACCATAACAGCAAATGATCAGCGCCCCGGTAGGTCCGGGTCTGTAAAACGGACGGTAACACCGTATGAGTATACGCCGCCGGCCATTACGCAAAGCGAGGTATTTCGCTGCAATGCGGAAGGACAGGCGCAAAGTGATGGAGGATACATTCGTGTCCGTTGTTCTGCGGCAATTGCACCATTAAACGGAAGAAATACTTTAACACTGCGCATGCGCATACATCCTGCTGGCGAAGCGTGGGGGGGCTATACAGTGTTGACAAGCGGGGATGTGAAGATCATTCCCGGCTTTAGCGCACAGAAGTCCTATGAGGTGGAAATTACTGCTACAGACAGTCTGGGTGAAGTAAAGACAATTGTCTATATGATTCCTACAGCGGAGGCAGCACTCCATCTGCGGCCCGGCGGCAAGGGTATGGCTATTGGAAAGTACAGTGAAAAGGAGGCGTTTGAGTGTGCAATGCCCGCAGATTTCCAAGGAAGTGTGTACGGCAATGCGTATGGTCTTGGAGCACTCCCAATCGTAAAAGCCGGATCAAATCTAAACAGTTTTGTTCATCCGGGGATATGGGGGATTCCACAAAACGATGACGCGGCCACAATTGCAAATATTCCACAAAAATCAGCGGGAACGCTGCGTGTTTGGGCATCAAATGGGGCATTCAATGAGAACAGTGACGGGGCGTATAGAGGGCAAGAATACACCACTTCCCAGGGGATCAGATATTATCGCTATTTGAATCGGAGCGGGCAGGAAGCATCATGGGTCTTTGGCCCGTGGGAGTGCGTCAATCCTCCTATGGAGGTAGGTGTAGAATACTGCACGACCGAAAAATATCTTGGAAAGTCGGTGTATAAAAGAGTTTTTGAGTTGGGAAATGTTCCAAGCAGCGACAAGAACTATTCGCACGGAATTGCCAACATAACGCACATCGTTGCCTGTGGGGGAGAAATGTACTCTGACGGTGGCAGTAGCTATTCTCTGCCCTTCGCAAATGACAGATCTTATGGCGTCGGGTGCTATGCGAGTGTGGCGGCAATTACCATTTACAATAATAACGGGGATTATACCCGGTTTAAGGTTAGAGTTACTCTATCTTACACGAAAAATTGAGGGGGAGGAATAAAGTGGATGCTTTGGAATCCTCCGTGACAGCAACAGAGAACCTGACTAAGGAGGAAGCTACATATGGCATACAGTAAACTTTGGCGCGGTAGTTATGGCGGGGATGTTTATGAGCTGCAGCGAAAATTGAACCAGAACGGCTACAAATTGGATGTGGATGGCGGCTATGGTGTAAAAACACAAGAGGCGGTCTTTGACTATCAGCGCAAGAACGGTCTTGCCGTGGATGGCATCGTGGGCAATGAAACGTGGGGAAGTCTGCTGGCAAAGGAACAGGCACGCAAGCAGGGCAACAGCACCGGCAAGCAGGTGCTCTCCGGCGTTTCTGACGAGACGTCGGATCGACTTGCCGGATTGGAGCAGGGCTACAAACCATCAGACGAGGTATCAGCAGCAGAGGCAGAACGGCAGAGCATCGAAGCGATGAAACCGGGAGAATATGTGTCGTCTTTTGATGCGCAGCTGGAGGCCATCTACAACGAGATGACAACACGTAAGAAATTCTCTTATCATCCGGAGGAAGATGCAGCATATCACCGCTATGCGGATATCTATCGGCGACAAGGAGCGGCGGCAATGGAGGATACATTGGGGAAATCAGCAGCGCTCAGCGGCGGCTACGATTCCTCTTATGCACAGCTTGCCGCACAGCAGACCTATCAGCGGTATATGCAGGATCTGGCACAGATTCTTCCGCAGTTGGAGGCGAATGCACGAGCGGAGTATGACCGGGAAGGGCAGACGATGCAGGATAGCTATACGGCACTGCAGCGAGAACGTGATAAGGAATATGAGCATTGGCAGGATCGTCAGGAGGCGTGGAACAAAAGTGCAGCCCAGGCACAGGATCGCTATGAATCGCTGCGGGATCAGGATTACAAGACCTACGCGCTCATGCTTAACTATTTTCAGGACAAGGCTGCAGCAGAGCAGAAAGCTTCCGACGGGGTGCAGGTAAACAGCGGTAAGCCGGTGGTTCCCAAGCCCAAAAAGGAAGCACTCAGTTCTACGGCCAGTGCCAGTCTGGAACGAGCCATGGGGAACTACCTTAAGGGTGGGGATGAGGCATCGGCTCGTTCACTGGCCCAGAAGTACGCCGAACGCATGACGCCGGCACAGAAAAGAAAGATAACAGCACTCTTTGGAAAATATGGCGTGACGATGGCCCTTTAAGAAAAGTTCTCCTCTTGACAAGAGGAGAACTTTTTTTGATAATAACGGAGAGAAAACCAAGGAGGAGACATATGGCGGGATACTATAGTAAAGGGCTTTCCAAGGAACAGCGCGCAGTCTACGAGCTGTTGCGTCAGGGCTTTGATCGGTTGGATACGATCATTCGCATCCCTAAACTGTCTACCGAGGAACTGGCAGATGTCTATTTGCGGCTGAAGTTGGATGAGCCGCTGCTGTTCTTCGTCAAAGGATACAGCTATCGCTTCTATCCCGGCGCAGATCATGTGGAATTTCTGCCGGAGTACCTCTTCGACAAAGGAAAGATCCGGGAGCATCGGCAGGCTGTCGATACCCGTATTCAGCGCCTGACGCGGCCACTGGCAGGAAAAAGTGATCGGGAGAAGGAGGAGGCCATCCACGACTTCATCTTGCAGAATGTTCGCTATGATCAGCTGAAAAAGGCCTATTCCCACGAGATCATCGGGCCCCTGACCCAAGGTGTGGGCGTGTGCGAGGGCATCGCAAAGACGGTGAAGGTGCTTTGTGATGCGGTGCATTTGCCCTGCGTGGTGGCTTTGAGCCACAATAACCCGGAAAAAGGTGTTCAGTACCGCCATGCGTGGAACGTGGTGACAGTGGATGGAAAGAACTATCATCTGGATGCCACCTTTGATAACTCTCTCCAGCGGGGAACAGAGCGCTACGATTATTTCAATTTGGATGATAAGCATATTTTTCGGGATCATCAGGCCCTTGTGATGGAGGTACCCAAGTGTACGGATGGGGATGGATTTTACTATCGGACCATCTCGCTTACAAAAATGGAACAGGTGGACAGCCGTATCCGGCAGACGCTGCGGAAAAAGAAACCCCATCTTGTATTTCACTGGCGCGGCGGTGGGCTGAACCGCTCTATTTTGGAGGAAATCATGCAACTGGGAAAGACGGCTGCGGCGGAAAAAGGAAAGGTTCTGCGCTGCTGTGTCAATGTGGCGCAGGCGGTAATTCAGTTGGATTTCGGCGAGGACAAGGGGGCGGCTTTGACGGTGCAGCAGCCCGATGAAGCGCAGGAAAATACGCCTGCTTTGGACAATTGACAGAAAATTTGGGAAAGATTTTGGGCAATATAACGGTTGACAGATACACAAATACGGTGCTATCATCAAACACACAAGGCAAGTGAGCCCCATTTTGGAGGAAAGGAGAAAGCTGAAATGAAGAAGAGCGTTATCATGATGAATATGATGGAGATGTGCATGTTCCGCATGTGCATGCCTCGCTGCGCTCAGTTCCAACAGCTTTCCATTCACTGCACCCCGGAGCAGAAAGCCTGAGGGGTAGATAAAGAGTGAATCAACAGCGGAAAGTCGTTGGACTTTCCGCTGTTTTTTTGTTGAGGAGGAAGAGAATGAAATTCTGTATGAGTAAACGAATGTGTCCTTTGGACACGGTACGATAGATACGGCAATGCCACGGCGCCGTGAAACTGCCGGGCAAAATCTGACTTTAAAATTTAGGAGATAACGATTATGAAACATACAAAGATTACAGCTCTGGTGCTGGCTCTCGTTTTGACACTGGCTTTGGCCCTGACCGGCTGCGGCGGCAGTGATGGTACCATTCAGATCGCCGTTCCCAACGATGCAACCAATGAGGCACGTGCGCTGCTGCTGCTGGAAGAAAACGGCATCATCAAGCTGAAGGATGGTGTGGGCATTGCCGCTACCAAGCAGGACATCGCAGAGAATCCCCACAACGTGGAGATCGTGGAGGCCGAAGCGGCACAGCTGCCCAATCTGCTGAAGGATGTGGACTACGCCGTCATCAACACCAACTACGCCATTCCCGCAGGACTGAATCCTGTGAAGGATTCTCTGGCCATTGAAGGTTCCGCTTCCGCGTATGTGAACATTCTTGCCTGCAAGGAAGGCAATGAGAAGAGCGACAAGATCAAGGCTCTGGCGGCCACTTTGGAGAGCAAGCAGGTAGCGGATTTCATCACCGAGAAGTACAACGGCTCTGCAGTCAGCGTAACCAAGAACCCCGGTGATGGATATGATACTACGGTGGATTATGCAGCGTTGAAGGGGCAGACAATCCGTGTGGGAGCTTCCCCCAGCCCTCATGCTGAGATTCTGGAGATCTCCAAGGAACTGTTGGCTGCCAAGGGCATTACGCTGGACGTACAGACCTACAATGACTATGTTGTTCCCAACACCGTGGTAGAGGACGGTACACTGGACGCCAACTTCTTCCAGCACGAGCCCTACCTCAACGACTTTAACGCACAGAACGGCACTCATCTGGTGAATGTGGTAGGCGTGCACGTGGAGCCCATGGGCCTCTACGGCGGCAAGCAGACCAATCTGGATGCACTGAGCAAGTAAGGAACAGTACGCGGGAGAGGGGATACGACATGATTGAACTGAAAAACCTCTGTAAGTCCTTTGAGACGGCAGGAGGTAGAGTGGACGCCCTGAAGGACGTGACACTGACCATCGAGGACGGCAATATTTACGGCATCATCGGCATGAGCGGCGCCGGTAAGAGTACACTGGTGCGCTGTATCAATATGCTGGAGCGGCCTACCTCGGGAGAGGTGATCGTCAATGGGGAGAATCTGGGGCAGCTGACCCCTGCCCAGCTGCGTGCGGCGCGGCGGGATATTACGATGATTTTTCAAAAGTTCAATCTGCTTATGCAGCGCAATTGCCTACAGAATATCTGCTTTCCCATGGAACTGAGCGGCGTGAAGAAGGCTGATGCGGAAAAGCGCGCTCGTGAGCTTCTGGAATTGGTGGGACTGCCGGACAAGGCGAAAGCTTATCCGGCACAGCTCTCCGGCGGACAGCAGCAGCGGATTGCCATTGCCCGTGCACTGGCGACCAACCCCAAGGTGCTGCTGTGCGATGAGGCCACCAGTGCGCTGGATCCCAACACCACACAGGCGATTTTGCGCCTGATCCGGGATATCAATCGCAAACTGGGCATCACCGTGGTGGTGATCACCCACCAGATGAGTGTGGTGAAAGAGATTTGTACCCATGTGGCCATCTTGGATGACGGCGAGGTGGTAGAAGATGGTCTGGTATCCACGGTGTTTGCCGCACCTAAGTCGGCGGCGGCACGACGCCTGGTGTTTCCCGGCGCAGTGGATACCAAGGTATCCGACCCCACGCAGGAGCGTCGTGTGCGGCTTGTTTTCCGGGATGCAAAAGCGACCGGCATACCTCTGGTTGCACGGCTGGCGGTGGAGTACGGCATTATGGCCAATGTGATCTCTGCCACCACACAGGCACTCTCGGAAGAGGTGTACGGCGGTATGCTGTTGGGCATCCCTGCCGGACAGTTCGACCGGGCTGCGGAGTTTCTTCATACGTTCCCCAATATTCAGTTCGAGGAGGTAAGCGAACATGTATAAAGATCTCTTTTCCCCGGAATCTGTGGCACAGGCGCTGGACTGTCTGCAAACTGAGATCCCCTTTGCCATTTGGGAGACTTTTTATGTGACCGTACTGGCCACGGCGTTATCACTGGTGATCGGGCTGCCGTTGGGCGTGCTGCTGGTAGCTGGTGAGAAGGGCGGCGTACTGCCTTTGCCTACGTGGCTTTTATCCCTCTTGAATGTGATCATCAATTTACTGCGCTCCGTGCCGTTTCTCATTTTGATGATCATGGTATTTCCGTTGTCCCGGCTGCTGATTGGCACTTCTGTAGGCACCACAGCTACGATTGTGCCACTGGTGGTAGCGGCGTTTCCGTTCATCGCACGTTTGGTGGAGGGAAGTCTCCGCGAGGTGGACGGCAACATCATTGAGGCGGCCCAGAGCATGGGCGCCACGCCGATGCAGATTATCTGCAAGGTGATGATCCCCGAGAGTGTCCCCAGCCTCATTTCCAACGTAACCATTGCATTGACCACGATCCTGGGCTATTCTGCCATGAGCGGTATCATCGGCGGCGGAGGTCTGGGTAAGATTGCCATCGATTATGGCTACTATCGCTATAAATATCTGGTAATGTTTGTAGCAGTGATCCTGCTCATTGTCATGGTGCAGATCTTTCAAACAGTGGGGACAAAGCTGGCGGCTAAGTGTGATAAGCGCTTGAAAGGCTGAACTAAAAATGAAAAGAAGCGTTGCGGCCATTTTGGCTGCAGCGCTTCTTTGTGTGCAGGTAAAGATTAGTAAGGGGAATGCTCTTTACATCTGGGAAATAATTGGATATAATAAAGTGTCATAATGCAGAAAGGAGACGAGCGGGTGAAGTTCAACCAAATTAAAGTGGGTGCTGTGCTCTCTTACATCTCCATGGGTTTGAGTACCATCATTTCCATGGCCTATACACCGATCATGATTGAGCAACTGGGTGATAGTGAGTTCGGCGTATATAATCTGGTGTTGCCTATTATCTCCTATCTGAATCTCTTGAGTTTTGGACTTGGCAGTGCCTACGTGCGCTACTATTCCCGGTATAAAGTGGAGGACGATCAGCGAGGCATGGCCCGTATCAACGGCATGTTTTTGGTGACCTATCTCTTTCTCGGCACACTGGTGCTGGCAATCGGTTTTTATCTCTCCATGCATGGTTCGATCATCTTCGGAAAAAAGCTGACGCCGCAGGAGGTCGCTTTGGGCGAAAAACTGCTACGGATTATGACAGTGAATGCGGCTGTATATTTCCCAATCAGTGTCTTTGAGTCACATGTGACCATTCACGAGCAGTACTTTTTCCAGAAGATGGTGAATATGGGAAAGCAGGTTCTCAACCCCTTGATCATGATCCCGCTGCTGCTGATGGGATACCGCTCCGTGACGCTGACAGTGACAGCGCTGGTTTTCACGCTTTTGAGTGGGCTCATCAATATCTTCTACTGCTTGCATAAACTTCATATGCCTTTCGACTTCCGACACTACGATTTTGGCTTGATGAAAGAGATGATGGGCTACACGGTCTACGTCTTTATTGGCATCGTGGTGGAGAATATCAACTGGAGTATTGACCGATTGATGATGGGCTGGGTACATGGTACCACGGCGGTGACAGTGTACACGGTGGCCTCACAGCTGAATGTATACTATCTGTCGTTCTCCAACGCAGTGACCAATGTGCTGACCCCCCGTGTCCACCGCATGGTGGCCGAGCATCAGCCCCGCAGGGAACTGACAAAGCTCCTTACCAAGGCAGGGCGTTTGCAGTTTATCCTGCTGGCGTGTATCTTCCTTGGCTTCGTGGCAGTGGGCGAGCCGTTTGTTGTGCTCTGGGGCGGCGATGAGCAGTTCCGTGTGGATTATGTTGTGACGCTGCTGCTGTTTGCCTCGACCATATTCCCGGCCACCCAAACGGTGGGGATCGAGATCCAGCGCGCCATGAATATGCACAAGTTCCGCTCCATTGCGTATCTCATCGTTGCCGTGATCAACGCGATTTTGCTGATCCCGGCATGTTATCTGTGGGATGGCATAGGCGCGGCGGGCTGTGTGCTGCTGACCACCTTGGGCGGTCAGGTCGTTTTGATGAACTGGTATTACTATAAGAAAATCGGCCTTAATATTCCGTGGTTCTGGAAGAAAATCTGTCAGCTGCTGCCGTCTATGATTCTTCCTGCGGCAACGGCGGTGTGTATCGCCGTCTTTGCCCCTGTCAACAGCTATCTGGGGATTGCCCTGTGGGGCATGGTCTTTGTCTCGGTATATGCAGTCAGTCTGTGGATGTTTGGCATGAACCGATTTGAGCGTGAGTTGATCGCTGCACCCATGCGGCGCATTTTCCACCGTCGGTAAAGAGAGGGGGAGGGGTATGGCCCGGAAAAATGGCAGAAATACCAAGGGACGGATCGTGTCCGCTGCATGGAAGCTGTTCTATGAGCAGGGATATGAAAATACCACGGTGGAGGATATTATCGCCGCTTCCGGTACATCTAAGGGATCTTTCTACCACTATTTCGATGGGAAAGATGCACTGCTGGAGACATTATCCCTTATCTTCGACGAAAAATATGAGGAGCTGGAAGAGCAGATGGATCCGGATACGGACACGGTGGAGACCCTGCTTTTTCTCAATCGAGAGCTGTTCGCTATGATTGACAACAGTGTGCCGTTGGAACTGTTGGCTCGGCTCCTGTCCTCTCAGCTGGTGACCCGCGGAGAAAAACATCTGCTAGATAGAAACCGCACCTACTTTCGCCTGTTGCTGCGGATTGTCCGCCGGGGACAGGAGCGGGGAGAGCTGCGCAATGACCTCTCTGCCAACGAGATTGTCAAGGGGTATGCCATGTTTGAGCGGGCACTGATGTACGACTGGTGTTTGGTGGGCGGGGAATACGCCTTGAGCCGCTATAGTGCCCTCATGATGCCAACTTTTTTGGACGGATATCGCTGTCGAGAAAAATAATTTTTATCGGCATAGTTGCGTTTCATAAAATCGTCTAGTTATAAATGCCTGTATTTAAAAGCAAAAATAGATTTTCTGGAGAACGAAGTACAGAATAAGTTCTGTACTTCGTTCTCTATTTACGTCTATTTAAAGTTATGGTATAGTATGCCTAACAAAAGATCGTGTCTGCGTGAGAGGAGAATTATAGTATGAGTAGTGCACAGGTTTGTATTGTTTTGACCATCGCCATATATTTGATTGGTATGGTCTATGTGGGCGTTCGCTGCTCCAAAAAGAGCGCCGGCGGCAGCGGTGAGTTTTATCTGGGCGGCCGCAGCCTGGGGCCTGTGGTTACGGCTATGAGCGCCGAGGCCAGCGATATGAGTTCGTGGCTGCTGATGGGTCTGCCCGGTGTGGCCTACTTCACCGGTGTGGCCAACGCCGCGTGGACGGCCATTGGTTTGGCGGTAGGCACATATCTGAACTGGCTTTTGGTGGCAAAGCGGCTGCGGATCTACTCTGAGGAGATCAATGCCATTACGCTGCCGGAGTTTATCTCCAAGCGATTCAAGGATGACAGACGTATGTTGCTGGGGATTGCCGCCGTGTTGATTCTGGTCTTCTTTATCCCCTATACGGCCTCCGGCTTTGCGGCGGTGGGTAAGCTGTTCAACAGCCTTTTCGGCTTTGATTATATGACCACCATGGTCATGGGTGCCGCCGTTATCATTCTCTATACCATTATGGGTGGATTTTTGGCAGTGTCCACCACCGACCTCATCCAGAGCATCGTTATGACCATTGCGCTCGTTGTTGTGTTGAGTTTCGGTGTCCGTGTGTCGGGCGGTTGGGATGCAGTCATCGAAAACGCCAAGGCGATTCCCGGTTACCTGAGCATGACCGAGGTGGGCAATATTAAAACCGGAGAGTCGAGCGCCTACAGCATCGTCAGCATTATCTCCACCATGGCATGGGGATTGGGTTACTTTGGTATGCCCCATATCCTGCTGCGCTTTATGGGCATCTCTGATCCTAAGAAGGTGAAGACCTCCCGCCGAATCGGTTCCATCTGGGTGGTCATCTCCATGACCGTGGCTGTGATCATTGGCTTTGTGGGCTACTCTGTTTCCAAGACCGGAAGCATCGTCACCTTTGACAATGAATCTGCGGCGGAGGCAATCATCGTACAGATCGCAAACTTCCTGAGCACCCACGGCATTGCGGCGGCTCTGGTAGCGGGTCTTATTTTGGCGGGGATTTTGGCCTCGACCATGTCTACTGCGGACTCTCAGCTGCTGGCGGCATCCTCCAGCGTGTCTGAGGATCTGATTCGTGAAGTATTCGGTGTGAAGATGTCTGCCAAGAGCACCATGTGGGTGGCCCGCGGCACCGTTATCGCCATCTCCATCGTGGCCATGTTCATCGCAAGAAACCCCAATAGTTCCGTTTTCGGCATCGTCTCCTTTGCATGGGCCGGCTTCGGCGCTACATTGGCACCGGTGATGCTGGCTGCACTCTTCTGGAAGCGAGCTAATCGCTGGGGGGCACTGGCCGGTATGATCAGCGGCGGCATCATGGTATTTCTGTGGCGTTATATGGTGCGTCCTCTAGGCGGCATCTGGGATATTTACGAGTTGCTGCCCGCTTTCCTCGTGGCTGTATGCTGCATTGTAGTGTTTTCTATGGCGACCGGGAAGCCGGATGAGGATACAGTTCGGACTTTCCACAAGGTCAGTACCGCCTGCCGGGAGAAGTAAAATCAGCAAAAAAAAGAGACAGGCTCATGCCTGTCTCTTTTTTTATGAAATTTTCAGCGGCGGGATCCTTTGAAGGAGAAGCCGACCACCATGCCGCACACGCCGCCCACGATGTGCGTCAGTTGAGAAACATTGTCCACACCGCTCAAGCCTGCCAGAAGTTCCTGCCCCAGATAGAGGACTACCACTAAAATGAGAGTGATGGGAATGCCGCCCTTTTTCATCTCGGTGAAAGAAGACAGGACAATCATCATAAAAATCACACCGCTGGCACCCAGCAGTGCTGTGGTAGGGAAGAAAATGAAATGGATCAATCCCGTGACCAGTGCCGTAAGCACGATGGCAAGAGACAGGCGACTTCCACCGTATTTTTCCTCCAGAGCCGGACCTACCAACAATAATAAGAGCATATTGTTCATGTAGTGGCTGTATCCGGAGTGCCCCAGCACATGCCCGAAAAAGCGTACATAGCTCAAGGGATCGGCCAGCGAAGAGCGGTAGACGGAGAAAAAGGCCGCGGTAGTGTAACCGTTGGTCACATTGCCCAGGATCAGTGCTGCCAGACTCAGTAGTGCAAAACTGAGAATGACTGGGGCATTAAAGCGTATGACAAGTTTTTTCAAAATGTAGATTCCTCTTTCTTCTGTTTTCTCTGCTATTATAGCGTACAGCGCATAGAATGTAAACAGGGAGGGAAGTGAAAAGAAAAAGGAGGTTGCAATTTATGCGGCTGTATGATACAATAAAGCCCATAACTGAATATCCCCATCGAATCGCTGAGAATCTTGAAAGGAAACTGAGCGTGGAGGGGACTCTGGAGAATCTCATTCATTTGAGTGCCGAAGGTGCAAGGCTGGATAGCCGAATCTCTCAGGCAAAAGGACAGAGTGAACTGCATTGCGTGTTTGTAGTTCGTCGCGTTCTCCAGAGTTGCTGTTCAGCCAGCGACTCTTTTTTATTTTTAGGAGGAAGAAAGAAACATGGAAGCAACACTACTCAAGATCGTGGCGACGATCAACGCATACCTGTCAGACTACATACTGGTATTCCTGCTGCTGGGCTGCGGTCTCATTTTCACCATCCGCACCCGCTTTGTGCAGGTTCGTTATTTCGGAGCGGGTATGCGCCGCCTTTTTGGTACGCTGTCCCTGCACGGCGGTAAGCAGGAGAGCGGAATGACTTCATTTCAGGCGCTGGCTACTGCCATTTCCGCACAGGTGGGCACCGGAAATATTGTAGGTGCCTGCGGAGCCATTCTAGTAGGCGGTCCTGGTGCTATCTTCTGGATGTGGATCATTGCCTTTTTCGGTATGGCAACGATTTATGCTGAGGCGGTGCTGGCGATTAAGACCCGCCGGATAGATGAGGACGGCAATATTTGCGGCGGCCCTGTTTACTATATCAGAACTGCTTTTAAGGGGAAGCTGGGTAAGTTTTTGGCGGGATTTTTCGCTGTTGCCATTACCTTGGCACTGGGATTCATGGGCTGTATGGTGCAGTCCAATTCCATTGGCGCTTCTTTCCAGACAGCCTTTGGAATCCCATCCTGGGTGGTAGGGATTGTGCTGGTGGTCATCTGTGGATTTATTTTCTTGGGCGGCGTGCAGCGGCTGGCTTCCGTAACAGAGAAGATAGTGCCTGTGATGGCGGTGATTTTCCTGCTGGGATCGTTGGTGATCTTGATTGCTCGGTATCAGTACATTCCGGAGACTTTGGGCATGATTTTTCACTACGCCTTTGTGCCTAACGCGATTATCGGCGGCGGCATTGGCTCTGCGCTGAAGATTGCGCTCAGCCAGGGAGCAAAGCGAGGATTGTTCTCCAATGAGGCTGGTATGGGTTCTACTCCCCACGCCCATGCAATGGCAAATGTGAAGGATCCTCACGAGCAGGGAATCGTGGCGATGATGGGCGTGTTCATTGATACTTTCGTGGTGCTGACACTGAATGCGCTGGTGGTCATTTCTACACTTTACACGGCGGATGGCCCTCTGGCTGGAGGCTATGTGGGGGCTGTGACGGAGAGTATCAATAAGACGAATCTGGCCCAGACTGCTTTCGGCGTGGTGTTCGGTCAGAACTTCGGTTCTATGTTCGTGGCTGTCTGCCTGTTCTTCTTTGCTTTTTCCACCGTGTTGGGTTGGAACCTGTTTGGCAAGATCAATATGATGTACCTCTTTGGCAAGAAGGTGGTGCCAATCTATACCGTTCTGGCACTGGTGTTCATCTTCCTGGGCAGCTGCCTGTCCAATGATTTGGTGTGGGAGTTGACAGATATGTTTAATAACCTGATGGTGATTCCTAACGTAATGGCGCTGGTGGCCCTGTCGGGTGTGGTGGCAAAATCTGTGCTGAATCAAAAAAACAAAACATTGAACCAAAAACTGTGAGAAGCAAAGAGGGCGGACTTCCGAGGAGGAGACCGCCCTCTTTGACTTAAACAAGGAAAGACGCCAAGAAAAAAAGATCATTAAAAAACTAAAAAAATATGTTGACTTATGGGGACTCATGAGCTATAATAAGCAAGTCGAGAGCACTGAGTAGTGTTTGAAAAAAGAACATGGGGGTATAGCTCAGCTGGGAGAGCGCTTGAATGGCATTCAAGAGGTCAGCGGTTCGATCCCGCTTATCTCCACCAAAAAGACGAGAAATCATTAGATTTCTCGTCTTTTTTTAACTTTTTAGATCGGTACTGGTGTGTGCCGGAGAGGCCTATTGCCCATCTATTGCGCATGCATTATAACAAAAAGACTGCCTTGTCTGTTGGGCAGTCTTTTTTATATCGTTCATCCTTCAAAGGGCATCAATGATCCGACGCAGGGCATTCAGAGCAACATCTGATAATGCCGGAGCATTTCTGTGGACATGTGACTGATCAGCCGCGGTATATCTGGAACAAGAGCATTCACGTACTTCATCAGTGTGGCAAATGTATCCCAGCAGTTGTTTTAGCTCCGCCAATAAAGCGCTGGCCCTGTCGGCCATAGTTTTTTATCTTAAGAGACAGCAGCTCACTGGGACGGACGCCCAGGTAGTATTGGGCAACAATACACCCAGCATAAGGGATATTGTCCACAGCCGCCCGCAGTTGCTCCACGTCTTTCAGTGGGAGGCCGACCTTGTTACTTTCTGCACCGCTGCCAACGATAATATACTGCTCTAAATGCAGAGTGGCCGGATGTCGGGGAATTGCGTGCTTATAGAGCAAGCTAGCCAGGGATTTCTTGTTCTGCCGGGGACGTTTACCCTTGCTATAATCATCTACGCAGGCCTGAAGATTATCAATCGTGATGCCCGCCAACGGAGCGGTTGCCAGCGGCGAAAAATCATTCCATGGTGCATGATAGCAGCCCATTGTCGCTTCACCGGCGCCTTGGCCGTTCCCACGGCTTTTGGTTTCTACTGTCGGAGGTGCTTTGCCCCACAGCGACAGCAGAATGGGCTCTCAACTGGGATCTTCGCCAGACATTTAGTGCAGCGCATGATCTCACCTCTTTTCAGTATATAATAAATGTTCTTTATACACCGCAAAAAGAAGCCGCCCACACAGAGGGGTTCACCGGATCAGTTTACAGCCTGACTTGTCTATTCCCTTTTGAGAACTTTATTGTGCTCTATTATTTCGATTCATGGGAAATGAAACAGTTGTTAAAATGTTGCCTAAAAGAGCACTTATTGGCGGGGATGCTGTTGAAAACTTGCACACAATGTTTATAACGTTTAAAATTGAAATGGACTTGAAAAAAATTCCATATAGTGTATAATGATTAAAAAATGTGACGATTGGCGATTAGAAATTGGTGAATTATAACTCTGTATATCTCAGATTTTACGCCAACAAGATAAACCAGACCAAGCGATCACCAATGTGGCTATGAGCTTTCGTTGGAAAATGGATGCAATCTTTTGTGAAAGGTGGCCCGGCACCGTAGTATGAAAACAAAAAGTGAAAGTTTACTTAAAAAACTGTCCAAGCTGGAGCTGCTGGAGCTGTTGGCAGAGCAAGAAAGAGAAATTCAAGAATTAAAAAAACAGTTGGAGCAAAAAGATTTGATCATTGGACAACGCGTCCTTTGTATGAAGGAATTTGGAAACATAGCACAAGCTGCATTGGCTTTGAACGGCGTGTTTGAAGCGGCGCAAAAAGCTGCAGATCAATATGTGGTAAGTGTTAAAGAGATGATGGACACAAATCTGAGAAAAGAAGGCATGCCCCTCGATGAAAAGTGCCAGGCAGATTCGCATGGACATGCCTTACCGCCCATTGATAGCGTTTGTCAGAAATCTGCCGTAACGGATGTACAGGCTGTTATGGAGGAAGAGGCACAGCCAAGCTTTACATTAGATGAAATTTTGGAGGAAGTAAAGGCTCTGCGGGAAAAACCAGATCCTAATGAGCAGGAGTATAACATATGAAAAAAGAGCTTGTCCGTCCCACACTGGAAGAGATCAACTGCGAAATTGATCGGCGCCGGAGCTGGCAACGATTTCTCCGTGTGCTGCGGGGGACACTGTATTCTTTGGCAGTGGTATCTGCCATTGCAGTGCTAGTTACAACACTGTGGATGCCGGTGCTGCAAATCACAGGTTCCAGTATGGAGCCAACCCTTAGCGATCATGAGTTAGTGATTTCCGTCAAAACACGACACGTCAAACCTGGCGATGCCATTGCATTTTATTACAATAACAAAATTTTAATTAAACGTGTTATCGCAACTGCGGGGCAGTATGTGGATGTGCAAGAGGACGGCACTGTCCTGGTGGACGGTGTGGCATTGGATGAACCATATATTGTGGAAAAGAGTCGGGGTCAGTGTGATATTCAGCTGCCTTATCAGGTAGAAGATGGTAACCTCTTTGTGATGGGAGATGCCCGATCAATTTCTGCCGATAGCCGAACCACATTAGTGGGAACCATCAGCACTGATAAAGTTTTGGGACGTGTTATTTTTAGGATTTGGCCTTTTTCGGGGATTGGAATCGTTAAGTAAAATGAGATTTGTATTATAAAAAGGGGACAGAGCGTATGGCGAATGATATGAAATCGCTGGCTGCAAAATACATACAGAAACATATGTTCAAAGGGCGGGCCTATCCTGTAATCATGGGACTTGCCTTGGCGGTTGCGGTGGGAACCATATGGGCATTGGTGCGGCCTGCCGTTACAATGAGTGATGAAATCATTTGTGGTGTGGAGGAACATACCCATAGCGAACAATGTTGGCAAAATGAGTCGATTTGTTCACTGCCAGAGCATACTCATGTTGCCGAATGCTATGCACCCGACCAAGACCAGACCGAATCTCAACCTGAGAGTGACGGCGATGTGGTCAGCCAACCAGGGGAAAGTACCTCGCAGGAACCTTCTTCGGGTGAGATGCTGCCAAAAGAGGTGCCGGAGGATTACACCGATTTGCATGTGGCACAAATGATGGGACAGAGTATTGTTCAGGTGTATGCACAACCTGGAACGCTTCCAGAGAATGTTGAACTAAAAGCGGAACTGCTGGATGCGTCCAGCACAGAGTTTGCGCAGGCCGAGCAACGCTTACAGACAGCAGGTGTTACCTATGATTTTGTGAAGGCGCTGGACATTTCTTTCTATGACCCACAGGGTGAAAAGACACAGCCACAGGCACCGGTGTATGTTGTCCTTGATGTCGGAGCACTACTGCCCGGGGACGCAGATTGCAGGAGTATCCAGATTCAGCATCACAAAGAAACACTGCTGCCCGTCGATGAAAATGCGGCGCAGAGCAAGGTGTATAGTGCCGATCAACCCGAAGTGGTGCTGGAATCGGTGGTGGACGAATCCAAAGGTATGCTTGAGCGGAATGCGGATACGGGTTCGTATGTTGCTACTTTTGCAACAGACGGTTTTTCTGTCTACACCATTACATCTCAAGGCTGGCCGGAACTGAATATTAGAGTGCAATGTGTGGATGAGCGAGGTGTTGAACTGCCTGTTAAGGCAGAGGATGTCAATTTGAGTGAAGGGTATACTGCCAACTCAAATTTTGATATCATTTTTATGGCAAACGAAGCTCCGGCGATTGAGGGCTATCAATTTGACGGAAAAGCGTATTACATGAAGAATGGCAACTATCATACTCGAATTTTCGGTATGCGCTATGAGAATAGCAAGTGGTATTATTATCCGGACAATAATAAAAATAGAGACACAAAAAGAGAGTTTGACCCGCAGCCGGATTTTTATGGAGAAAATCCGGAGGACTCCATTCGGCTGATGTATAAAAAAGTGATTACTGTACCGGTAAAGTATGTGGATGATATAAGAAAGGAAGCACTGCCGCAGCAAGATGCACCGGGTGGCATAAACCCCAATTTTATAACAATAACCGGAAATGCGCTGGATATTAGTAATCTTGACGCTTTGCCCAAGAGTAGAACCTATTTCTATATTGGTAAAGCATTTGCCGGCGAGGCAATTCCGCAAAACGAAGTCATAGAAGTAATTGAAAAAGAGCACCGGGTATACGGCGTAACTCCGGAAAAAAGGGAAATCGAGTTGACACAAGCCAATCCATTGAGCTTAGTGTACCAAAAAACCCAAACGGGAACGCCCGATACCATCGAGACAGTGTCAACTCGGGATAAGGGACTGATCATTCATCTATTTGACTACAATGCTGGTGATCATGAAAATAGATCCGAGAAAATTAATGAAGGTAAGAATCTTCAGTTTATTCCAAGAAGAGAGGGGAACGGTTTTGAAGCGAAACCTTATAATAGATGGACCGGACCAGATGGTGGCTTGTATACCGGCATTGTAGGGGAAACGCTTGGCGAAGATGGTTATCCCACGGTGCAGGGACAGTCGTTGAATTATCTTTTTGATCCTGAGATGTGCAAAGCTGCCCTAACGACTGGCAATGTTAAACACGTGCACACGAATTTGGATCATTTGTTCTGGCAGGATAATGACGGTTATTATCGTTATGATTCTATGAAGAACTTTGCCACGATCATGGAGCCTGAAAGTCCCGGCGGAGAACCTACGCACCAACCGGGACATACGAATGGCGGCAATTTTGTCGTATATGCGCAGCCTGCATTACCAGATCGAAGCGGCGTGGGGTACAATGCTAAGTTCTTGCCCTTTAACCGATATGCCGATGCAAACCAAGATCACGAATTGAATAAAGACATCAAGGAATATCACTTTGGCATGACAATGCAAGCCGAATTTATTATGCCTCCCGGAGGCATGATAGCTGACGCAGATGGTGCGCATACGGGCCTAAATGATATGATTTTTGAGTTTAACGGTGATGACGATGTATGGGTATTTATTGACGGGAAGCTGGCGCTTGATTTAGGGGGAGTCCATGGCCGCTACGGTGGCACAATCAACTTCCGAACCGGTGAAGTCACCACCAATGCACCTCCTATGGAACACAGTGGACGGCGGCAGGACAACCTCTATGGTATTCAGGGAGACCCAAATCAATTGACAGAGGAGGAGCTTGCAGCAAAGCGTGAGCAGGCTGGTTTTGGCAAATTCAGCAAGCACACATTTAAATTCTTTTATTTGGAACGCGGTAAGGGAGCGGCCAACTGCGAGATTACATTTAACCTGGTTCCCGTAGCACACGGTTTGGTGGTCGGCAAGCGTCTTTCCGAGAACTCATTTGCGGTACCAACAGACCATATGAGTTATCAATTTAAGGCTGAGGTGGAAATGCCGCAGAAGGAGGACGCGCAAGCAAAGCGGGTTCCGCTGGCTTATGCCCCATTTACGATTATCCAATGGGAGGCTGACGGAGATCCGACCACAGGAGGTATACCTGTTGGGGCCGGAAAAACCGATGAGAATGGATGTTTTTGGCTCAAAGCCGGACAACGTGCAGATTTTGTAAGTGCAATCGATTTAAAAGATGCTGGTATGACAGATCAAAGTAAGGTCAAAATCTTCATCAGCGAAATTGTTCGGAACGATAGTGTTCTGCCGGTAGTAAAGGCCTGGGACGGTGCCGCTGAGAAAGAGGGAACCTATCTGGAGGTGCCAGATAGTGCTGCGGGAGACACAAGAAAAATAGTTCCGCCACTCTATGATTTACCAGGATATACTTTCCACACAGATAAAACGGAAACGCAACTTGCAAAAACTGTCCAAGACGTTGAGACAATGTACCAAGCCACACTATTTTCGGGGAGAAATAATGAGTTTAACTGGATCGACTTTGAAAATGACTTAGGTCAGCTGGCCAGTCTGAATATCACCAAACAGGCAATGCACACAGATGGAAGCACTCCGGTTTTGGGAGAGGCGTTTTCTGTAAAAATTGAACTGTGGGATGAGATGAAGGAGAATTGGATTCCTCTTGGCGACGGTTCCCCGTATTGGCTCTTGAATCCAGGGGATCGCCTCCCGTCAGATGAGGAAAAGCCAACGCTCCATTTGGAAGAAAACGCAAATGGGCAGATATCCATTGAGCATGGCCAGAGCATTCATCTGAAGCTTCTGCCAGGAACTAAATACAGAGTCTCTGAGGTGCTGAGCCAAGAGCAAGAAGGGATATATGCCGTAAGCTATACGGGGAAGGTTACCAATCCCGCTGGCGAGGAGCAGTTGGAAGCTGATAAAAACACCCAGCAGGCAGATCAGCAGACGGGGATTGGCTATGAAAAAGGGGTTAAAGCGGGCAGCATGCACGAAATCACCATCACCAACGTAGGTGATCCAATTCTTTCTCCTGAGCTGTACATCAAAAAGGTGGTGCAGGGTTTTGCACCGGCAGATATGCTGTTTGATATGCAAATCAAGATGAGAAACAGCAACGATGTAATTGTTCCGCTTCCAAAAGGAACGCAGTATACAATCATAGCAAATGGCATAGAGAGTGCTCCGCAAACTATTACAAATGCCGACGGCGTCATTCAAATTCGCGCAGATGAGACGATCCATTTAGTACTGGATTCTGAGAGAGTGTACAGCGTGGAGGAAATCCATCGGAACGAAGGCTTTACAGTGGATTATAAGCTGGAAATCGAGCAGCGGGAAAGGCGGCAGATCAGCCAGAGCGAACCGTTGATAGATGTGCAGGCACAGAACAATGAGGTGCACAACATTACGGTGACAAACCGCGGTAATGCAATCCTTATGCCCAATGGCTCGTTTGCACTAACAAAAGTGGTTACCGGTTCAGTCCAACCTCCCAACAACACGCAGTTCCATTTCTATTTATCCATCCAAGATTATTATACCGACAATACAAATGGTGGATATAAGCCGCAAGTTGCCTGTCAGGCAACATACTATGGTACTCCGGACGGGGAACGCCAAGAGCTAGGAACACCACAAAACGGGGCTTTGAAAGAGCAACTCTTATTTACGCCAACAACGACAAGCGGCGGAACAGAGGGAAGTCCCAACAGAGGAGAGATGTACGGAACCGGAATCTTCCTCTATCCCGGTGAAACTGTTGTGATTACGGGCCTGCCTGAGGGGTACTCCATGAACGTGCGGGAAGACCTGACGCAAGATCAAATCGGAAATTATCATGTCAGCTTCCAAGAAGGAGAGCGTGTTGAGGAAGGAAATGAGATTTTCAGTACGCAGGCCCAAATCCACAAGGACAGTGTGCTCAAAGTGGTTTGCACAAACGAAAGCCAGATGCAGGCAACAAGCACCCTGCAAATCATAAAAACGGTAAAACGCACCGATCAACCGAACGGGAATCCAACGGATGCTGATAAAGAAAGACTGTTTGACTTCAGCATTACGCTGAAAAAGCCCGAAAGCTTTACCGGCGGTGAGATGCACGCAGAGATTCAAACGGAAAACGGGAGTGCAGTTTCTAAGGTTTTAAATTTTGCACAGAATGGTACGGACTATACAGCGGATGTACAGCTCAAGCATGGAGAAATGCTGACGCTCAAAGGCTTGCCGAACGGTATCAATGTGGTCGTTCAGGAAACTAATCATGATGGGTATGCAGTTTCCATGAACAAAACCCCGGGTGACAGTGTGACCATTCTATTAAAGCCAAACAGCGGGCAACCTTATCTGGTTGAATGTATAAACATGACCGGCGTAGAAATCCCAGAGACTGGTGGACATGGGCGCATACCTTATTACTTACTGGGAGCTATCTTGCTGTGTACAGCCGGAGTGCTTTTGCACGTTCAAAAAAGGAAGAGCAGGAATACATAAGACATAGAAGGCCTACCGGTGGCCAGACAGTTTGATCGAAAAATGAATGTACGAAGTACAAACTAAAATAACAAGGAAAAGGAGTTTCGCATGAAGAAGATGAAAAGAATGTTAAGTTTGATGCTTGCCCTGGGGTTGGTGCTGGTTCTTGCAGTTCCGGTGTTTGCATCACCGGTAACAGAGGAAGGAACCATCACTATTAAAAATGCAGAGGACGGAAAAAATTATCAGGCATATCGAATGTTTGACTTAAGCTTCGATGAGCAGGGAGGGCACTATGCCTACACTGTAAACGCTGCGTGGGATACGTTCTTTACCACAGGCGAGGGTAAGGACTTGGTTACAATTGATCGGGACTATGGGAGTGTATCTCTGCGCGACGAAACGGCTGCTGGTATGCAGCAGCTTGCGCAGAAAGCAAAGGTATATGCAGAGCAAAACAGAGTTCATGCTTATACCCCTACCGGAACGGCACCTGTCCTGACCTTTTCGAATCTTCCTCTGGGTTATTACCTGGTGACCTCCGACACGGGAGCTTTGCAGGCTTTGGATACCACCAATAAGAACGCCGTCATGTACGAGAAGAATACTGCACCTGATGTCCAGAAAAGCGCTGATAAAACACATGCAGCATATGGTGAGGTCGTTCATTTTACAATCCCTGTTACCAAAGGTGGATATGTATGGGGGGATTATGTGATTAAGGATACGATGACTGGCTTGGAGCTGGAGGAGGGCACAGTGAAGATCACTGTCAATGAAACTGAGCTCGATCCAGGAACAGACTATGTGGTTGTACCCGAGGGAAATAACCTTACCGTTACCATTCCTGAAAAAACTCTGAATAAACGCAACGGAGATAATACGGATTTTGTTTATCCTGCCGGCACAAAATTCGTGCTTACATATGATGCGGTTGCTAAAGCAACGGGCAGCATGGAGAATAAGGTGTTCATGGAGTACAAGACCAATCCCAGCGTGTCTACTCCTGATGGTAAAACTCCCGAGCATAGCGTTAAGGTGGCAAACTATGAGTTTGGGGTGAAGAAGACAAATGGGCAGGGAACTGTTCTGAATGAGGCCACCTTTGCATTGCACAAGAACGAAGATTGCTCTGATGGAGCAATGGAGTTTATCAAGACTGGTAATACCTATCGTTTGGCACAGGCCAATGAAACGGCTGCTGAGGGATCTACCAAGACATCTACCATCTCCGCAGGCGAGGTAACCATCGAGGGTTTGGCTGCGGGCACGTACTATCTGCAGGAGCTGCAAGCGCCCAATGGCTACAATAAGCTGCTGAAACCTGTTAAGGTGGAGATTATTGAAAATCTAAATGATAAAGAAGGAACAAAATATTACCAGCAGGCATTTGATGAGGCTGGAAACCGCATTAATCCGACGATTAAGATGAATGGTGAGACAGTTTCGTCTACGGAAGGTACAGGTTTTGTGCTGGATATTGTCAACAAAACCGGTACAGAGCTGCCGTCCACCGGTGGTATTGGTACGACTATTTTCTATGTAGTCGGTGGTTTGTTGATGGCGGGTGCTGCGGTGGCACTGATTGCTAAAAAGCGCATAGAAAAATAAATTATCATCCAAAATTGCGGTGTGAAACCGTGTTTAATGAAACAATACGAACTCAGCGGAGCGGAGACCACAGGGTCTCCGCTCCCTGATGGGCGGTGGGGAGAGATCTATGAAAAAGCACCTATCCACAATTCTGATCCTTTTGGTTTTTCTCACAGGGCTCTCCGTGCTGCTCTATCCAACCGTAAGCAACTATATAAACGAAAAAAGCCAATCTAAAGCCATCGCATCTTATGTGGAACAAACGAATAAAATTGACACTGCTGCCTACAATGCCATGATGACTGAGGCCCAGGCGTATAATGAACGTATCAGATCCGATCAAGGCCGATTTGCCATGAAAGACGAAGAACTGGATCAATATCTTCATCTGCTAGGGTCTACTGGCGGAGCGGTGGGCTATCTGGAAATCAACTCCATCCATGTTACGCTGCCGCTTTATCTGGGGGACAGCCCCGCTGTGCTGCAGGTGGGTGTGGGAACGATGCCTGGGTCGTCTTTGCCTATCGGCGGTCCCGGTACCCATGCGGTGATCAATGGGCACAGGGGGCTGCCCACATCCCGATTATTTACAGACCTCGACCAGGTTTCGGAGGGGGATGTATTTACGGTGCATGTACTCAACGAAACGCTCGCTTACCGGGTAGATCAGATCCGAATTGTAGAGCCGCAGGATCTCACAGAACTGGAGATTCAGCCAGACCAGGATTTTTGCACACTGGTTACATGTACGCCCTATGGGATAAATACACACCGAATGCTAGTTCGTGGCAGGCGAATAGAAAATAGCGAAGTAAATGCGCAGACGAATTATCATGTGACGGCGGATGCCATGCAGGTGGATCCACTGCTGGTTGCATCCATTTTGTCCCTGCCAGTAGTAGTGGCTCTGGGGACGAGCCTATTCCTTTATGATAGCAGCAAGTGTAAAAAAGGAAAAAGAAGAAAGCGAAGCGGAAAAAGCAGCGCAGCACATAGTCATATGCAAGAAAGATGAACCTGATCGTATTTTGTAAACGCCAAAGCGAAAGGAGAGAATTTATGACAGGGAACAAAAAGAATGTGGTCATAATGTTGCTTACTGTGCTAGTTTTACTTCCAGCACTGCGTATAACTGTTGCTGCTGCCCCTCTTGATTCAGAGACGTTTAGTATTGAACTGGACATGAAAGTACCTAATTCCAACGAAGTGTATGACGCACAGATTTATTTATATCAGGTTGCTGCAGCCGAGATGGATGAAACAGGCAATGTGCATATGGAACCAGTAGCACTTTATAGAGACTTAAACTTTGACGGGCTGACTCAGGAAGAAATACGTAATGTGCTGGAGGAACTATGCGCGCGTGTGCAATACCCCGGCTCAGTGTCTGAAACTACACCTAACCTGCTTCCGCTGGCAATGCAAAAGGCTGGCGAGGATAGCAGCATCCATTTTGATCATTTGGGCGGCGGTGTTTATCTGTTGATGAAATGGGAGCAAGAGGAACCAGTAAATCTGAAAATGTCACCGGTGCTGGTCTATTTGCCCAGTTATGAGCCGGAAAACGGAACTTGGGAATACTCAGTAAGTGTGATTCCCAAGTGCAGTTGGCAGTCTGATCCTGTTCCGATACCGCCGCCGACAACGCCCGACCCGGAGTTACCACAGACGGGGATGGTACAGTGGCCGGTGCCTGTATTGGTGATTGCGGGGTTGTGCCTGCTGGTGATTGGCTATGGGATTGTACGCAGGGGAAAACAGGATTAAACATCTATGAAGACAGTATCTTTAGGTAGGGCGTTCATGATTTTGGGAGGCCTGCTGATTTTAGGCGGCCTTTTGCTGCTGGGATACAACAGTAGTCTGGAGCGGACTGCTGGAGAAAGAAGCGAGTCTGCCCTTTTAGCTGTGCAGCGGAAAATAGAAGAAAATCGCAATGCAGCTGGCAATCAGCGCCAACCGATTCAACAGATGGAATGGAATGGCGTTGACTATCTAGGAGTGCTGACTATTCCTTCACTTGATTTGACTCTGCCAGTGCAGGCAGATTGGGATTATGAAAAACTGCTTAATACCCCATGTGTTTATTCTGGGAGTATTCAGGACGGCGGACTGGTGATTTTGGCGCATAACTATCGCAGACATTTTGGACGTATCGATCGTTTACGCCAAGGGGATGAGATCATACTGACGGATGCGGTGGGAAACAAGTTTAACTATCGGGTAGAGGAACTGTTGGTTCTTGGCGCTGCAAGTGTAGATGAAATGATTCGTAGAGATTATGATTTGAGCCTGTTTACCTGCACTTATGGCGGGAAGGCACGTGTTACGGTACGTTGTACGCTGCAAAATCAAGTCGACCGGTATCCTGTCGTCGAGAAGAACACGACAGGCCATGGATGAACGTATCCGTACTGCCCCATGTTTATCTTGATGAGGAAAAGACTTGAAAACTAAGGTTTTTAAGTCTTTTCCTTTTTGCTTGATGAAAATAGATAAAGGGGCTCGTTTTTCCATCGAAAGAAGTGTACAGAAAAGAGGATAGAAGTAATGTTAAAATGTGATATAGTAGATGGTTGGATGACATTTTGACAAGCAAGAAGGGAAAAGGAGGGAAAAGCTAAGATGCATATGATTGTTTGCCTTGATGAAAGGGGCGGAATGCTTTTTAATCACAGACGCCAGAGTGCAGATTGCGCGGTGCGGGATCGAATTTTGGCATTATGCAAAGGGGAAAAACTCTGGATGAATTCCTATTCCGCCACGCAGTTTGCCTGCGAGGTTGTGCCGGAGATTCATATAGATGACAACTTCCTTTCGGAAGCCCGGAGCGGGGACTACTGCTTCGTGGAGGATACAGCGCTGCTGCCCTATGAGGCTGGAATCGAACGTATGATCATCTTTCAATGGAATCGGGTTTATCCGGCAGATATGTATTTCGACATTCCATTGCTTGCACATGGCTGGAAATGTAAAGAGACAGAGGAATTCACGGGCAATTCACATGAGCGAATCACAATGGAGGTATACGAGAGATGAGAGATAAACTGTTATCTATTTTTGGGGCACTGCTGCTGGTGCTGACCATCGTCGTCGGCTGTGGCGCAGGGAGTGCCCCGATTGCTTTGGATCAGATTCCGGCATTTTCCGGAGAGCCCTATGTAGCAGTTCATGGTAACCAGCCATATTTTACAAAGGAGGAACTCACAACCACGAGCTTTGAGTCCTATGCGCCGCTGGATGTGTTGGGACGCTGTGGAGTGACAGTGGCCAGCGTGGGGAGAGATCTGATGCCCAATGAAGAGCGGGGTTCTATTGGCGGCGTGAAGCCTACAGGTTGGCATACTGCAAAGTATGATTGCGTAGATGGCAAGTATCTCTACAATCGGTGTCATCTTATCGGATTTCAGCTCACCGGTGAAAATGACAACAAGAGCAATTTGATTACCGGCACCAGATATCTGAATATAGAGGGGATGCTGCCATTTGAAAATATGGTGGCAGACTACGTTAAGGAAACGGGCAATCATGTTATGTACCGCGTCACCCCCATTTTTGAGGGAAACAACCTTGTGGCCAGCGGCGTGCTGATGGAAGGCTATTCCGTGGAGGATGACGGTGCCGGGATCTGTTACTGCGTGTTCGCCTATAATGCCCAGCCAGGCGTGGTGATCGACTATGCCACCGGGGAGAGCACACTGGACGCCGCAGAATCGGGGGAGGTAAATGACTATATCCTGAACACCAAATCCAAAAAGTTTCATCATCCCGATTGCTCCGGCGTAGCACAGATCAAAAAGGAGAATCAGGAGAGCTTTCAGGGGTCACGCAGCGATCTGATCCATCGGGGATATTCTCCGTGCGGGATATGCCATCCATAAGTGATTTCTGCCCGCATTATATGTACGCAGCAAGGAAACAGCAGAGACAAACGGCGAGAGAGGAATTTCTCTTTTTCCAAAGCTGCATTGGCTATTACATAGTTTCCGTAAAAGGCACAACTTCGGTTGTGCCTTTTTGTATGCAGAAAACCACTCGCTGGGCGAGTGGTTCCAAAGAAGCCTTCTGGCGATCATGTACGAGATGTACCCGGAATGGCGGTACAAGCAGCGGAATCGGGAATTTTGATGCCGGGGGGTATTTTCCGTGGAATGGGAAAGAAATTTTACCTGTATTGCTGTAATTTGTTAAATTCTTGCTAATTTAGGGTTGACATTTACCGGGAAATAGGGAACAATAGAAGCAATACATTAAAATTTTATGTGATTCGCGCAATCTTTGCGACGATAAAGGGAGAGACAGTGACATGGGAAAGCATCAGCAGCATGAGCGAAAGTTTGGGAGTAGATGGGGCTTTATTCTGGCCTCTGTAGGTTCTGCCGTGGGTATGGCCAATGTATGGGGCTTTCCCAGTAAGCTTGGCAGTAATGGCGGAGGTGCGTTTTTGCTGCTATATCTCTTCTTTGTGTTTCTTTTCAGTTTTGTGGGATTGCCTGCGGAGTTTGCGATTGGGCGGCGTTCCCGCACGGGAACATTGGGCTCTTATGCCAATGCATGGGGGACACGAGGCAAAGCAATGGGAAAAGCTGGCGGTGTGATCGCATGGCTTCCCTTGGCGGGATCCATGTGCATTGCCGTGGGCTATGCGGTAATTGTGGCCTATGTGCTCAAAGCCCTTTTTAATTCCCTTACGGGCACGCTGATGGAGGTAGATGCGGTATCGTGGTTTGAGAACTTTTCTCTGAACTCCTACTCCGTGGTTCCTTACCATGTGATTGTGGTGGTGGGAACGCTGCTGACTCTGTTTTTAGGAGCGAAGAGCATTGAAAAGACGAATAAAATCATGATGCCTCTCTTTTTCTTGATCTTTTTGGCACTGGCGATCCGGGTGGCATTTCTGCCCAATGTCTGGGAGGGCTACCGTTTTATGCTGCTCCCCCGGTGGGAGGCACTGCGCAATCCTATGGTGTGGATTGGGGCCATGGGACAGGCCTTCTTTTCTCTGTCGATTACCGGCAGCGGCATGATTGTGTACGGTGCGTATCTGGATGATGAGGAGAGTGTCGTGCCGCTGGGCCTGAAAACGGCACTTTTTGATACACTGGCAGCGCTGGTGGCGGCGCTGGTCATTATTCCGGCCTGCTTTGCCTATGATTTGGACGTGGCTGGTGGCCCTGGACTCCTTTTCGTGGTATTGCCTACCATTCTGCAGGATATCCCGCTGGGACGGCTTTTTGCAGTCATTTTGTATGTGGCCATGATCTTTGCCGGTGTCAGCTCACTGCAAAATATGTTTGAGGCGGTGGGCGAGTCCCTATGCCACAAATTCCCACGCCTGAATCGGAACATGGTGCTGGTGCTGATGTGTATTGTGTGTCTGGGAATCGGTGTGAACATGGAGGCCATTTTGCGCTGGGGCCCGTGGATGGACTTCGTTTCCATTTACATTATCCCTGTGGGCGCTATGCTGGGTGCCGTATCTTGGTTCTGGGTCATGAAGAAGGAGGAATTCCTCTTTGAAATCAACAAGGGGGGCGGATACCAAAAGGGGAATGGCTGGTACTTTGTGGGACGATATCTATATGTGCCCCTCACCGCGATTCTCTGTGTGGTGGCGCTTTCCATGCACATTGCTTTTTGATACATAGAAAAGACCGAAAACCGCCGCAGTTCACTGAACTGCGGCGGTTCTTTCTATCGGCATAGGGATCATTTGTGGAAAAAGGCCACAGCAACAGCCCCGGGGCCTGCGTGAGTACCTACTACGCTGCCTACCAGTGTGGAACGCAGCTGTGCTGCATGGTCTGCCCAGAGAGATCTGCTGTCGGTTACATATTTTTGCAGCAGATGATCATCCAGTCCGGTATAGCCCAGCAGCAGCGGCATGGAGAAGTCTACGCCGCCGGCTTTTTCAATTTCTGTCACCAGAAGATTATTGCCATGCTTGGAACCTCTGGCTTTGCCCAGAATATGAATTTCGCCGTTTCTTAGCTCCACTACCGGCTTAATGGCTAGGAGTCCGCCGGCCAAAGCTGCCGTCTTGGAAATGCGTCCGCCCCGCTTGAGATACTCCAACGTATCCAGCAGAGCGATTACCCGTACCTCTTCTCGCTTCTCTTCTAATTTTTGAGCGATGGCGGCGCCGTCCAAGCCCTGATGTGCCAATTGCAGCGCATATTCCGCCAGAATACCAGTGCCCACAGTCACAGAATGGCTGTCTACTACGTGGATGCGGCCGGGAAAGTCCTCTGCGGCGATGACTGCGGATTGATAGGTGCCGGATAGCATAGAGGAAATCGTAATGACAACGACCTCAAAACCTTCTGCCACGGCCTTTGCATAGGCCTCATAAAAAGCATGGGGGGATGCCTGACTGGTGGTAGGCATCACATCGCTCTCAATGAGTTTTTCATAGAACTGTTGGCGGCTGAGGGTGATCCCGTCCAGATATTCCTCTTTACCGAAATGGACGGAAAGGGGAACAGATGTTAACTGTTCGGCCACTTCCTGTGCCATATCGGCAGTGGAATCTACCATGATCTTTACTCTCATTTGTCGTTTACTCCTTCTTCGCAAATGCTTTGTAAGTTACAGGCGATACGCTCCAATGCTTGATAAAAGGCCGTGCGTCCAGCTTCGTCAAAATCAAGACTGACAGCTTTTACCGTTCTTTCCGCCGTCTGGGAGATGCGCTGGGTGACCGCCTTCCCCTGCTCTGTCAGTGTCAGATAGCCACGGTATCCTGCTTGGCGGAGCACAAGTCCTTTATCCTCCAGCTGGGCAAGGGAGCGGGAGATGGCGGCCTTATTTTTATTGCAGATGCGGGAAAGCGTGGCGGCTGTTATTTCCTTTTCGTGACTGCTGATGGCCATTAAGCATTGGACGTGGGGGCCTTTGAGCCCAAAACGCTCCATTTCCTGCCGTTCTAGTTTCTGTATGCTTTTATCAATGCAGGCAATGGTTGCTTTGAATTGTGTATAGCGTTGGATCATGTTGCTCACTCCTTGATGTTGATAGATCAACTTGTTGCAGTGTACACGATTGTTGTTGATTTGTCAACGTTTTATTTTGGAAATGGAGTATCTTTGTGAAAGCTTAGTTTCGTGTAAAGAAAAAATGGAACATATTACGAAAAAATTTCCTGGATAAGCAAATATTATTGCTATGTCTAAAGAAAGAGAGGCGTTTTATTCATCACTTGTGTAAAATCAATAAAAAAAGAGAGAGCTTCCTGCTGTGTCTCTATTTTACCGGGAAAATATTTCACGTTACCGAATAAAAATCCATAACATAAAACTTCCAAAGGGGGGGATTCTATCAGAAATATGTGTTTTCAGGGTAGACCGATGGATCGAGAATATTGACATTTTTCACCCTACGTGGTACTTTAGCAACATCAACTTATCGCCAGTAGAAAAATTTGACGATAAATTCGACTTAGGAGAAAGAAAAGGAGAGAGATGTATGTACAACTTCGCACTTGCCTTTGTGATCTGTGCAGCCGTGTATTTGCTCGGTGAAGCAGTATCCAACTTGACGAAGGCTTGGATTCCCTCGGTGTTCGTTACTGCCATGGTTTTGTTGGTGGGCTACTGGACTATTGTTCCCAAAGAAGTCATCACCGACTCCATGCTGATTCCTTTCGGCAGCACCATTGGTATTTACCTGCTGCTGGTCCACATGGGGACAGTCATTAGTATGAAGCAGCTGCTGGAGCAATGGAAAACAGTGCTTGTGTGCCTTGCGGGTCTGGCGGGCATGTGTATTTTGGCACTGCTGATTCTCCCCGGTATCATCGGCAGAGAATATGTGGTTGCCGGTCTGCCGCCTCTGACAGGTGGTATCGTGGCTGCGGTGACCATGCGTGATGCTGCGATGGAGGCTGGATTAAAAGAAGCTGCCGTCTTTGCCATCGCTATGTATTGTGTACAGGGCTTTGCCGGTTATCCCCTGACTTCTGTGTGCCTTCAGTTGGAGGGCAAGCGGCTGCTGAAGGATTTTCGCGCCAATGGTACCCACGTTGCTGTTGGTAATAACAACGCTGATGAAAGCGGCAAGTTGGCCGAAGCACCTGCTGCTAAGAAAAAATTGCTCCCCGAGATCCCTGCTAAGTGGAACACCCCGGTCATGATCTTAGGCCGTTTGGCTGTGGTGAGCTGGTTGGCAACATTGATGGGCGATGTGATGATTCCTGTTGTCAATATGAAGATCTCTGGTGCCGTGTGGGCTTTGATTTTCGGTATTATCTTTACCTCCATCGGGTTTTTGGATGCCAGCTCCTTGAATAAAGCGAATTCTTACGGTATCATTATGTTTGCACTGATGATGTATGTGTTTGATGGCTTGAAGGATTGCACGCCTGAGATGCTCAAGAGCATCCTCTTCCCCATGCTGCTATTGATTGTGGTAGGCGTTGCCGGTATGGCACTGTTTATCTTCATTATCTCCAAGGTATTGAAGATTCACTTCCTCATGGCGCTGGCTACCGGACTGACTGCTCTCTACGGATTCCCGCCCAATGCCATTATTACGGAGAATACTTGCGATGCTTTGGCACAAAGTCCGGAGGAGAAGGAATATCTGATGAATCAGATGTTCCCGCCCATGATCGTGGGTGGTTTTGTGACTGTGACGATTACTTCTGTGATCGTTGCCGGTGTTTTCCAGAGCCTCCTTTAATTTGAGCTGGCTGCAGTAAAATCAGCAGTCCGGCATAAAGCCGGACTGCTTTGTTTTTATCATTTACATTATAAGTAATTATTGTTAATTTAGTCATTTGAAAGGATGTGTCCCTATGGATATCAAAGCACTTGCTGAGGCATATGCCCCTTACATTGTCGAGCGTCGCCGGTTCTACCACACTTGTCCGGAGCTGTCAGGTGAAGAGAAGGAGACCACCGCTAAGATCAAAGCGGATTTGCAGGCCATGGGCATTACCGACATACACGAGATGGAGGGCTTTTATGGCCTGTATGCCGATATCCACGGCGGTAAGCCCGGTAAGATGGTGGCGCTGCGCGCGGATATTGATGCCCTGTCTGTCCAGGAGGAAAGCGGATTGCCCTTTGCCTCTCAAGTAGAGGGGAAGATGCACGCCTGCGGTCACGACAACCATATTGCCATGCAGCTGGGGGCTGCCAAGATTCTCAACGAGATGAAGGACGAACTGTGTGGTACCGTGCGCTTGGTGTTCCAGCCCGCTGAGGAGACTGCCACCGGTGCCGGAAAGATGCTCGATGCCGGTGTGATGGACGGCGTGGCTGCCATTTACGGGGTTCACGTCTGGGGCAGCTTTGATGCACCCTACATAGATTTCAGCGCTGGAAACCGTATGGCTTGCTGCCATGGCTTCCAAATCGAGGTAGAGGGGCACTCTGCTCACGCATCCGCTCCGCACGAGGGGATTGATGCCGTGATGGTGTCCTGTTCCATTGTGGAAGCCCTGCAGAAGATCGTCTCCCGCAGCAATGATCCGCTCAATCCGCTGGTGATTACCGTGGGGAAGGTGACAGCCGGCAACCGCTGGAACGTGCTGGCCGGCCACGCCAGATTGGAAGGTACGGTTCGCACCTTTACTACCGGTACCAAGGTGGAAGATGAGATGCGCCGTGTAATTGAGAGCACGGCAGCGGCTTTCGGTGCCAAGGCAACCTTCTCCTATCAGTATATGACCCAACCCGTGATTAACAGCAGCGAGCAGCTCCTCCGCATTGCCCAGAATGCCGTGGTCAGCATGTACGGTCAGGAGTCTCTGGGGCATATGCCCACCTTGATGGGCAGTGAAGATTTCTCTATTTTCGGTGAGCGTGGCACCCCCTATATCTTTGGCTTTGTAGGGTCCCGTAACCCGGAAAAGGGCTGCGTCTACGGAAATCACCATGAGAAGTACGATGTGGACGAGGATATTCTGCAGCGTGGTGCTGCTGTAGCCGCTAAATTTGCTGCCGATTTCTTGGCAGAGACCGCAGCAGAGTAATTTTTGTGGAGCGCAGGTATGTTCTTTGTCTGTGAGAAAGGAGTTTCCCTATGGATATGAAAGCACTGGCCAAGGAAGCGGAAAGTTATATCATTGAGCGCCGTCGCTATTACCATGCCCATCCGGAGTTGTCCAAGCAGGAAAAGGGAACACGTGATGCCATCCACCGGGATCTGGTGGCGCTGGGCATGACAGATATCCGTGATTTTGATCATTGCTATGGCTTGATCGCGGATATTCACGGCGGCAAGCCCGGTAAGACGGTGGCACTGCGTGCCGATATTGACGCATTGCCTGTGCACGAAGAGACGGGGCAGCCTTTTGCGTCCTGTCATGAGGGCGTGATGCACGCCTGTGGTCATGACGCCCATATTGCTATTTTGCTGGGGGCTGCCAAGATTCTCATGCAGGTGAGAGAGGAGCTGTGCGGCACAGTTCGTTTGATTGTTCAACCGGAGGAGGAGCTGGTCAGCGGCTCTCGATTGATGATTGAGGGCGGCGCGTTGGAAGGCGTAGATGCCATCTATGGCAACCACGTCTGGGGCGATATGGCAGCGCCTTATATGGATTTTACTATGGGGAAGAGAATGGCTTATGCCGGACTATTTGGCATTACCGTGGAAGGTGTCAGTGCCCATGGTTCAGCGCCCCATTTAGGAGCTGACGCGATTACGGCTGCCGCCTCCATCATCATGAATTTACAGCAGTATGTTTCCCGGGTCAACGATCCCCTCCATCCCCTGGTGCTTACCATCGGTACCATTAAGGGAGGGACCCGCTGCAATGTGATCCCCAATCGCGTCCATATGGACGGTACGCTGCGTGCCTTCACCAGTGAGCGGCACGAAGAGGTGATGCGCCGTATCGTGGAGCATACGGCAGCGGCGCTGGGCGTCACGGCAAGGCTGACATACGAGGATGTGGTGGATCCGCTGCTCAATACGGACGAGCATCTGGTGCAGTTGGCACAAAATGCCGTCAAGAAGCTGTATGGTGCAGAGGCTTTGGGGCATCTGCCTACCATGATGGGCAGCGAGGATTTTGCCAATTACATGAGTGTAGTCCCCGGTGTATTTGGGTTTGTCGGCAGCAGTAATCCCCAAAAAGGCTGCACTTACACCAATCACCATGAGAAATATGATATTGATGAGGATATTTTGCAGCGTGGAGCATGTGTTATGGCTCAGTTTGCGATAGATTTCCTGTCTGAGTAATGGTGTAAACACTCCCGGAAAGGAGTGGGCGTGCGATACGGATATTGAATGATGGGATCGCTGCCTTGCTGCATAAAAAAAGTCCCGTTCACCTTTGCGGTGAACGGGACTTCCTGTATGTCAGCATATTAGCAAATACTGTTCCGCCGGACGATTTTGCGCAGGAAGAGGAAGAACATGGCGGTTAAGATTATCCCCTTAATTATGGTGGATAAGGTGATGCTCCACCAGATGCCGGACAGACCCAATGCAGTGACGCTGAGCGCTGCGGCCAGCGGGATGCGTGCAACGGTGAGAACACTGGAGATGATACTGGGGGCAAGCGTGTGGCCGAAGCCGGCATAAGCCCCCTCAATGAGGATTTCCCAGCACATAAAGAGTTCGGAAATACCAATGATGACCAAATAATCCACGCCCATAGGCAGTACCTCAAGGTCGGGGATAAAGATCTGGAAGATGGGGCCGGCAGCAAATACCAGCAGCAGCGTGCAGAAGATGCCCCAGAGGGACATGAGAGAAAAAGAGACATAAAATCCCTTTTTTGCCCGCTGCAAATTGCCTGCACCATAGTTTTGCCCCACGAAGCTGTTGGTGGCGGCGGCAAAGCCATCGGCGGTCATCCAGCTGAGTGACTCTACTTGACTGCCGACTTTCTGCACGGCCACAGCACTGTCGCCGAAGGCAGCTACCATGCGGGCAAGTACCATACTGACAAGGGGGAACACCACATTCAGCGCTGCTGCCGGGCCACTGATGCGCAGCAGCTGCCGCAGCTCCGCACCAGAGGTACGCTGTAAGAGATGGACATGGGGGAAAAGATACTGATCCTGCAGTGCGTAACGGCACAGAATGAAAAAGACAACGCCTTGAGCCAAAGTGGTGGCCAGTGCCGCACCGGCTACACCCCACTGCAGAAAACCACGGATACCGAAAATCAGAAGGGGGTCAAGAATCATGTTGATTCCCAGTCCCCAGACCATAGCCAGAAAAGGGGTACGACTGTTGCCGGTGGCAGTGATCAAGGCAACCAGCACTTGATTGAGGAAAGAAAAGGGCATACCCAGTGCGATAAGGATCAGATACATACGGGCATCGGCGGTGACTTGCGGACTATTGAGCTTAAAAAAGCCGATCAGCGGGCCGGAGGCTAAGGTGAGGAGCAGTGTATAGCCCAGCGCCAACGCAGCACCAATTTGCAGTGCACCCGCAGCAAAGCGTCCGGCTCGCGCCTTATCTCCGGAACCGATGTTCTGAGCGACCAAAACCTGTCCGCCCATGCGCCCTAAGATGGCAAGTCCGTTGGAAAGCCACATGAAAAGTCCCACAGCCCCTACAGCCGCCATAGCGTCCACACCAATGCGGCCAATCCAAAGCATATCCGTCAGGTTGTAGGCCATCTGCATCAGCTGAGATCCCATGATGGGGAGTGCCAGCGCAGTCAGCGTGGAGAAAATAGTTCCCTTTAACAAATCTACTTGCTTTGACACAGATCGTCCACTCCTTTCGCATACAGCTAATTTCCCGGATAGGGTTAGCAAGGACATTCATATACTATATCATAAAAGATGCCGCCCCACAAGATGTACAAGTGAGGTAAGTTGCCTGGACCGGTGAAATGGAAAAGCGGTGGAAACAAGCAAGGACACTGTCGGCTGAGTGCCGACAGTGTCCTTGTCATTTACGGTGTCATGTGTTGCCCGATGAAGCCGTCCAGCTTCTCCATGTATTCCTGGGGGTAGGTATATATACTTTCAATATGCCGCGTTTTGGGTGGGAAAAAGCAGTCTTTCTCCCCCTGATACATTTCATAGAGCTGTGGCCCATTTTCATAGGGAACCAGTTTGTCATCCTGTCCGTGGACGAAGAGGATGGGAATACGAGAGGCGGCAAGACTTTGGGTTACATCGGAGTCGTTCCAATCGTAGCCGGCCACCAGGCGATTGATGAGCCGCAGGGGATGGTACAGCGGGCCGATTTGGTGATCCATGGAGGCCTTGGCGTTCCGATAGCCGCTGTCGGAGACAATCAGCTTCACGTTCTCCGGACAGTGACTGCTCATTTGCAGCACCGTAGCACCGCCCATAGAAAAGCCGTGGAGCATAATCTCTATATCATTGCCGAATTTTTCGCGGAGAAAATCAATCCAACGCAGGCAGTCCTGACTCTCCCAGACATCAAAGCCGATAAAACGCCCGCCGCTTTCGCCGGAGGCAGTGTGGTCGCAGCAGAAAAAGTCAATGCCGCGGCTCTTGTAATAGTCGTAAAAGAGACCGCCTGTTTCCAGATGGTTGGAACGGTAGCCGTGAATGAGAAAGACAATCTTTTTGCCGTTTGCGCCGCAGGGATAATAAAATCCTTTCAATGTTTCGCCATGCCCTCCGGCAATGGTGTATGTTTCGCAGGGAATGTCCCGCAGACGAGCGGATGCCGTATCTCGGGCGAGGTAATAGTTCGCTTCGTGCCCCTTGCTGTCGAAGAGCAGTGTGAAGAGGGCGGAGCTTTTGCGGCAGAAGATGTAACGATACAGCTCTTCCATGAAAATAAACAGAAGGAGGAAGAGGAGCAGCAGGAAAATTTTCATAGTAACGCTCCTTTATTTCACTGGAAGCATAGCACCAATGCTGGCAAGCAGGGTGCACAGCACCACCAGAATTTGAAAAGGCAGTGCGCCAAATTTACCAGCCAGATTAGAGGATGGATGGCGCTTGCGGGAGAGGTGATAGGCAACGATGATACCGATGCCGGTCACTACCTGAATAATGCTGGCAAAGCGGGTAAAGCCCACAAACGTGGATACACCGAAAAAAGCAATGGCGAGGCAGGGCAGGGAGGCTGCCAGCCAGCTGAGGTGAATGTTCCAGCGGGTTTGCTCGTGCACGATATCCCGCAGGTTCAACGTGTTGGCCCAGAAGGAGGTCGCCAGTGCCAGCAGTGTAAAGACGTAGCCGAGAATGCTGACCCAGCCGCCCAGATGTGCCGCCAGATCGACCAATGCACCGTCCTCGGTGATGTTTTTCCCGGCGCCGAGCAGGGTGATTATGGTGATGATGAGGATCAGCCCTATATTGATGGCCAGACCGCTGGCAATGGCGGCACGGATACGCTTCACATCGCCCTCCAACCCCTTCACTACCTGCGGGGTGGACATCACGGCAGACAGGGAGAAGGAAACCATGCTGAAGAGCGCCAACACATTATTAAAACCATGCCAGCCGGTAGGCAGAGGGCTCATCTCCGACATAAAGGTGGCAGCGGCAAGAATGGCCACCACAGCAATCATGGAGCCTACAGCGATTTTCTCGCAAATGCCCACCAGCTTCATGCCGATCAAGACAACACCTGCACCTACCACATAGAAAAGCAGCATACCTGCAGTATCAGACAATCCCAGCCAAGAGCGGAAAACGGCCGCCGCACCGGTGAGAAAAGCGCTGACATTAAATATGACGGATAAGCCAAGCGTGATGAAAGCTGCCCATGTAAGAATTTTCTTCACTTTACCGGAGAAGAGCTCTGCATCTAGACAGCTGATGAACTGTGCACCGCCATTATTATAGGAGAGCTCGGCGATGATCAGGTGTAAAATCACATTGAAGAGATAACAAAACACCATAATCAGGAGGATATCCCGGAGACTGTTGTGAGAGGCCAGATAGGGGACGGAGAGGATTCCGGAACCTACGCCGTGTCCCACAATAATGCTGGTTGCCTCAAAGAAGGTGAGTTTTGATTCGCCTGCAATTTTATTCATGGATACCTCCGAAATTCTTGAAAAGGAATATAGATTAATTATACTGAAAAGTGCCACACAGGTCAAGGAATTCCCTTGGCCCTCCTTTCATTTCCCGGTAGGGAAAGGCTGCCATAGGAGAAAGAAAGCCTAAAGAAAGGGAAGTGGGCATGAGAGGAAGAAAGGACGCCGTCTGTGATTTCGCGGCAGGTATCCTAAAAAATATAAGGCGGGCTTTTGGGTAAGCACGGGGGGCTATGGCATCACAGAGCCAATGCGGATTTCTCGGGGAGGTATGCGTCTTGGATGTGGGCAGCCGTGCCGCGGCTCTCCACCTGGAGACAGACATGGGGCCATATGCTTAACGAAAAATTTTCATTCATAGTGGTGAATAGCGGCTGGTGTTATGGTATACTGTGGATAGCGCAAAGACGCTAATCCAATGAACGAGGTGTTTTATGCAAGACTATTTAATTGCTACCTCCTCCACCTGCGATCTGCCCAGAACATATTTGGAGGAACATAAGATCCCCTTCATCAGTTATAGCTATACCATCGGGGATCAGCTGTTTGAAGATGACTGCCGAGAGGAAAATCGTCAGAAAGTCTACGAGGGTATGCGGCAGGGCGACCGACTCAAAACCTCCATGATCACTGAATTTGCCTACCACGAGTTTTTTAAATCTCTGCTGGAACAGGGCAAGGATGTGATCTATCTGGATATGTCCAAGAAGATGTCCGCCTCTTTCGCCAACGCCGAAGCGGCTGCCCGGCAGATTCGCAGCGAGTTCCCGGATCGCAAGTTCTATGTGATGGATACGCTGTGCATCTCCGGCGGTCTGGGTCTGCTGGTCGAGCAGATGGTTCGCCGTATGGAGGAGGGCATGAGCTTTGATGATGTGATTGCATGGGGGGAAGCACACAAGCTGAAGATTGCCCATCGCTTCACGGTGGATGATCTGAATTACTTGAAGGAGGGAGGACGCTGCTCTACGCCGGCGGCACTGGTGGGCTCCGTTTTATCCCTCAAGCCGGTATTGTATGTGCCGGATGGCGGTACACTGGATGTGGCTAAGAAGGTGCGAGGCCGGAAAAAGGCACTTGATACCATCTATGACGGCGTCAAGACGGATCTGAGCGAAGTGGATACCAAGGGGCTGGAGATCCGTATTCTGCAGGCCGACTGCCGCAAGGATGCGGAGTACATCCGGGATCGTATTTTGGAGGACTTCCCCGATGTGGGAGAAATCACCATTACCAGCTTGGGCGTTGTGATCGGTGCCCACTGCGGCCCGGGGCTTTTCACGATTTTCTATCTTTGCAGCGGCCGTCGTCCGTAAGGAACTGTTTCAAGAAATCAGAAAAAGGCATGACCGTCGTTTATGTCGGTTATGCCTTTTTTCTGCGTTGTTTTTTGAAAGACTTTACCGCTCACAAGGGGGGCTAAATCGGATAGAGAATGAAAGGAGACAAGCCTATGAAAACAGCGGCGGCGGGTTTCTGGGGCAAGGATCAGTAGGTTCTCACTCTTTTATACAAAAAGATGGTAGAAAATAGTAACAAAAATTGTTGGCATTTTTCTCTGTTGTTCACAATTCGCCCTCCCATTTATGATATGATACATCTCGAGCGGCAAGTTACTATTCAAACTAAAACTGGAGGAATGCGAATGAAACAGGAAAGTCATCGACTGCTGGGACACTACTTGATCGACCGTCTGCAAAAACAGCCGAAGCGCTCCCATACCCGTGCATTTTTAATTGGCTGCGTTCAGCCGGATCGCAATCCTTTGTCCTACTTGAAGGGTTCTATCCGCGCTCGCTGGTTCTATGGTCACAACTATCAGAATGCAGATCGCTGGATCGAGCGGCATATCAATCGCCTTTATGCAAAGAGAAAATGGAATCTGTGGAATTACTATTGCTTGGGAAAGCTGATTCACTATACGTCTGACGCATTCACCTATGTTCACAATAACTGCTTTAAAGACACGATTGCGGCGCACCGGGCCTATGAAGATTGTTTGCAGGAGCAGTTTCTCCTCCGCCTGAAAGAGGACGAGAGTGCTGGAGTGGGCAACTTTTCCGGACTGAACAGCTTTTTCCGCACTGCCCACAAGTCCTATCTTGAGGTCGAGGCTAATGTGCAGCGGGATTGCAGGTACATTCTGGATATGACCGATTGGCTGTTCCGCCAGCTGCTCCCTGAGGCTGCCCCGGCGGCGTATTAAGGCATATTAAATGAATAAGGATAAGATTATTTTATCCCCTGGCTTTAGCCGGGGGCTTTTTGCTGTTCAGGCGTGCGGGGATTGCGCAAAAAGGCACCTTGCCGAATTGTATAGGGGATTGGCTTTTGGTATAATAGAGGAAAATGCCGGGGAGGTAAACTATGAAGCTGGTACATCTTTCTGACCTGCATATTGGTAAGCGGGTCAATGAAGTCTCTATGATCGACGAGCAAGCCTATATTTTAACGCAGATCCTTCATAGAATTGACGAGGTGACACCGGATGCGGTGTTGATCTCGGGGGATGTGTACGATAAATCGGTGCCGCCGGCGGAGGCGGTGACGCTGCTGGACGAGTTCCTTTGCAGCCTGGCCAAGCGTCAGAGGCAGGTGTTCCTGATTGCCGGAAATCACGACTCGGCAGAGCGGTTGGCTTTTGGAAGCCGCCTTATGGCGCATACCGGCATTCATATCTCTCCTGTCTATGATGGCACCGTGCAGAAGCATACCTTACAGGACGAGTACGGAGCGGTGGATTTTTACCTGCTTCCGTTTGTCAAACCTGCCCACGTTCGGCGCTATTTCCCGGAGGCTGCGATGGAGAGCTATACTGATGCCGTTCGTGTGGCGGTGGAAAATATGCAGGTGAACGAGTGCCATCGCAATGTGCTCCTGACCCATCAGTTTGTCACCGGTGCTGCCACCTGCGAGTCGGAGGAAATCAGTGTGGGGGGCAGCGATCACGTGGATGCCGCCGTATTTGCTCCCTTTGACTATGTGGCCCTGGGGCATCTGCACGGGCCGCAGAATATTGGCTCCAACCGTATCCGCTACTGCGGTACACCGCTCAAATACTCTTTTTCGGAGGCGGAGCACTATAAGAGCCTCACGGTGGTAACTCTGGGGGCTAAGGGCGAGGTACACCTGGAGACGCTGCCGCTCCAGCCCAAGCACGACATGCGGCAGATTCGAGGGACATTTGCCCAGCTTACGGACGCGGCGTTTTATGCCGGAACAGCGACGGATGACTATCTGCATATCATTCTCACCGATGAGGAGGATGTACCCGAGGCCATGGGACGCCTTCGGGTCATCTATCCCAATATCATGAAATTGAGTTATGACAATACCCGTACCCGTACAAAGCAGAATATTGATGGTGCGGCGGATGTGACACATAAGACACCGTTGGAACTTTTTGAAGAACTTTATGAAAAGCAGAATAATCAGCCCATGAGTGACGTACAGCGTGCATATACACAGGAGCTGATGGAGTCTGTCTGGGAGGGGCGTGTATGAGACCTTTGCAATTGACCATCTGCGGGTTCGGCCCCTATGCCGATGTGGAGACCTTGGATTTTGAGAAACTGGGAAGCAGCGGACTTTATCTTATCACCGGGGATACCGGTGCGGGAAAGACCACCATTTTTGACGCCGTGACCTATGCGCTTTTCGGTGAGGCCAGCGGCAGCAGCCGCACGCCGGATATGCTGCGCTCCAGCTATGCAAAGCCCGAGACGCCCACCTATGTGGAGTTGACCTTTTCCTATGACGGAAAGAAGTATACCGTGCGCCGCAGTCCGGAATATGAGCGCATGAAAAAGAGCGGCAGCGGTACCACAACCCAGACGGCAGATGCCCAGCTTACCTATCCCGATGGCCGGGTAGTGACGAAGCTGAAAGATGTCAACAAGGCGATTGAGGATATCATCCGGCTGACGCGGGAGCAGTTTTCGCAGGTGGCGATGATCTCACAAGGGGATTTCCGCCAGCTGCTGCAGGCCAAGACCAAGGAGAGGCAGGAGATTTTTCGGAATATTTTTTGTACCGGAAAATATTTGGAGCTGCAGGAGCGGCTGAAAGTCCAATCCAATGAACTGAAGCGGCAGCGGGAGGAAAGCGCACGCAGCATCCGTCAGTATGCAGAAGGGATTGTCTGTAGTGAGGACTCCGCACTTGCTTTGCGTGTGCATCGCGCACGGGAGGCGGCGCTTTCCGTAAAAGAAATCATGGAACTGCTGGAAGAGCTGCTGGCAGAGGACGAAGCGGCGTATGACAAGTTAAATAAAGAACTCGAGCGGATCAATGGGGAGACAGAACAGGTGGTAGCGGCACTGACCAAGGCCGCAGATTATGAAAATGCCAAGCGCTTGCTTACGCGGAAAAAGGCGGACGAAGAAGCACAGAGCAAGCAGCTTGAGATGCTGGAAAAGGCGCTGCTTGCGGCGCGTGGCACCGTGGAAGAGCAGGAAACCATCTCCAAACAGATTGCGGCGCTGGAGCTGCTGCTGCCCACGTATGAGACGCTGGAGCAAAAAAGAGGGGAACTCTCCCGGCAGGAGCGGGCGCAGGAGAAAGCGCAGGCGGCCAAGACCAAGGCAGAGCAGCGCAGCCAAACGCTGGAAGAAGAGGTCAGACAACTGCGGCAGGAGCGGCAGGCGCTGGAAAATATCGGGGCGGAAAAGGAAAAGCTGCTGGCAAAGCAGCAGAGTCTGACGGAGCACCGGGCAAAGCTGCAAAATTTGATGGAGGACTTGGAGAAACTGCAAGAGCAGCGAGATACGCTGCAGACGCTGCAACGGGACTATGGGCAGAAATCGGAGGCGGCCCGTGCTCTGTGGCAGACATATGATGGCAAACACAAGGCGTTCCTCGATGAGCAGGCCGGTGTGATGGCTGCCACCCTGGCACCCGGTATGCCCTGCCCGGTGTGCGGCGCAACAGAACATCCCTGCCTTGCGGGAATTTCTGAAAAGGCCCCCACAGAGGCGGAGGTAAAGGTAGCGAAAGAAGCGTATGAAGAGGCACGGCAAAAGGCGGAGGATGCCAGTGTGGCGGCGGGAAAGCAGATCGGCATTGTGACGGCGGCGGAGGAGAGCGTCACCGGACAGATCCGGACGCTGCTTGGCGATGCGGCGGAGGCCACCGTACCTGCCACGGTACAGGCACAGATGGAAACGTTGGAGCAAGAGCTGAGGGCACTGACAAAGCAGCTGAGCGCCATCAAGCAGCAGGAGGAGCGCCGCACGGTACTGGATGACCTGATTCTGAAAAAGGAGGGAGATCTGGCACAGGCACAGACGGACTTTAATGCGGCGAAGGAAACTATTGCAGGGCTGGATTCTGCGATTTCCGGATTGCACCAGCAGATGGAAGAGCTGCAAGCAACGCTTCCTTACGGGGAGAAAGCGGCTGCCGTACAGGAGAAAGAAGCGCTGGAAGCGCAGCTGCAGGGGCTGAAGGACACCCTGGCGAACGCCGAACAAGCCTACAGCGACGGAAAAGAGCAGCTGGTGGCGACCCGTTCTGCCATGGAGCAGCTGCAAAAGCAGACGGAAGAGGGGACGGCGACAGATACCGGGAGCCTGCAGGAGAAGAAAACTGCGCTGGAAGAGGAGAAACAGGCGGTGGATCGTGGGCAGCAAACCATCCATGCACGGCGCACCGCCAACACTACGGCGCAGCGCAATATCGCCGATAAAGCGAAGAAGCTGGAAGCACTGGAGGAGAAATGCGCATGGCTGTCGGCGCTCTCCGACACAGCCAACGGCACCTTGACAGGCAAGGACAAGGTGATGCTGGAGACGTATATCCAGACCACCTATTTTGACCGCATTCTGGAGCGGGCCAACATCCGTCTGCAAAAAATGTCTGGCGGGCAGTATGACTTAAAGCGCCGCAGAACAGCGGACAGCCGGAAAGGGCAGAGTGGGTTGGAGCTGGATATCATAGATCATATCAACACATCCGAACGCAGTGTTAACTCCCTGTCCGGCGGCGAGGCATTTTTGGCATCTCTGGCGCTGGCCCTTGGCCTTTCCGACGAGGTGCAGATGTCTACCGGCATTCGTCTGGATACACTCTTTGTGGATGAGGGGTTCGGTTCTCTGGATGGGGAGGCGCTCAATAAGGCGTATCATACCTTGGCCAGCCTCACGGAAGGAAACCGTCTGGTAGGCATCATTTCTCATGTGGCGGAGCTCAAGGAGAAAATCGACAAGCAGATTGTAGTGACCAAGGATCGCAGTGGCAGCAGCCATGTGCAGATCGTCTGTCAATAAATAAATGCAAAAGGTGCGGCTGCTGTGCGGGCAGTCGCACCTTTTTTGTAGCAATGCTTCCGTGGATGACCCCACAAGCCGAGGACATCATGGAAAAGAAAACATACCGTCGGAAAAATTTGCTTTTGGGCCAGATGGGGATGGCGCGGCAGGCGGCGATAAATTTTGGGACATGATATACGATTTCGGCGCATAGCTTAATAATAAGATCACATTTGGACTCCGGTGCTGTTCTCTGTTTTCGGTACTTTTTGACATGTTTTTCTGTTGTATAAATGCCTCGCATCATCCGATTGCCGACAGGCGCAATGACCTGTGCCCGAAGGAGTTGAGCCCCTCTTTGCGGTGCAGTGGACTGGGTATGAACCAGTGGTCATATGGGGAAAATTCTTGGAAACTATGTGCAATATACACAAAAATGACAAAAAATAGCTTTTGGTCATTGGGGATAAAGACGGTGTGCGGGAAGTGAGAGCGTTTCACATACTGAAAGAGCGGGATCGGTGAATAAATTGACATGATTTTCCAGAAACGGTATACTTAAAGGCACAGAGGTGCAGTGAGACTGCAAATTATATATCGTGAAAGTTCTCAATATACTGCGTCTCAGGCGAAATTAGAATAAAAATGAAAAGGTAGAGTAGGAGGTGTGTGGTCAACTGGTGTGAGCGGATCTGGAGACTCGTTGGTAGATTTTTTTAGGAATGAGTAAACTTATTCCTAAGCCAGAGAGAGGAGGTTGTACATTCATTTGAATGTATACAATTATGAAGAATGAAGTAAGTAATGGTGGAAATTACATAAAGGGATTTATCCCTTTTGCAATTGCCGCAGCTGTCCTCAGCTTGTGTGGAGGCTTTACCGCTGCAGTTCCTGCCTCAATCGCAGAGTCCTGGGGAATGGGTGACTCCAACGCAACTACGTGGATTACACTCGCATTTGCTTTCGGTTCAGCCGGTATGGCTCCCATTATGGGTAAACTGGGAGATGTCCTATGTCGACGCGTTGCCATCCTGATTGGTATCGCAATTATGGCGCTGGGTGAACTGCTGATCGGTATTTGCCCTGACGGACTGTTTTCTCTCCTTTTGCTATCCCGCTTTATCCTTGGCTGCGGTGCAGCCACCATCGCCCCTGTTGTCATCAGCTATATTCTGACCGAATTCCCTCAGGATAAAATCGGTAAGGGTTTTGCAATCTACATGTTCATTGCTTCTGCAATGGTCATCTTTGGGCCGACGCTGGGCGGCATCGTCATTAAGTTCTACGGTTGGCGTCTGGTAATGTACCTGTGCGTTGCATTCCTCGCCGTGGCATTCATTCTCTGCATGGTCATGGTTAAGAAGAGTGGTCCCAACCAAAATGGACTGGCTGGATTTGATGTCATGGGTTCCGTGCTGGTGCTGATTTTCTTCTCCTTGTTCCTGAGCATCCCCTCCTTCGGACAGAGCAACGGTTGGATGTCCAAGGAGACCCTCATCTGCGTGGGTGCTGCTCTGGTGGCACTGGTTCTGATGGTGCTGCGTGAGAAGAAGGCTGAAAATCCCATCCTGAACGGCAAGTTCATGGCTCGCAAGGAGTTTATTCTTCCTGTTATTGCACTGTTCCTGACCCAGGGCTTGATGCAGTCCTGCATGACAAATATCATTGTTTTCGTGCAGAACACCCAGAATGATCCTACCCTGTCCGGTATTGCAACTTCTGTTATGTATGTCGGCATGGCCATCGGCTCCATCGCCATCGGCCCCATGGCTGATAAGAAAGAGCCCCGTATTGTGGCTGCCGCAGCGCTGGTGTTCGTAGCCGTTGGTGCTGCCATTCAGATGTTCTTCACCGGTACCACTAGTTTGGCAATTTTCAGCCTGTCCCTGTTCCTGATCGGCCTGGGCTTGGGCGGCAATGCAACGATTTTCATGAAGGTTGCGCTGTCCGGTCTGGATGCGGCTTCGGCAGGTGCTGGCTCTGGTACATACAATATGTTCCGCGATATGTCCGCTCCGTTCGGTGTGGCAGTGTTCGTACCTATGTTTACTTCCGGAATGCAGCAGCGCATGACTGGCGGCATGGAACTGGTTTCCGCCGCTGTCACCTCGATCCACAGAACAGCTCTGGTTCAGGTGATCTGTGTGGTCATTGGTATTGTGGTCTGCTTCATGATCCCCAAGATCTATAGCAAGGAAGAGACACACGCTTAAAAAATACCGGGAGACAGGGTCTCCTGTCTCCCGGTGGAGTAATCAACAATTAGAAAAGCATTAAACTGGAGTAATGGGCATCTACCGCTGCTTCGGCTGCCTCAGAATTTCGATTCTTGATGGCTGTGTAGATCCGTTGATGCTGATGCAAAAGCCGCTTGAGGAGATGGCTGTCCATTGCGTTGCCAAGTGCAACAAAGCGGAAGAGATTTTGATATCTTTGATATGTCTCTTTTAATAAAGGATTGTGCGCAACCTGTACAATAATTAAATGAAACTCCATGTCACATTCCTGAAATTTTAAGTAATCGCTTGCTTGTAATGCCTCGCACATGTCTTTGACATTTTGATGCAGCAGCTCGAGCTTTTCCTTAGAAATATCATAAATAGCTTGGCTGGTTGCCAACAGATCCAGTTGGCGTTTAAATGTGTAGATATTTCCCATAAAGTAAGGGTCCGGTTCTCTAACAAAAAAGGAGCCATCCTCATTCTTTACGAGAAAGCCTTCCTTTTCCAACCGCTCCAGAGCTATTTTGATGGGACCTCTGCTGAGGTTGAATTCAGACCCCAATTTTCCTTGACTGATTTTTTCTCCGCCTTTGAGCGTGTGTGAAAGGAGATCAGAAAGGACAACCTCGTAAACCAGTTCCTGGTTGGAGATAAAGGGGCTGTCTGACTGGATTTGTGCAATTAATTCTTTTCGCGTCATGAGTATCTAACCTCCATATAGTTTATTGCGGAAAAACCAAAACAACCCATAGAAGAGTTTGGCATTAGTATTTTAATACAAAAAATGAAGGATGTCAATTTATCATTATGTTAATAATATCTCAAACTTTTGCTTGAGATATAAAATTTAAGGAGGCTATAGTAATGAGAGCATTGTTTTACGGTAGCATGTACGCACAGGTGTTTTTCAAAGGACATTTCCACATCCTGGATGAAGCTGGTGTGCAGTACGACCTGGTTGATCCCGGCACTCCCGAAGCTTTGGCAGAAGCCAGTAAGGATCATGACGTTATCGTCACCTTCTTCCCCCTGCGCGAGGATTTGATCAATTCTCTGTCCGACTCCATCAAGGCAATCGTTGTCACTTCTATCGGTTACGATAACATTGATGTGGACGCTGCTAACAAGCGCGGCATCATGGTGTGCAACATTCCTGACTACTGCATCGAAGAAGTTGCTCTGCACTCTGTTACCTTGATCCTCTGCGCTCTGCGCAATATCTGCCAGTATGATCGCACCATCCGCAACGGCGGTTGGACGGATCGTTCCATGCTGTGCGGCAGAGAGCATCATCGTATGTCCACACTGACCATGGGCTTCCTGGGCTTCGGCCGCATTGGCCAGACTGTCTGCAAGCAGATGTCCGGTTTCGGCGTGAAGTTTGTCGCCTACGATCCCTATGTCCCCGCTAAGGTTTTTGAGGAAATGGGCGTTGAGCGCGTGGAGACCAAGGATGAGCTGTATGCTGTGGCCGACATTATCGGTATCTATCTGATCCTGACGGATGAGACCTATCATCTGATTAATGCAGATGCCATCTCCAAGATGAAGGACGATGTCATTCTGGTGAATACCGCCCGTGGCGCTATCATTGATCTGGACAGCGTCAAGGAAGGCCTGAAGTCCGGCAGAATCGGTGCTGTTGGTCTGGATACTTGGGAGCAGGAGCCCATCCCCATGGATGATCCGATCCTGAAGGAAGACAACGCCACGATTACTTCTCACTGCGCATACTTCTCCATTGAAGCTGCCGTTGAGCTGCGTGTTAAGTGCCTGAACACTGCTGTAAACGTCTGCAAGGGTGAAGTTCCTTACAACTGCATCAATAAGAAAGAGCTGGGTCTTTAATTAAAAGCTAACCGGCAAGGATTAATTGAGGAGGGATTTTTGCATGCCAATGATCAAAGTGGATCAGAATCGGTGCAAGGGTTGCAAACTATGTGTTGTTACTTGCCCCAAAAAGATTTTGGCGATGAGCACGGAGCTGAATGCAAACGGTGATATGTATTGCGTGCAGGAGGATGCAAGCAAATGTATTGGCTGTGCGTTCTGCGGAATGATTTGCCCTGATGGTGCAATCGAAGTTTATAAGTAAGGAGGGTGAGAACATGGAAAAAGCTTTCATGAAAGGCAACGAAGCCGTTGCCGAAGCCGTCATTCGCGGCGGTGTAGATCTGTTCGCGGGTTATCCGATTACCCCGTCCAGTGAAATGCTGGAATACGCCTCCGACCATGTGGCCGAAGCAGGCGGTAAGTTTATTCAGGTAGAGAGCGAGCTTGCAGCTTCCACCATGCTGGCTGCTGCAGGTCTGACTGGCCGTCGTGCATTTACCACTACTTCCGGTCCCGGCCTGGCGCTGATGACCGAGAACTTGAGCAACATGACTCTTTCTCGTGTTACCGCTCTGTTTGTGGTGGTACAGAGAGCCGCTAACAATATTACCCCTGAGCAGGCTGACTATAACTATGCCACTAAGGGCTTGGGTCACAACGGTCAGCGCGGCTATGTCATTGCCCCCTCTACCGTACAGGAGGCCGTTGATCTGGCATATACCGCATTGGACATCGGTCAGGAGCTGGAAGTCCCGGTTCTGATGATGATGGATGGTATGCTGGGTCAGATGGAAGAGCCCATCGTGCTGCCGCCTCATAAGCCCAGCAAGCTGTCTACAAAGCTGATTCCTCCCACCGGCTGCAAGGGCCGTCAGAAGGTGGACAGCCGTTCTATGCCTCGTCCTCGTTCCCTGACCGAGAGCATGGAGGACGCTTTGGAGCGCGCTCGTAACGAACTGTATCAGGAGAATCTGCGTTGGGTGGAAGAGGAAGTTAAGTACGAGGAGTACATGATGGACGATGCCGAGTACGTCATCGTTTCCTATGGTAGTTCCGCTCGTATCTGCCGCGACGCCGTGAATATCCTGCGTGAGAAGGGCTATCGTGTCGGTATGTTCCGTCCGATCACTCTGTCTCCCTTCCCTGAAAAGCAGATTGCTGCCTTCAAGGAGCGCGGTATCCGTGGCGTGCTGACCGTGGAGATGGCTATGCCTCCCATGCTGCACAATGATGTACGTCTGCATCTCGACCAGACGATTCCCTGCCGTTTCTATAACCGTTGCGGTGGTAACATGGTTGACGAGAATGAAGCTACTGACGCAATGATTAAGCTAATTGAGGAGGTGCAGAAGTAATGGAGTGTGTCTACAAGAGACCTGAAGCTCTGTCTCCGTATCCCGGAATGTTCTGTCCTGGATGCCATCATGCAATTCTGATTAAACTGATCGCCGAGGTCATTGATGAGATGGGGATTCGCGAACGCGCGGTTCTCTGCTCTCCTATCGGCTGTGGCGGTATGACTGTGCCGGCTTCCAACTATGATACCATTTTCTCTCTGCATGGCCGTGCACCTTCTACTGCTTCTGCAGTTAAAATGCTGAGCCCCGAGAGTGTTGTGATCTGCTATCAGGGTGATGGTGATGCTGCTGCTATCGGTACCGCTGAAACGGTGCACGTTGCACGCCGTGGCGATCCCGTGACCGTGATCTTCGCTAACAACGGTGTGTTCGGCATGACGGGTGGTCAGGCTGCGCCTACTACCCGCTTGGGTGACCGTACGATCACCACCAAGAAGGGCAATACATACGCTCCCATTAAGGTGCCCGAAATGATCGCCACTCTGGATGCTCCTGACTATGTTGCCAGATGTGCTGTGAATAATCCCAAACACATTATTCAGTGCAAGAAGGCAATTCGTCATGCACTTGAGCGTCAGATGGAGGGTAAGTACTCTCTGGTAGAGGTCCTCTGCTCCTGCGTCACTACTACTGGCGTTAAGGCCGAGAATTCTCCCGAGTTTATTGATAAGGTCATTGAAACTGACTTCCCGCTTGGCGACTTCAAGCGCGATGGCAAGCGGGTATAAGGAGGCAAAGGTATGTTAAAGAGTATGTACTTTGCCGGTATCGGCGGCCAGGGCCTGCAGGTTGTCGGCAAAACCATTGCAGAAGTTGCAAACGAGAAGGGGTATCATGTTACCTACTCCCCCAAGTATGGTACGGCTAAGCGCGGTGCATTGACCTCCTGCTTTGTCGTGATCAGTGACGAGGAGATCGGTAACCCCCGTAAGAAGAAGCAGGATCTCCTGCTGGTGATGGAGCCCAAGGCCTATGCTCAGTTCCATCATGACGTGAAGCCCGGTGGTACTTTGGTTGTTAACAGCACGCTGGTACCTCAGGTTGAGGAGCCGGACGAGGGCGTCAAGCAGGTAAATCTTCCCCTGCACGGCATCTGCGCCGAGCTGGGTAATACAAAAGTTATCAGCTCTGTTGCACTTGGCGCAGTGGCTGAACTGTTGACGGATATCTTCCCTGATACGGAGGAGTTTCTCGGCTTCATGCTCAAGCAGCTTTCTAAGCGGCCTGACCTTCTGGAACTGAATAAGAAGGCATTTGAGGCAGGCAACAAGGCGATGAAAGATAGCTTGGCCTAATTGGTGAAGATTTTCGCCCATTCCACAAACCGAAAGTGATTGGGAATGGCAGATTCTGTTTGGAGAATTTACCGTTTTCCAGGTGAGATGAAACTGCCACACCCGGCTTTTAGCCGGGTGTGGTTGTTTAAACTTTCTGCTTTCCCACATATTTCCCTTTGCGAAAAGATAAGGAGGATTCTTAATGGATTTAAGTAGAATTGAAAACGCTGCTCTGCGTGAAAAAGTAATCCCTGCAAAGCAGGCTGCCAGCTTCATTCAGGATGGCATGACGGTAGCTATTCCCCATTTTATCTGCTATGATAGCCCTGTCAGTGTAGCCAGAGAAGTTTTGGAGCGCAAGAAAAACGGTGAAAAGCTGGAGCTCCATCTGATTTCTGCTGCATCTCCCACGCCCGTGATTTCTGAGGGTTGGACACAGGCCGGCATTACCAAGAGCTTTATGCCCTACATTCAGAGTGCTTCTGCCATGCGTCAGTATTCCAACACTCTGGGCGGCATTGACTTTATGGATTTCCGCCTGAGCCTGATTCCTGAGTACATTCGCCATGGCTATCTGGGTGACATTGATGTGGCTCTGGTTTCCGTGGCTGGTGTCACGGAAGATGGCAAGCTGAAGCCTTCTGTGTGCTCCGGCTATACCCAGACCGTACTGAACGCTGCAAAGAAGGTCATTCTGGAGATCAACCTGCAGTCCTCTGCAGATATGTATCTGCTGCACGACGTGTATGATCCGGGCAACCGTCCCAACCGTCAGCCCATTCCCATCACCCATGCCGATGATGTGATTGGTTCCCACTACTATACCTGTGATCCCGATAAGATTGCCGGTATCGTTGTGACGGACGAGCCTTTGTTCCTCAGCCCCATGTGGTATCCTCTCACCGCTGATGAGGCTCCCGAAGAGGTCAAGAATATGGCACGCTACTTCGTAGACTTCCTGCTGAAGGAAGTGGAAGAGGGCCGTATGCCTAAGGAGCTGCCCCCCATCCAGACAGGCGGTGGTATGGTAGCCGGTACCGTGCTGCGTGAAATGGGCAAGCACTTCAAGGGTATGGAGATGTATACCGAGGCAGTTCTGGAAGATGGTATGAGAATGCTGGAGGACGGCAGCTTGAAGTTTATTTCTACTGCTGGCTTTGGCTGCTCCGGTGCAACGACGGAAAGAATTCTGAAGAATCCTAAGGAGTTCGAGGGCCGCCTGATGGTTCGTCCCTGCGAGATCTCCAACAACCCTGAGGTCATTCGTCGTTTGGGCCTGATCGCCATGAACAACATTGTTGAGGCGGATATTTTCGGTAATATCAACTCCACGCACGCACTTGGCTCTCAGGTCATCAGCGGCATCGGCGGCGCACTGGACTTCGCTCAGAACGCCGGCCTGACCTGCTACTTCACCCTGTCCACCGCCAAGAAGGGTGCCGTTTCCAGCATTGTTCCTCATTGCTCTCATATCGATATCACGGAGCATGATGCCAACATCATCGTCACTGAGTACGGTGTTGCTGACTTGAGAAATAAGTCTCCTCGTCAGCGTGTTGCAGAGATGATCCGCATCGCTCACCCTGATTATCGTCCTATGCTGCAGGAGTACTATGATCGCGCTCTGGAGAAGTGCGGTCCTGGCAAGTCCCATACTCCGATCATTCTGGAGGAGCTGGGTGACTGGCACATCCGCGCCAGAGACACTGGCACGATGCTTGAGAAGTAAGGCAGTCTTTATTCTGCTGAAAACTGGTATGCTTTTGGCATGCATTAGAACCTGAGTTTATAATGGACAACCCTCTATTATATAGAGGAGTTCAATCGACCCAATAAAAAAGACAATGAAACAATACCCCCTGATGTAGGAACATAAAACTGCATCAGGGGGTATCGTTATGCTAAAACGGAACGATATGGAATTAGCAACGTAGATAGTCTTTTGCAATCACTTGAGGAACGAGGGTTTATTTTTCTGAACGAAGAAACAGGAAAATACACTGTTACAGACGTAGGGAAACGGAGTTAGATGATAATGCGTATGTATTAATTATATATGCACCAGCACTCCAAATACACCGACGTTACTGTTTGGGATTTGCATCAAATGTTAGGCAATGGAGACAAAAGCCGTCAAGAAAAGTTGCAAATAAAAAGTCGTAAATAATGCTATGATGTGATTCACACATCAATCTCATATTTACTACAAACAGAGCCTGCAATAAAAACAAAAGTACTCAAGGAGAAAAATGAAAACCCGAAAACCATTGCAGCGCAATGGTTTTCGGGTTTGTTTAGGTTAAATCTTTACTCCCACTCGTGGTAGGGACTTATCTTGGACATTATTTCTACCCGGAATGGCACATCTGCAATGCAAGAACTTCCTGTAAAAGAAAGGATGGCCGCACCAGCTTCAAAACTGGTGCGGCCATCCTTATTCTCAGGTTAACTTGAATGGGTTACTCCGTTATTTGAAAAACACGGAAGCGCTTGGTGCAAAATAATGTTGGTATGCACACGCCAGGGGTCTTTCGTCTGCTGTCTGTTTGTAAACGGATCTGCAAATCACCCTTATTTTGCCAGAATGACATTTGCCTCCTTGACCGCCTCGTCCAAAACAACTTGCGGGTCAACAGAAGGATCCAGAATGCATTTAGTAAGTGCATTCAACAGCAGATCATTGACTTTTGGGAAATTAGGAGCCATGGGTCTTGGAATGGCAGTTTCCAATTGGTCTACAGCCACGCGAAACAGAGGGTTTCCCTTGTAAAACTCTTGCATTTCTTCAGAGTCCTTAGCACTTATTCTAACAGGCAAATATCCCGTTGCAATGCTGGATTTTACTGTTTGTTCCTTAGTTGTCAGGAACTTTATAAATTCCCACGCCGCAGCAGCTTGTTCCTCGGATATGCCATTAACCATCACCAGATTGGCTCCACCGGTCGGAACTGCGCCTTCTCCTCCATTCGGGATAAATCCTGCGCCCAATTCAAAACCACTTTCCTTGGCAATCTGCGTATAGTAAGCGAGGTCGGCCGTAGAACCCAAAATCATGGCACTTCTCTGGTTTTGGAATTCCAGCTTTGCCTGGCTCGTTGCATCACCGCCGGTTGTAATTTTAAAGATGTTCTCTTGCAGTCCCTGTCGGTAGAACTCAATTGCCTTCATTGCCTCTGGGGTGTTAAAAACCGCTTGTGTTTCCTCCTCGTTCAGCAACCGTCCACCGTAGGAATCTACCAGCGCTTCATATGTCCAGGTTGTCACAGGCGTAGAGAGTCCCACCACATTTTCATTAGTCAGTTTTCTGGAAAACTCCATCATCTCATCCATTGTCTTGGGGGCATCCTTCCCTAAGCCTGCGTTTTCAAACATGGTCGCATTATAGTAAACTAAGGGAGTGCTGCGCAAATATGGCAAGCCATATGTTTTGCCATCCGCCTGTGTATTGGACAACAGCCCCGGAATAAAATCATCAATATCAAAATTTTCCTTCTGCATATACGGGTCGAGGGGCTGGATCATTCCGTTTTCAGCAAAATTCTGAATGACGGTAATCTCATTAAGTGTAACTGCGGGCGGTTCCTTTGCAGCAAACGCTGACTGAACCTTTGTATGTAGATCGTTATAGCTGCCCCCTTGGTATTCTGCTTTTACGATAATTTTGTCTTGAGAAGCATTAAATTCTTCTACCAGGCGTTTTGTATTTTCCTCAACCGGTCCTCCAAACGCATACCAAAATTCAATGGTAATAGGCTCATCACTTGCTGCAGGATCCACTGCAGGTGAAGAGCATGCCACCATGGAGCTCAGAATGCAAAATGATAAAATCATTGTCAACAGACGTTTGAACATAATTGATTTTCCTTTCCTGCTACATCATTTGCTTGCATAAACAAATGCCTTAATAATCTGACGCTGGGCAATAAAGAATAGAATTAATATTGGAATGACCATGATAACATTCCCCGCCATGAGAACATTCCATGCAACACCTCCCTCCACTTCACGCAATTTTGCAATACCTATGGGCAGTGTTCTGACCGTGTTATTCGTCGTCATGATCAGCGGCCAAAAATAATCATTCCAATGCGTAATAAAGCTAAACAGTCCTGCCGTTACCATAGCAGGTTTTGCCAAAGGGATGATTATTCTGGTGATAATTTGAAATTCACTTGCACCATCTATCCGAGCCGCATCGATTACTTCCTGTGGGATTTGCATAAAGGATTGCCTTAACAAGAAAATGGTAAAAGCACTTCCTGCAAAAGGAAGAATCAAGGCAGCATAGGTATTTAATAACTCCCACTTACTCATCAACAGATAAATGGGTAGAAAAACCAGTTGAGATGGAATCATCATAGTGACCATGGTGATTCCAAAGAAGAGATTCTTGCCCCGAAATTTGCATTTCGCATAGGCATAGGCCGCGGGAACTCCAACCAAAAATTGTATCATTAAAATGCATCCCGTCGTTACAACACTGTTCCAGATATACTGAAGAAAAGGGCCAGAGTTCCATGCAGCTGCAAAATTTTCCCAGTGTAATTCGTCCAAGATCCACTTTGGCGGTATTAAAATGGTTTCGCCCAGTGACTTGAATGCAGTCAACACCATCCAGATAAATGGCAGGCAAAAAATAACACCTACAAAGATCATTGCCGCACTATTTAGTCCTTTTTTCAAAACGATGTATTTGTTTTTGTTGCACATATGTAAGCTCCCATCTATTTACTCACTGGCGTAGTTAACTTTCTCACTGAGTATCTTAAAGTAGAAGAATGTAATGACTGCCAGAATCACAAACAAAACTACACCACCTGCAGAAGCTGCACCGATATCAAAGTAATCAAAGGCTTCTTTATAAATGTAATACACCAGAGTATTGGTAGAATTCAGCGGTCCGCCTTTTGTCATGATGGAAATGGTTTCAAACACTTTTGCAGACGTAATTAGATTCACAATCACCAAGAAGAAAAGGGTGGGTGAAAGCATGGGGACCGTTATATGCATAAAGGTTTTCATATTGGGTTTCGTATCCAGAGAAACGGCTTCATAGATACTCTTCGGAATACTCTGCAGCCCTCCAATGATCACCAGCGTATCATACCCTACCAGTTTCCAGACACCGACCAATATCACAGAAAACAGTGCAGAATCCGGGTGGCTGATCCACTGACATTTGTCAAATCCGAATAGACCCAGAATATAGTTTAGCAAACCATAGTCAACATCCATCAACCACATCCACACAAATGAAACGGAAACGAATGAAATGATATATGGACTAAAGACCAACCCCTGTATGATTGTGTGCAATACAGTGTTTTTGTTGAGCCATATCGCCAACATCAGTGCAATGGCAATTGTAAAAAACACCGTAGCTCCCATATAGATCAGGGAATTTACAATAACCTGCAGAAATTCCTTATCGGAGAATAGGGCTATAAAATTATCAAACTTGACAAAGTCTTTTGTGGGGCTCACCAAATTCCAGTCAAAAAAACTCAGGTATAAGTTGTAAAGTATGGGGTAAATATAAAAAATCAAAAAGAATATTAGAGAGGGGATGATTAAAAAATAGGGTAAAAATCTTTTTTTCCTCGTTTCTTTCAATTTTCTTTCCTCCTATGATCCTCAATGCAAAAAGCACATTCTAAATCTTCTTTTGCGTATGATAAATTCGTACAGTGTGTATAATGCTCCATACTTTGTGTAAGCTCATCGGCCAAAACCAATTCGTCTTTTAAGGATTTTGTTGTCACCAGTACATTCTCCCCATCGAATTGCAGCACCCGGTAATCAAGATGGCTCAGGAAATCACCCGTTTGCACAAATAGCCAGCCTCCTTGTTTTACAATCGAATGCATATGATTGTGACCATTGATATAAACTCCACCGGGCTTTTGCTTTAAAATCTCCCACATGTTTTCGTGTACGTACAGTTTTCTTTCATCCGAACGTTTGGTGGTATTCTCTACGGGATGATGCGCAATAATAAAAACCGGCTTCTTGGAATCTGCTACGTTTCTTTTTAACCACGTATATTGTTCATCATCCATGATGCCTATCCAGTCGTCTATCCTTGTTTCTAAGGTTGTATCTACAAAGAACAGCTTGGCCTGTGGCATTTCTACACAACTATATCGTGCGCGTTTTGTCATTTGCTCGAACGCAGCCTTGGTGCTGCCATGTGTATCATGATTGCCTAATACGCAATAAAACGGAGCGTTCAATTCCTCAGAGAGGCGCAAAAACTCTTTTAAATCTTCCGCTTTCCCTGAATTTGTCAAATCACCCAAAGCAATATATGCATCCGCCTTTTCTTTAGCCAAGCATTGAAACAATGTTTTATATAATTTATTCCTAACCTCACATCTCCCCACATCTCTGCAATCAAGCGTGGGATAATGGGGGTCACCTAATAACACCAATTTCATGCAGTGCCTTCTTTCAATGGATTGTTCATCTCGTTGAGGTGTTCATCGTAGCATGCATTTTAGTCAGTTTCAATATAACTATTGGTTATTTTGACATTTTTTTACAGTTTTATTGTGCGTTTTTTACAATAGACTCCCCTTGTTTTACAAAGCAATTACAAAGTCGCTTGATCCCCCCATTTCATTCCCCGGTCAGATGCATGAGGAATACACTGCCTTGCATTTATCTGTCTACAGATCGTCTCCATATTTTCCACAATGGCCACTTGCAATTGCGGTTAGATTTGTTATAATTATAAGAGATAGAAGTTCTATTAATAATAACACATACTGATCGAGGTGCCCTATGTCCGTTAAGCTGGAGCTGTACAAAGTATTCAAGGAAGTAGCCGAGGCTGGCAATATTACTGCCGCCGCACAGGCGCTCTTCATCTCCCAGTCCGCCGTCAGTCAGTCCATCAAGCAGCTGGAATCCGAGCTGCATACACGTCTGTTCGCCCGCAATTCCCGCGGGGTCACGCTGACCGGTGAGGGTAAGATGCTCTATGAATACGTCCGCAGTGCCATGGGGCTGTTAGAGACCGGGGAGGAGAAGTTGGCCCAGACTCGCGAACTGCAGATGGGACAGCTGACCATCGGCGCCAGTGATACCGTGACCAGTCAGTTTTTGCTGCCTTATCTGGACGGCTTCCACCGTCAGTATCCTGCCATCCACATTCAGATTGTCAGCGGACGCAGCTATAAGGTGCTCGGTCTTCTGCAGTCCGGCAAAGTGGACATCGCCTTTGCCAGTACCCCCCAGGAGAGTTCCTCTGTCGAGACATACCCCTGCTTCAAAACCCACTCTGTCTTTATTGCCTCCAAGGATTACGACTGCGATTTCGACCATGTATATACCTTGGAAGAGATTGCCCAGTTTCCGCTGATCCTGTTGGAGAAAAAAGCTTCCTCCCGCCTTTTCCTGGAAAAATTCTTCCTGCAAAACGGGCTGCACCTGCACCCTGAGATCGAGTTGGGTGCCCGGAGCTTGCTGGTAGATCTGGCCCGAATCGGCTTTGGCGTGGCTGGAGTCACTCGGGAATTTGTCAGTAAGGAGCTGGAAAGTGGGGAAATGCAGGAATTAAAAACCTCCTTTGAGATTCCCTCCCGCAGTGTGGATATGTGTATACTGCGAGACGTCCCCATGACGGCGGCAGCCCAGCGCTTTGCAGACTTTATCAAGGATAGCGTCGTGCAGACACAATCCTCTGCGCAGTAATGCATAAAAAACAAATTACAGGAGGCATTCGCCGCATTTTCGGCGGATTGCCTCTTGTTTTTTTCATAAAAATCGTGCATTATGGAAACAAGAAATTAAAAGGAGTGAGATGTTTTGGAGCAGCTCAAAGAACGAATTCTCCGTGAGGGCAGGGTTCTGCCCGGCAATATTATTAAGGTGGACGGTTTTTTGAATCACCGTGTGGACACCGCACTTCTCAGTGATATTGCCGATGAATTTGCCAAGTATTTTGATATCAGTGATATTACTATGGTTTTGACGGCCGAGGCCAGCGGTATTCCTCTGGCAACCATCTGCGCACAGCGCTATGGTGTCCCCATGGTCTTTGCCAAGAAGGCCAAGAGTGATAATATCGAGGGCGGCCTCTATCAAAGTGAAATTTTCTCTTATACTTATAAAAAGAAAGTCACCTTGATTGTGGCGCAAGAATGGCTGGGCCCCAACGATAAGGTGCTGATCGTGGACGATTTCATGGCCAAGGGCTATGCGATGCAGGGCCTGGTGGACATTGTGGATGCGGCCGGTGCTGAGCTCAAGGGCATCGCCATCGCTGTGGAAAAGGGCTTCCAGGGCGGCGGTGACTCCTTCCGTGAGCGGGGCTACAATATTCACTCCCTGGCTATCATCGATGATGCCACGCCGGGTCATATTGTTTTCCGCGACGAGCAGTAATTTTTCTGAAAGTGCGCGTTGGATACCGTACACTTTCCTTTTTCAATCTTTTACCGATAAACCTACTGCATGTTGCACAATTTTCTTTACTAATTTTTGGATAAAATATACCATAGTCAAGAGAAAACTCTTGCAGTTTTTCTTTCTTTTGCGGTATAATAAGTCAAGTATTGTTATTCTGTATTTGCAGGATTGATGGAGGTTTTTGTATGTCTAATAATGTTCGACCCGAAAGCATGGCACGCATCACCACTTCCCAGCAGGCCAACGCCTTTATTGAGGAGCAGGTAGCACAGATCCGTGCGCAAGTGGGTGATAAGAAAGTTCTTCTGGCCCTCAGCGGCGGCGTTGATTCGTCGGTGGTTGCCGCTCTGCTCATCAAGGCCGTGGGCAAGCAGCTGGTCTGCGTCCATGTGAACCACGGTCTCATGCGCAAGGGTGAGAGTGAGCAGGTCATCGAGGTCTTTGGCAAGCAGATGGATGCCAACCTCATTTATGTGGATGCCACCGATCGTTTCCTGAACCTGCTGGCCGGTGTGTCTGCCCCCGAGCAGAAGCGTAAGATCATTGGCGGTGAATTCATCAAGGTCTTTGATGAAGAGGCTGCCAAGCTGGAGGGCATTTCCTTCCTGGCACAGGGCACGATCTACCCCGACATTCTGGAGTCTGACGGTGTAAAGGCACACCACAACGTGGGTGGTCTGCCGGAGGACATGCAGTTTGAACTGGTAGAGCCGCTGCGCCTGCTGTATAAGGACGAGGTTCGCGTGGTGGGTGATGCTCTGGGTCTGCCCCACAGCATGGTCTATCGCCAGCCCTTCCCCGGCCCCGGTCTGGGTGTCCGCTGCTTGGGTGCTATCACCCGTGACCGTCTGAACGCGCTTCGCGAGGCCGATGCCATTCTCCGTGATGAGTTTGATAAAAACGGCCTTGCAGAAAAGGTCTGGCAGTATTTTATTGCCGTGCCCGATATGAAAAGCGTGGGCGTGAAAGACGGTAAGCGCTACGAGGGGTGGCCCGCCATCATTCGTGCCGTCAATACCACTGATGCCATGACTGCCACGGTGGAAGAGATTCCCTACCCCCTGCTGCATAAGATCACGGAACGAATCACAGCAGAAGTTCCCGGTATCAACCGCGTCCTCTACGATTTGACCCCCAAGCCCATCGGCACCATCGAGTGGGAATGATCTCATAACCTGACTTTCCCGGCTCAAGAGCCGGAAAAGTAGCGATTTCGGAGCTTTGTGGCAACGAAATGGCAACAAAAACTCATTATTGATAGAAAAAGAGCTAACTGGTTTTGTTAAACCGGTTAGCTCTTTTTTATTTATTTGCTATTTAAGAATGCTGTGAGTGATTCGATTTTATCATCAATTTTCTTCATTCTATCACTTATCCCGCTTTGGCATATGGGTTGTTCCGCTTCTATTATCTCTTTCTCACGATGCTTACGCTCTTGACTATCATTTATTTGCTGTAACACTTCAAATTTTAATGTTATCTGAGTGTTTTCAATATCTTTTGCAGTGAATCCAAAGTATCCTGGATTTCTCTTTAATTCAAACAGGTGAGTAGCACAACGTACTAATACAAAAACAGACACCAATATATAGTACGCCAATGTCACCATTCGGTTTAATGACACTTACTTTATATACGCCTGCACCAATGGCTTCTATCAAATTCTCTGGGAAAAACTCAATTTTAATTTTCATTGATAAATAAACCTCTTTTAGTCGTTTTTGTTCCTATTTAAGGTTTCAACCAGCATATCACTCAGTCCCTGGGACATGACCTTTGCCCGTTTTTGGGTGGCGTCAAACTCCGGATAGTGATAGCGCCAGTTGTCGTACTGCTCCTGGGTGATCTCGCCAGCCTCCAGCATGGCTGCGGCCTGCCGCCAGGCATAGAGCATCTGGTGCAGTTCAGCGGCGTCCCTGTTTTTGCGAACATTGACTTTCAGGCAGATCTCGCCGTCCACTTCATGCACATGAAGGCCGTAGCGGTCCTCCAGGGTAAACAGCGTGTGCATCAATCCAATG
>JAHHSG010000010.1 GCA_020025305.1 Oscillospiraceae bacterium
CTTATCAGGAAAAGTTATCAAAAACAAAGAAAAACCGCCTAAATAGGCGGTTTTTTGGTCGGAGTGGGGAGACTCGAACTCCCGGCATCCTGCTCCCAAAGCAGGCGCGCTACCAACTGCGCTACACCCCGATATTCAGTTTTAGCGGCGGTTCGCACATGCTCCCAAAGCAGGCGCGCTACCAACTGCGCTACACCCCGATATTCAGTTAATTCTTCCCCTATCTTATCTACATGGACTCACTTTATTATGCGCTTACTTTATTTTCTCTTTGCTGCTCAGCGTACCGCAAGAAAGGCTCCCATAAACGACAAGATACGCCGTCCACATAGACGGCGTATCTACTATAACAGCTTTTTTGCCTTTTTGCAAGACTTTTATAAATTCAGCGCAGCACGCAGTGCATCTACGCGGTCCGTCTGCTCCCAACGGACATTCAAATCCTCACGGCCCATATGACCATAGGCTGCCAGCTTCCGATAAATCGGCTTACGCAGATCCAGATCACGGATGATTGCAGTAGGACGCAGGTCAAATACTTGATTGACTGCTTCCTCCAACTCGCCATCACTAACAACACCGGTACCAAAAGTCTCCACCAACACACTGACAGGACGAGCCACGCCTATGGCGTAGGCCAGCTGCACCTGACAACGCTTTGCAAGACCCGCAGCCACCACATTCTTTGCTACATACCGGGCAGCATAAGCGGCACTGCGATCCACTTTAGTAGGATCCTTTCCCGAGAAAGCTCCACCTCCGTGGGGGGCGCTTCCGCCATAAGTATCCACAATGATCTTACGACCGGTAAGACCGGAGTCACCCTGAGGACCACCGATCACAAAACGGCCGGTGGGATTCACATAAATCTTGGTATTCTCATCCAGCAGCTCAGCAGGCACAGTAGGCTTAATGACCAGCTCCGTCATATCTTTCCGAATCTGCTCCAAGGAGACCTCCTCGGCGTGCTGGGTAGACACTACGACGGCATCTAAACGCAGCGGCTTGCCGTTCTCATCATACTCCACCGTAACCTGCGTCTTACCATCAGGACGCAGATAGTCCACCAAGTGCTCCTTACGTACCTGCGTCAAACGCATCGCCAGCTTCTGCGCCAGAGAGATGGGCAGAGGCATCAGCTCAGGGGTTTCATCGCAGGCGTATCCAAACATCATCCCCTGATCACCGGCGCCGTTATCCAGCTCCGTATCTCCGCTGGTCTTCGCTTCCAACGAGCGGTCAACGCCCATGGCGATATCACCGGATTGCTTGTCAATAGTGGTGATAATGCCGCAGGAATCGCAGTCAAACCCATACTTTGCACGGTCATAGCCGATATCACGCACCACCTCGCGAACAATAGCCGGGATGTCAATCTGTGCCGTGGTGGAGATCTCACCCATCACGCACACCAAGCCAGTGGTACAAGTGGTCTCGCAGGCCACACGGCCATTGGGATCCTGCTCATAGATCGCGTCCAGAACTGCATCGGAGATCTGATCGCACATTTTGTCGGGATGTCCCTCCGTTACAGACTCGGAGGTAAAAAGTCTTCTTGCCATCACAATATGCTCCTTTAATCTTAATATTTTCTTTCCTTTGGGAGCATGAAAAAAACACGCTCCGCCATTCGACGAATCGTGCCACTAAAGCGCTCCTCATCTGTCGAAGGACGAATACGGGATTATCACTTCCGTATTCTGCAAACTCGTCGGATTTGGCACCTTGCATTGCAGGTTGCCGTGGTTTCATCGGGCCGATCCCTCAACCACTCTTGATAAGGTATGAAGTTGTAATATTTTTGCTTTCTTTAAGTATACCACAACATTTCTCTGTGTCAACTCCTTTTTACATCTCGTCCCCCAATGATCCCCTTTTCCCCTTTTTGGGCAATATTTACAGATTTTTTCTCTGCTTCTCCTTGCGCCCATTCGGAATACCCTGTCTCTTTTCTTCCATTATTTAAAAATTTTTCATGACTTTTTACAAAAATGGTAGTAGAATGTTATTTACATGAATTTTAGGAGGAACGTCCCCTTGAAAAAAATCTATGATGCCGTGGATCGCTTTTGCGCGTGCCATCCCAGCTTTGGCATCCCCAATCTGATGCGCGTAATCGTGATCGGCAACGCCCTCGTATATCTGCTCATGATGTTTTCCAATCCTGCCGCCCTCAGCTTTCTGGCCTTCAATCTCAACGGTGTACTCCACGGCGAGATCTGGCGGATCATCACCTATATTTTCTACCCCGGCTACACAAGCGCGTTCAGCCTTATGATCTCCCTCTTCTTCTATTATTGGATCGGCTCAACACTGGAGCAGCGCTGGGGCACCACTCGGTTCAATCTTTACTATTTTGGCGGCGTCTTCCTCACCGTGGTGGGCGTCACCATTGCCAGCCTTATCTCCGGTCAATATGACTTGACGGTAGCCGGCACCGGCTATGTGAATCTCTCCATGTTTCTGGCCTTCGCCGCACTGTTCCCCGATGCCCAGGTACTGCTCTTCTTCATCATTCCTGTGAAGATGAAGTGGCTGGGTATTTTGGATGGCGCACTGTTTGCCTTTGAAGTAGTTTCCTCCCTGCTGGCCGGACGACTCACCGGTGTGGTCGTTCCGTTGTTAGCATTACTGAACTTCTTTATCTTTATCTGGCCGGAGGTACACTACCGGGTTCAGCGCAGCCGCTATCGCAACTCCCGGCAAACCATACAGTTTAAAAAAGCGGTACAACAGCAGCAGCGGGAAAAGGGCTATCACCACAAGTGCTGCGTGTGTGGTAAAACAGACACGGATTATCCCAATCTTCAGTTCCGCTATTGCAGTAAGTGCGCCGGTTACCACTGCTTCTGCCAAGAGCATATCTTCAACCATGTCCATTTCACGGAGGAATAACCTCATACCATCCAAAAGACGAGCGATGCACTTTGCAAGTGCATCGCTCGTCTTTTGGATTGCTGCATTCCTTTAGGAAAGTTCCAGTACATCACGGCCATAGTCATTGAGGTATGTATCGATGATCTGATATGGGATGTGAAAAGCCTGCTCTCCGGCCGCATAGGGAGCAATATCGTAGGCGCCAAACACAACCTGCAGCCCCTCTTCCTCAAAGAAAACAGAACGGTTGATCCACTGAGGGACCACCTCTTCATAGTCCTTAAAATATGGGGTTCCTCCCTGTGCCTCGGTCTGCTCCTGAATCTGGCGGAGGATCTCCGTCCCCACGGCACCACAAAGCCCCCTATAATCATCCGTCATGTCATTGATTGTAATCTCACGTCCCGTATGCAAATCAAAGGTCACCGGCTGCCGATTGGAAATACCATGCGCACCACCGGTAAAGCTTTCACGCCACAAAGTAACACATACCAAATGGTGATTACTCCAAGAAGAGATATTCACCCTGTCAAAAAAGTAATACGAAGGGCTTTGCCACCCACTCTCCTGCTTGTCAGAAGACAAATTGTAGCTCTTCTCCGCCATGGCAGAAATCTCGTGAAAATTGACCTTTTGATCCTCTACCCATTTTTCAAAATATGCATTCACCCGGTTGGCCGCCTGCTCTGAGGGAGGACAGACACCCGCTTTTTCACTGTAGCCCGTCAATGCCGTTCCGATCTGCACCATGGGATATTGATACATACCCTCTGCCAGCAGCCGTCCGTCGGTTTGGGAATAGTATATCTCTTCCGCCGTCTTTACTGCCACAGAATACGGCAGCGCACTGCTTGTCATAGCTGTATCCAGCTCCATGCCTGCCAGATCAAGGGTTCCGTTCATGGTCGGACTGCCTTTTTGTCCGCCGCAGCCCGATAACAGTAAGAGGGATGTTGCAAGCAAGCATCCCAGTAGTATACATCGTTTCATAAGTCACCTCACAAAAGGATTGGCACTGCCCGCCAGTCAGCACCGCAGCGGCTTTGGTGCACATCCGGATAGGCCAATGCATACATATCGGTCCGCTGTGCTTCCGCTTTGAAAAGTGCTTCCGCTGCCGCCCCCAACCGCACTGCATGCGCAGGCTTGGTCAATATGGGCACATGATTTTCCTGCATAATCCGCAATAGCTGCCGTCCCCGCTGATTCGCCGCCAAAAGCCGCAGATAGGGCAGATGCTCCGGCGGCAACTCTGTGGGCAGGTGCAAATAGGCCGCCAGCAGCATCCGCCGCAGCCTTGCATGGGAATAGCGCTTTGTCTTGGCAGCATCCAGAATTTCCGACACAGTGCACTTCTCCTGCACCGCCCGATACACGCGACGATACAGTCCCTCGCCGCCGCCGTCATAGGGAAGAAAATCCGTTTCCTCCATCCGGCGCAGGCAGGACAAAACTGCCCGCTCACAGTGCTCCATCTTCGCTGGAGCACGGCCTTCCTTCATCTCTCGCAGCAGCACCTGCGCACTCTTCTCGGGAAGGTATCCCATTGCCTCTGCCGCCCGGTCCTCCATCAAAAGCTGACGCACGTAGGAAGCCGAGGCAACTCCATCCTTGGGCGCACCGTCGTGGGCAGCACCTGCCCGCGGCACAGTAATGGCGGTCATCCGACTTCCGCTGCGGCGCAGAGCACGGCAGTACTCCACACCCAGATTATTATTGGGGGTATCCAGCAGCGCCGCCGTCTCTTCCCCTGCCATCTTCTTCACCGCCATACGGCGGCAGGCAGCAAAGCTCCTGCCGGAGCACAGTTCCTGCTGCACCATTGCCTGGTATGCCTCACTATCCAGAATTTCGGCAAGGTGATAGAGGATCTCGGCGCTGCCACACTCACTGCCGAAGGCCAGATGGGTCACAACACCCGTCTGCTCCAGCAGCGCAACGCCTCCCCGGGCAAAGCGCTCCGCACCCGCGGCACTCCAGACCGTGGGCAGCTCCAACACCAGATCAGCACCACAGCGCACTGCCATCTCGGCACGGCTCTGTTTATTCAGTAAAGCAAAATCACCACGCTGGACAAAGTTGCCGCTCATGGCACAGACAATGGCCTCCACCCCCTGCTGCCGCAGTTGCTCCAGCATCCATGCATGGCCCAAATGGAAGGGGTTATATTCACATATAATACCTGCAACCAGCAAGTTTTTCCCCCCTCAACAGGTAACAAAAAGTTACAATTTTTCACACGTTTCTGTTGAAACTGCCAAAACCGCAGATGGCAGTGTCATGAACATTTGTTTTTCATTCTAGCACATTTGGCAGTTTTCTGCAATAAAAACGTCTTTTACAAATGTTCTTGACTTTTCCTCCGCCTGTTTTTTATAATAAAAGTAATCGTTTCTGCACTTTTATTACGTTCATCATAGGTATATTGTTTAAAGGAGAATCCCGCTATGAAAATCGGTCTCATCTACGCCATGACCGGCGAAATTGAGAGCCTGCTCACGCAGGAAAATGCCCAGCCTCTGCAAACAGTGGCCGGTGTTCCCTTCTACCAGATCCGTGAAGACGTGATCGCCTGCGCCGGCGGTGTCAGCAAGGTCAATGCCGCCATGGCTGCGCAGCTGATGATCTCCCTCTATCAGCCAGACCTCATTGTCAACGCCGGTGTGGCCGGCTGCTTTGAGAGCGCCGAAATCGGCGATGTGGTGCTGGCGGAGGCCTTCCTTCAGCACGATGTGGACACCACCAATATCGGCGATCCCATCGGTCTTGTGTCCACCGTCAATCAGATTACCTTCCCCACCAGCGATTTTGACAAGGCCAAAGCCGCCATGGACAAAGTAGGCATCCCCTACCGCACCGGTCTTGTGGCCACCGGCGACTGGTTCGCCGTGGACTGCGACCGCGCCCACTGGATTCAGGATACCTTCCATCCGCTGCTGTGCGAGATGGAGGGGTGCGCCATTGCACAGGTATGTATGCGCAACGGTGTAAAGTTTATGGCTATCAAATCTGTGTCTGACTGCCTCTTTGAACACCACGACTTTTTCTTCAACTTCCCCACTGCCATGAAGGATCTCAATCGGGTGGTCATGGCCTTTCTCGAGCATTTGGAGGCGTAAGCATGGAACGCATTGCCAGCTTTACCGTGAACCACAACGTTTTGACACCGGGACTCTATCTCTCCCGCCGGGACGGACAGATGACCACCTTCGATTTGCGCTTCAAAAAGCCCAACACCGGGGAGCTTCTCTCCAACGCAGAAATGCATTCCGTAGAACATATTATTGCTACGCTCCTGCGCAACAGCGCACAAAAGGACGCCGTGATCTACTTCGGCCCTATGGGCTGCCAGACCGGCTTTTACTTTCTCTTTGACAGCGCGCGGCTCAGCGACGGCGAGGCCATTGCGCTTTTGCAGCAGGTCTTTCACGATGGCGCCGTCTATCAAGGCGCCATGCCGGGGAAAAGCGCCCGGGAGTGCGGCAACTACATCAATTTAGATGTGGAAAAAGCGCGCACTTGCTGTGCCTTTTTTGCCCAGCTCATTGAAAATTGGAGCGAAGCGCAGCTTTCCTATCCGCAGGCATAAAAAGAAGCTGTTTTTCCCCGAAAAAGTTGGCAAAAACAGTTGACAAACGTCCTTGACACTGTTATACTTGATAAGCCGCTTTGAATGGGTAGAAGATTCGGCTCACGCGCCGAACGCCCCCGACAGCGAGTCCGTAATTAAGGAAAGGTAGGTGCAACAAGTAATGCAGGCTATTATCGTGACCGGTGGTAAGCAGTACAACGTCTCTGAAGGTGACACTCTGTTTATCGAAAAGCTGGATGTCAACGCCGGCGACTCCGTGGAGTTTGATCAGGTGCTGGCAATCGTCGACGGTGAGAATACCAAGTTCGGCACTCCCGTGGTGGAGGGCGCCAAGGTGGACGCTACCGTGGTGAAGAACGGCAAGGGTAAGAAGATCCGTATCTTCAAGTACACCCCCAAGAAGGGTTACCGCAAACGTCAGGGCCATCGTCAGCCTTACACCAAGGTTGAGATCAACAAGATCTCTTTCTAAGGCTGTATGACGACCGTCACATTCCTCACAGAAGAGGATCGCATCATCGGATTTGATGCAGTCGGCCACAGCGGCTGGGCAGAAGAGGGCAGCGACATCGTGTGCGCCGCCGTTACCAGCGCCGTCCGTCTGGTGGATGCCACCATTAATGACGTGATGGGTCTGTGTGCCTCGGTGAAAGTCAATCATAAAGACGGCTCCATTGCCTTCCGTCTCCCCGGCGGACTTGCCGAAACGGCAGAGTCCACTTGCCAGAATCTTTTGGCGGGACTGATGGTATATTTGACCGTGCTCCATGACGAGTATCCGGAAAATGTCGAAGTTATGGAAGGCTGAGGCCTTTCTCTCCTTCATCATCTTATAGAAAGGATGGTACTGAAATATGCTGTACATTGGTCTGCAATTCTTCGCCCATAAAAAAGGTATGGGTTCTACCAAAAACGGCCGTGATTCCGAGTCCAAGCGCCTTGGGCCCAAGCGTGCCGACGGTCAGTTTGTTCTGGCCGGCAACATTTTGGTGCGCCAGCGCGGTACCCACATCCACCCCGGTATGAACGTGGGTCGTGGCACCGACGACACTCTGTTTGCTAAGGCTGACGGCGTGGTTCGTTTTGAGCGTCTGGGCAAGGATCGTAAGCAGGTTTCTGTTTACCCCGCCGAGTAATCAAGTTACTTTGAAAAACCTCCGGCTCACGCCGGAGGTTTTTTTCGATTGTTGGAAGCTTCCCGCCCACTTTCCTTTTTCTTGACGTGCCGTCATTTTTTCGGTAAAATAGGTCATAATGTTAGGAAATGGACATTTTTGAATAGATGAGGTACAAAACTATGGCAAACGGTTTTATTGATAAGGCACGGATCACCGTGCGAGCCGGCAACGGCGGCAATGGTGCTGTCGCCTTTCACCGGGAAAAATACATCGCTGCCGGCGGTCCTGACGGCGGGGATGGCGGCAACGGCGGCAGCATCATCCTACAGGTGGATGACAATATGTCCACGCTGATGGACTTTCGATACAAGCGCAAATACACCGCCACCAACGGCATGGACGGGCAGGGTGCCCGCCGCAAAGGCAAGGATGGGCAGTCTCTTATCATCAAGGTGCCCCGTGGCACACTGGTGCGCCACGCTGAAACCGGCGAGATCATCAAGGATATGTCTGACAGCGAGCCCTATGTGCTCTGCCGCGGCGGCAAGGGCGGCTGGGGCAACCAGCACTTTGCCACCCCCACCCGGCAGGTGCCCCGTTTCGCCAAGGCCGGTCTTCCCGGACAGAGCCTGGACGTATTTTTGGAGCTGAAGCTGCTGGCCGACGTGGGTCTGGTGGGCTTCCCTAACGTGGGCAAATCCACTCTTTTAAGCGTGGTCACCAAAGCGCACCCCAAAATCGCCAACTACCACTTCACCACCCTCTATCCCAATTTGGGCGTGGTCTATGTGGAGGACGGTGTCTCCTTCGTCATGGCCGACATCCCCGGGATCATTGAGGGTGCCAGCGAGGGTGCAGGGCTCGGCCACGACTTTTTGCGCCACATTGACCGCTGCCGCCTGCTGGTGCATCTGGTGGATGTTTCCGGCAGTGAGGGCCGTGATCCCCTTACGGATTTTGATACCATCAACGCAGAATTGAAGCAGTACAGTGATGAATTGGCCGCCCGCCCCCAGATTGTGGTGGCTAACAAAACGGATCTATCCACCGATCCTGAGGTATTGGAGAAGCTGCGCTCCCATGTAGAGTCTCAGGGCTACCACTTCATGGCCATGTCCGCTGCCACCCACCAGGGCACCAGGGAGTTGGTGCAGAAGATTGCCCAACTGCTCTCCACCCTTCCTCCGGTGACAGTCTACGAGCCGGAGTATGTTCCCCGCCCGCCGGAAGTGGATGTTTCCCAGCCTCTGGATATTCGCCACGAGGACGATGTGTGGCTTGTGGAAGGCCCATGGCTGCAGCGACTCATGTCCAACATCAATTTTTCCGACTATGAAAGCCGGATGTACTTCGATCGTATGCTGCGCCAGTCCGGTCTTTTTGACACGCTGGAAAAAATGGGAATCCAAGATGGCGAAATCGTATCCATGTACAATCTGGAATTTGAATACCAACGCTAATTGTGTATATTTTCCACACCTCCGCTCACACTATGAGCGGAGGTGTTCTTTATGTATTCCAATCTCACCGATCTTCTGAATCGGGACAGCGCCGCCTACGAGTTTTTTTATGCGCTCTCTCCTCAAACGCAGGAGTTGCTGCAGGAGCGTGGTGCCCGCAGTTTGGAGGAGCTGCAGCAGGCCGTGGCGGACATTGATACCCATCAGCGGCCCTCCGCTTTTTAAGGGCTGCACCCCATTGTTTCCGCCCGACCATGCGGCAGTCGACAACCGTGTGGGGCGGTTATTTATAGGAAAGGGAGCCGTTTATTTTCAGACGGCTCCCTTCTTTTCCCCCTTGTTGTTTCTCTCTGCCCCTATTGAAGAAAATCGGCAGTGCAATGGCTGGCTGAGCGGCGATCAGGGCTGCCTGCCCCTTGCATCTCAGCTCTTTCCCTTACCATTTTTCACTCCTTGCATCCTCTATACGAAACCATCTGTTTACTCCAACACCGGGCAGAGCGTTTCGTCTGCAAGCTCCGTGATCTTGCTCCACTGTGCGCCCGTTCCCTCATCATATACGCCTACGGTGTAAAATCCAGCTTTTTTTGCCGTATTGACCGCATAAAACGCATCTTCATAGACTGCAATGTCAGCAGGAATGCTTCCCAGTCTTTTCGCGGCTTCATAGTAGACATCGGGCTCATTTTTTCCCACGCCCACCGTTTCACAGGAGAGTAAAAAGTTGAAATATTTGCGAACCCCCACCCGCGTCAGACAGGCATCCATTAACCGTTCGGCTGTTGCTGAAGCAACACACATCTGCACGCCTTTTTCATGCAGCATTTCCAGATAGTTCCGCATACCGCCCTTGAGTGGAATATCATTTTGGTAATGCGCTTCCATCATGGCATTCATCTGTGCGGCAATGCTCTCGGGAGTTCCCGCAACGGAAAATTCTCGTATAAAATAAACTGCGGATTCCGTCATCGTCATGGGCTTGATGGTTTCAAAAACGCTCTGCGGAACATGTTTGACGCCTTGACTTTCTAAGAATTCACCGGCCAGCTTGTCCCAATAGACCATGGAGTCCACCAGAGTCCCATCCATATCAAAAATTGCAAACTTTTTATCCATATCGTATCCCCGCTCTCGATTTCTCACACAGGTCAGCCGTGATTCGTCCGAGATTTTCAGATACAAAGACAGAGGACGTCCTCACTACGTCATCCGCCTCTTCTTCTGAACAATCATCGTGAGAATTTCATCTCTGGTAGATTTCACAGCGCATTCTCTCTTGCAATTGGGTTTGCGTGATATTGAAAACAGCATCAATCAAGTCATTCCGAAATGTAGCATTGCCGGTTTCATTTTTCATGCGGCGCTCTTCTGCCAATTCTCCGGCAATCCCCATCACAGCCGCAGCTGCTACCGTGGCGGAAAACGGATCCTCCACCATGGCACCGCAAAAAGCACCAATCATCGCCGTGAGCATACATCCGCTTCCTGTAATACGTGCCATGGTCGCACAGCCATTGCGGAGAATTGCCGTCTGCCTGCCATCACTGATAACGTCCAGCACACCGGAGATGGCAATGACGCTGCCCAGCTTTTGCGCCAGCTTTTCTGTCATGGCAACAGCCTCAGCAAGATTCTCCTCTGTCACAGCATCCCCGGTCTCTACATCCACTCCGCTGCCCGGTGTCCGCTGTCCGGCAAGGAACCGGATTTCCGAGGCATTTCCTCGAATGGCCGCAAAGTGCACTTCCTCCAGCAATCGCCGAGATGCATCCCTGCGCAGTTGTGTTCCTCCGGCCGCTACCGGGTCAAGGACAACCGGTTTTCCGAGGCAGTTGGCTTTTTTACCTGCCAACAGCATGGAATCCACAAAATCAATGGCCCCCATATTACAGACCAGCGAGCTGGCGCCGTGTACCGCCTCTTCCACTTCCCGAACATCCTGTGCCATGGTCGGCGAACCACCGGCGGCAAGGATGATATTGGCACAGTCATTGACCGTGACAAAATTGGTGATGCATTGGACCAGCGGTGCCTTCTGCCGCACAAGCTGCAATGCTTTGCTATACTGGTTCATCGTGTTCATAGTAACCTCCTTACTGCACCGTGGAGAACATTCTGCTGAGAACGCCGCAAAGAAGGACGCTCCCCTTGGTCCGCCACGGACTGACCGTGCGTAAGTTTTCGCACAGTCTCTCTCCGCAAATAAAAAATCGGAAATACCCGATTTGGTATTCCCGAAATAAAACTAGTTCCACTACGTTGGCATTATCCAAATCAGCTTCATGGGTCAAAGGTCACACCTTTTTCTCAGCCTATCTATAAGCTCCCCGGCATTCAATTGTAAAAACGGGCGTCTCTGCCGCACCCATCAAACTATATTAGTTATAGCACCATTGCCTTTCGCTGTCAATGGTACGATCCACGGCAATGGCCGGGAAAGCATCCCAGCCTTTTCCCAAGCCGCAAGAAAGGAGCCGCCTATCAAAGCGGCTCCTTTTGCACAGCTTATTCATTACCGGGGAACTTGGGGATGGAGTCAAAGCCGCGCTGCAGCTCTGCATCGGTGGGGATATAGTCGGTCATCTCACCGTCATTATACTTCCCGTAGGCCACCATATCGAAGTAGCCAGTGCCGGTCAGGCCAAAGACAATGGTCTTTTCCTCCCCCGTCTCACGGCAGCGAATGGCCTCATCCATTGCCACACGGATGGCGTGGCTGCTCTCGGGTGCGGGCAAAATACCCTCGCACTTGGCAAATTCCTGGGCTGCGGCAAAGACCTCCGTCTGCTCCACGCTGCGCGCCTCCATCAGGCCGTCATCATAGAGCTGGGAGACAATACTGCTCATGCCGTGGTAGCGCAGACCGCCTGCATGGCTGGCAGCGGGAATAAAACCGCTGCCCAGCGTATACATCTTTTGCAGCGGGCAGATCATGCCGGTATCGCAATAATCATAGCGATACTTGCCCCGCGTTAAACTGGGACAGGAGGCCGGCTCTACGGCGATGAGCTGATAGTCGGCCTCGCCCCGCAGCATCTCCCCGGCAAAGGGAGCAATCAGACCGCCCAGATTGGAGCCGCCGCCGGCACAGCCAATAATAAGATCCGGGTGAATGTCATATTTTTTCAGCGCCGTCTGCGTCTCCAAACCGATGATGGTCTGGTGCAGCAGCACCTGGCTGAGGACGCTGCCCAGCACATAGCGGTAACCCTCCTTGCCGGCAGCAGCCTCTACGGCTTCACTGATGGCGCAGCCAAGAGAGCCGGAGGTTCCGGGAAACCGGGCAAGAATTTCCCTTCCCACGGCAGTGGTATCGGAGGGAGACGGCGTCACATGGGCACCGTAAGTACGCATCACCTCACGGCGGAAGGGCTTTTGCTCATAGGAGCACTTCACCATATACACCTGACAATCCAGTCCCAGATAGGCACAGGCCATCGAAAGCGCCGTCCCCCACTGCCCCGCCCCGGTCTCCGTGGTAACGCCCCGGAGTCCCTGCTTCTTTGCGTAGTAGGCCTGGGCAATGGCCGAATTCAGCTTATGAGAGCCGGAAGTATTGTTGCCCTCGAACTTATAGTAGATTTTGGCAGGCGTTTTCAGCTTCTCCTCCAAGCAGTAGGCCCGCACCAGCGGCGATGGACGGTACATTTTGTAGAAATTTCGGATCTCCTCCGGGATCTCAAAATAGGGTGTCTCCATGTCCAGCTCCTGCCGTACCAGCTCATGGCAGAACACCCGCCCCAGCTCCTCCTCTGTTACAGGCTGATAGGTTTCCGGGTTCAGCAGGGGCGCCGGTTTATACTTCATATCGGCGCGGACATTGTACCAATAGCGGGGCATTTCATCCTCGGTAAGATAGATTTTATAGGGGATTTTTCTTTCTTCCATGCTACTTCTCCTTTTGATCGTCTTGGATGGTTATACTTCTTCTACGGCGAAAGGACGCCATCGGACCCCCGGCTGATTCATGGAAAATGCCTCCTTCAACAAATAAAAAAACTCCTGTCCCATGCTTTCACATGGGACAGGAGTTACAATCAACTTCCTGCGGTACCACCCAAATTGACGCTTTGCGCCCACTCTGCACGCACGATCATGCGCTCCACCGGGATAACGGCCGTGGCTGCCGTCGGTTGCTACTTGCCTTGCGTTCGCCCCGCCCTCGTAAGCCCATTCGCCCGGATTTCCACCGCCGTGCTCTCACCATCCACGGCTCGCTTGATGTTTCCCACCGGGGTACTCACTCTTACTCATCGGTTTGTGGTATCTGATTACTTGCACTTTACCACCTTATGCGGCGTTTGTCAAGCCGCACAAGGCGAAAACTTTTACAGTGCCCGCATCTGCTCACTGCGCAGTCCGTGGCCCGCCAGTCCCTCCCGAACACGAGAGAGCAGTGCTTCCCGATCTTCGTTTAACGTTCCCTTCAAAGTGAGGTAATTGGAGGCATGGTTCATGCGGAACACGCTGCCGGGGCTGTCAATAGTCTGCAAGAATAGTTCCGTTTCCCGCAGCACGTCTCTTGCGTCCAACACATGGAAGCTGCCCTCCTTCACCCATTTTTCAAGGGGTGTACCCGGCTCCACCATCAGTGTCAAAAGGCCGATATACTCCGGATTGATGTCGCTGAGCGCCTTGGCTGTGTCCACAGCGTGTTCATGCAGCAATTCAAGGCTTCCAAGGCCGGAGATGGCAGTGACGGACAGGGCAAAGCCGCAGCGTCGTGCCTTCTGTCCCGCCGCTACGATAGCCGCCGCCGTGTGTCCCTTGCTCATCTTCTCCAACACCGCATCGCAGCCGGACTCCACGCCCATATAGAGCATGGTAAGTCCCTTGGAGCGCAGAAGGCGCAGCTCCTCCTCACTCTTCACCTGCAAGCTGCCGGGGGAGGCATAGCTGGTGACTCGCTCACATTCGGGAAACAAGCCATAGATAAGATCCAGAATCGCCGCCAGATCCTCCGTACGGCGCATCAGCGCATCGCCGTCTGCCAAAAAGACACGGCGGACACTGCGATAGGCCTGCCGTGCCATGCGGAAATCCTCAACAATCTCCTCCATGGGCCGCATACCGAAGTGCTTATCATCGTACATATCACAAAAGGCACAGCGATTGTGGCTGCAGCCGTAGGTCACCTGCACAATCAGGCTGTATGCCTCACTGGGCGGCCGATAAACTTTTCCTAAATAGCGCACAGTCCATTCTCCTTTGTCACTTGATTACTCTTTTTATTATACCCGATTGACGCAGTCTTGAAAAGAGCATATTCCCGCAAAATCTCTCATATAGTAGGCCATCAAGCAACAAAGGTGGATCGCAATGGACAACTTACATCAGCCTATGCACTTCAACCGCGTGCAGCTTTGCGGGCAAACCGTCACGGAGCCGGAGCTGTCACATACCAACCACGGGGAGGATTTTTTCCGTTTCTTCCTGTCCGTCCCCAGACTCTCCGGGCAGTGCGACACGCTGCCTGTCATTGTACCGGGGCGGCTTCTGACAAATTACGGGTCTGTGCCATCAGGTTCTCCGCTGGCTCTCGTGGGCCAACTCCGCTCCTTCAACAACAAAAGCGACATGGGGCCGCGGCTGATCCTCTCCGTTTTCGCCCAAGAACTGTCGCAAGCGCAAGGAGCCGCCGTCAATCGTATTCAGCTATGCGGTACCGTGTGTAAGGAACCGGCACTGCGCCACACGCCGCTGGGGCGTGAAATCTGTGACATCATTCTAGCCGTGAATCGGCGCTATGGGCGGGCAGACTATCTTCCCTGCATTGCCTGGGGTGCTATCGCAGAGCAGGCTGCACGCCTGCGGGTAGGCAGTTCCATGGCTCTGGAGGGGCGTGTACAAAGCCGCACCTATACCAAAACCATTGCCGGACAGTCAGAGGAACGCACCGCCTATGAGGTTTCGGTGATGCGTCCGGCAACGCCCAGAGACTTTTTGTTCCCGGACTTTTGATCCCTCACGTTGACGAACGCCCCCGGCTGCTCTATAATAATGTCGATACCAGCAAAAGGGGGCACCGTTATGACAAAATGCGAGAGCTGCGTCTATTTCGTCTACGACGAGGCGTATGACGACTATCTGTGCGACATGGATTTGGATGAGGATGAAATGGTGCGTTTCCTCTCCAGCCGCACCAGCGAATGTCCTTATTGGCGACCCGGTGACGAGTATATCACTGCCCGTAAACAATAAAAAAAGTCCGACACATCCGTGTCGGACTTTTTTTCTATGCGCATTTAGGCTCGGATACCGTTATCCACTACCACGGCGCGGGCGCGGGTCAGACGGATATCATGACGCAGCCGCACCGCCGGCAGCTGCTCACGCAGCTGCTGGGCCGTCATCCCATACCTCTCGGTCAGCTCCTGATATTCCGCCTCAATCTCCTCTTCCGTAACCTGAATATTTTCCAGCCGGGCAATCTCCATCATAGCCAGCTCATAGCGTGCTGAAATCACGGCTTGTTCCCGGGCGTGCTCGCGAAGTGTGTCCCGTGTAAGGCCGGCGGACGCAAGATAGCTGTCCAGCTCCATGCCCTGGCTCATCATCTGCCGCTCCAGTTCCTCCACAAGGCCCTGCAGCTGGCTATCCACCATGGACGCAGGGATCACCGTCTCCATGCCGTCTACTACCTGACGGATCAGCGCATCGGCAAATGCATCACGGGACTGGTGCTGCTTGATCTTCAGTGCTTCCTCCATCACCTGGCAGCGCAGCTGTGCCACATCGGCGCAGCCTTGTGCCTTGGCAAATGCATCCGTCAGCTCCGGCACGGTGCGGCGCACGATGCGATGTGCCTTCACCTTGAAAACAGCCTCCTTCCCGGCAAGCTCCTGCGTGTACTGCTGGGGGAAGGTGACTTTGACCTCTCGCTCCTCATTGACACGAATGCCAGCCACCTGTTCTTCAAAGCCGGGGATGAACATGCCGCTGCCTAAAACAAGAGGATACTTCTCCGCTTTGCCTCCCTCAAAGGGAACACCGTCCACAAACCCTTCGAAGTCCAATGTTACCTCGTCGCCCATGGCGGCACGCTCCTGTTCCGCCTCAGTCATATGGGCGCGGCAATACGCTGACAGTGCAGACTCTACATCATCATTGCTCAATTCCGCATTCGGCCACACCGCCTTGAGCCCTTTATACTGCCCCAGCTTCACCTCTGGATAGAGGTCCATAAGAGCCGAAAACACATAGCCATCCGGGCCGATGGACTCCACCTTCAGCGTGGGGGTACCGGCAATCTGCAAATCAGCCTCGTTCACGGCCTCTACCAGTGCAGCGGGGAACGTCTCGTTCACGGCCTCCTGATAGAGCACATCCGCTCCGTAGACCTTTTCCAGTTCCTCACGGGGGGCAGCACCGGGGGCATAGCCCTCCACCAGATAAAATGCCTTGCACGCAGCATAGACCTTCTTGAGCGCCTTATGCCATGTGTCCTCATCAATACGAATCGTCAGGCGTGCCTGCCGGTTTTCCAACATCTCACATTTTTCAACAATCATGGGGAACCTCCCTTGTTATATTCAGGAATAGTATAATATAAAGTTCTTTTTTGTGCAACCTGTTGGAGAAATTATATCCCCACACCGCAACTTGTGTTTGCATTACTGTATCATTGTGCTATAATGTAAAAGAGATTGTCAAAAAATTTGCGAATTACTTTGCCGTTTTTCTCTTAATGAAAGGAAGTGTATCCTCATGGAGACCATTTCATCTCCGATTTTCCAGGGCATCAGCCCGGAGGAGCTGCAGTGTATGCAGGAGTGTTTCCATATGCGCAAGCAGCACTTCCGCAGCGATGAAGTGGTCTATACTTTCTATCAGCAAAAGGACATGATTGGCATTCTATCCACCGGCACAGCACTGGTGGAGCGCATTGATGAAAAAGGCAGCCGCACCATTTTGGAGCATCTGGAGCGTGGGGGTGTTTTCGGTGAAATGCTGATTTTTGAGAATACCGCTGATGACTGTGTGTCCGTGATTGCTGAGTCGACCTGTGATGTATGGTTCATGCGCAGCGACCAGCTGACCAAGCGCTGTCAAAAAGCCTGCGCCCACCACAGCCGCATGGTGGAAAATATGTTCCGCCTTGTGGCTGACAAGGCGACGGCACTCTCTGAGCGTGTGGAAGTACTCAGCCGCCGCAGTATCCGAGAAAAGCTCCTATGCTATTTTCAGCTGCAGACCTATTGCCGCGGCAGCGATACCTTTACGCTGCCCTTCTCCCTCAGTGCGCTGGCCGATTACATCTCCACCGACCGCAGTGCCATGATGCGGGAGCTGAAAAAACTCCGCGTCGAAGGGCTGGTGCAGCTGAACGGACGCGCCGTTACACTGACAGACCGCTTTTAGTTGTTGTATCTGTGGTAAAGTAATTGACTACAGCAGTTTGACTATGATAGAATATTACAATATGGCAGAGCACTTTTGTCCCCATTCATTTTTTGCGCGAAATAGAAAGAAAGAAGGAGCATTCTATGTATCGCATTGTAAACAAAAAAGCGTTGAAACCCACTGTAATTGCCTACGAAATTGAGGCTCCCATGGTGGCCAAGAAGGCCCAACCCGGGCAGTTCATCATTCTGCGCGTAGACGAAAATGGCGAGCGCATCCCCATCACCATCCATGACTATGATCGTGAAAAGGGCACTGTAACCATTATCGTCCAAACCGTAGGCGCCACTACCGAGAAGCTGAGTCACAAAGAAGCCGGCGAATGTCTGCAGGACTTTGTCGGTCCTCTGGGCCGCCCCACGGAGACCGAGGGCAAGAAGAAAGTCTGCGTCGTTGGCGGCGGTGTAGGCTGTGCTATTGCCTATCCCGTACTGAAGAAGTTCCACGACTGTGGCGCTGAAGTACACGCCGTTGTGGGCTTCAAGAACAAGGACGTGGTCATTCTTGAGGACGAGTTCCGTGCCGTTTCCAGTGTGCTGAAGGTATGTACCGATGACGGCTCCTATGGTCAGAAAGGCCTTGTAACCGAGGCTTTGAAGCAGCTGCTGGATGAGGGTAACATGTATGACGAGATTTTTGCCATCGGCCCTATGCCTATGATGAAATTTGTCTGCAAGACCACCGAGCCCTACGGCGTTCCCACCACCGTTTCCATGAGCCCCATCATGGTAGACGGTACCGGCATGTGCGGCGGCTGCCGCCTGACTGTGGACGGTGAGACCAAGTTTGCATGCGTGGATGGACCCGACTTCGACGGTCATAAGGTGGACTGGGATCTGGCTGTTAAGCGCAACCAGATGTACCACGAGTTTGAAGTACACAAGCATGAGGAAACTTGCAATCTGTTCAAGCAGGAGGTAAAGTAAGATGGCCAATATGAGTTTGAAGAAAAATCCGATGCCTTCTCAGGATCCCAATGTCCGCAACAAAAACTTTCTGGAAGTTGCACTGGGCTACACCGAGGAGCAGGCTCTGGACGAAGCTGCCCGCTGCCTGAACTGTAAGAATCATCCCTGCGTAAGCGGCTGCCCCGTGAACGTCAGAATCCCTGAATTTATTCAGAAGATTACTGAGAAGGACTATGAGGGTGCCTATCAGGTCATCCATCAGACCAGCTCCCTGCCCGCTGTCTGCGGCCGTGTCTGTCCTCAGGAGAGCCAGTGCGAGATGCACTGCGTGCGCGGCATCAAGGGCGAGCCTGTCGGTATCGGCCGTCTGGAGCGCTTTGTGGCTGACTGGCACAACGCCCACGCTGCCGAAGCTCCCGAAGTCCCCGCCTCCAACGGCCACAAGGTGGCTGTGGTGGGTTCCGGCCCCTCCGGTCTGACCTGCGCAGGCGATCTGGCCAAGAAGGGCTATGAGGTCACCGTATTCGAGGCACTGCATCTGGCCGGCGGTGTTCTGGTATATGGTATCCCCGAATTCCGTCTGCCCAAGACCATCGTCCAGAAGGAAGTGGATGGTCTGAAGGCTATGGGTGTAAAGGTGGAAACCAACATGGTCATCGGCCGCGTCTGCTCCATCGACGAGCTGATGGAAGAGTACGGCTTTGAAGCTGTGTTTATCGGTTCTGGTGCAGGTCTTCCTATGTTCATGAATATCCCCGGCGAGAACTTGAAGGGTGTCTACTCCGCCAACGAATTCCTGACCCGTATCAACCTGATGAAGGCTTACCGCGAAGACAGCGATACGCCAATTATGGATCTCAAGGGCAAGAAAGTGGCTGTGGTCGGCGGCGGTAACGTGGCTATGGATGCTGCACGCTGCTCCAAGCGTCTGGGTGCCGATGTATATGTGGTATATCGCCGTGGCATGGAGGAGCTGCCCGCACGTCGTGAGGAGGTCGAGCACGCCATCGAAGAGGGCGTCGTGTTCAAGACCCTCAATAACCCCGTCAAGATCAATGCTACGGAAGATGACTGCGTGGCCAGCATGACCTGCATCGAAATGGAACTGGGTGAGCCGGATGCTTCCGGCCGCCGCCGTCCTGTTGCCAAGGAAGGCAGCGAGTTTGATCTGGATGTAGATGCCGTGATCATGTCTCTGGGTACCACGCCCAATCCCCTGATCAAGAGCACAACCAAGGGACTGGAGGTCAACCGCAAGGGCGGTATCATCGTCAATGAGGATGGGCTGACCAGCCGCGACGGTGTATACGCAGGCGGTGACGCTGTCACCGGTGCTGCTACTGTAATCAAGGCAATGGGTGCCGGCAAGCTGGGCGCTAAGTCCATTGATGCATATCTCAGCAGCAAGTAAAAACACTTACATAGGAGGGCAGGTCGATGGACCTGCCCTCTTTTTATGCGAATGGAAAACGCCACAGCCCGCTCGCCTTTTTACAGAAATCCATTGACAACTATATAGCAAGTCTGCTATAATCCAACATATAGCAGGTCAGCTATATAGTTTCATTTGTATCATGGAGGATTTATTGATGAGTGACGAGTTTTTTCAGGCACTATCCAATCCATATCGCAGAGAAATGATCCGGCTTCTCAAATGGAAAAGCATGAGCGTGGGCGAAATTGTGGAGAGATTTAATATCGCACAGCCCACGATTTCCCGGCATTTAGACGTGTTAAAGAAAGCAGAGATTGTCACTTCCGAACGCCGGGGAAACCAGATGATATATTCCCTGAATTTATCAACTGCCCAGGAAATGATGCTGTTTATGTCCGAACTATTTGAGCGGCAAGATGGGAAAGGCGGTGCTTCCATTGAGTGCAGCTAAATCCAAAGTGATGATTGGACTCCTATCCATAGCGGCACTGGTCCTATCCATTCTGATAGAAAATGAAATAGCATCGTTTTTAGCCGTCAGCATATGTGCGATCAGCTCCCTTGTTATTTTATATAAACATCTGCCCCAGCTTTCCAATATTTCCGAGGAAAATCCGAAAACAAAAACGCTTCGTACCATAACGGTTGTCAATATCATTCTCGTTGTAGGCTGCCTACTTTTTGCAGTCCTTGCTGAAAAAGGAATGATCCAATTATCCGATGCCCAGTCAAGTTGGCTTTTCTCCGGACTATTTGCCTTGATTATGATTGGCTTTGGAAATGCAGCACCTAAGATTCCGTTTAATCGGTATACCGGCCTTCGACTGCCTTGGACAGTGAGCGATGAAGAAACATGGATTGTGGCACACCGTATTCTTGGCTATGTCTCTTTTCCCTGTGGTCTATTATGCTTTGCAGGCGTTGGAAATCTCAAAACCACCGTCCATATTTCGCTGGCAATGTTCTTCACGTGGATACTAATTCCAGCCGTATTGTCCTATATCTTCTTTTACAAAAAGTGGCATCCCAGAAATCCTTCCTAAAATGTGTCATCCCCGTGCATGGTTATGACTATGCACGGGGATTTTTTGTTTTCTGATCTGCGTCACCTGCTTTTCTTATCATAAACTTTTGCAAGTGCATATGCTTTCTGACAATGCAGCTGGCAGTTTTTATGTGAGGACACACTGGTAACCGTCTCCCGCTGTCTGCCTCGCCTTCCCTGCAGATGCAGGGTTTTCCAGATATGAACCCCATCCCCACTTCCTTCTGCTGAAAGCATACCCACGTTAGATCACAGGAAAAAGGACAGCTGTGTGATACACAGCTGTCCTTTGCAAAGCAAATCCTAAATGGAACCAGGACACAATATGTTTCTGCACATCGCCGCCAAGCTCGTCCCCGATTACGTTATCAATCAGAAATCAATATTTCCATCCATCACACGCAGATCATAGGGTTCAAAGACCACGTTGCGGTACTTATCCACATCCATAACCACACCCGTCCAATCGGAATGAATCTCACCCGTCTGCTTGATGAGGATATCATAGAGGATGTCGTAAGTCACACCGTCCTCTCCCTTCTCCACAATGGTGGAATAGGGCAAGGTCTTGTGGTAGGTCATATGAAGTCCCTTGTACGCAAAGTGGAAGCCATTACGCATACGACAGCCTTCCAGCCCTTTGTAGGTAAACTGCTTTTTCAGATCCTGTAGGATCTTGTCATTTTCCTCTTCATAGAGGTTTTCCGGCGTTGTTTCCGTATAGTCGTAACGGAACTGAATGGGTATGTTGTAGGGCAGGAAACGCTGTACATACTTCTCCAGATCTTTCGCCGGATAATTGCGGTACAATACGCAATTGATACGCTTCGGGCAGGCAATCTGGGCGATGATCTCGTCAGGAGACTCCTCCACATACTTGACCAAATGACGGGAGATGTTCATACAGGTAATCTTATCCTTGTTGCGGCGGGTAAAGTCCAGCATTTCCTCAGCGTTGTACTGCTTTTGCACAGGAAAAGTAGTGTTGATGTAGATCTTGTGTGTGGATGGAATCGCATCCAGCATCCGCTGCAGGGAATCCAGATTGGCCAGAGGCTCGCCTCCGGTAAAAACAAAGTCGCAGTATGGAGTAATCTCATCCATCACACGGATACTTTCCATAATCTTATCCAGGGAAAAATTACTGCAATCTGCGTACTCCTGTTTATTTATGCAGAAGGGGCAATGGTTGCCGCAGTCGTAAGGCACAAAAACTGTGACAGTTGCGCCGCCTTCGCGCGTTTTGTAAGGGTTACTCATGGTATATCAACCAACCTTCCAATAATTATCCAAAGAATATTTTATTACAAATCGCCAAAAAATGCAAGGAAAATGCGCTAAATAATGTTTTTTATTCTATAAGCAAAAATGTGCCCACTTTCCTACCCACGCCCGCCTGCTGGCTTTACTTTTGCAGTTCCTCTCGAATCTGTTGAAATGCCGACGCCTCTCCCTCTTCCTTCAACAAAAACAGCCAACGTTCAATGAGCTCGCTGGTTTCAGGGTGGATCAAAATATGTCCCTTGGACTGCATAAAATAGTCGTAGGCGGAACTATCGGTGTACTTGTCGCCTTGATAGATGCGGCAGGCTGCGATGCGGTCACAAAACATCTCCGCCACGTATTTTTTCGGCATCTTGCATCCGCCCATATAGACTTCACCTTCCGGCCCGATACAGTAATCAATCCAGTACTCAAAGTGGTGTCGATTTTTCCCCTTGTGGTGAAGCCAGGACATGCTCACACCCTTAGTCAAGCGTTCTTGATCGTTAGGACTGCGGTAACCTTGGTAATATTTGCAGCCGCGCCAGAATTCCGAAGGGCTGTACTTACTCAAATCATGGGTCAGCCCCTGCCATATGAGCCCCAGACGAAAGCAATATCGCCGCACCAGGCGGCGGTGACAATTGACTGTATGTAGATGGGCACGAATTTGCATAAACGAGCCTCCTGTACGCATGATAGTTTATTATAGCACATTCCGCACGAAAAGCACAGGAAAAATGAACCGCACAAAGGTGGGGAAAAAGAGCAGCTCCGCCCAAAGGACGGAGCTGCTCTATGGTGTGCGAGAAGGTTAGTGATTCTTCTCGTAGGACTCGATCATCTTTTTGACCATCTGGCCGCCTACGCTGCCGGCCTCGCGGGAAGTCAGGTCGCCGTTGTAACCATTTTTCAGGTCAACGCCCACCTCGCTGGCGGCTTCCATCTTAAACTTGTCCATAGCCTCGCGGGCCTCGGGGACAACCAGCTTGTTCTTGCTACTCTTACCAGACATAGTTTTTTCTCCTTTTCCTTACTTTGATTCGCCGGATTGGGTATCGCAAGTGTAGTTTTACTCGAAAAGAAGGAAATATTCTATTTTTCTACCGGTAAAATTTACCCATGTTCTTATATTGGAAGAAAGCAAAAAGAAACTTTGCAGTCAAAAACTGCAAAGTTTCTTAAACCATTCTTTTATGACAGACGAACCCCGCCCATATACACGGCCTTGCGCTGTAAATCTCCATCGCACACCACAAAGTCAGCCAGCTTGCCCACCTCAATGGAGCCGATTTCCCCATCCCGGTGCAACTGGCGGGCAGGGATGATGGTGGCTGCACGAACGGCCTCCTCACGACTGATGCCAAAGCTGATCACATTACGCATACAGGTATACAGATCCGCCACGCTGCCGGCAATGGTGCCGTCGGCCAGACGTCCGATATTGTCCTTTAAGAACATATCCTGCCCACCGAACTCATACTTGCCATCCGGCATACCCGTGCAGCGCAGTGCATCGGAGATAAGGCAAATCCGTCCCGGGAACAACCGGAAAGCCATACGAATGGCGCTGGGATGGACGTGCTGTCCATCGCAGATTAGCTCTGCCGTCACATGCTCATTTTCCGACGCCGCACCGATCACACCGGGCTTGCGGTGATGGATGGACGGCATGGCGTTATAGAGATGGGTCAAATGCGTGGCACCTGCCTCAAAGACAGCCTTTGCCTCCTCATAATTGGCATCCGTATGGGCCACAGACACAGTACACAACGCAGAGGCTTTTTGGGTGAACTCTACGCTGCCCGGCAGCTCTGGTGCCAAATCCACAATGCGGATCAGGCCATGGCAGTTGTCATACAATTTCTTAAAGGCGTCAAAGTCGGGGTTTCTCAGATAAGCGCCGTTTTGTGCCCCCTTTTTCTTTTCGCAGAAGAAGGGGCCTTCCATCTGGATGCCCATGAGCCGGGCGCAGCCGGCAGGCTGCTCACGGTGCAGACGCACCGCCGTTGCAAACGCCTTCTCCAGCACCTCATACGGCAAGGTCATGTTGGCAGGGGCAAAGGATGTAATGCCCTTGCCGGCCAGGAATTTTGCCATTTTCACAAGCCCATCATAGTCACCATCAGAGAAGTCAGCTCCAGAGTTGCCGTGGTTATGGACATCAATCAGGCCGGGGATCACATGTGCCCCCTCCAAATCCACACCATCCTCAGCAGGAACGGAGGTCATAATCTCCGTAAAGCGACCATCCTCTACGCGGAAGCTGCCATGGACGAACGCATCGCCCTGAAAAATCACTGCATTTTTAAAAAGCATGGGTTTCACCTCAAAATCATGTTGCGTCAGTCAAATTAAAGTACGCCACAGTCACAGCAGCGGTGGAAATCCGGCACCTCGGAGAGCATCGGATTCCACGAGAGGAAGCGAGACCCTACAATCACCTCATGGAAAGGCGTTATCACAAATCTGCGCTCCCTCCCCCAGTGATACCAAGGAAAAAAGAGCTGCACCAGCCCACAATAGAAGGCGCTATCCCTTTTCACTATTTTTCCACTGCACCGCTTTTACTGCTCAGTCCAACAGGCTGGCAGCGGCCTCGTCCAAAATAACGGTCACGTCAGGATGGAATTGCAGAATAGATGCGGGCACCTCAGGCTTAACAGGGCCAAAGAAGGACTTCTTCACAATCTCTGCCTTATCTTTGCCCGTAGCAATCAGCAGCACCTTCCGGGCAGCCATGACAGTGCCCACACCCATGGTATAGGCAGCCGTGGGCACCTCGTCCAGAGAGGCAAAGAACCGCTTGTTAGCCTCACGGGTCATCTCTTCCAGCTCTACCTCATGGGTAACGGCGGGAAAATAATCGCAGGGCTCGTTAAAGCCGATATGACCATCATGACCGATTCCCAACAGCTGGATATCCACACCGCCCATGTCGGCAATCTTTTTCTCGTAGTCAGCACACATAGCTTCTGCATCCTCCGCCAGACCGTCGGGCACAATGGTATTGGCCGGGTCAATGGAGATGTGGTTGAAGAGGTTCTCCTGCATAAAGTAGCGATAGCTCTGGGGATGGTCACCAGAGAGTCCCTTATACTCATCCAAATTAGCGGAGCGCACCTTAGAGAAGTCAATCTTTCCGGCCTTTTCACGCTCAATCAGCTCACGGTAGAGAGGCAGAGGCGTAGATCCGGTAGCCAGACCCAGCACGCACTGTGGATTCTCACGGATGATCTCTTCAAAAATATCAGCGGCCAGTTGACCAGCCTCTGCAGGATTTGCGGCTTTCATCAGTTTCATAGTTTGTCCTCCTTATCAATCGTCATATCCGTTAGGATTCTTACTTTGCCAATTCCATGTATCGCGGCACATATCCACCTGATCAAATTCAGCCTCCCAGCCCAACACCTCACGGCTCTTGGTGGGATCTGCATAACAGGTGGCCAGATCGCCGGGACGGCGAGGCGCAATTTCATAAGGCACCTTGACACCGTTGGCTTCTTCAAAAGCGTGAACCATGTCCAGCACACTATAGCCATGGCCGGTGCCCAGATTGAACACCGCCTCGCCCTTATGACTCATCATATAGCCCGCAGCAGCCACATGACCCCGTGCCAAATCTACCACATGGATGTAGTCACGCACACCCGTACCGTCAGGGGTATCGTAATCATCGCCGAACACGCTCAGATGATCCCGCTTACCGATGGCAGTCTGGGAGATGTAAGGCATCAGGTTATTGGGAATACCGTTGGGATGCTCTCCGATGAGACCGCTCTTGTGGGCACCCACGGGGTTAAAGTAGCGCAGCAATACTACGGACCACTCCGGGTCGGCCTTAGCAATATCACGCAGGATCTGCTCACACATATACTTCGTCCAGCCGTAGGGATTGGTGCAGTTGCCGGTCTTGGATGTCTCCCGCAGAGGCATCTCGTTATCGCCGGAATACACCGTGGCAGAAGAAGAGAAAATAATCTTCTTCACGTTGTGTGCACGCATCACACGGCACAGGCTCATCGTAGAGCCCAAATTGTTCTGATAGTACTCCAGTGGCTTGGCAACACTCTCGCCCACAGCCTTTAACCCGGCAAAATGAATGACGCAGTCGATGGCGTGCCGAGAGAAGATCTCATGCAGCAGTTTCTCATCGCACACGTCGCCCTGGATAAACGGAACCTTCTCACCAGTAATGGTGTACACACGGTTTAAGCTCTCTACATTGGAATTACAGAGGTTATCCAATACGATCGGCTTATGCCCGGCATTAATCAGCTCCACACAGGTATGACTGCCGATATAGCCGGTGCCGCCGGTTACTAATACATTCATCTTTTTTCCTCCATGACGATCTTTTTCATTTCATCCCACTTCGCTTCCATATCCTGCACCAGCTTGAACTGTGTACGGCAGCGATCCAGATTCTGGCCTTCCCGGTGGACGGCAAAGTAGTGGTCCCCGTCCAGGTAGTCGGTCAGAAAACGCAGGCCGCATTCCAGTGTCATGGTCTTGGCTCCGACAGGCAGCATCTCAATCTCAGCGCTGCTCAACCCGGGGCAGGCCTGCAAAAAGCCACGGGTATAGGTCCGAAACCGATCCAGACTCATGGTCATCTTTTCCAGATTCTTCTCATCCTCGGCGGCGGTAGCGGCTCCGAAGCGAATGGAGTCTCCAAAGTCAAAGATGCTCAAACCGGGCATTACGGTATCCAGATCTATGACGCACATGGCCTTATGGGTCTTTGCGTTCAAAAGAACGTTATTGAGCTTTGTATCGTTGTGGGTCACACGGCGGGGCAGCTCCCCTGCCTCCATCATGCGCTGGGCAAGCCCGGCCTCTTCCTCCCGTGCCAGCACAAAGTCGATCTCTGCCTGCACGTCCTTGGCACGCCCCATCACGTCACGTGCCAGCACCTCGTGGAAGATACGGTAACGATCCGGCGTATTGTGAAAATTGACAATGGTCTCATGCAATTTTTCAACAGGAAAGTCTGCCAATTGTTCCTGGAACTGGCCAAAGGCCACAGCACTCTCATAGAAGTCCTGATCACTCTCCGGTGCCTGTAGGCAGACGGTATCCTCCACAAAATCATAGACACGCCAATAGCCATTTTCGTCGTGGGCAAAGCACTGGCCTTCCAGTGTAGGAATCAGCGTCAGAACGTTCTTGGGGTCCTCTGCTTTTTCCCGCAGATACTCCGTGACGCTCTGAATATTTTCCATCAGGCCCGGAACATCCTTAAATGCCTGTTCGCTGATTTTTTGCAGGATATAGCGATGACCAGACTCGGTCACCACCAATTGCGTGTTGTTGATATGGCCGCAGCCGTAAGGTTCGCAGCTCACCCACTTGCTGTCCAGCCGGAAATGGCTCAAAGCACGGGTCAATACCTCTCTTGGCAAAACACTCATTTCCAAAGCTCCTCCTCGTAAATGCCGCGTTTCTTCATCTCAGCAATCGCTGTACAAACGCTCTCCAAATCCTCCCGATAGGTCACACCGTACCAAGTCTCCTCGCAAGGGAGGACGTTTACACGAGCGCTGCCATCGGCAATCTGCTCATTTACCACAAAGGGCAGGAAGAACTCGCATTTCAAGGGATTGTCAGGCACATTCTTGTCCAGGAAGGCGGGGAAGCGGCTCCACAGCTCGTCCAGAATGCGGTTGGAGAACCCCCATAGGTTCATGGACACCAGCGTCTCTCCCTGCAGAGGCACAAAGGTCTTTTCATCCTCGGTATAGGCAGCATCTTCACCGCGCTTGTAGATCTTGGTGCGCTCAGTGATCCCCGTCAGCATACCGTTTTCCACCTCACACACACCGCGGGCCACACTGCCATTCTCCGTAACCGTATTGCGCAGACGATAACCCACCATGGCGTAGCTGCTCTCATCCTCCAAATGAGCGAGAAAGTCATAGATCGTCGTAAAGGCAGTGGGACCGTAAAAGTCATCGGCATTGATCACGGCGAAAGGCCCATCCACTACGCCTTTGCAACAGGCAATGGCGTGACCGGTTCCCCAAGGTTTTGTACGTCCCTCCGGCACATGATAGCCCGCAGGCAGATTATGCAGCTCCTGCACAATATAGGACACATCGAAGTATTTTTCCATGCGCTGACCGATGCACTCCTTGAACTCATCCGCCATGCCACGGCTGACAATGAAGGCAACACGGCGGAAGCCGGCTCTCCATGCGTCATACAAAGAAAAATCAATGATGATATGGCCCTGCGGGTCCACGGGGGTAATCTGCTTGGGTCCCCCGAATCTGCTGCCCATGCCGGCAGCCATAATTACAAGTGTAGGTTGATTCATAATGCCTCCTTGGTTTTGCTGTTAAGAAATATATTCTTTGCACAGCAAAAGAAATGTGAACAACACATCCCTTTTGCCAGGCACGTCAAGGTTAACCCTTCACACCGCCGGCAATCAAACCTGCAAACAGATGCTGTTCCATCCGCAGGGACAAGATCATCACCGGAACCATTGCAAAGAGAATGTGGCAAACGGATTCTGCCACCGGATAAAGCTGCAGCCGCAGAACGTTGATGCCATCTGTGAATGGTATGAGCCTCTCATTGGCAATCAGGGGCAAGGCGGTAGTACATGAAAGTATCATGGATGCCCCACGTAAAATGACAAAAATGCGCACCGCTGCTACGCCTATTATACGCACCCGAATGCCTAAATGATAGAGAAAATTATTCGTGCATTATCAATATCTTCCCAAAGGCGAAAAATAAGCCGTCTTTTATTGCGATTTCATGAAAGCCTCGTAGTTTTTTCGAAAAGCCCGCGGGCTCATGCCTGTGTTTGCCTTAAAAACGCGCGTAAAATAGTTGTAATCAGAAAAGCCCACTGCTCCGGCCACATCGGAAATGGGGCAATTGCTGGAAATGAGCAGTTTTTTCGCCGCATTGATACGCCGCAGAGAAATCAGTTGTGTCATGGTTTTACCATTGGAAAACTTTTTGGCCAGCGCACACAACTTCGTAGTTCCCATATGCAGGTCCGCAGAAATGCGCTGCAGAGAAATCGGCTCCATATAGTGCTGATCCAGATATATCTCCAGTTTCTGCACATCTGTATACTCCGCCGAACGAATGATCCCCTCCAACTGTATGTAAGAGGCCAGCGCCTCCAACACCTCTGCAAAGGCGGTAATCTCTTCCTCGCTGCACTGGCGCAGTCGGAAGAACTCACGGCGCAGCTGCTCCATATCCCCATCATACCAGTCCAGCAGACTCTTTGTCCGTTCCCACTGCTGAATGCGGGAAGATTCCTCTAACAGCTGCCCAAACACCAGATAGGCAATAGGAACCCCACCTTCAAGGATCGGCAGCAGATATTCCCGGAGTCCTGCGTGGCAATGGTACGGGTAGATCCCCGTATTTCCGGCAGCACGACACTCCCGCACCGCCCGAACATCGCAGTCCCTGCAACGGGCCTTCCCTTCCGCTGTAGCGTGGATACGCTGGCAAAAAGGACTGTGAGCAGTCCGGATCTGGATATCGCGGCCGCTGCCATCAAAAATATTAGCCCAGATTCCTGTCAGCGTGTGGAGATTGATGATTAATCGCTGCAATTGCGTGCTGTTAAAAAGAATATTCCGTACAGTCTGTGCCTCATTCATTGCCACACCCCCCATGCTAAATCTCTGACGTTTCCTTTTTTCATTATAAAGTCTGTCCCCTAAAAATGCAATAATATTCTCACATAGGCAAAAAAAGGTCGGGAATGCATGGAGAAAAGGAAGAAGTCCTGCGGCACGCAAACTGCCGAAGGACTTCTTTCACTCATCTGATAGCAAGCTTTACTTGCTCATTTTGACCACATTAGAAAAATAGTAGTTTCCCATGCCATCGTAACCAAGTCCTGTCAATCCATCCCGCAGCAGTGCAGCTCTGGCCTCATGATAAAGAGGCATGACATAGCCTTCCTCCAGCAGCATACGTTCTGCATCGGCCAGATAGGCATCTCGTGCTTTGGGGCTGGACGCAGCATCGCTGACACGAATGAGCAGATTATAGGCGTTAGAATGAATATTCGCCCAGTTTCTCTGATCGCCGCTGCGCCAATTGGACAGGAGGCCTACCGGGTCACCACGATCGCTGCGGATCTGCGCCAGTGCGATCACAAAATCACCGCCGGTCAGCACTTTGTTCATCTCCTCCGCCTGCAGGGGACGCAATGTCACTGTCAGCTGTAATTTCTCAGCCCATACGCGCTGCAATTCCTGCGCCGCCTGTTCCATGCCGGGGATCTCCGCCACATAGGCCAGCGTCACACTGCCCGCCGCAGGCAGCGTCTCTCCTGCCAACAATTCTTGTGCGACACGACAGTTATGCTCATAGCTCTCCGGTTTATTGTCGATCTTTGTTCCCACCGCCGTGCGGAAATCCAGTCCCTCTGTGTTGCGGATGCCATAGGGAATGATGCCCTCTGCAGGGCGGAAAAGCCGTGCCGGCAGCTTCTGAACCAAAGCATTGCGATCGATAACCAACGACATAGCCTGCCGCAGCTTCTGGCTGCTCACATTCTCTGCCATCTGGTTGATGACCAATGTTGTCACTTGCGGATAGGGGTCGGCATGCCAAGTTTCCGGCTGCGCATCAATTTCTTTTTGTGAAATGCCCAAACGGAAATCCGCCGCTTCATCCTCATAGAATGCAAAGTTCAGCTCCGCAGGTCCCAAACGGCGCTTATCATAATACTCTTCCGAAGCCCCCACCTGCAAGGTGTCATCCTGCCAACTGCGGATCTCACGGTATGGTCCATTGCTCACCAGTGTTTGGGCGGACATGGACCAGTTTTCAGCGCTCACTACATCGCTTCGCACCGGCATCGTCGCCGCCGCTGTGCAGATTTGCTCAATAAAATAAGGGCAGCGGTGGGACAGCGTCACCACCAGCGTCTTTTCATCGGGTGCACTGACTTGCAGCTGCTCCACACCCTCACCACTGCGCACCGCATCGTAGCCAGCCACCATATCCAACAGGGCTGCATTGGGCGATTTGGCAGCAGGGTCCACCAATCGACGCCACGCAAAAACAAAATCATCAGCCCTTACCGGATTGCCGTCAGACCAAGTTAATCCGCTGCGCAGCGTAAAGGTATAGGTCTCCGTGCCATCCAGATTTTCCTCGCACTGATAGTTGCGAGCCATCCCGTTGACGGCATGGACGCGTCCCTCACCGTCATTGCCGAACTTCATCAGGTTTTCAAAAAGGTGGCTGACCACCATTTTCTCATTCTCCGTGGTGACCATGGCAGGATCCAGTGTTGCAATGCTCCCCGGCAGGGATACACGCAGGGACATCTCATCGGAGCGATGTCCGCAGCCGGACAGCAGCCCCAGTGCTGTGACAGCTGCCAACAAAAGGGCAGCAATTCTCTTTGTATATTTCATGGATAACTCCTCTGATCGTTCTGAATTTCTCTTCATTATACCCTCTCCCACTCCTTTTGTAAAGAATGAGCGCGGAAATACACAGAGATACGCCCGAAATGGTCCTTTCTCCGCAAGTATTTTGTTTTTTCTCACCATCTTCCCCCCCTTGCGCAGCTGCAAGCGGGGTATTTTTCTTGCCCAATCGCCCTGCACGGGGCAAGCCTTCTTGCAAGGAAAGTGAAAAGAGCTGCCTTTGGCAGCTCTTACTTTTTCTCCTCAATTGCCAGCACATGTCCGTCCTCCGACACGCGGGCGGGGCGGATCTGGCTTTTGGTATGGCGGGCAATGGTATCCAGCCGCATACGGGACGGAAAATCCGACAGCAGCGTGTAGGCTACACCGTGCCGTTTAGCACGGCCTGTCCGACCAATGCGATGGATGTAGTACTCGTTCTCTTCCGGAACATCGAAGTTAAAAACAGCATCCACATCGTCCACATCGATGCCCCGGCTGGCCACATCCGTAGCCACGAATACACGCAGTTCACCGGAACGGAACCGGTTCATGACCGCCTCCCTCTTTTTCTGGGGGATGTCTCCGTGAATACATTCGGCATCAATGCCCCGCAGCTGCAGGAATTTGCACAGCCGCTCCGTAGAGCCTTTGGTATTGCAAAAGGCCACCACACGTTCCAGCTGCTCTCCCTCCAGAATCTTCACGATGGTGTCCACTTTTTGTTCAGAGGGTACATCAATACGATACTGCAAAATATCCGGCTTATTCTCCTCGGTGGCCTGCACGGTGATTTCCACCGGATCGCGCTGATAGACCCACGAGATGTCCATGACCTCCCGTGAGATGGTGGCAGAGAACATGCCCAGATTCTCCCGCTGCGAAATCTTGTCCAAAATACGGGTTACCTCGTGGATAAAACCCATATCCAGCATCCGATCCGCCTCATCCAGCACCACTGTTTTCACATCACCCACGGTGACGGTGCGGCGCTTCATATGGTCGCTGAGTCGGCCGGGAGTGGCCACCACGATCTGTGGCTTGCGCTTGAGGGCATTAATCTGTTTGCTGATGGGCTGGCCGCCATAGAGGCAGACCAAACGCACCCCCTCATGGCAGACGGCAATCTCCCGCATCTCATCGGTGATCTGCATCGCCAGCTCCCGGGTGGGCGCCAGAATCACCGCCTGCACTTTATCACTTTGCGCATCAATGCGCTCAATGATCGGGATGCCAAAGGCCATGGTCTTGCCGGTACCGGTGGGTGCCTTGGCAATCACATCCTGTCCCTGCAGCATGGGAGGGATACACCCTGCCTGCACCGGCGTACTGATTTCATATCCTTTATTACGAATAGCTCGCATGGTGGCGTCCGACAAGCCGAACTCGCCGAAGCGCATACCCTGAGTAATTTCCATAATCACTTTCCTCGTTCTTCTCTATAACAATCATAATGCAATATTCATTATACCACATCTGTCAACCTGTCAAAGAAACGCTCCCCCGCTGCTCCCGGCCTTGCCAAAAGCAAAACCGTCGCAGACAAATGTCTGCGACGGTTTCAAGTCATGCTTACTTCTTATAGGGGACGTGCCAGATGGTATCGGCATACTCGCCGATGGAACGATCCGCTGCAAAGATACCAGAACGAGCAATATTGTGCAAACTCATCTCATTCCACTTTTTCCGATCACGGTAGGTAAGCGCCATGCGCTGCTCGGCAGCACAATAGGAACCGAAGTCCGCCAACAGCAGATACTGGTCGGCAGGGCAATCGCTGCCATATACCAGACGTTGGAAGATATCTTCATAGGCTACACCATCACGGAAGCCGCGGCGCAGCTGATCCAGCACACGGCGCAGCACGCTGTCGCGCTCATAGAGCAGTGCGGGATTGTAGTTGGGTGTAAGCCGTGCCACCTCATGGGCTTTCAGGCCAAAGAGGAAGATGTTCTCATCGCCCAGCACCTCGTGCATCTCCACATTGGCGCCGTCCAGCGTGCCCACAGTCAGAGCACCATTCATCATAAACTTCATGTTCCCGGTTCCGCTGGCCTCCTTGCCGGCGGTCGAGATCTGCTGGCTCACCTCACTGGCGGGCATCAGCATCTCTGCCATGGTCACGCGATAGTTCTCCAAGAACACCACTTGCAGCTTATCCTTGCAGATGGGGTTGTTGTTGATCTCATCTGCAAGAGAGTTGATGAGCTGAATAATGCGCTTGGCAACCGCATAGCCGGGTGCCGCCTTGGCTCCAAAGAGGAATACATGGGGAACCATCTCCAGTTGGGGATGATCCTGCAGATGCTGATAAAGGCCGATGATATGCAGCACATTGAGGAGCTGGCGCTTATATTCGTGAAGGCGCTTGACCTGCACGTCAAAAATGGCATCCGTATTCAGTATCACACCCTGCTGCCGCTTGGCAAATTGGGCAAAATTCTTCTTATTTTCCTGCTTGATGGCCTCCAGGCGCTCCAGCACAGCGGTGTCGTCTGCATAGGCATCCAATTCCCGCAGCTTCTCCGGTGCGGTGAGATAGGCCTCCCCGCCGGTCAGATCACAGATGAGTCCATGCAGGCCGGGATTGATTTGAGCCAGCCAGCGGCGGTGATCAATGCCGTTGGTCACGTTTTTAAACTTCTCCGGTTCCATGTTGCAGGCATCCCGGAACACATCGTGGCGCAGAATATCAGAGTGCAGCGCACTGACGCCGTTGACAGCCATCCCACCTGCGATGCACAGGTTGGCCATGCGCACCGTGCCTCCCCAGATAATGGCCATCTTCTCCACCTTTTCCTGATCATCGTGGTAGAAGCAAGCCACCTGTGCCTGCCAACGGCGGGCAATCTCCTGAATAATCTGCCACACACGAGGCAGCAGGAGCTCAATGATCTTCTGCGGCCAGCATTCCAACGCCTCTGCCAGCACCGTATGGTTGGTGTAAGCTACAGAATGGGTGGTGATATGCCATGCCTCATCCCAGCTGAGGCCGGCATCGTCGATGAGGATGCGCATTAATTCAGGAATGACCAGAGCCGGATGGGTATCATTGATCTGAATGACGTTTTTCTCATGGAAATTCTTCAGCGTGCCATACTCCTGAATATGCTGGCGGGTAATGGACTGTATAGTGGCAGAGACAAAGAAGTACTGCTGCTTCAGGCGCAGAGACTTGCCTTCATAGTGATTGTCCTCAGGATAGAGAATCTTGGAGATCACGTTTGCCATGGCCTGCTCCTCACCGGCCTGCAGGTACTGTCCCTGGCCAAAGAGCTTCATATCCAACGGCTTGGGAGATTTAGCGTCCCACAGACGCAGCGTATTCACATGATCCGTATCGTAACCGGCAATCTCCATATCGCAGGGAACCGCCAGAACACGGGTATAATCCTCATGGATCACCATCAGGTGACCATTATCCCAGCGAGTACGCACCTTGCCCCCAAAGTGGACTTCCTCCGTTTCCTGAGGCTTCGGCAGCAGCCACGCATCCCCCATATTTTTCCAATCATCCGGAAGCTCCACCTGCTGGCCATCCACAATCTTCTGCTTAAAGATGCCCAGCTCATAGCAGATAGAATAGCCGGTAGCAGGGATCTCCAGCGTGGTCATGCTGTCCAGATAGCAGGCCGCCAGACGGCCCAGACCGCCGTTGCCAAGGCCTGCATCCGGCTCCATGTCGAAGATGTGCCCGGCGTCAAAACCCAGTTCCTCAATAGCATCGCGCAGAGGCTCCAGCAACTTCAGATTAAAGGCATTCTTCATGAGGCTCCGGCCCATCAGGAACTCCAGAGACATGTAGTGAACCTTACGCTTTTCCTCCCGGACAGTCAGCTCCCGGCTCTGTACCCCGCGCTCGGCCATGATATCCCGCAGTACCATGGCGCAGGCCTTCATGATTTCACCGTCATTGGCCTGCTGCTCGGTACAGCCATAGTTCAGACGCAGCTTTTGTACGATGGCTTTTTTTAATTCTTCTTTGTTATAGGTCATTGTTTCCTCCACACAATCGTTTGCTATGCTCCAGTGTTATCCCAAAAGACTTGTATAAATATCCCGATAAGTGCGGGCGCTGGTATTCCAGCTGAAATCGCCGGTCATGCCGCGGCGCTGCACCGCGCGAAAGCCCTCCCGGTCACCGTGATAAAGTCCCACAGCCTGAGAGATGGTGTAGAGCATATCGTATGCATTGTAGTTTGCAAAAATGTAGCCGTTGCCGTCCTCTTGCCCTACTTGGCAGGAGTGAACCGTATCGGCCAGGCCGCCTGTCTGGCGGACGATGGGTACCGTGCCATAGCGCATGGCAATCATCTGGGAAAGGCCGCAGGGCTCACTCTTGGAGGGCATCAAAAATAAATCCGCACCGGCATAGATCTGGCGGCTCAACTTGTCAGAATAGGCAATCTGCGCGCTCATACGGCGGGGATAGCAGCCCTGCTCCCAACGGAAAAAGTCCTCATACTCCTTGTCGCCCATGCCCAGCACCACCAGCTGGATTCCCAAATCCATGATGCCGTCGAACACCTCACGGATGAGATCCACACCCTTGTGACTCACCAAACGGCTCACCACAGCCAGCAGCGGCACATCGGGATTGACCTCCAGTCCCAGCTGCTTTTGCAGTGCGCTTTTACACACTGCCTTGCCCTGCAATTTTGCGGCACTGTAACACTTGGCAATTGCCTGATCCGTAGAGGGATCGAAGCTCTTTACATCCAGTCCATTGAGCACACCGTGCATTTTCTCGCCCACCAGATCCACAATACTCTCCAATCCGTGGGCATAGTAGCTGTAGTGCAGCTGTCGGGCATAGGTAGGACTAACGGTGGTCACGGTGTCCGAGCAGATCATAGCGCCCTTTAAGAGATTCACACAGCCGTTCATCTCCAGTGTGCCGCCGGAGTACCAGCCGTAGTCCAGGCCAAAGAGATCCGACACGGTACTCTCACCGAACTGCCCCTGATACTCAATATTATGGATGGTAAAGACGCACTTCATACCGCGAACCGCTTCCCAGCGCACTGCGGCATCCTTGAGATAAATGGGCAGCAGCGCCGTTTGCCAATCGTTGCAGTGGACGATCTCCGGCATCCAATCCATGCTGGGCAGCAGATCCATCACCGCATGGCAGAAAAAGGCAAAGCGCTCACCGTCATCATACGCACCATACAGGCTATCACGGCGGAAATACCGCTCATTATCCACAAAATACCATGTTACACCTTGATATTTCAGAGAAAACAGTCCGCAATACTCGTGGCGCCATGCCAGATCCACATAGATATTGCCGCGGAACGTCATCTTCTCCTTCCACTCCAAACTGATCTGACCATAAAGAGGGAGAACAACCGCCACCTCATCGCCGTTGGCCGCCAGCGCAGGAGGCAGGCTTCCGGCTACGTCTGCCAGGCCGCCAGTTTTGCAAAAGGGGGCCGCTTCACTTGTCACATACAGGATCTTCATGTTCTTCAGCTCCTTTTATTTTCTCTAATGTGTACATTCTCTCACATTTGGATTGGTTTTGCAACAGAAAACGTTTTCATAGCTTAAACATTTCAAAGAAAAAAAGAAAGAGGAGCGGGTCTCCTCTTTCTTTCCATGTCCATTACACCTCGCTGCCGCGGGCCAGCACCATGGGATAGTGCTCATGGCCCATGAGCGTACGCCCCTCCTGGATGGTCACATATTTATCGGCGATCACACTGTGCAGCACGGCATCCTTTTTGACCACCGTTCCCTTAAAGAGAATACAGCCATCTACCTGTGCACCCTTCTCCACCTGTACGCCGCGGAACAGGATACTGTTTTTGACGCTGCCCTGAATATCGCAGCCGTCGGCAATCAGGGAATTGACGCACGCACCGCTGGGATCTATGTAGGACGAGCAGGAGTCATTCTCCTTGGCAAAGATGGGCCGCTCGGGGCAGAAGAGTTCGGAGCGGATATCGGGACGCAGCAGCTCCATGCTGCGCTCATAGTAGCGTTGGATGGTGTTGATCCGTGCGGCATAACCGTCCCAGACATAGGCGCGGATCTGCAGCTTTTTTCCCATATCCTGCAGCACATTGCACCGCCAGCTATATAGGCCATGTGCCTTGCAGTGGCGGGTCAGGTGCACCAACAGTTCCTTGCTCATGATGAAGATGTTTAAACTGCGATAGCCTTGCGGCACGGCCACCTCATAGCTGGTATCCACCACACGCCCCGTCTCATCCAATTCAAAATATGTATCACTGGTATCACCGAGAACGCTGGTACAGACAGCGGTAATGTCCGCACCGCTGGCCATATGATCCTGCAGTACATCATCCAGCGGCAAATTCGCCACCAGATCACTGTCGGCCATGACCACATAATCCTGCCGAATATCGTCCTCCAGATAGTCCAGCACACCGGTGAGTGCCTCCATTTTTCCACGGAACTTGGCACTGGCACCGCTGCTTTCGGAATAGGCAAAGGCCGGCAGCAGTGTCAAGCCGCCGTAGTTGCGGCTCAGATCCCAGCTCTTGCCCGTGCCCAAATGATCCAGCATACTCTGGCACTTTCCGTGCATGATGACGCCCACGTCCCGGACACCGGCATTGACCATATTGGAGAGCATAAAGTCCACCACCCGGTAGTTGCCGCCAATGGGGATCGATCCGTGGACACGGTGCTCGATCAGTTCCCGCAGGCCCGTCTTTTTCTCATACGAAAAGATAATTCCGTGCATTCCTTTCATGCCTTCACCCCCTGATGTGTACGATCCAGCATCTGTTTTGCCGGAACGACTTCGCCTTCGACCACCTGTGTCTCCGGGCCCAGCACTGCAATGCCCCAGTCATCGGGATTCTCCACCGACTCCGGAGGCGCACCTACTCTGGCATTCTTGCCTATGGAGCACTTCTCACCCACAATGGCGTACTGCACCACAGCCCCTTCTTCCACTACAGCACCGGGCATCAGTACAGAGTAGGCCACCTGTGCGCCCCGCTTCACCGTAGCGCCCACGCTCAATACAGAGTTCTTCACCTCGCCGTCCACGTTACAGCCCTTGGCTATAGCGCTGTTGCCCACGTCGGATTCCGGGCCTACAAAGGCCGGCGGGCACGAGTATGTACGGGAATAAATCGGCCAGTTCTTATCCAGAAGGTTTAGTCCCGACCCCGGCAGCAGCATATCCATGTTGGCATCCCACAGCGAGTCCAGCGTACCTACATCCTTCCAGTAACCCTCAAAGCGGTAGGCCACCAACTTTTCCCCCGCCGCCAGCATATCGGGAATGATGTTCTTGCCAAAGTCGTTGACTGAGTTCTTGTCGGCCTCATCGGCGATCAAATACGCACGCAGCTTCTGCCATGTAAAGATATAAATGCCCATAGAGGCCAGATTACTCTTGGGATTTTTGGGTTTCTCCTCAAACTCCACAATGGTATCCTGGTCATTCACATTCATAATACCAAAGCGTGATGCCTCATCCCAAGGCACCTCCATCACAGAAATGGTGCAGTCAGCGCCCGTCTCCTTATGGTGCTGCAGCATCAAGGAGTAGTCCATCTTGTAGATGTGGTCACCGGAAAGGATGGCCACATAGTCCGGGTTGTAAAGATCCACAAAGCCAATGTTTTGATAGATCGCATTGGCCGTGCCGCGGTACCACATAGCGCCGGTAGCACTCTGGTACGGGGGCAGAATATGTACGCCGCCTTGAATCCGATCCAGTTCCCAAGGCTGCCCGTTGCCAATGTAACTGTTCAGCTCCAGCGGACGATACTGGGTCAGTACACCTACGGTGTCAATGCCGGAGTTGGTGCAGTTGGACAGCGGAAAGTCAATGATCCGGAACTTGCCGCCAAAGGGCACAGCAGGCTTTGCCATGTCACCGGTCAACACATACAGGCGGCTGCCCTGACCACCGGCCAACAGCATCGCTACGCATTCTTTTTTCATTTCTCTTTCCCTCCAATCTCTTTTGCTTTTGCCAGCCGACCTTTGCCTTGCAGCACCACGGCGCCCAACGGCGGGATGCGCATGGCGATGGAGCAGGGTTTACCGTGTGACGGCTCCCACTCCGTTTTAATGGGTTCGTTGCAGACACCGCTGCCGCCCCATTCCTCACTGTCTGTATTGAAAATCTCCACATAATGGGCCTTGGGAGGGACACCAAATCGGTAATTCTCCCATGTCTCGCCCGAGAAGTTCACCACGACCACCAATTCCTTGCCGGAGCGGTCACGGCGAAGAAAAACGATCACATTATTATGGTTATCGTCGGCCACCAGCCATTCAAATCCCTCCCAATCCCGATCATTTTCCCACAGCGGCTTATGCTTGCGATAGAAACGATTGAGTGCCTTGATACAGGCGATGGTACCGCTGTACTGAGGCTCGTCCTGCAAGTACCAGTCCAGCTCTCCGCGGAAATCCCACTCATGCCACTGCGCCAGTTCTGTTCCCATGAAGGTCAGCACCTTGCCGGGGTGGGCCAGCATATACGTGTAGAAGCTGCGGACACCCGCCAGCGCTTTTTGGTCATCCCCGGGCATTTTCCCCCGAAGCGAGCCCTTCATATGTACAACCTCGTCGTGGCTGAGAGGCAGCACAAAATTCTCAGAAAACGCATACATCATGGAAAAGGTGATATCCCGGTGGTGATGCTGGCGGAAGAAGGGGTCCATCTTCAAATAGTGACAAACATCGTTCATCCATCCCATGTTCCACTTCAAATTAAAGCCCAGCCCGCCTACCTCCGGCGGCTGCGTCACCTGCGGCCATGCCGTAGACTCCTCGGCGATCATCAGCACAGCCGGATTCACCGCAAAAGCCACACGGTTGAGATCCTGCAGGAAAGCCACCGCTTCCAGATTCTCTCGACCGCCCTCAGAGTTGGGCCGCCACTCGCCACCCTGTCGCCCGTAGTCCAGATACAGCATGGAGGCCACGGCATCCACCCGCAGACCATCAATATGATACTCCTTCAGCCAGAAGGCCGCAGAAGAAAAGAGAAAGTTGCGTACCTCGTTCTTCCCATAGTTAAATACGCGGGTTCCCCAATCCTTATGCTCCCATTTCAGCGGATCATCATATTCATAGAGGCAAGCGCCATCAAATTCCAGCAAGCCGTGCTCGTCCTTACAAAAGTGCGCCGGCACCCAATCCAAAATCACACCAATGCCGGCACGGTGGAGTCTGTCCACTAAATACATAAAATCATGGGGGGTGCCATAGCGAGAGGTGGGGGCAAAATAACCGGTACACTGATAGCCCCAGGAGTCATCCAAGGGATACTCGGTAACGGGCAGCAGCTCCACATAATTATAGCCGTTTTCCCGAACATAATGGGCCAGCTGATCGCCCAGCTCACGGTAGGTCAGGGTGCGTCCATTCTCCCCCTTGCGCCAAGAGCCCAAATGCACCTCGTAAATATTCAGCAGCCCCTCCGCCGGACAGCTATCCTTCATCCGCTGGCACCACTTGCTGTCTGTCCACTCATAGCCGGACAGATCGTAGACCTTACTATTGGTCATAGGGCGGGTTTCCGCATGGAAAGCATAGGGGTCTGCCTTCCAACGACGCTGACCGTCCTTCCCGGTCAGCAGATATTTGTAGCTGTCATACTGCTTGACCCCCGGGACAAAGAGCGACCACGTGCCCTTCTCGTCCCGCTCCATCGGCTGGGGGATCCATTCACTCCAGTCACCGGCCAGCTCCACCAACACAGCGTTGGGTGCCCACACACGGAACATGTAGCCGTCTTTCTTCCGCTTTTTTTCGGGATGTGCTCCGAAAAAATCATAGGCGCTGTGACACAATCCGCCATAATACTGTTCTATATCCTTGCTCATATGCTTTTCCCTCTCTTTCTTTCCTAAAAAGCATACCACTGCTTGTGTGCGATATGCGGCGAAATAAGACGGATGATCCGCCCGCCGTCTCTTTCCAAAAAAGTCTATATATGGGTTATTTTACAGGATGAATGCACAATCGTCAAGCAAGACGCGCCGTCTATTTCCGACACTTTTCATAAGTTTAACACAATTGAGAAAAACATTTTTACTTCGAGTCATAAAAACAGCCCACCCTCTGCTATTTTTGTTTTTTATATTGCTTCTTTACGGCCCCCAGAGAGCGGTTTTTCTTCTTTCCTGTGGAACTGTATTGAACCGCGCCGTACTCTATGATACAATCACAACCTAACATAACCAGCGTGGGGTAAATCTACTGATGGGGAGAAGGGATTGTGCATGACTTGTGCTAAATACATGAACGGTACCGCACTGAAAATATTGGCCATGGCCACCATGCTCTGCGACCACATCTGGGGTATAGGTCTTTCGGATCATATATGGCTTCACATAGTGGGGCGGTTGGCTTTTCCCATCTTTGCTTTTCTGATTGCCGAGGGATACGCCCATACCAAAAATTTCAAGGCCTACTGCTTACGGTTGCTGTGCTTTGCTCTGGTGGCAGAGATTCCCTTCAATCTGATGATGGGCAGTCCTCTGTATCCCTTCCACCAAAACGTGATGTTTACCTTTCTTCTGGCGCTGCTTCTGCTGCGGGGGCTGGATAAATTTTTAGAAAAATATTCCTCGCCCATGGTGCAAATTATTTTCGCCGCATTGTTCACTGCCTTGGGCTACGCTCTTGGAATCGTCACCTTTGTGGATTACTTCGGCTGCGGCATCCTGACTGTATTTCTCTTCTATTTTACCCGCGAAAAGCGATGGGGCTGGCTGTTGCAGCTGGCAGGAATGTGGTACATCAACTGGGTGCTGCTGGGTGGCTACTCCTTTGTCCTGCACTGGATGGGCCATGAAATTCTCGTTCCCCTGCAAGCCTTCGCACTGCTGGCCCTCCTACCGATTTGGCTCTATAATGCGCAGCGTGGCCCCGGCGGCAAAGCGTTCCAGTACTTTACCTATGCCTTCTACCCCGGCCATATCCTCATTCTCGTGCTCTTAGCTCGCTGGATGGGGAGTTAAGACATCGTGGCAACGCCAAAGGCCGAACATCTGCGTTTTTCTTTATCTGATCGTGGCGATAGCATCAGCGGCGCGGGCTGCTCGTTCCATTTCTTGAACTCGTCATTCAACTTCTACACGCTCTATGCTATGATCCAATTCGCCAAAAATCCCGGGTAGAAAATCAACCCGGGATTTTTTTACGCCGCAGCGCCCAACATATTTTCAATGAAGATACCATCCCCCTTGGTGGGGTCATTGACCAGCACATGAGTGATTACGATGAGGGGCAACAGCAGATTAATCCGAAGATGTAGATTTCACACGACCCAAAAGGAAAGCAAAGTATGCTCATTTTTGATCCTGCAACAAATACATAGATATGGACGCAAGGCCGATGCCCAGCATGATCATTCCTAATCTGGCATCCAGCTGATCCAAAATCATAAGTACGGTCACTGCGACGCCCATCGCAAGAGGAACCGCCCTTAAAATTAACGCCGTGATCTCCTGCACTTTTTTATTGATCGGGGACGATGATGTTTCACCATTCATCAACTGATCCACGGTTACTCCAAGGATTTCTGCCAGCTTTGGAACCGAGCTGATATCTGGACAGGACAGATCCCGTTCCCACTTGGATACAGCTTTATCTGTTACACCCATTTGTTCTGCCAGCTGCGCCTGGGTCATTCCTTTTTCTTTTCTATGCTCTGTAATTAACACACCAAGTGATTTTTTCATTTTGTATTCCCCCTACGCCTGTATTTATTCTGTGCAATCAGTGTACCATGACAGCAAAGTTTGTTCAACCAACCGGTAGTTTATACGGGTAGAGAAACAGTTTACAGGCAGTTGAGAAAACTCTATCAAATCCTCAGCCTCCTCTGTTTGATTTATGTTGATAGCATGGCAGAACTATACCACACAAAGCAGAAAATGGCAGAGGTGATTTCTCACCTCTGCCGCTTTTGGTTATTCTGCTGCATCCAGCATATTCTCGATAAAGATACCATACCCCTTCGTGGGATCGTTGACCAGCACATGAGTGACGGCACCCACCAATCTACCGTCCTGGATAATTGGGCTGCCACTCATCCCCTGCACAATACCACCGGTGGTCTCCAGCAGCCGGGGATCCGTAATCCGCACCATCATATTACGGGTGGTCTGGAGTTCCGGATAGATGTGTTCGATTTCCACCGTATACTCCTCCACCGTGTCACCTGTGATAGTGGAACGGATGGTGGCCGCGCCGGTGTGAATCTGGTCGTTCCGTGCTACAGGCAATGCCTCCTGGCAGCAAAGGAATGACTCATCCCCCACTGCGCCAAAAATGCCCTCAGCGGTATTGGAACACAGTGTTCCCACGTCTCGCTGCACGGAAAAATCACCTTTCAGCTCCCCGGGATCTCCTTTTTCGCCCTTTTTCACCGCCTGCACTGTTGTCTCCATAATAGAGCCAGAGGCCAAAGGCATCAGCTTTGCCGTATCCACATCCGTGATGCCATGGCCAAGTGCACCATAGGTGCCGCGCTCCGGGTCATAGTAGGTCATGGTACCAATGCCCGCCATGCTGTCCCGAATCCAGGCCCCCATGCGATACACATCATCTTCACAGCGCACGGGGGTAATGGAGGTATCCACCGTCTTACTGCCGCGCCGTACCTGCAGTGCTAACGGAGCCTCTCCGTTTTCCCGCAAAATTTCCTGCACATGCTCGGTGGACTGCACTTTTTCATCGTTCATACGGACAATGAGGTCTCCTTCCTTCAAACCGCAGTCCTTTGCAGGGGAAACAGAGGTTCCATCGCTTTCCACCTCCGAGGTAGATACCACCAGCACGCCATCGGAAAACAACTTAATCCCCACCGTCTGCCCCAATGGGATCAAGGTTCGTTCATCCTCCTGTGCCCAAGCCGGTGTGCAGCTAAGGCTAATGCACAGCAAGGCAGCCAAAAACGCACTCCATCCGCGCCAGAGTTTCTTTTTGCGCATTTCATGCATCGGATCACCCCTTTTTTCAATTGTGCCGTCGACGACAGATTTAATTTATGCAATTTTCATCGCTTTACTTCCCTCAAAAAAAGAGAAACGCCCCACAATTTGACAGCACTTGAAAAAACAAAAAACAAAAAATAAAAAAGCAAAAAATTCCAATGACGCATAAAAACGGCTGCAAGGACCAGCTGAGGCTGTGTCAAAATCTTCCGGCAGCTCTCCAATGCGTTCTTTGCAGCGATCCACCGATTGCGCCAACATGTTCGCGCCGTATTCCAGCCAGCTGCACCAATGCTTAGGGATTCCATCTGTAAACTGCAAAAGCACTGGCGCACAAGGCACAAAAAAGACACTGCAGAAAAATCTCTGCAGTGTCTCGTTGATTTAAATTCAAAATCTGTCGCCGCGGTTGAAGATCTTCAAAATCTCCTCAAAGGAGCGATCTGCTTCCGCCTCTTCGGCCATCTGCTCAGCTGTCATCTCATCCAGCGGCTGTCTGGCCAAATCCGCCTGTGCAGGCTCCGCCACAGGTGCGGCAGCCGCAGGGGTCTCGGCCACAGGCTCCTCGCTGCTCTCCTCAGAAAAACCGGTCGCAATAACGGTCACACGAATCTCATCTTCCAGCGTCTCATCAAAGGTAGCACCGAAGATGGTGAGTGCATCGGGATGGACAGCCTGCTGCACCAATGTGGCGGCCTGCTCCACTTCCTCCAAGCCGATATCCATGGAGCCGGTTACATTGATCAGCACGCCGCGGGCACCGTTGATCGATGTCTCCAGCAGAGGACTGGAAATCGCCATACGGGCAGCTTCCTCGGCCTTATTCTTACCGGCAGCACGACCCACACCCATGTGGGCAAGACCTGCATCCTTCATGATAGCGGAAACGTCGGCAAAGTCCAAATTGATAAAGCCGGTATCCCGAATCAGATCCGAAATGCTCTGCACGGCCTGCCGCAGCACATCATCGGCAATCTCAAAGGCGTTGGCGAAGGTGATCTTCTGATCTGTGGCATGCTTGAGCCGCTCATTGGGGATGATCACCAGAGAGTCCACCCGCTCACGCAGCGTAGCAATGCCGTTCTCGGCCTGCTGCATACGGCGCCGGCCTTCAAAGCCAAAGGGCTTGGTCACCACGCCTACCGTCAAAATGCCCATTTCACGGGCAATCTCGGCCACAATGGGAGCGCCGCCCGTACCGGTACCGCCGCCCATACCGGCGGTGATGAACACCATATCCGTATCCTCTATCGCCTTGGCGATTTGGCTGCGGCTCTCCTCGGCGGATTTCTTACCCACCTCAGGATTGGAACCGGCACCTTTACCGTGGGTCAATTTTTCACCAATCTGAATCTTATAAGTGGCACTGGAGGCATTTAACGCCTGCTTGTCCGTATTTACCGCCACAAATTCCACGCCTTTTGCGCCGGAACGAACCATGCGGTTCACCACATTGTTGCCGCCGCCGCCTACGCCGACGACTTTAATATTCACCACATTTTCAGGTCCTGTTTCAAATCCAAACGCCATGATGGTTCCTCCTGCCAGATATGTTATGTCAAAGACGAATTGTCTGATGATACATGCAATACGTATAGTATATTTATGTTATATTGTATTACGAAATTTTATCATCGTCAAGTATTTCCATCGGTTTTCTGCGGTCTTTTCGCATTTAATCCATAATGAAATGCGCCTCGCCATCCTCAGTCAGTTTCAACGTTCCCCGCTCATAATTTTCCAGTTTTTCAACCACTGCGGAAAGAAAATTCAGCTTGTAGTCGAAATCCGTATTCCAAGGAAGTTCTACGTCGAAACGATCCAGATACCGCAGGGAAATCACATGGGGGTCTTCCAAATGGATGGCTTGTACATCCCCCAGCATCCCCTTATTTTGCAGCTGCTCCAGCAGCTGCAAAAGCTGCCGCAGCGCCAGTTCATTGTCCGCAGCAGCCACTGCCGGCGTACTTGCTTGGGGATCGGCAAGGGTCAGGCCGGTAACGGCGGCACAATTCGCCGCCGCATCCGGCTCTATTCCCTCCAAAATCTTGCCTGTATGACAAATGAGCCACATCTTGCCATCCTGCTCAACCCCTGCCATTTCCGTGCATTCCCGCACTTCAAGGCAGAGTGTATCCGGCAGTTTGCGATAAATCCGCACCGACTCAATATAAGGCAATGTTCCGGTGATGTTTCTGGCAATCTGGTACTTATTGAGCATATAGAGATTATCCCCCTGCCGGACACCGCCGGCAGCGATAATTTCCTCATTACCGTAACGACTATTGCCGGTAATTTCAATATGATCCGCCTTAAAAAAGACCGCCAACGCCGCACCTACCGCGCCTAAAATCAGCAAAACGCACAGCAGGCGGTAAAGCACGGCAAACCTGCCCTTCCTGCGTCTTCGATTGCGTCTCTTTCTTCTGGCCATATCTGTTCCTTTCGTATATCTCTTCAGATATCCTCGTTTGATACCTCTTCCGTATGTATATCTGCGCCCAGCACCTGTAGATCCCCTACAAGATCGGCGTACCCGCGATAGATGTGGTGGGTATGGGTCACCTGTGTTGTTCCCTCAGCCTGCAGGCCTGCCACCACCAGTGCCGCCCCGCCTCGCAGGTCTGTGGCACGCATCCGTGCACCGTGGAGTTTTTCTACACCGCACACCACAGCCACACGTCCCTCCAGACGCACATCTGCGCCCATACGCTGCAATTCCGGCACATGGCGATAACGGTTTTCAAACATATTCTCCACGAATACAGTCGTACCTCGGCTGCGCAGCAGCGCCGCCATTACCTCAGCCTGGGCATCGGTGGGAAATCCGGGATAGGGCGAAGTGCGGATGGGGCTGACACCAGACAGTACGCCGTCACTCCATAGCCGAATACTTTCCGGATTACAGCTAATACGGCATCCCGCCTGCTGCAGCGCCGTGGTCACCGTGGACAAATGGCGGTAATCCACACCTTTAAGGCAGATCTCCCCGCCTGCGGCTGCCGCCGCCGAGAGATAGGTCGCTGCCACAATTCGATCCCCGATGAGGATATGCTCACAGCCGTGGAGCTTTTTTTTGCCAACCACTGTCACCGTAGAACTGCCGGCGCCCCGGACACTGGCCCCCATGGCACAGAGAAAATTCTGGAGATCCACGATCTCCGGTTCGCGGGCCGCGTTGGAAATTGTGGTAACTCCCTCTGCCCCGCAGGCCGCCAACACCGCATTTTCCGTAGCACCTACGCTGGGGATCGACAGCACAATCTCTGCCCCCTGCAAGCGGGGTGCCGCGCATTGTAAGCTGCCGCCCTCTTCCCGAATCTCTGCGCCCAGACTTCGCAGGGCCGCAAGATGCAGATCAATGGGCCGAGGCCCCAGTTCACAGCCACCGGGATAGGAAGTCTCGGCATAACCGCAGCGGCTTAAAACCGCGCCTAAGAAAATCACTGACGAGCGCATTTTCCGCATGAGCACATCGGGAATATCGCAGCGGCTCATCCCCGTTGTGTCCACCAACAGATCCTGCCCCTCCCATCGGGCTTCACACCCCAGATAGCGCAGAATTTCCACTGACGTCTCCACATCCCGCAGCTGCGGGCAGTTTCGGATACAGCACTGCCCCTCACTCAACAGAGAAGCCGCCAAAATAGGCAGCACACTGTTTTTGGCCCCCTGTACTATCAACTGGCCGGACAATCTCCGTCCGCCTTGCACAATAATCATACGCCGCTCCTCCGCTTTCCTGACATTTTCATGCCATTCTATGCGCAGGACAAACGACGTGGTGCCCGGCCTACTTCAAAAGGCCCATCACCGCCTCATAGATCCGCTCTGTTGCCCCCCGAATACCGAGCTCTGCCATTCCTTCGCTCATTGCCGCAAGCTTCTCCCGGTCCCTAAGGATCGCCGCCGCCGCTTCATAGAGGGATTTTCCATCACAACTCTCCTCTGCAACAACGCAGGCACCTCCATGGTCCGCCAATATCTTTGCATTTTTTTCCTGATGATGGTTGGTCACATAGGGAGAGGGCACCATCAATGCAGGCTTTCCCAGTGCGGTCAGCTCGCTGACCGTGGAAGCGCCGGCACGGCACATCACCAAATCTGCCGCCGCCATTACGGTGGCCATATCATAAATATATTCCCGCACATCCAGACCGGGACATCCCCTCAGTCCGCGTTCTGCCATGCCTTTTTGCATAGCACTCCAGCCGGAAGAGCCTGCGGCGTGAATATGATGAAAGGGCTGCCCCGCCGCTGCCTCGGCATCAAAAAAGTCCAACATTTTTGCATTCATATTGCTGGCACCGAGGCTTCCCCAGAAGGAGACCAATAAGGGCCGATCATCGCGCAAACCCAGCTTCGCCCGAGCTTCACTCCTGTTCAGGGTAAAGAAATCGCCCCGCACCGGTGTCCCGGTCACTACAATCTTCTCCGGATTTTGATAATAGGCACGGCAGTCCTCAAACCCCACCATCACACATTGGGCAAAGTTTTCCAGCATTTTTGTCGTAAGACCCGGCACTGCGTTGGACTCATGCACAGCAGTAGGGATTCCTCGCTTGGCCGCCTGCTTTACGATCGGGTAGCTGGCATACCCGCCGGTACCCACCACCAAATCCGGTTGAAACTCCCGAAGGATGGCCTTGGCACGGCTCGGTGCAGTCAGCAGATGCCCCACACTTTTCACATTGTGAACGATGTCCGCAGGGGCAAAGGAACGCTGCAATCCGGAGACCTCCACGCCACGGAAATCGTAGCCCTCTTTCTCCACCAGTTTACGCTCCATCCCCCGGGGTGTACCCACAAAGAGGACTTGTGTGGCAGGGTCTTTCTCCTGCATATAGCTGGCCAGCGCCAAGGCCGGGTTGACATGCCCCGCCGTGCCGCCACAGGTAAAAATCACTTTCATTTCTTTTCCTCCTAGCCGTTTCTGGGTGCAGGGATCTGTCGGGAAACGCTGAGCACAATCCCCATTTCCAGCAGCTGCAATGCCAGTGCCGTACCGCCATAGCTAAAGAACGGCAGAGAAATACCGGTGGCAGGAATCAGGCTGGTCACTACGGCAATATTCAAAAAGGTCTGCAAGCCTACCTGCGTCATAATGCCCACCACCAAAAGCGTACCAAAACGATCCCGGGCGTGAAGAGCAATCCAAAAGCCACGTAGGATCAGCATGGCAAAAATCAGCATAATGATGCAAGCGCCGATCATGCCCAATTCTTCGCAGACAATGGCAAAAATAAAGTCGTTGTGCTCCTCCGGTAAAAAGAGGAACTTCTGGCGGCTCTTACCAAAGCCCACGCCCAGCAATCCGCCGGAGCCAATGGAAATCAGGCTCTGGCACATCTGATAGCCGTCCCCCTGAGGATCCAGCCAAGGATTCTTCCACATCTCGATACGGCTCGCACCATAGCGGATGGTGCCGGACTCCACCAGCTTAACAAAGAGCACCGCAACAGCAGCCACGCCGCCAACGCCGGTGCTAACCATCCAACCGGGAATACCGCCCACACTCATCATCACAACACCGATACCTACAATCAATACCGTACCGGAGAGATGAGGCTCGAGCAGCATCAGCAGAGAAAAAGCCGCCAAAATGACCATATAGGGCAAAATTCCGTAGCGGATATCCCGCATCTTTTCCTTTTTTTTGGAAATGCTGTCAGCAAAGTAGAGAATGATTGCCAGCTTGGCGATCTCTGACGGCTGGAAGGTCAAGAGTTTTCCAACCCCCAGCCACCGCGTGGCGTTATTAATGGTAATGCCTATACCGGGGATAATCACCAAGATCAGCAGGAAAAGCGCCACTCCTACCGACATTTTTGCAAAGCCTCGCAGCCGTTGATAGTTGGTTTTGCCTACCACCGCCATAGCGATAAAACCCAACGCAGCAAAAAGGGCCTGCCGCTTGATATAGTAAGCCCCGTCCCCCGACTCATAATAGGCGGAGGGGAAGCTGGCGGAAAAGAGCATAATGAGTCCAATCCCGGTCAGCAATATCGTCAGCAGCAGAAACGGCAGATCCACGCTGCCCTTCGCCGCCTCACGGCTCTTTTGTTCGACGGTACGACGCTTCTCCTGCCGTGCCCTGGCATGTTCCTCTCGCGTCATCGGTGCTCCCCTCCTTTCCTGAAAATCAAATCTTGCCGATTAGATGGCAAAGCGATCCATTACCCCCCAAAAGGCCAGCACACAGAAGATCGCACTGATGGTAGAAAATACCGCCACAATCTTCTTTTCATTCCAACCGCACATTTCAAAGTGATGGTGCAGAGGCGCCATCTTAAAAATGCGCTTACCATGGGTCAGCTTGAAGTAGCCCACCTGCAAAATGTCAGAGAGCGTTTCGCAAATATAGACAATGCCCACCAGAATCAGCACCAGCGGCATATCGTAGGCAAAGGCCAGTGCCGCCACAGCGCCGCCCAGGAACAAGGAGCCGGTATCGCCCATGAACACCTTGGCCGGATAGTGGTTGTAAAACAGGAATCCGATCAAGCCTCCCACCATAGCGCCTCCGAAGATACCCAGCTGCTCATATTGGCCCCAGTATCCGCCCAGCACCGCAAAAAACACAGCCACAGGAATGGTGACGCTGGTGGAAAGTCCATCCAGTCCATCCGTGATGTTCACGGCATTTACCGTTCCCACAATCACAAAGGCAGCAAAAATCATATACACGATCCAGTTCATCACCAAATAGGTATTTGCAAACGGGACATAGAGGTTCGGACTTACGTGGCCTTCGTAGCGCATCAGGCATACAAAGAGAATGGCGGCCGCCAGCTGCAGCAAGAACTTCTGCGGGGCTGTAAGACCCGTATTCTGCTTATGCTTGATCTTCTGGTAGTCATCAATATAACCAATCATGCCAAACACCAGCGCAAAGGCGAATACATAGAGATGCGCGAAATTGCCCTCCAGCATTCCCTCCCAGCCCATCACGAGAATCGCCGCACCGATGCCAATGATGAACATCAGCCCCCCCATGGTAGGGGTTCCCTGCTTATTCATATGCCATGTAGGGCCGATCTCCTTGATGCTTTGCCCCACCTTCATCTTCACCAACGCAGGGATCAGCAGCTTACCTGCCACCGCAGACACGATCAGGGCGATCACAGCCGCCAGTAATATCTTCATAATTGTCTCTCCTCTCGCCCGCAGGCGTCTTTTGTATGAAAAAAGTAGTACTCTTATTTAGAGTACTCGTTTTCTATATATTCCGCAACTATTTTTCGCTCATCCTGCGGATATTTTTCGTGATTGATCTCCACATAGTTTTCGTGGCCTTTTCCGCACAAAACAATCACATCCCCCGGCTGTCCCTGTGCCAGCGCCCAGTGGATGGCCTCTGTCCGATCTACGATGGCACAATACGCTGCCCCCTTCGGAATCCCCTGCACGATATCGGCTATGATGGCTTCCGGGGATTCCGTACGGGGATTGTCGGTGGTGACTACGGTAAAGTCCGCCAATCGTCCGGCGATTTCTCCCATCTGCGGCCGCTTTCCGTGATCCCGATCACCGCCGCAGCCAAACAGGGCCACCGTGCGCCCCTTGGCAAATCCTCGCACCGCCTGCAGCACATTTTCCAGTGCATCCGGCGTATGGGCATAGTCAATAAGAACAGTATAGGGCTTTCCGGGGGTAGGCACTACTTCCATGCGTCCTTTTGCGCCACGATCTCCCCGGAGCGCCGCGGCACCCTCTTGCAGTGAAATCCCCAGCACAGAGCACACCGCCAGCGCCGTCAGCGCATTATAAACAGTAAACATGCCCGGAATGGCTGCCTGCACCGGCAGTATCTTTTCTCCCCCGTGCAGCGTAAAGGCCACGTGATCTGCCGCCAAACAAATGTCGTCGGCTCGGATTTCCGCATCGCTATGGATGCCAAAGGACAGCTGACAGCAGCGGCTGTGACGCAGCATCCGCGGATACCACGGATCGTCTTTATTATAGACCGCAGTGCCGCACTGCTGAAACAATAGAGCCTTGGCGTCACAGTAGTGTTCCATGGTTCCATGAAAATCCAAATGGTCTTGGGTTAGATTGGTAAAAGCCGCGGCTGTAAAGAAAATGCCTCGCACCCGCTCCATGGCCAGTGCATGGGAGGACACCTCCATCACCGTGTAGTCACAGCCTTCATCCGCCATGCGGCGCAGCAGTTCCTGCACCTCGTAAGACTCCGGGGTAGTACGCTGGGTTGGGATTTCCTCTTGCCCGATCATATTGCAGACGGTGCCGATCAGGCCCACTTTAGCCCCGCGGCACTTTTCCAGAATATGCTTAATAAGATATGTGGTCGTTGTCTTGCCGTTGGTTCCGGTGATGCCTACTACTGTCAATTCCTGCGCCGGATGACGGAAGTAATTGGCCGAGATGTCCGCCAGCGCCCTGCGGGCGTTTTCCACTGTCACCACAGGGATCTTGCCCTCCACCGGGCCATCACATACGGCGCACACGGCGCCCTTCTCTAAAGCCTCGTTGATATAACATCTGCCGTCCACTGTCTCGCCGGCAATGGCCACAAACAGATCACCCGGCTGGGTAGTCTGGGAGTCGAAGCTGACACCCCGAATCTCTGTCTCCGTGTCTACGCCACAGGACATGACCGCTACCCCGTCCAACAGGTCTTTGAGCTTCAAAACACGCTGCTCCTTTCCCGGAGAATCAGTCGGTCACCGCAGTGTCGCTCAATTGTACGGTAATGACGGTACCGGCAGGCACCTGCGCACCGACCTCCTCCGACTGGCCCAGTACCCGGACTGACCCGGAGGTACTGGCTGTGGTTCCTGTGAAGCGCAGCAGGAGTCCTGCGTTCGTGGCAGCTACATTGGCCTCAGATGGGGATTTCCCCACCAAAGGCGGAACAGTACACAAATCATCGCTCTTCTCCTCGCCGGCGTAGAGCACTACGGTAGATTTTCCCGGAATCACAGCGCCGCCGGACGGAGTCTGATCTGTGATCGTCTCTCCGCTGCCCACCACACGGAAGCTGAAGCCCTTATTTTTCAGTCGTTCTGTTGCCTCCTCTGTAGGCAGGTCAATCACATTGGGCACTGTGGTATCGGCACCCAGCAGTTCCTCAGCGGAGAAGCTGGGTTCAATCCCCAGGTAAGGCAAAATCTCAGACATAATCGTGCTGGAAACAGGGGCCACCATAGCGCCGCCGGAGGGATAGGTGCCCGTATCACGACTCGGGGTATCCAATGCCAGCAGCATAATCACTTCCGGGTCGTCCGCCGGTGCAAAGCACATAAAAGACACCACCACATCGCCGGTTTGCCCCTTATCTGCCGTACCGGTCTTACCGCCGATCCGATACCCGGTGACCTGCCCGTTGCGTCCCGTGCCGTCGGCCACCACCAGTTCCAGACACTTACGCACTTCGGCAGAGGTCGCCTCACTGACTACCTGCCGAATGGGGGTGCCGTCATGCTGATAGCGCACTGTCCCGTCATCGGCCAGCACCTGCTCCACCACATAGGGCTGATGGAGATATCCGCCGTTGATGCAGGCTGCCTGAGCGGCGATCAAAGCGATTGGCGTTACATTGAAGTTCTGTCCGAAGGCGTAGCACGCCAGATCCAGTTCTGTCAGATTTTCCTCGCTGATGAAAATGCCGGTGGCCTCACCGTCCAGATCCACGCCGGAGCCGCTCATCAGGCCGAAGGCCCGCATATAGTCATAAAACCGTTCCGTGCCTACTGCCAAGCCGTAACTGATAAATGCAGGGTTGCAGGAATTGGCTACTGTCTCTTCCATGGTCTGGAAACCGTGATTGCCGCTGCAGCGGATATTGAAACCAGACATGGTGATGCCGCCTGTACAGGTGTAGGTGTTCTCCGGCGTGATGGCGCCCTCCTCCAGTGCAGCAGCCAGCGTCACTACCTTGAAAGTGGAGCCCGGCTCATAGGTGTCGTTCAGGGCCTTGTTGCGCCATTGCCGCATCTGCATATCTCCCAGTGATGCACTGCCGTCGGCGATCATCTGCTTCATTTTCTCATCCTGAACGGTGGAAAAATCATTCAGATCGTAGTTGGGATAGGATCCCATTCCTAATACAGCACCGGTCTTTGCATTGAGTACAACACCGCTGGCTCCCTGCGCCGCATCGAAGCGGGTCACCATATCCTTAAGGCCCTTTTCCAGATAGTACTGCACGGTGGTATCCAGTGTCAGCACTAAATCATCACCGTTTTTGGCATCGTAATACTGCTCATACTCATAGAGCATATCATTGCCCGCATTGTCCTTGGCCGTGATTACAAGTCCGGTCTGCCCTTCCAGAGAATCCTCGTAGCGTGCCTCTAAGCCGTAAAGTCCGGTGTTGTCATCGCCCACGAAACCGATTACATGAGAGGCCAGCGTTCCATAGGGATAGTATCTCTTTGCATCGGTCACCAAATACACGCCGCGGATCTCATTTTCATTGATAAATTCCCGTACTTGATTGGCGACCTCCTCGTCAGCCCGCAGTTTCAAGACCTCATACTGGGAGTCGACGCGTTCCATCTTCTGGTAAATACTCTCCATGTTCACGTCTAAGATCTGTGCCAAATTCTCCGCCAGAAAGTCTTTCGTCCAGGTAGTTTCCTTCTTTTCCAGTTCCTCGTTAAGCTCCTTGGGTGAGAGAAAAATCGTCTCCGCCGTAGCAGAAATCGCCAGAATATTGCCGCTGCGGTCATAGATGGTGCCGCGGGAAGCGGAAACCACAGTACTGCGCGTTTGCTGGTCCAACGCCATTTCCTGCAGCTCCTCATGCCGCACGATCTGCAGCTGCCATAGTTTCCCTACCAGCAGCAGAAATGTGCCCAGTCCCAGTAGCAGCATCAGCACAAAGGTACGACTTTGGATGACCTGATTGACCCGGCGGATCTTTTCCGGTATTCTGTTTGGCTTCTTTTCTTGATTTGCCACGTTTGTTCCTCCTGCTGTGCGCTTCCCGGCTCTGCCGCCTGCCGCTGTGACAGGCGCTTCGCCGAAACGTCAAGCAAGGAGCAAGAAGTCACCTTCTTACTCCTTGCGCATGTTCACTATATGGTCTTGCTTACCGAAAATATTCCATCACCGACAGAGCACCTTGTTCCAGTGTGCCGAAAAGCTTGTCCAACAGGCCCTCGCTGTCGGCTTCATAGATGACAGCCGTATCCGAACCGCCCATTTCAATATACTCAATTTGTCCGGCGGAGGGTTTTCCCATCCCTGCCGCCTCGGCCATTTCCTTCACGCCGGTCATATCAAAGGTCTTTTCATAAGTCGTCAGAAGAGATACATTTTCCTCATTAAGACGGCCCACCTCTTCCTTAATCTCCGACACAGAGTTGGAAATCTCTGTCAGACGTACATAGCACATCAGCAATACCACCATCATGACAGCCAGTACAACAACGCTGCCCAGTACCACAGGAGATACCCTGACCCTGGGCTGTACAGCCGTTTGCGCCTGCTGCCGGCGTACCAGCTCTGACTCCCGGTGCCGCTGGCGCTCTACTTGCCCCGCTTCCTCCAGTGTCCGCTCTCTGGCCAGCGTGTCCAGATCATATGCTAATGAGCCGTAAACGGCGCTTTGTACCTGTTTTCTCTGGCGCTGTGCCATGGTCATCGCTCTCTTTCTTCTATGATTTTATATCTTCTCAGCTACACGGAGCTTCGCACTGCGAGCCCGTGGGTTATACGCAAGTTCCGCCTCCGTAGAAACGATTGGCTTGCGGGTCACAAGCTTGATCTTCGGTTTTTTGCCACACACGCACACAGGAAATTCCGGTGGGCAGGTGCAGCCCGTTGCCAGTCGCTGCATCGTCTTTTTAATAATACGATCTTCCAGCGAGTGGAAAGAAATAACTGCTAGTCGCCCGCCAAATTTCAGCCGTTCCACAGCCGCCTCCATCATGGGCTCCAGCTCGTCCAATTCGCCGTTGACCGCAATACGAATGGCCTGAAAGCTACGTTTGGCCGGGTGCTGCTTTTCCCGCAGCGCGGCGGCAGGCATGGCTTGCTTGATAATTTCTGCCAGCTGGCCTGTGGTTTCAATGGGAGAAACCTCCCTTGCTCGCAGGATATGCTTAGCAATCACAGGGGCGTACCGTTCTTCTCCATATTCAAAAAGAATGCGGCGCAGCTCTTCATAGCTCCAGCTATTGACCACATCCCGGGCCGTCAGGGCGGCGGTGCGATCCATGCGCATATCCAGAGGCGCGTCATGCATATAGGAAAAGCCCCGCTCAGCGTCATCCAGCTGTGGGGAGGAGACGCCTAGATCAAAAAGCATGCCGTCGATCTTCTCAATGTGCAGTTCATCCAAAATCTGATGAATGCAGCTGAAATTGCTGTGCACCAGTGTGACCCGATCTTGATACGCTGCCAGCCGCTGCTCCGCTGCCGTCAATGCCGTCTCATCCCGGTCTACACCAATGAGGCGTCCTCCTTCTGTGAGGCGCCGCACGATCTCCAGCGAGTGCCCGGCACGTCCCAGCGTACCATCCAGATAGATACCGTCGGGCCGAATGTCCAATGCCGCCAAACACTCATCCAGCAGCACCGGCTTATGCCCATAGGCTTGATCTTCCAATCTGTTGCTGTCCATTGCCATTGTTTAGAGCCCCATCTCTTCCATAGCCTGCTCCAGTTCGCCGGAGGCAAACGCCTCTTCTTCCAGAGCAGCCCAGCGCTGTGCATTCCAGATTTCCACACGGTCAAAACTGCCGATGACCACCACTTCTTTATCCAAGCCGGCATACTGCCGCAGCTTGGCAGGGATCAGGATCCGCCCCTGCCCGTCCGGCTCGCAGTCAGCAGCGTAGGCAAACATAGGCCGAAGCTGTTTGACCTTGCTATAGGACAACTCCTTCAGCTTCGCCATGAAGGCATCCCAGCTCTCATCGGAATAGACGGTCAGGCAGTGATCCTGCCCGATAGTCACATGGAACGTCTCGCCCAGTTCCTCTCGGAGCTTGGCAGGGATGAACAACCGGCCCTTGGCGTCAATATTGTGCGCATACTGTCCGGTCATGCCTGCCACCTCCTCTGCGCCGAAACGGCAATTGTGGGTTCATGTGGGATTTTACACCACTTTTGTGGTACTTTTCTCCACTTCCCCCCACCATGTTCTGAGTATACCTTATTTCACCGCCAATTGCAAGTAATATTTCCCTAATGATTTCCCCTTTTTTCTCCGATTTTTATCTGCTTTTCCATGTTTTCCCTTACTTTTCAGTCAAAGCCGCATCATGCAGGGAAATTAAAAGAGCGAACACTATATATAGTGTTCGCTCTTTTAAAGACGCACAATATCTTACATTTTTAGAAAGTCAATGCACTTTCCCCACCTATATAGGCGCGGTAGTGATCCTTATGGGCAGAAGGTTTATTGATTATTCTCCCCACCGGTGGGACGCTGTTCCTTCAGCTCCACCTGCTGATTCTGCATCTTCTCGGAAGAAACGGCACGGAAGCGGATGCGGGACTCCTTCACCTCGTCTAAAGCGGCCTGAATCGCCTCCTCAGTACGGCGCAATGCATCCTCGGTATAGGTATTGCACACACGATACAATTCATGGGTACGATCCTCAGCGCGGCGGATAATCTCCCCGCTCTTCTGGCGGGCCTGCTGCAGCGTCTCACTTTCAGAGACAATGGTCTTGGCATCCAGCTCCGCCTGACGCAGCATCTTCTCTACCTCTTTTTTTGCCGCAGAAATATATTCTTCTCTGGCGCGGATCAATTCCTGCGCCTTGCGCATCTCCAGCGGCAGCTTACCCCGGATCTCCTCCAAAAGGTCCAGTGCTTCATCTCGATTGATGGAGCACTTTTCCGAGCTGAAAGGAGTACTTTTTGCCTCATCGATCATGCTGTACAACATATCCAACAGGCGCTGAACGTCTTTTTCTTCCATAGTGTAGGACCTGTCCTTTCATTCATTTCACGCTGCGAAGCCACACTTCACAGACGTTGTTATTCTTTTTTCCCGGCGCTCTCACGGCGGCCAAGTACTTCGATTACAGCCTCCGGCACATATTTCTCCATTGGCTGCTTATAGCGGATCATCTCCCGAATCATGGTAGAACTAAAATGCTGATAAGCTGCACTGGCTGGTAAAAATACTGTCTCCAACCCCGGATATATGCCCTTATTGATTGCAGCCATCTGGTACTCTTGATCAAAGTCCGTAGCATTTCGCACACCCTTGACCAGAATATGGCTGCCGTGATCTTTCGTGTAGTTTGCCAGCAGACCAGACCACAGCTCCGCCTCTACATTGGGCAGCTCCGCCACGGCGCTGCGGATCATCTCCAAGCGTTCCTGCGGGGTAAACATAGGTGTTTTCTTGTCACAGTTTACCATCACGCAGACGCATACCTTATCGAAGCACTCCGCCGCACGGCGAATAATATCCATGTGTCCCAGCGTAATCGGGTCAAAACTGCCGGGATAAATTGCAATTTTCATCTGGGTCAGTCCTCGTTTCCGTTGCGGTGATATACCGTCACTTTTATTTTTCCATGGCGATATTCCCGATACAGTCGATAGGGCGGTGCAAGGACGGGCAACGTCTGCTCTGCCGCACTTTCCGCAACAATTATACCATGATGGCGGCAAATGTCAAACATTGCAATTCGCTCTAACGCCTGCCCCAACAGCTCTGTGCCATAGGGCGGATCCAGAAAGATCAAGTCGAACTTTTCTCCGCTGCGCAGGTAGGCAAGCCCATCACCGGTGTGGATTCTGGCACGGTCAGAAAGGCCGCAGATTTCCAGATTTTCCTTCACCAAACGTACTGCATCACTGCGATTTTCCACAAAGACAGCTTCCGCCGCGCCGCGGCTGAGCGCCTCAATGCCCAGCTGCCCGGTTCCGGCAAAAAGATCCAGCACACGCCGGCCCTCAATATCAAACTGAATACCGGAAAAAACGCTCTCCTTCACCCGATCCGTAGTGGGGCGTGTTTCCATGCCCTCCAATTCTTTCAAACGTCTGCCTCTGGCAGAACCAGTAATGACTCTCATGGCCTCACCCTCTGGGATCGAAGCGCTCGAAAATCACCAGATTTCCGTCGCGCTCGGCATCCTCCATCTCCTCTTTACTCGTAATGGTCCAATTGACTTCCTGCACATGATAAATGCGGCGGCACCAGCGCAGCGTCGCACAGTTGCGGTCACTATAGCGATAGGCAATAAAATCGGGCTTGGTCATACAATTGCCCCATAGATGACTGAGTACAAAAAGCGTCAGCTTGCCATAGCCCTCGTCATCGCCCGGATGACGAGAAAACTGTTGGGAGAGCTGGCCTCGCACAATCTCCGGACGGTGCTTCTTGAGCCAAAGCAGACACCGCGGGTCAAAGGACTCCAGACAGTACTTGACGCCATAGCGATCCAACATAGCGCAAGTGGCCTCTGCCAAGGCGTTATGATTCCCCCGCGCCGGTTTCAATTCCACAATCAGAGGTGTTTTCCCCTCAAAGAGTTCCAGCACCTCCTCCAAAAGAGGAATGCGCTCGTCAGTACCCTCTAGACGGTACTGCGCCAGTTCCTCCGCCGTCAGATCTTCAACCTCCACATCCACACCGGCAGTCCGCAGCAAACTGGAGTCATGGATCACCGCCAAGTTACCGTCCTTCATCAGATGTACATCCAGCTCTGCACCATAGTTGTGATCCACAGCACGGCGAAAGGCCGCCATGGAGTTTTCCGGAATCTGCGGTTTTTGGTGATAGCCGCGATGTGCGTAGCGATAGAGTCTCAGAATTTTCCACTGGGGATGACCGCGGCGGCACCGGATCATCAGCATCCACAGTTCCCACAGCACTACCAGCGCCAGTAATATTGCTAAAATGATCAAGAAAATCAGCCCTCCATATCCTCTAATGCCTCCAGCCCCTTCTTCGCCTCCGGCCGACTGTCACCGTGCTTGACAAAGTTCATGGTCACAAGGGCCAGCGCCACAAAGACGGCGGCATAGGGGAAGAGCATTGTCATGCCCATCCGATCCATCAAATAGCCGGAGAGCATCGGCGTTACCACCTGCGCCGCCATGGAGGCAGTGTAATAAAAGCCTGTGTACTTACCGACATCGCCGCCGGAGCACAGTTCCACCACCATTGGGAAGGAGTTGACATTGATGGTCGCCCATCCAATGCCGGCCAGGGCAAACAATACATTCATCAGCATCGCCGGACTGTCAGCCCGCATAAAAGCCGCTGCGCCAAAGGCCACGGTCAGCATAGCCACGCCTGCCATAATGGTCTTTTTACGTCCCGCCTTGGAGGCGATGAATCCCACAGGCAAGTAGGCAACAATAGCCGCCGCCTGCGCAATAATCAGGGTCAGGTTATAGTCCTTATGCAGGATATTGCTGGCATAAACAGAGTATTTGGATGTAACGGCGTTATAGCCGAAAAACCACAAAACGATACTCAAGAGAATGAAGAACATGGACTTCTTTTCCTCGGCGCTTAAACCGTGGGAAGCCGCGGAGTTCTCCTCCTCACTGGCCTCTTCAATGCCGTATTTAATACTGTCAGCCTGCATTTCTGCCGCCCACTCCTTCTCACGGACCGTGGTAAGGAAGATCACCAGTGCTACCAGCATAATAAAGGCAATCACAGCGAAGTAGGCTGTATAGCTCATCAGAGAGTTTTGCACCGCAGAGGTGGCAAACACCATTCCCAAGACCAACACCAGAATACCGCCGGCACTTCCCATCAAGTTGATGATGGCATTGGCCTTACTGCGCAGCGGCTTGATCGTGACATCCGGCATCAGAGCCACGGCCGGGGAGCGGAACACTGCCATAGAGATCAAAATCACAAGCAAAAGGCCCACAAAGAAAATCAAGGTAGAAGGGCTCTGCGCCGTGGCTTGCCATGCACAGGCCTGCCGTGCCGGCACCACATAGGCCGTATAATCGTGGTTTGTAACCGACTGGCCGTTTTCATCCATATTGCTGCTGCGAATGGCAGCAAATTCCTCTTTGGTAAACTTTTCACTCAAAACGAACTTCTCACCGTTGGGGGCCAGCAGTGTATTGTCCGCCTGCATCTCATAGATGATCTCCAAGGCCGCAGGATCATCAATGGCAGAAACATGGTCGAGTCGGCGCAGCTGTGCCCCCTCCACAAAGGACAACGCAATCAATGCCACAGCAGCAATCAGCGTCCCCACCACAATAAACGGCGTCCGCCGGCCTCGCTTGCCGTTATGTCGGTCAGAAATAGCGCCGAACAGCGGCAGCAGGAACAGAGCCAGCACATTATCTGCCGCCATAATGATACCGGACCATGTCTGAGACATACCAAATTTATTGGTTAAAATCAGGGGAATGGTATTATCATAGGCCTGCCAGAAGGCGCTGATCAGAAAGAAGGCAAACCCCACCAGAATCGTTCTTTTGTAGTTCAGTTTCATGTCATTTCCTCCAGTTGTTCATAGAGCCGGCCAATATGTGGGAGTACCCAAGTCGGTTCTATCTGATACTTGGCAATGTCTGCCTCCGTCCCCTCGCCAGAGAGAACGAACACAGTGTCAATCCCGGCGTTGATGCCGCAGGCGATATCGGTATAGAGCCGATCCCCCACCAATACCGCCTGTTCCGGTGAAAAGCCGGTGCGCTGCAGCGCCAGCTGCACCATCTCCGGCTGCGGTTTGCCGATGACCTTGGGCCGCCGTCCGGTGGCCCGATAGAGCATTTCGCACACGCTGCCGCAGTCCGGCACAGAGCCGTACCATGTAGGGCAGACCCAATCGGGGTTGGTCGCCACAAAATCTACGCCCTGCTGCAACAGGATGCAGGCATCCTCCAGCTTTTGGAACGTCAGCTCCGTGTCAAACCCACACAGCAGCACGTCCACATCCTTCTCCCGCTCATCGGTGACAGGGATTCCCGCCGCCGAAAGCTGGTCATAAAAAGACCGGGTGCCAAACACATAACACTTCTTCCCCGGCTTCTCCTTGCGCAGATACGCAATGGTGGCATCCACAGAGGTGAGATAGTCCTCTTTCGTGGTATGAATCCCCATGCGTTCCATTTTTTCTATGTAGCCCTCCACACCGCGGGAGGAATTATTCGTCAAAAAGAGATACCTCCCCTCCAGCTGGCGTACCTTCTCCAGGAACTCCGGCACCCGATCAAACAGTCGGTCGCCCAGATAGATGGTGCCGTCCATATCCAGCAGGAACAGATGTTTTTCGCTTAGTTCCGCCACAATTCCCTCTCCTTTTACAATGATACACGATAAGAATACCATAAAGCCATTCTCATGACAAGCAAGATAGTGAAAATCACCGAAAAAGAACATGCTTTTTCGGTGATTTCTATTTCACGTATTTTTGCGGCTGATGGGCCGGCGCCGAAAAATTGCCTTGAGCGCCTTTGCGTTAAAGGGAATCAAGGGATAGAGATATCCCCTCCCTGCGATAGGCTTGTTGGTGGCCACCAGCAGGCAGATACCAATGATCCCCGCCACAAAGCCATACCAGTCAAACAGCCAGATCAGCACCAGCAGCGCCATGCGGCACAATTTACAGGCATAGCCCATCTCGTAGCTGTTCTGGGTATAGCCGGCAATGGCTACAAAGGCCATATAGACCAGCACCTCCGGCACCAACCACCGGGACTGCACCGCAAAATCGCCTAAAATCAGAGCACCCAGCATACTGAAGGAATTGCTCAAGACACTGGGGGTATTCAAAGAGGCCAGTTTCAGCACATCTACAATGAACTCCACCAGCAGCAGCTGCAAAATAAGAGGCACAAAATAGTCGTCCTGGATCATGAGAAAGTGGAGATAGGGGTGTACCCTCTCCGGAGTTTTGGCCAGCAGATACCAAAGCGGCGTCACGAAAATGGTGAGAAACAGCACCAGCAGACGTGTAAGGCGCAGATACGAACCTACCAATGGCGGAAAATAGTAGTCGTTGATCTCCTCAGCGAAGTAAAATACCGACACCGGAAGGATCATGACCGCCGGCGAGTTATCCACCATCAACAGTACATTCCCTTCCATCAAGGAGGCGGTGGCCACATCAGGCCGTTCCGTATAGCGAACCTTAGGAAATGGATTATACCACTGCTTCGGCGCCAAGGCCTCTTCCAAACTCTCCTGCGTCATGGATAAAGAACGCACATCAATAGCCGAGATCCTCTTGCGCAGATCCTCCAGCAGTTTCTCGTCCGCCTCTCCCTCCATGTAGCAAAGGGCCACATCCGCACCGGAGCGTCCCCCCGTGCGCAGATGCTCCAAGGTCAGCTGCGAAGAGCGGATACGGCGGCGCAGCAGCGCAGCATTCTTAACGATATTCTCCAAAAAACCGTCATGACTGCCCCGCAGCACCTTGCTATTGTCCGGCTCAGACACAGAGCGAAGCGGAAATTGTTTGGCCTCCATCAAAATTCCGCCCGCCAGCCCATCTATCACCAAAAGAGTTTTTCCGGCAAAAACAGCCGTTACCGCCAAGTCCCGATCCGTCTCTACCGCAGCATCACAGGAGCTGACATGGCGCCGGACGAAAGTCTCCAGATCCTGAATCTCCTCCTGCTGCGATAACGCCTGCCATCTGGAGATCAGCCGTTCCAGAACCGCATCGTCGGCATAACCGTTCACCACCCACAATCGACTCCGCCGCCCACAGATTTCCAAATCCCGGCCAATCATATCAAAACTACGGCCTACCCCCAGTAATGCATCCAACTTTTGCACCCGGTCAGAAAAATTTTCCTTCATGGCCATCCTCCCCATCATTTATTGTAGTATGGGAAAAAACGGGTGAAAATATGCAAAAGATGCCAGCGCAGGAAATCCATCATTCTTACGCTGAAAAATCCAACCCGGGCCGGGGATGAAATGGCTGTTTGAAAGAGGTCGCGACTTGCCAAAAAAGCTGTATGCAAGGTTCTCCAGTGCACTGCACAGGATGCCGCCTGTCATGGGACACTGCCTGAGGAGATGGTTGCTTTCCAAAAGAATGTGCGGATAAAAAGAATAGCCGAGCAGGATTTTTGATAATCCTGCTCGGCTATTTCTTTGTCTCGCTGCCGTAATTTTGTAAACCAATCCTGAACTGTACCGACATTCTCCGAGGCGGTTTATTTTTGGCCTTCGGTCACTCCCCCAAGCGTATGTAGGCCATCCCCAAGGTCTTGTTCCCAAGGAAGACCTGCCTCTATGAAGATTGATTCCTTCCCCGTTTGATAATGCAAACTCCATTTATATTTTTGGCGTTTTGACACAAAAATGGGGGAAATCGCAACACTTGAGTTTTGTCTATGGGGAGATGACTCAAATTTCATCAGATCTTTTTCAGCAAATTCTTTTTAGATCTGTCAAATCATTTTTTCAAAATAATAGAAAACATCGTCCTCTCCCGTCTTACGCATACAAGCCGCAAGCATCTTATAGGACGCCACATTTTCTTTATAACACTTGGCTACCACCCGGGTCAGTCCCAGACGGTACAGCGCCCACTCCGCCACAGCGGCAAAGGCCTCCGCACCATATCCGTTACCGGCGCACGCCGGGATAATACGGCAGCCCAGCTCTGCACCGCCGCGCCAGTCAAAGTCATAGAGCACCGCCTCACCAATGCACTGCCCCTCCCTGCGGACAGCAAAGTTGATGGCGCGCCGTGCCGCAAAGTCCTGCCGCGCTACATCCAGAAAATAGTGCTCCGTCAACTCGCCCTGCAAATCCTTCCGGTAGTCATATCCCCACCAGCGATTACGTTCATCATCCAGACAGAGCGTCTGATAAACCTCGTTATCTGCCTCTGTCAGCTCGTCCAGCGTCAGGCGCTCCGTGGTCAAGGCCGGGATTGCGTCGATATGATCCAGTTCGCAGCCCACTAACAGCTGCATCTTACCTGCCAGTTCACAAGGGAGATATTGTAATTTAGAGGTGCGGAGCCCTTTATCGCGGGCATCGTCCTCCCGATTCATCCACCGCACCTCCTCGCCGCAGTGCTGGGCGAATGCCTGCACCATGGCAGGATAGGCACCGGCATGGGAGTAGAGTGCCTTTTCAATATGAACAGACATGGTCTCACCACATAGCTCGCCCAAGCACAGGGCCACCAGATGGCCATCAACCAGCAGGCCACCGGCCCGGAACCAACCGGTATCCAGCATACCAAACAGCTCCTGAGCGTAGGAAAGTTCCTGCCGCGCATTTTCGTTGTCGTCCTTCTTGAACTCCTCGCTGTATCTCCGCCAAAAGTCCTGGATGAGATTGTCATCCGCCGCCGTCAATGCCACATACCGGGCATCCGGATAGTTCTTGCGGAATTTATTGATGTGATTGCGCTGACCGCTGTAGCGGCGTCCTGCAAAGTTTGCCAAGTCCTCCCGATGGTAGAGGTAGTCCTTCCACGCACGGTCGTTGCGCATACAAATCTGAGGGTAGCGCCGCACCAACTGCTCTGCCGTCATCTCCGGTACGGGAGTAAGAATCAAGCGGCAGCCATTGTGCGTGCACCACATTTCAATTTGATGCAGCGCCTCGTCCACATCCCCCTCCGGTCCGGGCACAGGATAATCAAACGCCCAGTTTCCGTGGGTTCGGCTGCGCACCACAAGGCAGCCTGCAGTAATGGTATATTCCGGGCGCAGATAGCGGCGCCACATCACTTTCACACCTACAGAATACTCACAAAGCCGATAGTTGCAGTGCTCATAATACGGCTGCAGTTCCTTCACATTCTGCGGCGTAATCGTTTCAAACGTTAACATGAAGTCTCCTTTTTTCTCATGATCTGTCACTTTTCGCATGTGCACTCATTATACGCTACCTTTATGCTCGTGGCAAGTATCCTTTCTCCCTATTTTCTCCCGCTTCCTTGCTTTTTTATACCGCAGTGTGTACAGCACTCTCCGCACATTTTCTGTCTTTTTTTCAGCTTGTCTGAAAAATTTTTAGATTTTTATTTAAAATCGGTTGATTCTTTTGTACGGTTCATATAAAATATAATTAATACCTATCATAAATCAATTTTATATGTGTTCCCTGTCCCTATCCATTGTATGATCCAAATCAAATAGGAGGATGTAGCGATGCGTATTCTTATTACTGACGGTATGGACAAATCCGCAATTGCCCGCCTGCAGGAGCTGGGCCACGAGGTAGTGGAGCAGTTTTACGAGCCGGAGGCCCTTGGTGCGGCACTGCGCGACTTTGACGCAGTGGTGGTGCGTTCCAAGACAAAGGTGCGCCAAAACCACATTGACGAGGCTAAGGGCGGCAAGCTGAAGCTGATCATCCGCGGCGGTGTGGGTGTGGATAACATTGATGTGGCCTACGCCGAGAGCCAGGGCATCACCGTGCGCAACACGCCGGGGGCTTCCTCCCAGTCCGTGGCAGAGATGGCTATGGGCCATATGTTCGCCTGCTGCCGCTATATCTCTATCGCCGGCAGTACCATGCGTCAAGGCAAGTGGGAAAAGAAATCCTACGGCAAAGGCATGGAACTGCAGGGCAAGACGCTGGGCATCATCGGCTGCGGCCGCATCGGTCAGAAGTTGGCTTTCATGGCAAAGGCCATCGGCATGAAGGTGCTCTTCACCGGACGCAGCCCCAAGCCGGAGCTGGTAGCACAGGGCTATACACAAGTCACCATGGAGGAACTTCTGGCCCAGTCCGATTTCATCAGCCTCCACACGCCGGCACTGCAGGGCAGACCTCTCATCAATGCCGACACCATCGCACAGATGAAGGACGGCGTGGTGATTATCAACACCTCCCGCGGCGCTAACATCGACGAGGATGCGCTGCTGGCAGCACTGGAGTCCGGCAAAGTTCGGGCCGCCGGTCTGGACGTATTTGCACAGGAGCCTACCGCCAACGAGGCGCTCTACAGCCACCCCATGGTCTCCTGCACCCCCCACATCGGCGCTGCCACCGGTGAGGCGCAAAAACGCATCGGCAGTGAAGTGGTGGAGATCATTGAGAGCTTCAAGGATTGATTTCTCCCGCAAGAACCGCCATGAAACGAACCCGGCACACGCTTTGACGTGTGCCGGGTTTCTCTATGTTTGCATATTCCAAGACAGTTTTTACTATGCCGGCAGACCCTTCACCACTTGGCAGGCTTGACTCCTGCCGCTTGCAGCACCTGTCGCTGCTGCCGGAGCATAGCTTCATGCTCCTGTTGATTGCGGGAGATCAGCTCGATGGTCAGATACTCCGGCTCGACACGGCGCAGGATTTCTCCGATGCGCGGCGAGAGAAAAGGACGGTGGGTGTCGATTTGAAAGATATGACCCATGACCTCCCCCATCCGCTGATCATAGTCCCCCTGCGTGGGCTGCCAAGTCTCTATCAGTTTGCGATAAAATGCACCGCTGAGGGATTGGTGAAGGTGGACGCCACGGAGTCCAGCAGTTCCACACCGTCCAGTCCATACTTCCGAAGAAAATCCTCTAAATCCTCTGCACTTTCGTACCGCTCTACATCGTCGCTATACCCCGTAATATTCATCAATCGGCGCATATACTGCCGCCTCATTTCTCTATGTCCGCGTCATCTTCTCTTTCACCCGCTGACCGGTAGGCGTGGCAGCCAAGCCCCCCAGCGCCGTCTCCCGGAACTCTACCGGCAACCGACGTCCCACCTCATCCATGGCATCAATCACCTCATCCACCGGGATGCGGCTCTCTATGCCCGCCAGAGCCATATCGGCAGCACTGACAGCGTTCACCGCACCGATCACATTGCGCTTGACACAAGGCACTTCCACAAGCCCGGCCACCGGGTCACACACAAGGCCCAGCAGGTTTTTCAGCGCCATCGCCACTGCATGGCAGATCTGATGGCTGTCCCCTCCCCGGATGGCCGTCAAGGCCCCGGCAGCCATGGCAGATGCCGTGCCAATTTCCGCCTGACAGCCTCCGGAAGCCCCCGCAATAGAGGCACGGTGGGCAATCACTGCGCCTATACCGCTGGATACATAAAGTCCCTGCAAAATCTGTCGCTGCGTCAGGGATTCCCGTTGCCGAAGAGGCAGCAGCACCGCCGGCAAAACACCGCAGGCACCGGCAGTGGGCGCGGCCACGATCCGACGCATACATGCGTTGGACTCGGCCATACTCAGCGCCTCAGCAATTACATCGCCCACATAGCCGCCGCTGAGACTGCGGCCCCGGAGCTGGTACTGGCGCATCTTCATGCCATCTCCGCCCACAAGGCCGCTGACACTGCGGCGATCTCCGGTATAGTTGTAAGATGCCTCCACCATGGCCTGCCACACAGTAAGCATTCTGGCCACAGACTGCTGGCGGCTCACTTCACGCTGCTCCATATCGCTCTGGAGCACCACTTCCCAGAAGGGAATTTTCTTTTCCTCAGATTGCTCAGCGATCCATTGCATCGAATGCAGCATACTCGTCCTCCTCCTTGTCGTAATAGGTGACCGACAGCACACCGCCGATATGCCGCAGGGTATCCACCTGTGCAGGCCGCAGCCGCTGATCCGTCTCAATCACCATCAAAGCATCTCCCCCCCGCTTATTTCGGCACAGGCTCATACTAGCCAGATTAATCCGCATCCGACTCAGCTGTCCCGTGACGGAGGCCACTGCCCCAAAGGCGTCTCGATTGCGTACCACCAGCGTGTTGTACTCACCGCTAAAGTTCACACTGATGCCGTCCAGTTCATCCACCCTGATCCGTCCGCCGCCCAAAGAAGATGCCTGCATCCGGAGACGCCGCCCCGTCTTGTCCCACACCTCTATCACGGCGGTGTTGGGGTGTGCCTCCTTCAGTTCTATTGTGTCAATGGTATAGTCAAGTCCTGCCTGATCCGCCTCGGCAAAGGCCGAAGGCAATCGCAGGTCATCCGGCTTCATACCCAAAAGGCCGCCTACCAGGGCCCGGTCTGTACCATGGCCTGCGCCGGTTTCGGCAAAGGAGCCGTGCAGATGAATACGAGCCTTTACCGGCACAGCCCCCAAAAGCGCCCGCGCCATATTGCCGATACGGGCCGCACCAGCCGTATGGGAGCTGGAAGGACCGACCATCACAGGCCCCAATATATCAAAAATATCCATTGCTCTATCCCTTTTCTTTCCGGAGTTCACGGCAGACAGCCATCCCCGGTGGGAGTTGCCGTATCCTGTATGATTTCTTATGCTCCATTATCTCATACCCAGCATTTCATGTCAAAGAGATTTCCCCTCGCGGAAATCAAAATCATCCGTTAAACGGGTGGTTTATTGTATGCAAAGCGTCAACAACTACAGGCTGCGGTGTTAAAAATCACGAACACCGCAGCCTGCTTCTATCAACAGTTTAATACAATTTGCCTCATTTCGTCCACACATTTTTGCAGAGAAATGATTTTCATCGGTTTGTTGGTAAAGATACCGAATCGTTTCAATACCTCGAATATTGCTCTGGCTTTACATAATCCCCATCTTCTTTACCGGCAATACAAAAGTCACCGGCCTCCCGAAGCGTACTTGCCCATGTGGATGTCCAATACTGGTCTTGGCGGCTGGATCAGGGCATCCTCATACTGACACTTCCACTGGATCTTCCGGCTCAGCTGACCATCCACAATACCATCTATGGTTTCCTCATCCTCAATAGGGTTGTCATTTGCCAAGATATATGATGCCACATTGTAGGCGTGGTTCACCACCCAGTCAGGGTCCATGCTGTGGAAGTGATATTGGAGATCCGGCAGGAACAAGGTACTCATGCCCACCGTGTCGATCAGCATATCTTCGGTGCCCTCGATGTTGAAGAAGCGGACATTGACCCCAAAGCGAATGAAGCGATCCGGCCCATCAATCTGGTGGGTGCGCACATCCTCCGCCAAAAAGAGCTTGCCGCAGTTCTGAAAGTAAAATGCCTCACAGGTGGGATACAGCTCCGCCAAAGCCTCCACAAAGTCGGCATCCAGGTTGGCCCGTTCCAGAGCCGGTAGCGCCGCTGCCAGCATATCAATGGCTATAACCTGATACTGGCACTCTTTGAAAATCCGCTCCCGGTCTTCCTGACAATCCCACATCTGGCTCATGAGAAAATTGTCAAAGCCCTCTCCCTCAAATTTGTTGCAGCCCATCACCATCAGCTGTACCGGGCATTTTCCGTCCTTAAACTCCGCAATATGCTCCAAGGCTGCAAAGCCCGCCGTTTTCTCGTCGTGGCAGAAGCACTCGATGGCTCCGATATGCTTTTCCATCCCGGCGGTCATTTTTTCTTTGTCCGGCATGGCCACCGGCTCTTTGAACAGCATCTGGACGAGAAAGGGACCTCCGGGCCGGAGTCCCTCTTCATCATCCAGATTCTGCTGAAATACTTTATCACTCATTTTGTTTCCTCCTTTTTCTCTGGAAATAACTTGCATCGAAACTCCAGCTCCTGATCAACGATTTCCTTGGGCAGCTTCCGGGGGTTGGCGATTAGATACCAAGCCCGGTAAGTCCGCTTTTCCGCGTCTGTCTCCTGAAGGTAGAGCCGGTAGCCTGCCTCCACATTTTCCTAACCAATTTCCTAGTCCAGATAGTTGTAACGGCTTCGTTCACACCAGACAAGATAGGTCCGACCATTTTTCATTCTCTTTTTGAAGTCGCCCTTTTTAGACGTTTCCAGCCCTTTTCCTCAAGACCCAGCCCATCTCACAGGTAGGTAAGAGCCTCCTCAAATATGTCAGCCGGGTGCTTTTTCTCCATGGTATCCACCTCCCAACCGTTTCCTACACCATTTCATATAGCAGAGCGGAATCGGCCTGCACCAACTCCAAATGGGAACCCAATGTTTCCAACTCGCTTTGCACTGCCTCGGCGGGCAGATCCCAGTCCGGGGCAATTTCGGCGGCCAGCTCCGGGAGATCCTGCTCCATGGATTTCTCCACAGCCAGCAGACGGTGCTTTTCCAATCTACGGTTCAGGAGGGCAACGATGCGGACAAGGAGATTTTGACTGACAAGACTTTTTCTTCAAACCCTCTTGATTATTGCGTCTTTGCTTTTTGAAGGTATAACTGTGCGGTCATAGAAAGCCCCCCTTAGTCAAAATCCATCCAAACAAAGTGTTTTCCGCAGTGGAGGCACTGGAACAGATAGCACTGTAGATGCCCACCATTGACAGATTCCCGGATCATTTCCTTCTGCTCCTCGTCCCACATGGGATCGTCCAGCACTTCCTCCAGCGCGCCTAGCGCCCGCAGTTGCTGGCACCCACATAGCCCAGATAAGCGCAGAAGTCACCGCAGTGGGTGCGCCAGTATTCCTGCTGCCAGCCGCAGTAGCCGGGGGTGCGGTGGATGAGTTCGTCCAGCTTCGCCGGATCGTCTACGCCATCATCCAAAGAGTAATCATCCTGAAAGCTGCCGTCATATTTCCGGGCCGCCTCACCGTTGGAAATACACTCCGGGCACAGATACTCAATATCCTCCACGGAAAAGAACGGATTTGTATAGAAAATATGAGTTGTCTTGCCGCAGCAGTCACAGATAACCCCCTCCTCGGACTGCGCAAAGGCCCCGGTATCCAGAGGGTCTGGGTGATACCGGAAGGCGGGCAGGCCCAGACGGGCCTGCTTTTCCTTCTCCTTTTGTTTCTCTGCCTTGGTTTTGGGTTTGCGGATAGCATAGGTGTTGCCCCAGTTCTCCGCGTAGTCTTTTAGAATGCCCAGCCGCTTGAGCGACTTTTTATCGGAGCGGTTTCCGATTTTGGACAGAAGTTCATAGGCATCCTTTTTGAAGTCCAGCAGGTCATATACATCCACCAGCACTTCCTTGGCCTGCTTGTCCTCCGTCTGTTCCAGCTTCTCCATAAAGGCATATAAGGCGCGGATGCTGTCCGGGCCGCCGTCGGTGGCAGAAAACTGTTTTTTCAGTTCAATGTAGGTTTTCTGATATTCCGTCATCGGACGCACCTCCCATCAATCCCACCAGAAGTACCAGACGGTGGACTGCCACAGGACATCCGCCAGAGCGCCTACGGTGGGATCATCCTGCTCCTGATCCACAATGTCCGGGCAGAAGCCGTACTGTTCCACAGCAACTTCCATGGCCTTCTCCTTAGAAACAGGGCTTAGGAGGTCAAATTCCAGTTCATCGTGGCTCATGGCGGCAGGCACCGCGCCGTACTGCTCGAACCAGTATTTCGCCACTGCCATCAGCTCCGGCGTGTCAGGGCACTCATTCCAATTTCCAAAGGGCAGATAGGCAAAAATCTCCCAAGGGTTCTTCACGGGGATCTTGGCCAGAATGAGCGGATATGTCATATGGTTATCGGAATTCCAGTAGCTTGATAAACGACGGTTATCATATCCGCCCTCCATCTCGCCCAGGACTTCCTCCTCCCAGTCCAGATCGTCATCCTCGGCTTCTTCCTTGCGCTGGCCGGTCAATTCCTCCAAAACTGCCTTTCCGTCCTTGATGGGGGCAGAGAGCATCTTCTTCCGGTACTCCGTTACGGTTTTGAGGTCAAATTCGTAAATGTCCGCATCATGCTCCGGGTCGGCGTTCATCACCAGACACTCCAACAGCGTTTCGTCATCCGCCTGGATGAGCACAGGAATAAAGCCCTCCCGTACACCAAGCCGCCGTGCATAGCTGTATGCCGACATAATGGGGTCATCATCTGCCATAGAGGGGAAATAGGTGCATTCGCAGTCCAGATACTCCATCATGGTCTGAGCCAAATCGGAAGGTTCTAAAGTATCCTCATCAAAGTCCTGCCCCTGCCAGTTCACAAAGCGTTCTTCAATCACCTTTGCCATGGTTTGATAATAGTCCTCGTCAAAGGGAATGAACAGGTAGGCTTCCTCCTGGAACTCATTGGAGTGATACCGCTCCGGGCCGAAGTATCGGAGGGCATAGTCGTCAATGTCAGCGGGATAGTAGGGGCTGTCGCCCTCTCCGTAGTAATAGCCCGCAAAGGCGCGGCCTTGCTGATTGAACAGGACAGAGAACAGGCAACCGTCCAACTCATCCCGGATGAATTCTCGCAGGTCCACGCTGGCATGATCGGTCTTGACCTTCTGTACTGCCTCGCCATATTCTTTTAGGAATTCTTCGCCCATCAGTTCATGCTCCATGCACCAGCGCAGGAAAATGGCCATATGGTTATAGGCGTTGATGGGGTCAACGGGCAGTTCCTTTTCCTCGATGCTCTCCATATGATAGGAGGCATCGTCCATCTCACCGTCAAAATCATCAATGGAAAGGGTGCCTCTGGTGATAGCATCTTGGCGGTCGGGCTGTACCACGAAGCTGATGCCCGCCATCTTGTCCAGCAGGGCGTCTGCGTCATGCTCCAGTTTATAGTCCAATTCATCCCGGTAGAGGGGGATCACCTGATAGAAGTTGACCTCCTCGCCGCCCGGCAGGGTGCAGACCTCCCCGCCATCTTCGGTATTCTGCGGATCGGTGAGGATAGCGGCACACAGCTTTGTGCCATTTGCAAAGTCCTCCTCATGGTCCATGGTGTGGCCAAAGCCCAGCCAGGTATCACACTCAATGGGCAGACGAGCCAGAACTTTCAACAGGCGAATGGGCCAGTACCACCGCTCGTCCTGCATAGACTCCTGCTCCAGCTTCCACTCCTTCGGCAGAGCGATGGCCAGTTCCGCCCGCTCCAATTTGTACTCCGCCAACTCCTCCGGCACATGCATCCTATGAGCGCCCATGCCCATGGTGACCAGAGTGTAGTAGTCCCGCTCCTCAGAGGGCGGCACCACACAGATATCCACATGGATGTCGGGGGAAACCAGTTCATGGAACACCGTTTCAAAGTTACCGAAATACTGTTGGATGTGCCCCTCCACGGCCTCCATTTCCCCCTCAGTGTAGACCTCGGGTTCGCCGTGCTCCTCATTCTGAGGTTCTTCACCGTCCGGGTCGTCCTCTCCGCTATCATTTGAACCGTCATCCAGCGGCTCCCAACTGATTTTCAACGTCATCTGCTCCTCCGGGAGAGAGACGCCGGGGCTGCGGGTAATGGTGTGCTTATCGTCCGCTGTAAAGCCGATGGTTTCCCCATCCTTCAGCGTTACATCACACGCCAGCACATAGGATGCCAGACTTGCCAAAAAGTTTCGCAAATCCTCCGGCTCGCCGTCCGTGTCCAGCACCTCCATCTCGTCCTTGCCGAACACATCCATGCCGTAGGTGTAGGCATTCATGCCGCCCTCGCTCCGATACAGGCCGAACCAGACCCAGTTGAAGATGGGCAGTTCGTCCTCGTGCATCCGTTCGGCAAAGCCCTCATAGAACCGGGGCTCGAACACCACGCCGCTGGTATAGACACCGGTAGCATATGTCTGCTTGCAGCACACCGCCAGCGCCTTGGTGAACAGCTTGCCCCGCTCCAGCAGTTTATCCTCCTCGCCCAACACAGCCACCATGATATGGGCCTTGTGCGCTTTGGCTACCTTTACGGCCTCCGGCCACATATAGTTGTTTTCAGCGTTGATCTCCGCTTCGTTGTCCGGAATATGACCGGGGAAGAGCGTCGCTACCAGCATCATGCCGCCCACCCGCATCACCACGGTATCGCCGCTGTCCTCCTCATCGCCGCCCTCGTCCGGCTCCTCGTCCACGATGTTCCATTTCTCCCGCAGATCCCGGACAAACTGCTCCTTGTCCCATTCTGCTTTGGAGAGGAGCACAGCCCCAACAAAGTGGCCGGTGGGATCGTGCTCCCCGTCATCCTCATCGGAAGCTCGCTTTTCCAGCTCCTCCCGACACTCCCGGATCACAGCGGGGGCATTTTCGTCCTCCGGGTCCAGCTCCGCCCACCGCTGGGCGTAGGGAATGGCCTTTTCCTCCTGCCCATGGAGATACTGACAGGCATAAGCCATGCGCATATTCCACTCCGCCTTGTTCTGTCCCTCATCCCGGACGGACTCCAGCACCTCAACGGCTCGAAGCAGGGCCTTATCCCCCTTGTAGTGGGGGGTACCTTCCTCATGGTCGCCAATAATGGCGTAGTTTTCCAGCGCCCGTGCCAGAGCGTAGGCGGTGCGATAATTCCGCCAGTCCTCCGGGATGGCATTCAATGCCTGAACACAGCGGGTGTATTCGTCCTCGTCGTTCCACTGCTCCAGCTGCTCATAGAATGCCTCGGCATTCTCCGGGGTGTAAGGAATGTAGTCCATGCCCGTCAGCGTTTCCTCAAGCTCGTCCTCCTGCTCCCCGGCATCCTGGCCATCATCCTCCGGATTTTTCAGACACACAGTCCCTGCCTCCCGGCGGAAGGTGTGGAAGCTGGCCCAGGGAATGTCACTTTCCTCAAAGAATTCCTTCGCCATATTTAGGGACGTGCGGAGGTCCCATGCGATAAAGTCCACATAGCCGCAGTAGAGTCCAGTGGCTCCGCCGGTGAGAGTAAGTACCTCCGGGCCATCCCCGGCGGTGAGTGCTTCCTCCAGCTTGTCCCGGAAGTCGAAGATCTTCTCCGTTCCTTCCTCCTCCCGCAGGGTATCCAGCGGATAGCAGAAGAAGCCTGCCACCGCGCCGTTGGCGTGAAGATCATCCATGAAGTCGTTGTCGGCATTCAGATAGCCGTTAATGAGCGGGGTGCAGCAGGTGGCACCCACCATTACATCCAAACGCCAGTCAGCGTCGGGGTCCTCATTGGGCTCCATTTTGTAGCCCATGTAGGTCTCCAAAAAGGCTGCCGGGTCGGTGGATAGCTCCAGCCCTTTTTCACGCAGCTTGTCTGGCAGCCGGGATAGGAGAATGGACGGCTCTGCCTTGGGTTCCTCCAGCACATCGAAGCTGTCTATGTACCGCATGTGGGGAATCTCGCCCAGCACCTGATCGGTGAGGGTCGTGAGCATCCACCAAACTCTGCCTTCCTCCTCCCGGAGCATAGGCAGCAGCTTTTCGCAGTAGGCGGAGATGGCAAAACTATTTTCACCCTGCTCCTCCAGCCAGATCTGCACATCCTCTCCGGAAACCTCATAGCCATTATCAGTCCGCAGACCGATGTTCTGGCTGGGCTGACGACCCACCAGAATGTTCCAGTGCTCCAGCACCTCCTTGGGGGCGTGCTTCTGGAAGTAGACCAGTTCAAACAGCTTGACCTTGTCACCCTCCGGGGTGAGGATCAACTCATGCTTTTCGCCGTTAAAGCCCATCTCGAAGGAAATATCGGCAAAGGCAAGATGCAGGATTTCCTCCATTTGGTTCACCAGTTCCTGGCCCCGCTCATGGCTTTTGTCCTCGTCCATGATCTGGCGCATCTGGGCTTCCCGCTCGGAAAAGTCCTCCCACGCCGATTCCATCCGCTCCCGGAAGCACTTTGAAAACTGCGGCAGAGAGATGCGCTTTTCACACCATTCAATCAATTCTTGCGTATCCTCGTCTCCGGGACGGGCCTCCAGCGCCTTGCGGAAATAGGGCAGGGCGCGCCCCTCCTGATCCAGATAGTAATAGGAATATCCCATGCGGAAGTTCCAGCAGTGGTCGCCCGCAAAGTATTCCTCATGGGGCTTCAACAGGGCAATGGCCCGCTTGAGCATATCTGTACCTCCCGGTTCGTACGGGTCCGCTAAGTTGTTATAGGCACGGGCCAGCTCGCTGTCCATCTCCGGGGTGCGTTCCTTGGCGGGAATGGCCTCCAGCGCATCAATGATCTTCTGGAATTTGTCCTCCTCATGCCATTTCTGGCACTGCTGTAAAATGTCCATATCTTGTTCCTCCTCGTTTTCTGGCTTCCAATCTTTAATCGGCTGGAACACGCCATCCTCATCCCGCTCAAAAGCGCAGGGGGCGGGCGTATTCAAAAGCGGGATAATGTCGGGATCGTCGTTGCAGATCGTGTTCAGCTTGTAGAGACCTGCGTTGTTGGGGTCGTCCATGTACTCGTCGCTCTCGTGCCCGGCAGTGAAGCGCCAGCCGCTGTCCCAGTTGCCGTCCGGCTCCTCCCGATAGCAGTAGCCCACCTTACAGCCCTCCACCGTGATGCGGTTGGTGGCGATGCAGCCATCGGCCCCAGCCCAGTTCGGGAGCAAATTCTTCATGTCCTCTGCCTTCACATGGAAGCTGCAGTTGCGGCCGGCGGCCTCGTACAGCTCCTTCCGCAGCGCTTCTACATCCCGAGCCATCTCCTGAATCTCGTCGTCATCCATCATTTCGTGGAGATCATAGGACAGAGGGTTCTGGGCAAAGTCCGCCAGGGCCTTGTCCATGGCATCGTGTTCCTCTGGTGCGGCAGTGATGCGGATACGGCGAGAGGGGGTGTTGTACTCGTCCAGATCCTGAAGGTTTACACTGCCGCTGACGTTGCACTCCAGCAGGATGGCGGCCAGATCGGTAATCACATCAATGGCGAAGTGAAAGTCCATCTCCACGCCATCGGAGTGGGTGAATTCCAGATACTCCACGGTCTGGCGGAAGTCCCAGTTCTGTTTATGAAGCCCAATTTTGGTAAAGATCTCACTGAGGGGGATCTCCTCTTTCTTCTGATCTGCCAAAAACGCCACAAGGTTCAGGCTGTCATCGGACCCCCCCATAAAATCCCCCCAGTATTTGTCGATATACATCTGCCATACCTCCTTTTATTCCGGTCACTCACCACCGTCACAACGGCTGATGAAGTCATAGTGCAAGCTCTCAAGATAGTCGTTTGGATAGGATTCGACGTGGTGGTGAAGCTCCAATTCGTCCAAATCCATCATCTCATTGATATATGCAAGGGCATGGCGGAACTCCTCCATAAAGCTACCGAGTGATCCGGGGCCACCAAAGTCAATGTTGGGCGAGGCTTCAAGCAGTTCCAAGATTGGCCTTACTGCATCAAAAGTGGGTTCGTATTGTTCCAGTTCATCGATCACATCATAGGCCGGGTCTATCAATTGATATTTGTCACCAGTGGCGGCGGCCTGATCGATTGCCTGCTTGCTCACCGTGTCCGGCGGCGCCATATAGACCACCTGACAGGCGGTGTAGCGTTCCAGATATTGGTTGTAGACCGTATAGACCTCTCCGGCGGTGGCTTTCATGGCACCACGCTCCTCTCATCCGTTCTTTTCCAGATAGAATCCCCATACGCAGTTGGAGAACTCTCCAGCGGCAAAGCGGCGGATCTGCCCGTTGATCTCCACCTGCCAGACCTCGAAGGTATGGTCTTGGTGATAGATCGGGTCTTGGACTTTTACTCGCTTTCCAGTGGTTTGCCAGTCGTAGCCAAAGATATTCACACCGAACAATTTGCATTGACCGTCTGGGCCAAAGGTTTCATATTCCCAAGCCATGTAATGCCTCACAACCCCGTGCGCTGCCAGCCATCCAGCCGCTCCTGCACCGTGTCAATCTTCCAGCCCTCGTCCACTCGCTTCATGAGGAAGCGGCGGTCAAAGTTGGTATTTTTCTCTCTGGTGTAGATGTAGAGCTTGTTCTTAGTGATCTGCTCCGCGTCCAGGAATTCTTCCCCGTTGTAGGTGCCCTGGGCGCTGTATGAGAGGGCCAGAGGCCGATAGCCCGCACGAGGCTTTTCACTCACATACTTCTCCCAGATCGCCAGCAGGCGGGGCACAGCCTCGGCATCCTCAAACCCAGCCTGCTCCATATACTGCTCCCATGCGGTCATCTCCGCAAAGAAGGCAGACAAGACCTTGCGGCATTTATCCGCCGCCTGCTCGTTCAGCGGGGTGGGCTTTTTGGCCTTCTCACGCTGCACTTGGGCGAAATACTCCATCTGCTTTTTGGTAAACTGCACATGGGCCACCGGCTCGATGCGGTTGTTTCCAGCGATGGCCAGCAGGCCCTCATAGGTGACGGCGGTATGGTCGATCTGGATGTGCGAGAGCTTGGGGATGGAGGCCGACTGGAGCAGTCCGGCGTCATCCAGCCCGGTGCGGTTGAGGGTCAGAAGGTCGAGCTTGCAGTTTTGGAGGGCGGACAGGCCGCTGCCGTGGATCGCGGCGTTGCCGTCCAGCAGCAGATAGCGCAGCTTGGGCATGGCAGAAAAGGTGGGAAAACAGGCGTCGGTGAGCGCGCCATCCTCCACGCCGAAATTGACCATGCTTTTATGTCCGGTAAACGGGGCAAGCAGTTCATCCGATACCGGATAGCCTTTCACATGAAAACCCACCAGGGTGTAGCTGGCCAGCCGCTCCATGAGTTCCATGGTCAGCTCCTGGATCTCAAATTTCTTCTCTCCATCCAAGGTCAGGACACCGTTTTCCCAATCCGCTGTCCGCGCCCGTTTTGGCCATTCCATCGCTGCTTACCTCCTCGCCTGCTCTCCATAGCAGGCTTCAATGTCAATGAAGCGCACATACACGGCACAGACTTCGCCCTTTGCATCGTAGCCGAAGTAGACCGGATAGTAACCGTCACCCCAGCCGGAGGCGAAGATGGGCAGATTGCAGTCCGTGTCCGACACCGTCCAGTTGAGCCAGTCGCCGCAGTCCCCCTGATATTTGGGATGGACTTTGGCGTTTTCCTCCAGTAAGTCGCAGAACAGGTCGTTGTAGGGGTCGATGTCCGGGTCCTCCTCCAGCCGCTTGGCCCAGTAGGTCTTGAAGGCCGCTTGGGTCTGGATGTCTGCCACACAGCCCATCCCGGCGTCTACGCCAAAACCAAAATACTCTTCCTCCCCCAGTTCCTCGTTCAGATCTTCTTTGCCGGTCATGCCCAGCTCATAGCGGACTGGCTTTTCCCGGCTGACCTCCACCTTGACGCAGGCGTAGCGGTCGCCGTATTTCTCACTGGGCACCACACAGATCTTCACCGGGTAAGTTCCGGCGGGGATCATCTGTATGAAGGGCGGCGTGTCCCCCAGTTCCACCAGCGGATCGCAGGCGAAGATCGTTCCGGTGGCGAAATGGACGGTACCGATGTCCAGCACATCCACGCCCATATTTCCAATCACTTTTTCTGTAAAATATGTGTCCAAGTCAATTTTGCAGGCCAGCTTCTCCTTGATGGATTCGTATTTGTTCAGCCATTCTGTTGCAGGCATATCCGTTTCCTCCTGTTGATTCTGTTTCTTGATGTACACACTCTTTGAGCCGTCCCAGTAGCAGTTCACACACCGACCATTCTGGAAATGATGGGGACAATTTGGGTAGCCATAGAGAACATGGGCACATTCCGGGCATAGTCCCATCATTTGTGAGAAGCCTTTGAAAAACAGGCTGCCGCACTCATCACAAACGGCCAGTTCTTTTTCTGCCATGGGGTTCACCAGTCCCGTTCCCGGATAGCTTCCTCCATGTCAATGGGGATGCCAAACCATTCCAGAATGTAAGCCACGGTGACTCCAATACAATCCCGGGCCACCGTTTCAATCTCACTGTCGTTCTCGTCAAACTCCTCCTGGAGATCATTGATGCCGCAGACCGCCTCGTCCAGCGTCTCCTGTATTACTTCAGTGTCGGTTTCGCCGCTCTCCAGCAGGTCGATGACCTTCTGAAGCTCGTCCTTTACCTTGTCTACCAAAAAAGCAGGATAGTAATCGTCCTGATACATCTCGTCCAGCAGTTTGTAATTGGGGTCAAATGCTTTCATAGGGATTGCTCCTTTCTCATTCAAACATCAAACCGTATGATTTGGTCAGGCTTCCGTTGTCCTCATGGAAAATACACTGATACAGAGGCTCACGCTGTGTTGCTTTGCGGAATCGCTCCAGAACAGGAGCCAGCGGCTCACCGGTAGGGATGCCGAGCGCATCAGACACCCGCCGTAAGCTGTCCACATCCATATCTTCCAAGTTACAGTTGCGCTGCCTCTGCCCATATTCCTCCAATGTCTTGGAATCCACATACTGCTTTGTATCACAGCAGTCGTGCCAGCAGATACAGCTCACAAGCAGGGAAAAGAGATCGTCCATGCTCTCGGCCAGACGGCCTGCCTCACCTTCGCTGCTGTAATATCCGATAGAACCATCCTCCAACAGGTGGTATTCTCCGCCGGAGCCATCTCTGGCAAAAGCCACGCCGGGCAGGGAGAAGGTGCATCGGCCCTCCGCGTCATCCCGCGGGGATAACTCATCCAGCAGAAAGAAGTCAAACAGCGAATCAAATTCCTCTGCCAAATCAGGGTTTTCACGCAATACTTTCAGATAGTCCATGCTCATAATGGTTCCTCCTCAGCTCTCATGGGTGATACAGAAAATCTCTTTGTTCAAATCAAAGTAGACCACCATCAGCTCGTCGGTGATCTCTGGGTTGAAGGACAGATCCAGAATGAAGGCTTGCTGGTCGGTCTCTCCATCCACCACACTGCCGAACCGCTTGAGCCGCAAAAAGTCCACCATCTGGGCAAAGGACAGCTTGGCTGGGTCGGTTTCTGGAAAAAGATCAGCCGCAATATCAGGGCCTACATCGTCCCGGTGAAACCGCATGAAAAAGGTCACGAGGTCGTGGTAGGGGCCGCCCTCGTCCGCCAGCTCCGTTTTGATGGCGGCTTTGGCCTTTTCCGCCAATTTCTCCGCCTCATCCAGCATTTCTCCCACCGCATCCATGGCAGCAGGATCAGCGGTCAGTTCTTCCTCTACATCGAAGATAAAGGGCAGTCCCGTGTCCTCGGGAAAGGTGAAGATTTCCTCGCCAGGCGTGTATGTAAAATCAATACGTTTACAGTTCAGTTTCATCTCTGCGCCTCCTTACCCCTCAATGTTGGCAGCTTTGAGGCCCTTTTTCAGGGAGCCGTAGACCGTCACCGCATGGTCGGTGAACATCTCATCGCAGTCAAACCAGGCGGTGAAGCTGCCGCCGGAGGTGACGGACAGGCTCGTCATGCTGATTCGCCGGGCAAGTTCTTCCTCTGTGATGGGGTCCTTTTCCGGGTCACGAGCGTTTTCCTCATCCTGGGAGAGCCAGTCGTTAGCAAGTTCTGTCAGGTTCTTGGCCGCAAGCTCCCGCATGGCCTTGTCCCAGGTTTCACAGTCACGGAGCATTTTCTTGGCGGCACTGCGGGCACGGGTCCAGGAGGGCTTGCTCTCGGCATTGACCTCCAGAGAAAGGAGCACATCCGTTCCGCACCACTGGATTTCGCCCTCGAAGGTATCATAGTCCTTGTCCAGTGTCAGTTCACCCAGCACCTGATCCTGGATCACCACCGGCTTGTGGTACTCGTCCAGAACGGCCCCGAGTTCCGGGCAGTCCTCATGCGCCTTGACCACCTGGGAGATACACCAAGGCCGAACCACCAGATCTTTTGCCCATTCTTCTTTCAGTCGGCGGATCTTCAGGCGGCAGATCTGCTCGTTTCCAAAGCGTCCCCAGCCCTTTTCGCCGTCCCGCTCCTCGTTGGTGACCGGCCACTCTAAGCGTTCCTCTTTGGCGCTGACTTTACCGGTGTCGCAGAACACCATGCCCAGTGTCTGGGCGCTCATTTCCCAAAAGTCGCCCTTGTTGTTATATCCGCCCCCGATGCAGCGATTGATCAGAGCGACCACTTCCTGCT
>JAHHSG010000011.1 GCA_020025305.1 Oscillospiraceae bacterium
GAAATACTGCCATGTTCGGCACCTCCTTTCTTTGGTTCTAAAAAGTGTTTGTTTCGAGGCAAAATATCACCTCTATACCGCCCAAGCCTCCCAGATGAGAAAACATGCGGGCGGTGGTCTTTCCACCTACTGTAGAAGATAAACCATTGTATTTTCCACCCCTTTTGATACAGTTTTGTGTTGCCGTCCGTTGGGCATGAAAAAACGCCATAGGTTTGAGACCTATGGCGTTTGAAGATATGAGGAACGCGAGATTCTTTCAAAAGAAATCGACTTATAAGACAATATATGGTAAAATTTCCAAAAAGCAAAAACAAAAATGGTTACATATTATGACTGAAATGCCTTTAGCTGATAGCAATGGGTGAACGAGATTTTTTCATGCATTTTAGTCTCAAGATAAGCAATTTCAGAATGCATAGTATCTACAATTTCAGCAGTTGTCTTTTTATTAAAACGATCAACAACATCTTTGAGTATTGAAAGTTCATCAGGCTCTAGAGCTCTGAAATCATTGTTACTGCTAGAGATTCGATACTTGGTTTTATCATCATCTTCTTCTTCAACCACTGAAACATTAGGGAGGTAAATTAAATCTCTAGAGCCAATTGGAAGTGCACCATACTGTTCATGACAATATACTAGTCCGGATATAGCATAGCCTCTTCTTGAAAATGACAAAGCATCCGCATACCACAGTAGTTTCATCAAACGAACTTTATACACGTAATGGAATGCATCGGCAAAAAATGCCATCATAGCACCTAGCTTTTCTATATTAATTAACCGAAAACCATTCCACTCTGTTGGTTCATCATATGCGCTATATTGAGCTAACATCTCTTGTTGCTTTAAAAATGGAATTCCAATAGAATCAATTTGTGTTTGAATAAGAGCCTTCAGTTCATAATAGCGTTTATCAGCAAAGCTAGCACGATGGTCTTTTAACGATTGGAGTGCAAAACTGGGGTTTTCTTTTACCATTCGCATATATCGGTCATATGTTTCATCTTGTATACTTTTTGTTTCGTATCGAGTAATCGTAACTTCCCCCCAACCTAATAGGGCAGAAAATTCACTCTGCGTTAGCTCATAGATTTTACGGATTTCTGCAATTTGACCGGAGGTTAAAAGTCCTTTTTGAATTCTATAGGAATCTCTTGCCCGTAATAGATTTTCATCCATAACCCCTGCAGGAACAAATTCGCATTCATCGTTTTCGTTGTCCGATGCACAGAAAAAGTATACTTCTTCATAAGAAACGACTGTACCCTTTACGACAGCATTTGTAATACGAGACCGCTTTTCAACAAGGTGATTTGTGCCACAGATTGGGCAATCCATTTGTTCAGTTGATAAAATTATATAATTGTTCATGATAGTCTCCCTTCGACACGATACTGCACTAAAAAAATGTAAGCACAGTCTGGCAAAGGAAATATTATTAATAAAATATTACCTTTTACGTTGTAGTTTTAGAAATCTGTTTATGTTTGATGGATATATTATTGTTTGAATTGAAGTGGTTTAGTCAATCACACTAAGCCGAATACGGCATACTTTGAATTGGATACCTCGCATAATGAAATGAAACACAGAATACTTTGTGCTTTTCATAATTCCGTATTTTAACCTTGATATATACATTTCTATGCTCAATTTCTTTTATAAATGCATGAAAAGGTGGAAGAGTCGGGTTTTTATTATCTATTATCGTTTCATAATAGTGAACTCCTTTTAACTCCAAAAGCTGCTGTCTTACATCTTCACGGTCAAACTCTAGATCAAGCAAAGTATTTTGAGTAGTAAAGGGGTCATTCGGGGCTTCTGAAGATTTCTTAAGAAGTATGTCTAAATCACTCGATATATTAAATTCTTTTGATTGTAGAATTTCTCGTAACATTCTCAAGAAATCTTCTACATCTTTTAACGGAAACTGTTGGTGATTAGATGCAGAATTACTCATTCTTGCACCTCCTTATATCTCTGGTATCTATAGTATACACTATCAATTGATAGTCGTCAAGAAAACTATCAATTGATAGTCAAATCAGCTGGTAGTTTTGAAAGTTGACAGATATAGAATCAAAAACTCAATTTAACAACAATTGGGATAATCCTTAATTTCTATTCCGTCTCATCTCCCTATTCCTCTGCCACTAATCATTCTAAATGGGCTATCTAAAAATACTGGTTATATTTATAATGATATCGGACTTTGCAGGATTATTGGTTCAGGAAAGAGCGAATTGCAGAATGTTTCTCTGCAACTCGCCCTGAGGTCTCTATATATTACAGGTCCAGGCTGTCCAGCCATTCATCGAACGACTTCTTGGAAATGCGGATGGCATTGCCGATCCGAACCATCTTGAAATGACCTTCCTTCACCAGTAGATAAGCTGATGTACGGCCAATATTGAGAATGGCTGCAACATCATCAACGGTATAGGTGCGTGCTTCCGGCCGGGTGCGTTTTTCTTGAGTATCCATATTTGACCTCCATTTTTCTGTCGTCATTTTGACTATGACATTTTGCACAGCATGATAAAATCAGGCCGTTTTGAGGCAATTCTTGCTAAGAATTTGCTAATTTGACACCTCAAAAACAGCGTCAGCGAACGGCTTTTTGTGCAATTTTCATCATAAAAATCATGTACTACGGACTATTCCTTGAAAAAGGAATGATTGGAAGTCACATTCGGTTCGTGCGGCATTGTGTACGCCTAGCTCCTAAGCGGAATGTAGTGAGTTCGAGTCTCGCCGGGGGTGCCATCATCGGAGCAAGCGTCCTATCGCTTGCTCCGATTTTTCAAATCAGAGCGCACTCATTTTGCTTTTCTCCAAACAGCAGCTATTTCATTGGGTTGCCGTTTGGGGTTTTATTATGCTGTAAGCCGTTTTTCCATGGTTTACAGCGGTTTTTGTTGCCATTCCCTGCTGACTTATCCTTTCTCCAACATCACAAAGCACTCCACTTGTTATTCAGTATCCCATACTGTCTAACAAGTGGAGTGCCGTTAAATGTGCCACTGGATGCTTTCTTATTCCATGTTTGCAGCAAACATCAACACTTTTTCATCAAACGGATATAAAACTCTACAGAATGTTCCAAGCAATCCAGACGGATGCGCTCGTTATTCCCATGGATGGTGCTGCGCTCTTCGGCGGTAAGATCCATGGCTGAGAAGCGATAAACGTGATTGCTGAGCTTGCCGTAATGGCGGGAATCAGAGCACTGAACCATCAAATAAGGGGAAACAACGCACCCCTTCCAAGTTTCCGCCACGGCAGAGGCCACCTTATTCCAGCTATCGCAGCCAGTCTCGGAAATGGGGCTGGGCTCAAAACTCTCCAACACCCGAATGTCCACCTGACTGTCGTTGACTGTCCGCTTAAGATAGGCTTCCGCACCGGCCACAGAGTCCTCAGGATTGAGACGCATATTAGAGATGAGGCTTGCCTGAGCCGGGATTACGTTTCTCCCCTTGCTGCCCTCCATCATGGTGAAAGCGGTGGTGGTACGCACCAGTGCATTCAGTTCCCCGCCTCCCTTGCGGCAGATGAGATCCAATACAGGGCCAAAGCACCACAGATTTGCAAAAATAATCTTATAAAGGAAAGTGGAACGTCTGCCCAGCGTATCAAACATCTCTGCCACCGGCTTGGTAATATGCATGCTGAAAGGATGCTCCACGATCCTGCGGCAGGCGGTAGCCAGCGTGGTCACAGGCGTTTTCACGGGAGGTGCGGAGGCGTGTCCACCGCCGGAGCTGACAGTATACTGGACATTCATCATGCCTTTTTCCGCTATACCAATCAGCCCGCAGGGAATGCGCACACCGGGGAACACATTCTCCACCACAGCTCCCCCCTCATCAAGCACCAGAGCGGGGACAATATTGTGCTCTTGGAAGTAGTTCACAATATGGACAGCGCCCATGCCGTTGACCTCTTCGCCTCCTGAAAAGGCAAAGTACATATCATGAGCAGGCACAAACCCCTGGCCAATGAGGTGGTTGGCACTGAACAGCACACCGTTGAAGGTAACCTTGGTGTCCAGAGCGCCCCGTCCCCACAGTACACCATCTTCGATGATGCCTTCAAAGGGCGGCTTATCCCACAGTTCCTCCTCCACAGGCACCACGTCGTAGTGAGCCATCATTACGCTTGGCTCAGAGGAGGTCTTCCCAGGCCAGCGAAGCAGCAGCGCCCGGTCGGGGAGCTGCCGGACTTCGCAGGTTTTGAATACATTGGGATAAAGCTCGGGCAGCAGATCAATGAGCTTTTGGAATTCGGCTTCCTCTTCTTTTTCACGATCATGGTTGGACACCGTCCGGCAGCGAAGCAGCTTTTGCAGGCAGCCGACAGCAGCTTTACGGTCGAAGTCGATCTCCTCGTCAGACACGGCAGGGGCCGCCTTGGGACGGAACAGCAGTGCCCGGATGAGAATCACCGCCAAAAACAAAAGAACCAGTCCAAGAATGACATACCCAACCATTACAAAACACCTCGCTTATATAGAATTCTGGAAACGGCAATGGTGAACACCACACCTACAGGCACCATGATACCTACCGTCCCCGCATTGAGGGCTGGGACAAAGATAAACAAAGCCAGCATCAGAATAATGGGCGCAATGGAAATCTTCCAGTTTTTAGAGATAAATACCACACCCAGACCGCCAAAGAGAGCCGGCAGCATCTGGGCAAATGCAGGCTCCAACACGGGAGCTTCCAGCACAGGTGTCAGAGGGACGATGAGAATCACGCCGATGATAATAATGATAGTCGTTACAATGCTGGATGTCGCAATGGCGATGGTGGAGATGATCTCCCCCTCCTCACTGTTGATGCTGACCTGATTCTGTTCCAAAGCATTCAAAGCACAGGGCAGCTTCAAGTTGGAGATATTTCCGGTGACAAAGCTGAGATAGGAGCCGCCGGCACCCAACATCGGAACGAAGGTCAAGGTTTCAATAAAACCTACAGCCCAGTACATGGGTGCGGTGGAAATAAGGCCCATAAGGAGAGCATTCCAATCCGGAGCAGCCTTAAACACGAGAGCTACCACCATCGGGAAGGCCAGCAGGAGAACCGCCATAGACAAATTCCAAATCCGTCCGTCTCTGTGGACCGAGTCGATGTAATTGAGATTCTTTTTCATACTTTTCCTCCTCAGCTGAGCCATGCGGTGATGGGAATAGCCGCAGCCATTCCGGTCACAAGACTGATGGGCAGCGCATAGTCGCCCATCCATTTCCAGTTACATTTCTGGAGCGCCAGACCGCACAGTGCCATCACGACGGCGGAACATGCCATCACGCACACAGGAATCAATCCGGACGTGGGGGAATATGCCTCGCTGGGTATCCAGAGCCGGGAGAAATCGCAGAATACATAGCCGAGAAACGCGGATATCATTCCGATGAACATAGCGTTATTCAGGGTATCCGCCCACTTGGCATCCCGGCTCTCCAGCGTATGCATACCGTTGAGCAGCCGCTTGCCGATGAGAGGCACCAACCAAATACCCAGCAGGATGCTGATGGTCATGACCAGAGAGATATTGACAAACTGCTGTGCCGTCAGTGCATCAATTTTGCCCAGCGTAAGACCCATGGCACTCACAGCGTTCTCAGCGGCAATGGTCTCATAGCTGAGGGAACCCACCACGCTCAAGCGAAGCCATGGCAGGGGTACGCCAAGGCTTTTGGATAGGGCAATGACGCTGATGACGATGGCTACGGCCGGAGCGATGGTGAACACCGCAGCGGTTCGGATGGTCTTTTTGATTTTCTTCTGATCCATACCGATGGCTTTGCTTCTGCGCAGCGCTCGCACCAGAAAGTAGATGGATTGACCGAGCACTGCGGCAATCAGAACACCTGCCAAAGCAAAGAGTAACGGGTGATTGACATAAAACTCCAAAAAAATGCCTCCCTTATGAAATAGTAATTTGATTGTATCATGTAGATACATAACGTGCAAGGAGAATGAAGCATTTGGGAGCCCATTGTTCCGCTGCCTGCCGCTATGCGCCAAAACGTAGTGCGGAGAACTGCGGCGGGATGCTCTTTCCTCCCCCAGATATCTTGATTGCTAATCTGCATCATGCTTACCAACCCCCTTTTTCCTCTTACCCATCTGCTCTTTCAGCAGATATACAACGAAACCTGACGTTAAAACGTCAGGTTTCGTCGCTGTCTTTTTCGTTGTATCAGTTTTGCGTTCCGCCCGGCATTAGCGGCACTTTGCGCTGACTCCGTATTCCACTGCGTTTGGCATTTTTCTATTTTACTCGAGCCTGAACTTCAAATACACCGGGTTATGATCACTCCATAAAAAGCCGGTATCCATCACCGAAGAGGCAATGACCTGCACATGATCGGAAATGATGAAGCCATCAATGGTAATCAAAAAGCTGTCCGGGCCATAGGGACGATCTGCATTCCGGCAGGAGGCGGCTTTCTCATTCTCATTGAACGGGGTCACAATTTGGAATCCCTCCGGAATCAACGCTTCAGGAATAGGCTTTGCCCAGGTGCTGTTTTCGCTGGATACGCCAAACACTTGCGCAGAATTCCCCAGCAAGTCCTTATTGAAGTCGCCGCCGGCTACCGCATAGTTCCCTGCACTGACTTCTTTTTGCATATCCTCGAACAGCAAAACAAGCTGCTCTTCGGCGATCTTGCCATCCGATGTATAGGCTGACAGGTGGACATTGTAAAGTACCAGTTCTTTCCCGTTATCCACAGGAATTCTGCTGGCAGAATAGCAGCGATCCAGATCCACCATCATCATGGGTCCGTTCTCAATGGGCAGGCTTCTGCGCAGCGAGGAGGTGATATTGTATTTGGACAATGTCATGGTTCCCGCCTGATTGGCGCCATGGGGATCATCCAGCGGCCACATGAGATAGGGGCTATCATAGTTCTGTGCAAATACAGACGAGAACTCCGGGAGCTGTTCCTTGACCAGCTCTCTTTGGTCAATATGATGGCTTCTTGTCCCGTCAGAATCGACTTCCTGGAGCAAAATCAGTTCCGGATCAGCCTTCTTGAGGGCAGTCAGAGCGCCCCCCACATTCTCCCGAACCGCCTCCGGTGAACGTGCTCTGCTCTCTTCCCCGCCGTCCATAAAGAAAGTAAAATCATCACTATAAGCGCCAAAGCCGATATTATAGGACACGAGGCAATGCTCCTCTTCCTTTTTCATAGGCTGCTGTGCTACGGACGATATTTCCAGGTTGATATTGTCTTCCAGACGTTCATAAGCCATAAAGACATATGCAACATAAATCGCCACAGCCACAAGCAAGCCCAACAAGACCAATACAATGACGGTAACAACTGTTTTAACTGATGATTTCTTTTCGCTTCGATTTAGGTTTTTCATCGTTGTACACCTCCTACACAGCCTAGATCGATTTTGCATCCACAAAGGAGCGTCCACATTGTCTTTCCTAAGGGTATTTTATAAAAATAGCCTGCAGCATCATTGCATACAGGCCATTTTTATCATGAGCATACTATTTCTGGGTACTCCCAACGTATCGTTTTATTCGTCGTCCGACAAATAGGACAGACTGCCGGCAAGCTGGCTGAAAACTACGCCCAGGGCGTGAGCGCCGGCGTCCGGATAGCCAAGGCTGCGTTCACCCACTGTCCCCGCACGACCCATGCGCGCCACAATATCCTTGGTCTTTTCTGCGCCTTCCACCGCGGCCTTTGTCGAAAGCTGAAGTGCAGTTTCCACAGATGTTCCTTCCTCTGCGCTTTTGAGAAGGCTCTGGGCACAAGGGATCAGCGCATCCATCAGCGTCTTATCCCCCACCTGTGCGCCACGTCCAAAGGACCGCTCTCCTGTGCGATAGACACCATCTGCCGTCGCCTGCACCATTCCGGCAAACTCGCGCAGCGTCAGTGTTTCCTTCTCTCCGGCAAATCTGGATGCCGCACGGAATGCGCTGCCCCAGATAGGGCCGGATGCTCCGCCGCAATGCTCCATAATAATCATGGAAACACTGTCGAGGAAGTCACCGATGGTACGGCTGTGCTCACTCATGATTTCCTGCCACTCACACTTCAGCTGCCGGAAGCCCTTGGCCACACTCATGCCAAAGTCTCCGTCACCGGCATAAGAGTCCAGTTCGCAGAAGGGAACCTCATTTTTAATAATCGTCTCACTCATATCATCCACCATGTATAGGATATTCTCCTTGGTGATGCAATTATGTTTGATGTATTTCCAGTTCTCCGGCGACTCCTTGGCAAAGGAGACTTCCACGGCATGAGCCACCGTGTTCTCTGCAGCCATCTCCATATTGGGAAGCTGCTGGCCGTCAATCGTAAGGGCAGGTGCGCAGCAGGGATCGTTCAGCAGCTCTTTACGCTGCCGGTTCAGGCCAATGATGGACACGGAAGCGCCGGCCATGTCGATGCTGGTCAGATAATTGCCTACCAGCATACGCTCCACTTGACAACTGCGCTTTTTCAGCACCTTGGCCACGCTGTTGGCCAGAAGGTACAGCTCCTGCAGGGGCGTTCCGCCAAAGCCATTAATCAAAACGGCAATGCCCTCCGTGCGGCCTTCCTCCGGCAGTTCCTGCAGCAATGCATCCACCATGCGAACTGCCAGTTCATCCGCTGTGGCCACCTTTTCCCGGCGCACACCGGGCTCACCGTGGATTCCGACGCCGAACTCCATCTCATCGTCATTCAGCACAAATGTAGGCGTTCCCTTGGCAGGCACGGTGCAGGAGGTCAGCGCAAAGCCGAGGCTCTTTACGTTTTTCACGGCATCCTCTGCAACGGCCTTGACTTCCTGCAGGCTCATGCCCCGCTGGGCGGCAGCGCCGGCAATCTTGTGGATGAGAACCGTTCCGGCAACGCCACGTCTGCCTACCGTATAGAGGCTGTCCTGCACGGCAATATCGTCATCCACACGCACATAGTCAACGCAGATGCCATCCTCCTGCGCCAGTGCCATGGCATTGGTGAAATTCATCATGTCACCACTATAGTTCTTGATAATCAGCAGCGTCCCCTTCTCACTCTGGGTCTGGCGAATGGCACGATACACCTGAATCTGTGAAGGAGACGCAAACACGTCACCGCAGACAGCGGCATCCAGAAGTCCCTGTCCCACATACCCGGCATGGGCCGGTTCATGGCCGCTGCCGCCGCCGCAAATCAGCGTGACCTTCTCCTGGTCAATATTCTTTTTATGAATCACATTATACTTTTCATCCAGCGTTACGTCGGGATGTGCCAGCGCAAAACCATGACACATTTCGGAAACAACGGATTCCGGCGTGTTGATGATCTTTTTCATGATTGTCTCCCTTATTTATAAGACTTGCCGATCTCGTCAGCGGCGCGAATGGCAGAAACCACACTCTCTACGGTGATGGGGAAAGGCATGGCGTAGACAGACTCCTCGGGGATGCAGGTCTTCTTTGCCACCGCCAGCAGCTCTTCATCGGTGATTTCAGGAACGCCGATGTCTGCCAGACACACGGGCAGGCCCACTTCCAGATTGAACTTAATCACCGTCTCAATCTCTTCCATAGGCGCATTTTCCAGCACCAGCTGTGCAATCGTACCGAAAGCGACCTTCTCACCGTGGAAAGAATGGTGGGTGCCGGGCAGCATGGACAGACCGTCATGGATGGCGTGGGCCGCTGCAAGACCTGCGCTCTCAAAGCCCAGACCGGAGAGCAGGATATTTGCCTCCACAATATTCTCCAAAGCGGGCGTCACCACATTGTGATCACAGGCGATCTTTGCCTTCATGCCATCCTCCAGCAGTGTCTCATAGCACAGCTTTGCAAGGGCAAGGGCCGCTTTCGTGCCTTTCGCCCCGTCGCAGACACCTTCACGCACGCCGCAGGGCAGACCGGCATTCACATTGGCAAAGGAACGAGCCGACGCACGGGCTTCAAACCAGGTGGACATGGCATCCCCCATGCCGGAAACCAGGAAGCGGGTGGGTGCCTTGGCAATGCAGGTCGTATCCACCAGCACCACACTGGGACTGGCCTTAAAGTATGCATAGTCATCAAACGCACCGCTCTCGGTATACATAACGGCAGAATGGCTGGTGGGTGCATCCGTCGCTGCAATGGTGGGTACGGCGATCATCCCCACGCCCTCTGCCACACATTTGGCGGTATCTAGTGCTCTTCCGCCGCCAAGACCCACCGTGCAGCTGCATTTGTGCTGCTTGGCAACACCCTTGAGCCGCTCGATCTCCTGCCGGGAACACTCCCCACGGAAGGCATCCATAATGAAGGCAACGCACCCCTTGTCTTCGCAAAGGACGCAGGGTCTCCATACCCCCGGTAATTTTCTCAAGGTAAATCGAGGCGGCCATGTAAACACCGGCGATTCCCCCCTGCTTCCGGCGTTACAATATATGGAAGAAAACAGAGAACACCTGATTACGCAAGCGCAGATGGCAGAACTATGTCATTTGAGTCCCAGCTATTTCAGCCGTTTATTTACCCACGAAATGGGCGTCAACTTCTCCCAGTATAGCGCTTCCAAGAAAATTGCGTGGGCACGGGAGCTGCTGGAGCAAACCAACGACTCCATCGCTGTCATCAGCGAAAAACTTGGCTTCTCGTCCGCTGCGTATTTTATTAAGGTCTTTAAGAAACATGAGGGAATCACGCCCCTGCTTTATAGAAAATATAACAACAAATTGAATAAATAAGTTCCGGTCTTCATCAGCGGCAGCACCCAAGACATGAGTGCTGCCGCTGTTCCCCTCTTGCTCCATCCATTGTCTATTCTTGCAGCGGTACATCCTTCCCTCTCCCCTGCGCCAGTCGGTATTAAAAGTGATATATATTGGGAAAATAGCAGAAGTGGGTTGATTTTGTTTCGTTTGAGGTCTAAAATTATTACCTTGGTTAACGTAACGACGCTCATCTGATGAAAACCGGGTGCAGAATCCGGCTTGATCAGTCCCCGGGCGGTACAGAGAGATAGTGTCATACTCCAAGAGGCTGAAAAAAGCTCCTTGCACAACCAGGGGGAAGCCCGCTTCTCCCTCTGAGAGTATTGCTGCCGCAGACCCTGAAATAGAATAAGACTGCCTTGGACAGGCTCTGCCTCCTGCGTATGCATACGGTGAAATGATTCCCCGGTGCAGGAATAACAGCACATGCAGACAAAAGCAAGGCCACCTCCTTCAGGGGAGATGACCTTGCTATATATTTTTTTAGCTGCTTCCAAACACAGGCAAGAACAATCCTATTGTTCCTAAAAAAGCTCCAAAATGCCAGCCGTTGTAATAACCTTGTGCTTTCGGCTGACAGCATTGCTGCATAGAGAAAATGTTGGGATCTTCAAAAAAGGCAACGGAATGTCCAAAGGGTAAATGTTTTCTCTCTTTTTCCGACTTCCCAGTCGAATATAGCGGAAAAACAGGTTGATTTGAACCCTTGCGGATGACACAGAAAGAGGTGTTGGTTTGAATATTGTTTTAGTGGTAGATCAGTATGACCACAGTAATAACGGCACAACAATTACAGCCCGGCGGTTTGCTGAACAGCTCCGCAAGCGGGGACACACTGTAAAAGTTTTGGCATCAGGTGAACCTGAGCCGGATAAAATCACCGTTCCTACGCACACAATTCCTTTTTTTCAGCGGCTGGTAGATGCACAGGGCATGTGCTTTGCTGAGCCGGTGGATGAGGCCTACTATCAAGCGTTCAAGGATGCGGATATTGTACATTTTTATATGCCCTTCCGTTTCTGCCGCCGTGGAGAGTCTATCGCCCGACAGATGCATATTCCCACCATTGCCGCATTTCACGTTCAGCCGGAAAATATTACATCCAGCATTGGGCTTGGAAAAACGGCTTGGGCCAATCACTTCCTGTACTGGTGGTTCAAAGACGTATTCTATAACCGATTCCGCTCCATCCACTGTCCCAGCCAATTCATCGCTCAACAGCTGCAGGCGCACGGTTATGATTCTAAATTGTATGTCATCAGCAACGGTGTGGATGAGGCCTTCCGGCCTGCACCGCAGAGTGTCCCGCGAACAGATAACACGTTCCGCATATTGATGATCGGTCGCCTCTCTGAGGAAAAACGGCAGGATCTTATGATCAAGGCAGCTCAGCTGAGCCGCTACCGGGATAAAATCCAGTTGATTTTTGCTGGAAAGGGCCCGTTGCAAAAGAAATATGAAGCCATGGGGGCAGAGCTCCCCAGAAAGCCCATATTTGGGTTTTACAAACAGGAGGAACTGATAGAACTAATCCACAGCTGTGACCTTTACGTCCACGCCTCGGATGCGGAAATTGAGGGTATCTCCTGCATAGAGGCCTTCACCTGCGGACTGGTTCCCGTTATCTCCGACTCCAAGTTGTCTGCAACCGGCCAGTTTGCGCTGGATACGCGCTGTACCTTTCCGGCCGGAGACGCACAGGCGCTGGCTGAGCGAATGGACTACTGGCTTGCGCATCCTAACGAGAAAATGGCATTATCCCGACGCTATGCAGCCTATGGCGACAGTATGCGTGTAGATCGATGTGTGCAGCAGGCCGAGCAGATGTATGCTGAAACCATTGCAGAATGGAAAAAGAAAGGGTTTCGCCAGCCCAAGGAAAATACTTTTCGTCGTATCACCCACCCGAATATCGAGAAAGCCGCCCGCAACTATGGAAAAGGCTGGGCCGGAAAGGCATGGTTATCCGCTCTGCTGACGAATCTGCTTTCCCCTGTGATGTACCTTGTGGATTTCCTTGTGTGGGGTTTTTCCATAGAGGGTCGGGAAAATATTCGAAATTTAAAGGGCGGTGCCATCACCGTCATGAATCATATCCATCCCATGGACTGCACCATGGTTAAACTGGCGACCTTCCCACGGCGGCTTCACTACATCAGTATGCGGGGGAATCTGGAACTGCCCGTGATCGGCTGGTTTTTGAAGGCCTGCGGTGCAACCCCCCTTCTGGATAACACAGCCTCCCAAATGCTCCATCTGGAAAAGGGCATAGAACGCAGCATTGCACAGGGAAACTGGACTCATTTTTATGCCGAAGGTCTGCTAGTACGCTACCACAAGGATATACGGCCTTTCCACAGAGGCGCATTTCTCGCCGCAGTGCGGACGGACTGCCCTGTGATCCCCATGCGGTTAGTCTGCGACGACCCCCATGGCCTCCGCAGTCTGTGGAGAAAGAAACCTTTCCTGCGGCTCATTATCGGGAAGCCGCTGTACCGAGACAAATCGCTTCCTCAGTGCGAGGCTGTCAACGACCTAATGAATCGCACACATCAGGCCATGGAAGCCTTAGACCGCCCTGCCGCAAGCGAAGCAATATGGGAAACTGGCTGCCATTGTGCTGATGACAATGGCACGGAAACCACCCAAGAGGCACAGCAGCTTGATCACTACGGATGCTCTTGCGGCGAGAATACTCCCAGCTAAGTGAAACTGTCCCCGCTGAGATTCCTTGGTGTTCTTTTCTAAAACTGCCCGTTTTCAACCTTCGGAATGTTCTGTACGTTTAGTCGTATTTTGTATTATTTTGAGTTAAAATGGTCAATTTCTGTTCCGAAATAAATGAAATGCGTCTTTTTGTGCAAAGTTCATAAGTTCTGTCCATAAATTTCAGCGCATTGCTCTTATGAACTTTTTCAGTTATGTGAGATTTTCCTTATCCCTTATGCTATACTTAAATTGGAACAAATCGGAGCCTCTCCGCATAAGAGGAACAAAAAAGGAGGAAACTCATTTATGGCAATCAAAGTAGGAATTAATGGTTTCGGCCGTATCGGCCGTATTGCTCTGCGCATTCTGGAGGAGCGCGGCAGCAGCACGTATCAGGTCTGCGGCATCAATCTGCGCAATGCCGATCTGGATTATATGGTCTATCAGGTGAAGTACGACAGTGTGTTCAAAACATTCCACGGCTCTGTGGAGCACGATGACCGCCACCTCATCATCAATGGGAAAAAAATTCGTGTCTACAGTGAGAGTGATGCCGCCCTCATTCCCTGGCATGATTGCGGCGCGGAATACATCATCGAGTCCACCGGCGCTTTCAACACCACCGAAAAAGGTGCACTGCACCTGCTTAATGGAGCCAAGAAGGTGATTCTCTCCGCCCCGGCCAAGGACGACTGTACCCCCACCTTTGTGATGGGTGTGAACCACAAAAACTATACCCCTGACATGAACGTGGTCTCCAACGCTTCGTGCACTACCAACTGTCTTGCCCCTATGACCAAGGTCATTAACGACACCTTTGGCATTGAGCAGGCTCTCATGTCCACCATCCACGCCGCCACCGCCAAGCAGAAGGCCGTGGATGCCCGTGCAGGCCGTGACTGGCGCACAGGCCGCAGCGTGCTGGGCAACATTATTCCCTCCACCACCGGCGCTGCCAAGGCTGTTGGCCTGGTCATTCCAGAGCTGAAAGGCAAGATGACGGGCATGAGCTTCCGCGTCCCCACCAATGATGTCTCCGTGGTCGACCTGACGGCACGCCTCAAGCACCCGGCCAGTTATCACGACGTGTGCATTGCCATGGAAAACGCCGCCCGCAACAGCATGAAGGGGATCATCTCCTGCACGACCGATCAGGTGGTTTCCTCCGACCTTACCGGGTTTTCCGAAACCTGCATCTTTGATGAAACCGCCGGCATCATGCTGGACGACAACTTCGTCAAGCTGATTGCATGGTACGACAACGAGTGGGGCTACACCAATAAGATCATGGATCTCATCGCCTATATGTACAGTGTCGATCATCAGGAGTGAGTTTCCCCTGTCGCCATACATAAAAAAGACACCCTTACCGGGTGTCTTTTTTATGGTCTGAAGATTGCCATATCGGTGAGATGACCAGTCCTCCAAAGAAAAGCTGTTGGGTAAAGGTCTGCCTACAGTACCCGCTGTCACTTCTGAGCAGCGGGTGCTGTGTTTCTTTCTTCCGTAATCGACACATTTCCCTCTGCCTGTGGGGTATACTTACACCAAACGGCGAAAGGAGGGAGCATTCATGAAAAAGTACAGCACGATGGTGCTTATTTTGCTCACGCTGCTCTGGTGTGTCCTTCCGGTGTGGGGGGAAGATTCCCAAGACGCTTTTGTCCCGGTCTGCGGCGGGAACCATTGTGCGCTGACCATCTGCGCCTATACCATGGACGGGTGCAGCCGTATCCCGCTGCCGGGCGCATCCTTTACGCTGTACAGCCATGACGGCACTGTACTGGCCCATATGACCATCGGCGAAACGGGAACCGTCACTCTCTCCCATCTATCGGCGGGAACGTATTACTTAGAGCAAACCGGTGCACCCATCGGCTACCGCACAATGTCCCAGCCGTTGTCCCTACGCCTCGCGTCCAACGGCTCGGTGATCTTAGGCGATACCGTGACCTCCGCAGTCCATATTCTCCACCGCCGTATGCCGTGGGCCGCCGCACTGTGGGTGCTGCTGCCTCTCAGTCTGCTGCCGGCAATGGTGCGGCTGGGACTGCTATACTGGGAAAATATTGCTGCCGGATTTGGAAATTTTTTGCGTTTGGTGCATTTGTCACAGTTTTTTTCTCGCATGAGGCGTATACTCAATATCAGAAAAGGAAATCCTACACCAGACAACGTAATTTGAACAATAAAATAAACATAATGAAACAGGAGGAATAACTATGGAGCAGAAGTTTTATATTTGTGAGCACTGCGGCAATATCATTGCCATGGTCAAGCCCAGCGGCGTGCCCGTGATGTGCTGCGGTCAGCCCATGACCGAACTTATTCCCGGCACGGTGGAGGCCGCCGCTGAAAAGCACATTCCCGTTTACGAAGTGAAGGACAACAAGGTGTTCGTCACCGTAGGCAGTGTGGAGCACCCCATGCTCCCCGAGCACTATATCGAGTGGGTTTCTCTGCAGACCAAGCAGGGCAACCAGCGCAAGGCCCTGCAGCCCGGTCAGGAGCCCAAGGTATGTTTCTCCCTCTGCGAGGGCGACGAGGTCGAGGCCGTCTATGCCTACTGCAATCTCCACGGTCTGTGGAAAGCCTAATTGATTCTCGTCACTACTTCCTCCGATTACAGCCGTGGTCGGAGGATCTTTTTTAGAAAGATGCCGTTCCATGTGACGATGTTACAGAAGGCTGTATCGTCCTATGCTAAGATAGTCCGAAAGGAAATGAGGAGGGCTTACTTTTGAAAATTACATTAAATCCCGATCAGGAAGTCGTAAAAATGATTCGAAAAGGTCTGGAGCAGACCGGCGGCTACTGTCCCTGCCGCAGAGAGCATACGGAGGAAAATCGCTGTATGTGTCAGGAGTTTCGGGAACAGATCAAAGACCCCGATTATGAGGGCTTCTGTCACTGCCTTTTATACTATAAGTCTAAATAAACACCACCTTTCAGCGCCGCCCGCAGGCGGCGCAATACCCGAGCCCCCGCCGAAACCTCCCCCCGCATTAGATAACGGCGGGGGCGAGTGCAAGGCGAACGGCGGCGGGTAGCCGCGTTTCGCCGCGCAGGCCGCAAGGGGCGGCGCACCAGGCCAAAGAGAACCAGGCACACCACCCGCCCCGACGTCGGCATTGCGTCGGGGGCGCCGAAGGCCAAGGCGCCCGCAGGCGCCGCAGGGGGAGCCACATCTTGTATGTCATGTTTGCAACGCCTACAGGATATAGGGGGTTTCCCCCCTATTCAGTGTAGCCGTCCCAATCGGGCGCATAGTAATCCGCAAGGTATTCTATGCAGGCTTGTTGGACTTCTTCGGCGGTCATGTAGTCGGGTTGGTCATACCATTTTGTACCGTGGGCGATGTTGTGACAGTATGCGCACAGCGTTATGAGGTTTTGCGGGTTCCGCTTTGCGCCACCTTCTGAACGTGGTATTGCGTGATGGATTTGCAGTTGCTTTACGCTATCGCATAGGGCGCAACGGTAGCCGTCACGGCGGTAGACCTCTTTGCGGATGTTGTTTGGAATGTTTGCACTAATCATTGTTGTGTGCTCCTTTCATAGATTGTACGCATTCCGCAAACCCTGTGTCAAGGGCGCCCCTTGGCGGCGTCAGCCGCATTGTGAGCGGTGACGGCGGGGCGGGGCATTGATGCCCAGGCACGGCGGCAACGGTCGCAATGAAGCGCAGAACCCTTTCTGCGTGACAAGGGGCGCTTGTCTTGCCCTTGATGCAGGGTTTACACTGTCTCTCCTGTCTATGAAAGGGCGCAACAATGATGTCACTTGTATATCACTTCCCCGTCATTCGTGAATATGCGCCGTGACGGCTGTTGTGGCGCCCGTAGCTTTGATAGAAGCAGTTCCCGCATGAATGCATATGGCGTTGTTTTCCGTTCCTTGCAAAGCGCCTTGAGCCGTTCCATGTCCTCCGCCGCAATCTTCGTTGATACTGTCTTGATGTGCTTTTTGTCCCATCGTGCTTGACGTTCTCGTTTAAACTTTTCCACTTTTCCACTACCTTTCTCAAGAAACCTGGTCGAATGTACTGTAGACCTATCAAGAAAACTGGTACAGATGTTCTATCTTTAGAAGCCTTGCCCACAAGGGCAATACCTTTAAAGCACACTGTTGCCGATTATGAGGGCTTCTGTCACTGTCTTTTATACTATAAGTCTAAATAAACACCGCTGATAAGGAGGATTTACACATGTCTGAAATCAAGATTACTCGTGATAATTTCCAACAGGAGGTTCTGCACAGCCACGTCCCTGTACTGGTGGATTTCTGGGCCACATGGTGCGGCCCCTGCCGGATGCTGGCCCCCACTATTGAAGAGCTGGCCCGTGAGTATGAAGGCCGCGCCAAGATCTGCAAGCTGAACGTTGACGAGGAGCCCCAGCTGGCTGCCCAGTTCGGCATCGTCAGCATTCCCACTGTAAAGGTATTCCGTAACGGTGCTGTCTCAGGTTCTCTGGTGGGCCTGCATTCCAAGGCGGATCTGCAAGCGCTGCTCGACTGACCAAAACCCACTGCCCGACAGAGTTCTGTCGGGCAGTACTCTATGGTTAATTTACAGATTCGACACAACTTTCTCTGCTTTCTCTGCTATACTTAGTCTGTTTGCAGGTGTACTTCTCACCTCGAAAGCTGCGTGAAGGACTTACTCCATCGCGGCTTTTTCTATTTTGCATGAGAGGAGCGGGCTATATGCACCCGTTGTTAAAATCTATATGGTTTATGGTCGTGCTGGGAGTTGTTTCCCAAATCGTAGGTTCTCTGCTGCCCCGCCGCATCTTTCACGGTGACCGCCCGCCTTTTTCCCCCTTTCGGTGGGAAAAGGACGGAAAGATCTACGAATATCTCCACATCCGACGTTGGAAGGATCGGGTTCCCGACATGAGCCGTATCCTCAAGAGTATGGTCAAAAAGAAGCTGCCTGTGGGCAGCAGCAGCGCCCGCATGGATCTCTTGGTGCAGGAAACTTGCGTAGCCGAACTAATCCACAGCCTGCTGATCGTTGCAGGGCTGCGTCTTTTGCGCATCTGGCCCGGTATCGGTGGCTGGATTGTCTATCTGATATATGTACTGCTGGGAAATCTCCCCTTTATCATGATCCAGCGCTACAATCGTCCCCGTCTGGTGCATTTAGTGGAGAAAACAAAAGAGAGAGAAGGATCCTTATGAAAGTTGCCATTCTATCTTGTAATACAGGCGGTGGTCACAATACGGCTGCTGCCTCTCTGGCTGAGGTTTTGGCGCAGCGCGGCCACAGCTGCTGCATCTGCAATGCATTGGAATTTATGCCCAAAACCACAGCGCAGGTCATCAGTAAGGGCCACAATTTTGCCTACCGTCACACCCCGAAACTTTTTGGCATGGGCTATCGGTTCGAGGAAAAATATCAGCCCTCCCTCTTTATGGAGCAGTCCATCAAGGCAGCACTCCCCCTCTATCACGAATTACAGCGGCAAAAGGCAGACGCTGTGCTATGTGTCCATCTCTTCCCTGCCATGATGATGACAGAACTGAGGCAAAACCATGGGGTTACGCTGCCCACCTGGTTCATTTCCACCGATTTTACCTGCTATCCCGGTGTCAGCGATTTGGATGTGGACGGTATTTGTATGCCCCACCAGGAGCTGCGGCAGAGCTTTACCGATGCCGGCATTCCCTCCCATCTGCTCTATGCCACCGGTATCCCGGTACGGCAAGCCTTTTCCCAGCCCATGTCCCGTGAAACTGCCCGACAGACGTTGGACATGCCCGGAAAGAACCGTGTTCTGGTACTGGCCTGCGGCAGTATGGGGGCCGGGCCGGTACGAGAAGTGGCTCATACGATTGCAGGCCTTCTCCATAAGGAGGACCTTCTCGTCACCATCTGCGGCAACAACCAGCGGCTCAAACAGCAGATGGACGCTGATTTCTGGCATAACCAAGAGCAAGTCCGTGTGGTGGGCTTCACCAAACAGATGGATCTCTACATGCACGCGGCTGACCTTCTCATTACCAAAGCAGGAGGACTCACCACCGCCGAGGCACTGGCCGCCCAAGTCCCGCTCCTTTATCTGGATGCTGTTCCGGGCTGCGAGACATATAATCTGGACTTTATGGTCAACCACGGCTGCGCTTTGATGAGCCACGACGAAAAGGATATATCCCCCCTACTGATGGGAATCCTGAGCGGTGCCATTGATCCGCAAACCATGGTGCAGCGCCGCACTTCTTTTCCGCACCACAGCGCCGAAACAATCTGTGATCTCCTCTGCAAAGCGTAGTTTTTACCCTCTGCCTCCACCGGCAGAGGGTATCTTTTTTGCAATTCACATAAATTCCCGGCAAATTTTTTCAATTGTTCATACAAATGTAACACATATCTGCTATGATAAAATTGTAACAAAGGCATGAGGAGGAGCTTCCCCCATGATGAGCAAAAAAAGTGAAATGATCAATCTGCAGCATATGACCCTGCCCAAAAACGCCACACCAGAACAAAAGGAATTGTTGGCCGGCATGGTTCGTGTCAATCACCTGTTCCGCAGCGCCTTAAAAGTTGCTGTGACACAGTTGGAGATTTTGGACGAGGAATTTTCCAGCATGTACGATCACTCCCCCATCCATCACATTGAATATCGTCTCAAAACGCTGGACAGTATCACCGATAAGCTGCATCGCCGCGGTCACGAAGTTACCATCGACAACATCTACACTTACATTCAGGATGTGGCCGGCGTTCGCGTAATCTGCAATTATCTGGACGACATCTACTATTTGCGCCGTCTATTGACCCGCACCGAGTGTTTTAAGATCACACGGGAGTCGGACTACATCAAAAACCCTAAAGAGTCCGGTTATCGCAGTCTCCACCTGATACTCGATGTTCCCATCGTTATCTCAGAAGGAACCCTGCATTTGCCTGTGGAGGTACAGCTGCGCACCATCGCTATGGATATGTGGGCCAGTTTGGAGCATGAACTGCGCTATAAATCCGACCGCAACTTCTCAGAGGAAGACGCCAAGCGGCTGCAGCTCTGCTCCGAGGCCATCTGCGAGGTGGATCGGGAGATGCAAAATATCTATCTGGGTGAAAATCCCGAATACGACGCCTAATCCTTCTATCTACATAAAAAAGGACCGTTTCCCATGGGAAACGGTCCTTTTTTTCTATTGATAGTCGTGGGCGTCCTGCAGCACCATTTCCTTGACCTTCATCAAGCGAGTGGTATTGCCGCGCTCATTCTCATCCAGTTTCATGGTGATATAGCGGATATTGCGCTGCATATCGGGGATGACCACATACTCCAGCGCATTGACGCGGCGGCGTGTCTTTTCAATGTCCTGCGCCAGCAGCTGCATGGTTTTTTCCACCTCTGCCAGCTCCAGCATATCCTGAAACACCTGACCGAAAGCCTCCAGTGCCACATCCAACTCTCCGCTGGTCTGCGCAAAGCCGTAGGGGTAGATCTCGGTAGGGTCCTGATTGCGGGTCTGGTAGTGGTAGACCGGGACATTGACGCTCATCACATTGCGATACGTTACGTCCAGCTCCACGCTCTGCTTAGGGTACAGCAGCGCCTGCTCCAGCATCTCCGGGGACATGACGGCAGAGGCGGCCGTAAAGGCAGCACCTGCACGCTCCAACCCCTCCTCCACGCGGCGGCGCAGCTCCCGGTTGCGGCGAACGACATCCATAAACTGCTTCATGAGCTCATCCCGCTTATCCTTCAAGAGCTTATGCCCACGCACAGCCGTCTTCACACGGCCCTTGAGCCGTGTCAGCTCCATTCTGGTGGGATTGATGGTCTTATTTGCCATAGCGCACCTCAGTTATCTTTCTGAGGCAGATACTTGTCGATCATATCGGACTTGATACGCTTCAGCTCACCGCGGGGCAGCATCGCCAGCAGATCCCAGCCCAGATCCAGCGTCTCCTCAATGGTGCGGTTCTCGTCGAAGCCCTGAGATACATAACGCTTCTCAAACTCATCGGCAAACTTAGCAAACTTCAGGTCCACAGGGGTCAGCGCCGCCTCACCCAGAATGGTCATCAGCTCCTTAGCCTCCTTACCGGAAGCGTAGGCCGCAAACAGCTGGTTCATGGTAGGCGCATGATCCTCACGGGTCTTGCCTGCGCCCACACCCTTATCCTTCAGACGGGACAGGCTGGGCAGCACGTCCACAGGGGGCATAATGCCTTTGCGGTACAGATCCCGGGAGAGGATGATCTGACCCTCGGTGATATAGCCCGTCAGGTCAGGGATGGGGTGGGTCTTATCGTCTTCCGGCATGGTGAGGATGGGGATCATCGTCACAGAACCGGGGCAGCCCAGCTTACGGCCTGCACGCTCATACATGGTGGCAAGGTCGGTATAGAGGTAGCCGGGATAGCCGCGGCGTCCGGGCACTTCCTTCCGGGCGGCGGACACCTCACGGAGAGCCTCGGCGTAGTTGGTGATATCGGTAAGAATGACCAACACGTGCATATTCTTCTCAAAGGCCAGATACTCCGCAGCGGTCAGCGCCATACGAGGGGTAGCGATACGCTCAACGGCGGGGTCGTTGGCCAGGTTGGTGAACAGCACCGTACGGTCGATGGCGCCGGTGCGGCGGAACTCCTGCACGAAGAACTCGGACTCCTCAAAGGTGATACCGATGGCGGCAAACACCACGGCAAACTTAGAGCTGTCGTCCAGCACCTTGGCCTGACGGGCAATCTGTGCCGCCAGCTGTGCGTGGGGCAGACCGGAACCGGAGAAGATGGGCAGCTTCTGACCACGCACCAGCGTATTCAATCCGTCGATGGAGGAGATGCCCGTCTGGATAAACTCGTCGGGATAGTCGCGGGCTGCCGGGTTCATGGGCAGGCCGTTGATATCCATATACTTCTCCGCCAGCAGCTCCGGGCCGCCGTCGATAGGCTCGCCCATGCCGTTGAACACACGGCCCAGCATATCCTCGGAGACGCCCAGCTGCAGAGGATGACCCAGAAAACGGATCTTGGAGTCCCGCAGGTTGATGCCGGCGGAATTTTCAAAAAGCTGTACCACAGCCTTATCTCCGTTAACCTCCAACACCTTGCAGCGGCGCACTGTTCCGTCATGGAGCTCAATCTCCGCCAGTTCGTCGTAGGTGACACCCTCCACCTGATCCACCACCATCAAAGGGCCGGACACTTCGCGGATGGTACGGTATTCCTTCATCATTCGTATTCACCCACCTTTTTGACAAGTTCTTCCACCTGCTGCTCCATGGCAGCGGCAATTTCATCATACACGGCGCTATAGGCATCCGCCTCGGCGTATTTGGCACGGCCCAGCTCTTCACGGGCAGGCAGGTCAAACAGCTTCTGCGTCTCCACTCCCTTGGTCAGTGCATCACGGCACAGATCATCGTAGTGCAGGATCATGCCCAGCAGCTTCTCCTGTCGGTCAAAGCTGGAATACGAGTCCACATCCATAAAGGCATTTTGCTGCAGGAAGTCCTCACGCAGCATACGAGCCACCTCCAGCGTCAGCTGATCGCCGGGGCTCAGAGAGTCCTTACCTACCAGCTGCACGATCTCATTGAGCTCGTTCTCCTCCTGAAGTATGTGCATGGCGCGGCCACGGTTCTTCATGAACTCCTCGCCCAAATGCTCATCGTACCAAGGCTTCATGGAGTCCAGATACAAAGAGTAGGAGTTCAGCCAGTTGATGGCGGGGAAATGACGGCGATAAGCCAGAGAAGCATCCAGAGACCAGAACACCTTTACGATGCGCATGGTACCCTGTGCCACGGGCTCACTAAGGTCACCACCGGGAGGCGACACAGCGCCCACGGCGGTCAGTGTACCGGTACGATCCTCCGTACCCATGCACTGCACCACGCCGGCACGCTCATAGAACTGTGCAAGGCGGGAAGCCAGATAGGCGGGATAGCCCTCTTCACCGGGCATCTCTTCCAAGCGGCCGGACATCTCACGGAGGGCCTCGGCCCAGCGGGAGGTGGAGTCGGCGATGACGGCCACATCGTAGCCCATATCACGGAAATACTCGGCGATGGTAATACCTGTATACACGGACGCCTCACGGGCTGCCACAGGCATATCGGAGGTATTGGCAATCAGCACGGTACGCTTCATCAAAGTCTCACCGGTGCGGGGGTCAGTCAGTTCCGGGAATTCACGCAGAACATCGGTCATCTCATTGCCGCGCTCACCGCAGCCGATGTAGACCACAATATCCACATCAGACCACTTAGCCAGCTGGTGCTGCACCACCGTCTTGCCCGAACCGAAGGGGCCGGGCACAGCGGCCGTGCCGCCCTTGGCAATGGGGAACATGGTGTCGATGATACGCTGACCGGACTGCAGCGGCACCACCGGGGGGAACTTGCGGCGATAGGGACGGCCCACACGGACAGGCCACTTCTGCACCATTGTCAGTTCCTTTACCTCGCCCTTGTCGGTGCGAATGCGGGCAACGGTCTCCTCAATGGTGTACTCTCCGGCCTCAGCCACCCACTCCACGGTGCCTGTAATGCCGTTGGGAACCATAATCTTGTGGAGCACAACGGCCGTCTCCGGCACGGTGCCCAGCACATCGCCGCCAATCACCTTCTGCCCCACGGAAGCCACAGGAGTAAACTCCCACTTCTTATCCCGGGGCAGGGACGGCACCTGTATGCCGCGGGTGATGTTGGCGCCCACCTGCTTGACAATCTCCTCCAGCGGACGCTGGATACCGTCATAAATGTTCTCGATCAGACCGGGACCCAGCTCCACGCTCAAAGGAGCGCCGGTGGTAACCACCTCAGCCCCCGGGCCAAGGCCGCTGGTCTCCTCATAGACCTGAATGGAGGCGCGGTCACCGGTCATATTCAGAATTTCTCCGATCAGATGCTGGGGGCCGACATGGACCACGTCGGCCATGTTGGCATCGGACATGCCATCGGCCACCACCAGCGGACCGGATACTTTGATAACTTTACCCATGGTGTTCTTTTCCTTTCCTTAGATTTAGGAAATATCGGCGCCTACGGCTCGCTCCACCGCGTTCTGCAGTCCTGCCTCGGCCAGCCCCAAAGAGCCGCCCTTGCCGGGAATGAGAATGATGGCCGGCATCAGCGCATCCTTATAGCGAGCAATCTCGCTTTGCAGATTCTGGGCCAACTGTTCCGTCAGATAGATGACAGCGTAGTCCTCGCCTGCCAGACGGTGCAGCGTGTGGCGGGCAGAGTCGGCATCCTCCACAAAGTATACCTCCAAGCCCAGAGCCTTAAAGCCCAGCACGCTGTCTCTGTCGCCCATAACGGCGATCTTATACATAGGATTCACGCAGCCTTTCCCGGATCGTCTGAGTGGGAAGTCCCGCCATACGGCCCGTCATAATGATGCGCACATTGGTCAGTTCTGCCTCACGGGCAGCCACATAACCAATGACTACCTCTACCCCGAAGGGGACGCGGCGAGCCGTTCCGGCCTGAGAGAGCACTGCGTCATCACAGAGTTTTTCAAACTCCGTCAGGCTTGCGCCGCTCTTCACCGCATCCTCGCCCACAGCTGCTGCATGCCGCAGCACCGTAGCGCGGTAGGCATTCCCCGCATCGCCGTTGACAGCGTCACGGAGCACCACATCGGGACTGACCGTTCCGCCGGGGAACAGGAAGTCCTTCAAAAAGGCGGCGCTGCGACCCATCCGCAACGTGCGGATCACGCTTCTTAGGTTAGCCGCATCAATGGTTGTCTCTACATAGCGCATGAGGTAGGGGCAGTTGATTTCCTCCGCCAGTTGGTGCATCTCGGCGTAAAACGCCCGATCCATCAGCGCATCACTGCGCTGGGGATCACCCGTCTCCGCCAGTACCCGCTCGCCCTCCCGCGCAGCCTTCGCCATCGTGGGGGGCAGGAAATCCCAACCGCCGGTCTCCCGATGCTTATCCACCAGTTCCGCAGCGCTGATGCGGCCTGCGTCCACCAACAATGCCGAGACATCGCTGCCGCGGCTCTTGATGACGGCCTTGAGGTTGTGATAGTCGTATTTCAGTTTGAACACATCGATAATCTGCGCTTCCGGAGCGTAGCGATAGATCTCCTCGAAAAGAGCCTCCCGCCGCAGCAACAGCGCGCGGTTCAGACCGCTCTCACTGTTGGGATCGAAATTCTCGTACCCCACCTCCGTAAGAAGGCGTACCGCCTCCTGCAGCGTAGGTGCTTCCAGCATTCGCTCCATCCGGGCGCGATCCAAGAGATGACACTCTTTGCTGCGAATTTGAGCACTGAGGCACAGATAATCCGTGTCCTTCCGTTTCTTATTCAAAAGGGGGTCCCCCTTTCCGTCAGGAAAATAGGATAGCTGCCACGTCGGCCGCCATCGTCTGCCGCAACAGCCGCAGCTGCGTGGCAAAGGCACAATTTATTTCCACAGCACCCTTCTTGAGCACCAGTCCGCCATCCAGCTCCCGTGTCTCCTTGGACAGGGTGAACTTAGCACCGGACTTCAGCTCGTTGGCACGGCGGACCACCGTTTCGCCCAGCTCGGCAGCATCCGCGGCAGAGAGGATGACCTCCTCGTCACCGGCGCCGGAGGCAGCGGCGATCTTCGCCAGCACCTGTGCGTACTCCTCCCGAGGCAGCGCTTTCAGCTGTGCCTCGGCACGGGCAAAGGCCTCGTCAATGCAGGCCTGCTTGGCAGCCAGCATGGCTTTGCCCTTATCCATCTCGTCGCCGCTCTGCCGGCGTTCCAGCAATGTCTGGTTCGCCTGGGCGCTGCGCTGTGCCTCATCGGCCGCAATCTTCTCCGCCTGTGCCTTGTAGGAAGCAGTCACCTCCGCCGCTTTGGCATTGCCCTCAGCGCGGATGGACTCGATTTCCGCCGCGGCATCGGCGCGGATGCGGTCGGTAATTCTTTCCAGTCCCTTCATTGGATCACTCCCAATTACTTCAGAACGTTCATCAGCAGCATGATGGTGGCGATCAGAGACAGAATGGCGTAGAACTCCACGATGCCGCAGAAGATGATACCCTTGGTTGCTGCCTCGGGGTGCTTAGCCACGATGTTGACAGAAGAAGCAGCCACGCGGCCCTGATAAATGGCGGACAGCCAGCCGCCCAGAGCAATGGGCATGCAGGATGCGAACACGGCCAGACCCTGTGCCACAGTCAGCTCCATCAGACCGCCGCTGAACATGCCCATAAACATGGTAGCAAAGAACCATGCCACCAGACCGTACAGACCCTGTGTACCGGGCAGCACCTGCAAAATCAGGCACTTCGTAGCGCTGTCAGGATTTTCACTGACCAAGCCCGCAGCGGCCTCACCGACCATGCCGGTACCCTTTGCGCTGCCCACGCAGCACAGTGCCACTGCCAGTGCGGCGCCCAGAAGACCCAGGCCGGTACCGCCGAAAGATTCAAAGAAAGCTGCCATTTTATTGTTCCTCCTTAATAATTTCTACATACTTGGTATCGTTGAGACTGAGGGGTGTATATGCTTTGCCGCCCTCCTGATAGAAGCGCCCGAAGAACTCCAGGAACTGCAGACGCATATCGTGGACATAGCAGCCAAGCAGGTTCAGCGCCAGATTCAGCGCGTTGCCGATCAGAGCAATGATCACAAAGCCGATAATACTGCCAAATACACTGCCCAGCGTATTGAACACCTGTGCCAGCACGGAGCCGGCCAGCATCAGCGCCATCAGGCGCACATAGGACAGGATATCACTGAAAAAGCCGGTCACACCGTTATAGACCGCACCGATGAAGGAGCCGACCTTGCCAATGCCTTTGGACTGGTAGGTAGAACCATACAGCAGCATGACGCCGCCGATACACAGCACCACCGGCACACCGCCGATATTGCCCACCTTTAAGATCATCAGCACAAGACCTGCCAGCACCACCCACCATGTAATCTCATCCCAGATGGCGTCAGCCACATGCCCGTCCTTTATTTTCTTTACCACACTGATGGCCATGCCGGTAAAGATCTGCACAACGCCCAGCGCCAGCGAACCGATCAAGATTGCCACCGTATCGTTGAGGGGCGTAAAGAGGGCCGGCATCTGGAAAGTACTCTCCGGATTGATGAGTTTGAGCAGCTGGGGAATAAAGTCGCCGAAGAAGCCGCCCGTCAGGGCTCCCACAATAAAGGTTGCCACACCACACCAGAGGATCAGCTCGGCAAAGTTGCGTCCCGACTCGGCAGGCCGTGCCTTCTTCAGATACACCAGTGAGCCGATGATCATCAAAATACCATAGGCCATATCTGCCATCATCATACCGAAAAACAGGATAAAGAATGGGGCCATCAGCGGGTTGGGATCCACACCGTTGTAGGCCGGCAGGGAGTACATCTCGGTGATCCCGTTGAGAGAGCGGGTAAAACGGTTATTTTCCAGCTTTACCGGCACCTCGGGATACTCATCCTCCGTCGGCTCACGCAGAGCCCACGCGCAGTCAAACTGTCCCAATAGTTCTTCCAGCTTCGATGCCTTTCTCTCCGGCACCCAGCCCTCCAAACAGAAAATGCAGCCGTCGCTCAAAAGCCGCTCACGGCTCTCCTCTCGGCGGATCTCTAACTCCAGCCGATCCACACACTGCTGCAGCTCCGAACGCCGCGGCACCATGGCCGCCAACGCTTCCCGCTCCCCTTGCAGCGCTTGTTCTGTTTCCTGCAGTGTCTCATCCAAGCGCCGCACATTGTCTGCGACCGTGCCGGTCATGCCTGCGAGCTGGCTGAGGGCAAAGCCGCGGCTGCGCAGCAGCTCCAATGCCTGATCCAGCACCGCTGCGTGGCACAGCAGCAATACACACTTTTGATCGTTGCTCTCGCTCAGCAAGAAGAGTTCCGCTGCGCCGATCTCATCTGCCAGCTGACCGCACACACTCTGCCAATCCGCCGCCGACGGCAGCGTACCGAGCAGGAGTTTTGTGGTGCGTGTGTGATCCAATTCCAAGGGGATATCCAACTCCTGCCAGGGCAGGAGCGTCATTCGCTCTGTCTGCAAACGCACTCCCTGCGCCTGCAGTCGACCGATCTCCTCCGTATGAGCATTGATTTCCTCCGCCACAGCCAGCGCCTCACGAAGGCTCTCTTCCTTGAGAAAATCACGACCGGATACCTGTGGACGGGGCCGCAGCATACCGCCCTTAGCCGGTACCACCCCAGCCAGCGCCGCCATTGCATTTTGCACTTGGCGCAGCTGTGCCTGCCGCTCCGAAAGCTGTGACTGCTCCCGCTTCAAAGCGGCTAAGTGTTCGCCGCTTTGCGCTTGCTCAGCGACCTCGCTGAGATGAACGCAGCCTAGCTGTACCATCCGTTCCATCAGGGCATCCCGGTCACTGTCCAACGCGATCATCTGCAGTCGTTTCATTTTTGCAATGGACATTTACCGATCAACCACCCTTCTGACAATTTCTTCTACCGCACGGGCCATGCGGTTTTCAGCCGTTTTACGCAGTGCCTGCTGCTCCTCTTGGGCGGCACGAAGCGCTACCTCACGCCGCTGCGCGGCCTGCTGCTCCGTTTCCTGAAGACGCGCCCCGCTTTCACTGCGGGCTTTGCGACGGGCCTCCTCCAGCAGCGCTTTGCCTGCCTTTTCCGCATCTGCCAGTTGCTGCTGTACCTGAGCTTTTGCCGCAGTTTTCTGCTGCTCTACTTCGCTTTCTACGTCCGTAACCTTTTTCACCGTATCCAGATACATCCTGTCACCGCCTTTCTGCTGATAATATAACCACAAGAGCACCTTCTGATTTATTGGACACAACAACAAAATGCTCTTTCTATAGTATACTCTCAATTAGATATATACTCAATATGGCAATTGCAACAGTTCGCAAAATTTTCATGTCCTAATCCGTCGAGTTCTTGTGTGTGGGTCATATAATACCTTGTCTACGCCGTGGATGCAAGCTTTTTTTGGACATCCCTGTAACATTGACCAATAGAAAAAAGTGCCCTCACCCACAGGTGAAGGCACTTTTTATCGTTACATTGCAAATTCTATCCCCATCAACCGCCGATGGTTCCGAAAGCAGACACGCCGATCTGGCTAAGGATTGCCATAATACATCCAGCCAACAAAACACCGCCCATACAGGCCCATACGCTCTTTTTAAAGTCCATCTTCAAAAGGCTGGCGGCCAAGGTGCCGGTCCACGCGCCAGTGCCCGGCAGAGGAATTCCCACAAACAGCAGCAGCGCCCAATAGAGGCCGCGGCCTGCCTTGGCTTGCAGTTTTTCTCCGCCGTGCTGCCCCTTTTTCAGGCAAAAGCGGAAAAACTTACCAATCAAAGGCTTGTCCTGCCCCCACTCCAGAATACGGCGGGCGAAGAGGTAGATAAAAGGTACCGGCAGCATATTCCCCACAATGGCAATCAGATAGGTGACCCACAGCGGCAGGCCAAAAGCCATTCCGTAGGGGATGGCACCACGCAGCTCAATGAGCGGAACCATAGAAACCAGAAAGACAATCACACAATTTTTTACAAACATAGCAGCTCCTTAAAATAACCATATTTCCCTGCTATTATAAACGAGCTGCCCCCTTTTGGCAAGTCCGCACTTCGGGAAAGATCAGTCTTGATTCAGTGAATATTTCTTGGCATAGCGGCGATAATTCTCCGCAAAATCGGTGCTGTCACTGCGAACCATGCCCAAATAGTCATGGAGATTCATCCGCTGATAGCGCATTTGCAGCACACAGCCGGCAATATTGGAACAGTGGTCGGCCACACGTTCCAGATTCGTGAGGATATCCGACCAGATGAATCCGGCCTCAATGGAGCACTCGCCCCGCTGCAAACGCAGGATATGCCGGGAGCGCATCTGCTCTTTTAACGTATCCACCACTTCTTCCAGCGGCTCTACTTGTGCCGCCGCCTCCATGTCGTCCTCCATAAACGCCTTCATGGTCAAACTCATGATCTCGTCAATGGCGGCAGACAAATGATCCATTTCCCACCGGGCTCCCTCGGAGAGAGGCAGCTCCTTATGACGCATCTCACTGGCCGATTCCAACAGGTTCACCGCATGGTCAGAAATTCGCTCAAAGTCGCCGATAATGTGCAGCAGCTCTGCGCAGGTGATGTTATCCTGGTCGTTCAGGGGCAGGGCGGACAGCTTGACAAGATAGGTGCCCAAAATATCCTCGTAGTGATCCACATCGTTTTCGCCGGTGCGGATGGATTCGGCCCGCTTCTTATTGTGATCGTTCAGTTCCCGCATGGCATTACGCAGTGCATCGGTAGAAATCTTGGCCATGGTTTCCGTAACCACACGGCAGCGCTCCATCGCCAGTGCAGGGGCAGCCATCAGACGCTCATCCAGCTCCTCCGTATGCTCTTTGGTGGTAGGTTCGGGAATGATCCGCATTGCCATTTTCTCCAGAAGCCCTGTCATAGGCAGCAACAATATGGTGCAAAGGATGTTAAAGACGGAGTGAACCACGGCGATGCCCACCTCGTCGATTTCGCCCGTCAAGAAAGGCATCTCCACTACCTGTTTGATAACCTCAAAAACGATCAGCCAGACAGTCGTACCGATGATATTAAAGGCCAGGTGTACGGTAGCGGCGCGGCGTGCATTACGGTTGGTTCCCAAAGAGGACAGCATGGCCGTTACGCAAGTACCGATGTTCTGACCCATGATGATGGGCACGGCAGCACCGTAAGTCACCTGTCCGGTGGAGGCCAGCGCCTGCAAAATACCGACCGAAGCCGAGGAGGACTGGATAATGGCAGTCAGCAATGCACCGGCCAGTACACCTAAAATAGGATTGGTAAACAGCAGCAAGATCTCCCGGAAAGCCGGCACCTCCCGCAGTCCGGCTACGGCACTGGACATGGTGTCCATACCGAACATCAGCACGGAAAAGCCCAGCATAATCATGCCGGTGTCCTTCTTTTGGCTGGTTTTGCCGCCCATCTGCAAAATAATACCAATGAGAGCCAGAATGGGGGTAAACGACGTGGGCTTCAGCATCTGAATCCAGAAGTTCCCGCTGTCAATACCGGTCAGGCTGATCAGCCATGCAGTCATCGTGGTACCCACATTGGCACCCATGATCACGTTGATTGCCTGCCTCAGCGTCATCAGTCCGGAGTTCACGAAGCCCACTACCATCACTGTGGTGGCCGAGGAGGACTGAATCACCGCCGTCACCGCAAGGCCGGTGAGGAATCCCTTCATTTTTCCTGTCGTCAGCCGTCCCAACAAGGTCTTTAAGCCCTCGCCGGCGCGGCGCTCCAGCGCTGAACCCATTTGATTCATACCAAATAGGAAGATGCTTAATCCTCCAATCAGCGTCAATATGTCAAAAAAATCCATACTGCGCCCCCCTTCCCTTCTTCAACACAAATTTTTGTAATATTATCATAGCCGCAATCATATTAAATGAGAAACCGTCGAATGTTAAATCTATGTAAAATCCAGATAAAAACTTTTACCAATTTGCATGCAAAATTGCATTTGATGGGTCGTTCGTCGGCATACTGTCTGCCATCAAAGAGGTTTCCCTTCGATAAGTACTCCAGATTATTCAGGAAAAAGCGACACTGCATAAGCAAGCGAACGCAAAACGAAGAGACTTACCGTCTGCGCTGCACAGACAGTAAATCCCTTCGGCTGCTTCCACAGTTTTGGTTTCAAAACATGCTCTAACTTTTATCTGATTTTTGGGGGCACGGGCGCCTTTGAGCCTGTCCGCAAAAAACTTGCGACACCTTTAGATCAGCTGCTGTTCGTTAATCATCAGCTTGAACTGGAGTCCCAGTTCTTCCGCCGCCTTCCTACAGAGCATCATACGATTCATAAAAATCTCAAAATAGTCCATGACAGAGCCGTATCGGGTATCTACCGACAGCTTCAGCTTAATAAGCGTGTGGCTCTCATTGATCTTCAGCTCTGCCTTTTTTACGGAATAGTTGACCCGGTCATGGATATCAAAGCTGCTTTCATCCCGATTGCGGACACGGCTGCGGCGTACGTCAGACTTATCCGCCAAAATCAGCGCCGCGGCCATTGGGCTTACCGGGCGGCCGGTGCCCTCATCGTGATTGCCGATCGCCGTGACAATTTCAGAGATCTCTGCCGCCTCCATGCCCAAATTGTCCAACAGTCGAAAAGCCATCACTGCGCCGGATTGGGAGTGATCCACCCGATTGACCAAATTGCCAATATCGTGGAGATAAGCAGCAATCTGCACAAGTTCTACCTGTCGGGCCGGATAATCCAGCGTCTCCATAATGTAGCGGGCGCAGTCCGCCACCATTGTCACATGGGCGAAGCTGTGCTCCGTATAGCCCAGTGCGATCAAGGACTCGTCCGCCTTACGGATATACGTGTTGATATCCTCATTGTGTCGGATTTGGTTAAAGGTAATCATATGCTTCTCCTTTCCGCTGTATAGCCGTCAAAGGTGACGGTGATTTCTGTTCCCTCCCCCGGTGTGCTGTGGAGCTCCACCCGGGCATTATGATACTGTGCGGCATGCTTGACGATGGACAGCCCCAATCCCGTGCCGCCGATCGCCCGGCTGTGGCTCTTATCCACCCGGTAAAATCGTTCAAAAACCCGGCTTTGATGGGCATAGGGAATGCCAATGCCGGTGTCGGCTACGCTGAGAAAAGGTCTTCCTTGTGTATGGGACACAGTGACGGTGACGCTGCCACCGTCCCGGTTATACTTCACTGCGTTGTCGCAGAGGTTGTAAATCATCTCCCGCAGCATCTGACGCTCGCCGGTCAATAAAACCGTCTCCCCCTGCAGCATAAGACAGATTTTCCGCCGCCGCGCCACGCTTTCCAGACTGTCCAGCACTTCTTGCGCCAGAGTGTAAAGCTCTACTTCCTCCCACTCTGGCTGTACCGCCCCTTCGTCCATGCGGGAAAGGCGGAGAATGTCCTCCACCAACGCCATCAGGCGGCGGCATTCACGATAAATATCACCGGAAAACTCCTGCATTTTTTCCGGCGGCACCAGTCCTTGGCTCATCAACTCCGCAAAGCCGGAAATGGATGTCAGCGGTGTTTTCAGTTCGTGGGACACATTGGCGGAGAACTCCCGACGCAGCGCCTCTCTCTGCTCCTGTTCCGTCACATCCATCACCAGCACCACCGCTCCGGTCACCTGCCCGCTGACCGTCACAGGGCTGGCCATCATTTGCAGCATTCTCCCCTCCTGTGGGATGCGCTGTTCCTCCCGGCTGCCAGACAGTGCCATTTCCACGGCATGGCGCAGCGTGGCAGAACCGCAGCGATAGACATTGTGGTGAACGCCGATCCGCAGGCTTTCCCGCGCACTGAGATTGCCCATGAGCACCTCTCCGTGACTATCCAGCAAAAGAAAGCCCTCACTCATATTGTCCGTCAGCGCAGAGAACTCCCGCACACGGCGGCGCAGTTCGTCCATTTGATGACGGATGGTGCTGTTTTGTTCACGAAGCCGATCGGTCAGCGGCTGCAATTCCGGATAAACGCTCTCTGGCTTGTCCGGAACGATTGCGTTGATAGGGCGGGTGATCTGCCGCGCCAGATGTAAAGACCACATCCCTGCCCCCAACGCCACCAGCAGCACCACCAGAAAAATGCGGCCGGCCAGCTGCAGTATCATGGTGCCTAACCCCGCCTGCTGTCTGCAAAGGCGCAGCACCGAACCGTCCGGCAGTCGCCGGGCATAGCACAGTTCCTTGTCCAGCATAGTGCCAACGCTGCGCTTACTGCGGCCGCTGCCGTCCTCGTGCGCCTGCATAACCTCCTTGCACTCAGAAAGATCCTCTTCTACCCCACGACTGTCATAAAGCACGGCATCATGGCTGTCCAAAAGCGTTATAGTTCCCGTAAAACGCAGCTGACCCAGCTGTGTAAACTCCATGCTTTGGATCAAATAATCCGCATCCTCCTCCATATCCGCAAAGGACTGCTCCTCATAGTAGCGGTAGAGCGTATTGGAGAAGAGCAGACCGCTCACCGCCAATACCAGCATGGAGAGCGCCAAGAAATTGACGAAGAGCTTCTCTCTCATGTCCGCTCTCCTATCCGATACCCTACGCCCCGCACCGTCTCGATGCAATTGCCCAACTCGCCCAGCTTGTTGCGCAAAGTACGGATATGCACATCCAGCGTTCGATTCTCCGGCTCATTGCCTAAGCCCCAGACCTTACCCAGCAGTGTCTCCCGGCTCACTACCCGGCCGCGCCGCTCCAGCAGCAGACACAGCAGTTCAAACTCCTTGTGGGTCAGCGCCAGCGGCTGACCATCCAGCACAGCGGTGTGCGCTTCCGGAGAAACTTCCAGACTGCCAACATGGTAGATTTCTCCCTCTCGCTGCCCGTCGGTACGGCGCAACAGCGCGCGGATGCGCGCCAGCAGTTCCATCATGCCAAAGGGCTTCGAGATAAAATCGTCCGCGCCACTGTCAAGGCCCACCACACGATCATACTCTGTGTTTCGAGCCGTCAGCATGACCACCGGTAAACGGTGGGTAGCCGGCTCTTCACGCAGCTTTTGCAGTACGGAAAGGCCGTCCTCCTCCGGCAGCATGATGTCCAACAGCACCAGCTCCGGCCGACGCTGCGCCATGGCCTGCCAAAATGCAGAGGGCAGTTCAAAGCCCTCCGCCTCATACCCTTGACTTTCCAATGTATAAATGACCAGCTTGCGGATGCTGGCATCATCCTCCAAGATATAGATCAGCATAGGCTCCCCCTTATCCTGTATTCTGCAGTTATGATTTCATGATAACATAGCCGATGGCGGTTGTAAAATAAAATAGCTGCCTGGAGGAGTTAGTTCCCCCTCCGGCAGCTTAAGAGGCAGTTGATTATATTTCAATAATCTTTCCGCCGGTATGATCGTAAATGCGATGGGATATGGAAACCACCGTTCGGTCCGCTGAAACATTACGTAGAGCTTTCAAAACGGTCTTTTCTGTTTCGGCATCCAGATTGGCAGTAATCTCGTCCAACAGCAAAATCTGCGGTTCAGCGGCAACGGCTCTGGCAATGGAAAGAAGCTGCCACTGTCCCTGAGATAAAAGTGCCGGCGCACATTCTGTCTGATAGCCATGTTCCAGATGACAGATGGTCTCATGAATTCCTACCAGCTTGGCCGCAGCGTATACCATTTCATCGGTGATGGAATGGTCAAACAGCGTTATCTGATCCTTAACCGTTCCGGGAACCATTTGAAAAGACTGTTCTACATAGCCAAAAATCCTGCGCTTGGCATGATCGGCTATGGTGGCGGCGTTGACCCCATGGATGAGCACTTCTCCGCTCTGAGGCTGATATAGCCCCAGAAGCAATTTAAAAATCGTGCTCTTGCCTGCGCCGGTTCGTCCTGCAAGTGTCACCTGCTCGCCTGTGTCCACAAAGAAACTGACATCTTTCAAAACTACGTTTTCATCATAGCCAAAGGTGACATTTCGCAGTTCTACACAGTGCGAAGGTACGTCCTTGGGAACGTCATCCGCCGCCCATCGCTCTGGTTGGGCAAGGAAATGATTGATGCGGCTCACACCTGCAACCGCCGACTGTATGGTTTGAATTTCCATCCCAAGACTTTCCAGCGGAGAAAAAACCTGAGCAATATAATTGATAATTGCCACGCAGGTACCAACAGACATGCCAAAGAATGCCAAAATTCCAGCATTTCCGGAAGCAGAAAAAAGCATCACAACCGCTACAATCATGGCGTTTAAAATCAGAATAACAGGGGAATAAACGGAGTCGTAAAAGTTCGTTTTTTCAATTGCCCGATAACATTGCCCAATATATTCATCATAGCGCTTTTCCATGTAGGGCTCTTTGCCGAGTGTATGAATGGTACGGATGCAGTGCACAGACTCGGGAATATGATTGACCGCCCGACTGACGGCGGCACGGTTTGCAAGCTGTGCCGCCAGCGTCTTTTTTTGTACCGACCTTGTAAAAAGAAAAATGATGGGCAGCAATACGAGCAGCAGCAACGCAAGACCTTTCGTCTTTGTCCATACAACAAAAAGAATACTGATCATCTTGCATGCATCGGCAAACATACTGATGATTCCGGATGTAAACAGTGTCTCTACCGTATTTACATCGCCCACGAAGCGAGCCACCAGCGCACCGGGCTCCTGCTCATTCAGCGTGTCCGCACTCAGATGCGTTAATTTTTCCGAAAGGCTGCTGCGCAGCGCGTGGGTAATTTTCTGTCCGAAAACAATCAAAAGGGATTCGCGGGACGAGTCCAGAATACCCGAAACCAAAATCCAGATAAAATAGGCCGCAATGAGAGAAAAAGGCAACGCTGTTCCCGCCGCCAATTGATCAATGACCTTTCCAAGCACCAGCGGCGGAATGAGAGACGCCACCACAGAGCCCAGCACGGTTAACAAGATTCCCAAGCCCAGCCAGTGAAACCGGAGCGCAGTGCTGAGGATCATCTGCAGCACATAATTTTTATCTTTCATCGGCGTGGCCTCCTTCCTGAGCCCGATAAAGCGTTTCGTATGATGGGACCTGATGCATCAGCATATCATGCGTCCCTGTGATGACCTTTCCCGGCTCCATCCAAATGATCTGCTGTAATTGTGGGAAAAGATACAGACGGTGAGAAATCAGCAGCACGATACTATCCTTTGCCAGCTCTTTCAAATTGGCAAAAACCTTCTCCTCCGTATCCCTGTCCAACGCTGAAAAGGGGTCATCTAAAATGAGAATGGGCTTTTTATGACAGATGGTTCGTGCTAATGCAAGCCGCTGGGCCTGCCCCCCGGAAAGCTTGACACCGCCATTTCCCACAACGGTATCGATGCCGCTGCTCATCTCAAGCACTTCCTGATCCAAGCAGACAGCCCGAAGATATGGGGCAACATCGCCATCGTCGCCCATTAAAATGTTATTTTGAATACTGTCATTCAGAAGCTCCGGATCATGCCCCAGATAACCAACAATACTGTGGCGGACTGCGGCGGACAAATCGGCGAGTTCTCTTTGTCCAAATTGAATAGAACCGGAATAAGGATATTCCAGAAGAAACGTTTTCCCCAGTGTGGATTTTCCGCAGGCAACCGGCCCCGTGATGCCGATAATCTGTCCCGGAGCGGCATCAAAAGACAGATTTTGAAAAACCGGCTGGGCAGCGGGGTAAGAAAAACTCAAATGACGTACACTAAGCGTATCAGCCGCGGTGACGGGCGCTGTCTCAGCGCCGTCTGTCTGCGCCATAAACGGTTTGATACGCTTCCAGGATACCTGCGCTTTTTGAACGGAATTAAAAAGTTTGGCTGCTTTTGAGGATTTGGTTGACAATTTCGTATAGCAGGATAAGAAAGTGGTAAATGCTGCGATATCCCAAACACTCCAACCTTGCCCCAGAACATTTCTGGAACCAAAATATAGAATAAACAATACACTGACCATGGAGATTACATGGTATAAAGGCGGCAGTGCCGCAATCCAAATATTGGCTGTGACTGCTGATTTCTCATAGGCAGAAAGACAGCGCTCATAATCTTCCTTGCGCTGTGATTCACAGCCGAAAATTCGATAAGTAATGGCATTGGAAACTCTGTCCAGTGTTGCAGCACTCAATTTTCCTGCCTGATTTTTGTATTCGCCGCCGGTGCGCTGCACCAGATGCTTCATTTTTTCAGCAAGGAGGTAAGAAATGGGTGGGAACAGCAAGCTAAGCAGCGTAAGCCGCCAATCATAATATAGAAGCATCCCGCAATAGCAGACAAGGGCGACCCCGGTATCAAATATTTCCGTTGTGAATTTCCGCATTCCCTCTGCACAATCATCCACATCGGAGATTGCTTTTGTCATAACATTGCCGATTCCCTCCTGCTCCAGTTCCGCTTTGCTTTTCCCGAGAAGGTTGTGATAGAGAACTTTCTTCATGGAGCGGTTGACATTGTTTGCAAAGCGCCGGACATAGAACCGCTTCACATACCGGGCTCCCTGAACGATGCTAATAATGGCAACATACCATACGACCAGCTGCAGCATGGCCTGAAAGGAGGATTGTCCGGAAAGGATATTCACCAGACACCCCGCCAGCTGTCCTTCAAACCAAGGGCCGGCCAGCAAGCCGAAATTGTAGATCAATCCGGAAATGGTAACGGCCAGCAAGACCCTCCATTCTGCACGGAAATACCCCATAATACGATCGGGACGAAAGCTTCTTTTTCCTCCTGATATGATGGGCTTTGCGCTGCTATGATTCGATTTGTTTTTCATAATAATCACCATGTTCTCTCTCGCCTTTTCCCCTTTTGTACTGCTCTGTGCCTTTTTCGAGCAGTCAAAGCTCCTTCTCCTCTATTAAAAACATATCGCTTTTTCTCTGAAAAATGTGGTGCCGTCCGTTTTGATAGGGGGCACAGCCATTTTCGTGACAATGAACTTCTTTAAAAGGCCTGTTTCCCCCCACTACTCCAACGCTACATGCTATGCCATCAAACGCTTGTGCTCCTTTGTTTTTCCTACATACTTAAAAGAAGCACACCTCCATTGTTTGCGCTTCTTTCTGAAAAAACTAATTTGTATCCCATTGCAAACCGTTCCACCTGTGTTCCCTTCCATCATAAGCAGACTTTCGCATAAAGCTATTATACTTCCCTCCGGTTAGATCAGCAAGGGTAAGATAGCGTTTGTTGCTTACCCTTGGGCAATCATGCAGTTTTTTGGGGGGAGAAATGGCATGGGTACTGACAGGTATAACCTAGAAAGAGCCCACCCCCTTGCTCATGTGGTGATCACTGTAAACATTTCCACCAACGGGGCAAGCCGATCCTAACCATTAACGCTTGGCAGATGGTGCAAAAACTGCCGCCGATTGGGCACACCTCTGTGGAAATGCTCCGGCACTATCAGGATGTTGATCTGGATGCGCTCTGGAGGATTACAGATGTAGTTTGAAGTATGGTCGATATAAAAAAGACTGCCCGACAGACAAGACAGTCTTTTCATTTAAGGTATGAACACCGGTGCGCACCAATGCTGTCAGAATAAGTGATAAAAAAAGAGAGAAACCACACGGTTTCTCTCTTTTTGGTCCGAGTGTTGAGATTCGAACTCAAGGCCTCTTGAACCCCATTCAAGCGCGATACCAAACTTCGCCACACCCGGATATGTGCTTTCTCAAATCAGCTTATTTATATTACCACACATTTATCCCCTTTGCAACCCCTTTTTTCAAAAAATTTAATTTTTGTTTTTGTTGACAAATAGGTATTTCCATGATAGTATATATAGTGCATCTGGCTTGGATATGCTTTTACTCACGGAGAGATGGCTGAGCGGTTGAAAGCACCGGTCTTGAAAACCGGCGATGTGAAAGCATCCGTGGGTTCGAATCCCACTCTCTCCGCCAGATAAATATGAAATTCAGCACGCAGAAGTACCCAAGTGGCTGAAGGGGCTCCCCTGCTAAGGGAGTAGGCGGCTTAATAACCCGCGCGAGGGTTCAAATCCCTCCTTCTGCGCCAAAAAGCAGCTTATCTTAGGATAAGCTGCTTTTTCTCTATATGCTCCTACGCATATTCTATAGCTTTCCAAGGAGATCTTACCATGTTCCACACCGACATCTACGGCGGATGCTACTACGAATTCCAATATTGCCGCTGGGCAGATCCTCTCACAGAGCATCTTGACGTCCACGAATTCTGGTGTCCTGACTCCCTCTTCATCCATGACGACGAGGTGGACGCCCACGGTGTCCCTTTTCTCGCCCACTACCTCAAATATCTGGAGACCCCCCATAGTCCCGATGGCAGTAACGAACTGTGCTGCTTTGGCATAAATTACTATGACCGAACACAAACCGCTGCCATTATCCGCCGTCTGGAAGCCGACCGCCCCCCGGACTGCGATGTATTGTTGGCTTGGCTGCAGAAAGCCGTCTTTCCCTGCCACGGTTTCTATTTTCTGGGCATCTGATCTGTCCAGCGAAAAGCGCCATGCGATCTGCCCATACACAAAAATCCCACAGACCTCTGTCTGCGGGATTTCTTTTTTATTTGCGACGCAGCCGATAGCTGCCCTTTCCACCCTCTTCGATGATCTGCTGCTGCAAAAGATACGGCAAAAGATTCTTGGTGAAAAGCTTCGCATTTTGCACCTGCACCTGCTTGCGGGACCACGGCGCACTCACCTTGGTGCCCTTGACCAGTGTCTCGATCTCCGCGGTGGTGATACTCTCATGCTTTTTGAGATACTTTTCCACCTTGCTGCCTGCGGCGTTCAGCAGCCGCCGCTCCACAGCCGAACCGGGATCTTCCTCTTTCTTCAGACCCCAGATGAACAGTAGAGCCGCCAGCACTGCAAACAACAGACCCAAGCCGATGATTTGCCAAAGCCCCATCTCACTCACCCTTCTTCCGATAGACAATAAAACCGTTATTATGCAGCACACGCATATACTGCACCAAGCGGTTATAGAGCGCCGGATCATCACCAAACTTGTTTCTCATCAGCTCTGCCAGTTCACCCACGGTGCGCACACCGTCGATCTGCTGGAAGATGTAGCTGCCGCGCTCATCCAGATGGATGTGGCTGATCTTGGGACGGTTAAAGACCTTCTGTGCAATCTTAGCGTAGAAGCCGCGGTGTACCATATGCACCGTCACCTTGTCGTCCTCCACGTCCCATGTATTCTTATCCGAGATCATCGGTACGTAGTCCAGATAATTCTCCTGTTTCTTTTTCGCCATGGCGATGCCTCCTTTACAACAAACCGGGCCATATACAGAAGTATATAGCCCGGTCAGCTGTTTTGCAAACAATATTTGCGATTTTCTTACTTAGCGTCCTTAGAACCCTTATTGGCCACATAGAAGATGCTGGCCAGCAGAACGGCAAAGAACACCAAACCACCGATGTTGCCCAGAGAGAGCATGCCGGAAATATCGATTCTATTTCCAACGTTCAGAGCCTTACCGGCTGCGTCGACACCGGCGGGGATGATGGCCAGGATAGCCAGGATGATACCCACGATACCCTCGCCGGCGATGAGGCCGGAGGTATACAGGATACCGGACTGAACAGCGCCCTCCTTTGCCTTCTCGGAAGCGTACTTGCGCTTCTCAATAAAGTGACGGACCAGACCGCCGCACATGATGGCAGCGTTCAAGTGGATGGGCAGGTAGATACCGATAGCCACAGGCAGAACGGGCAGACCCAGAATCTCCACGGTAACAGCGATAAACACGCCGGTCAGAACCAGAGCCCAAGGCAGATTACCACCCATAACGCCCTCGATGACCATCTTCATCATCATAGCCTGGGGAGCACCCAGCTCCTCACTGCCGAAGCCCCATGCGGCATTCAGCAGGTACAGAATGGCGCCGATGGCAACAGCGGAAACTGCCACACCGATCATCTCGCCGTACTGCTGCTTGCGGGGGGTAGCACCCAGCAGGAAGCCGGTCTTCAGGTCCTGAGAGGTATCGCCGGAGATAGCGGCAATGATGCAGATGACGCTGCCGATAGCGATAGCGCCCACCATGCCCTTAGCACCGTCACTGCCGGTAGCCTTCAGCAGAAGGGTAGCGATCAGCAGCGTAGCGATCGCCATACCGGAAACGGGGTTGTTGGAAGAACCGATCATACCCACCATGCGGGAGGAGACGGTTGCAAAGAAGAAGCCGAACACCAGAATGATCACAGCGCCCAGCAGATTCACAGGAATTGCAGGGAACAGCCACATGAACACAACCAGCACCAGGCAGGCCAGCATCACGTACTTGATGGGAATATCCTGCTCGGTACGCAGCGTACCGCCGGCGACCTTACCATAATCCTTAAAAGCATCGCGGAACGTGCTGACGATCATGGGCAGGGACTTAATGAGGCTGATCACACCACCGGCCACCAGCGCACCGGCACCTATGTAGCGAACGAAAGTACCCCAAATGCCCCAAGTTCCCTCTGTAGCCCACAGTTCTGCCACGGTCTTGGTAGCGGGGAAGATCACCAAATCGCTGCCAAAGAGGGTAATGAGAGGCATCAGCACAAACCATGCGATGACACCGCCGCCAAACATGTAGGAGGATACGCGGGGACCGCAGATGTAACCGACACCGGCCAGTGCGGGCAGCACATCCATACCGATACCGGAACCCTTATAAGCGGGGATGGACCAGTCAACTTCGCTGGGGAACAGCTTCAGGCCGTCAGCGATAAACTTGTAGCCGGCAGCGATACCCAGACCTGCGAACACGGTGGTGGACTTAGCACCGCCGGACTCACCGGCCATCAGGACCTCGGCGCAAGCCTGGCCCTCGGGATAACCCAGATTGCCGTGCTCCTTGACGATCAGTGCACTGCGCAGAGGGATCATCATCAGCACGCCCAGCAGACCGCCCACCAGAGCGATCACGCCGATTTCCACCATGGAGGGCATATCGCAGACGCCTTCCTTGGCCCACATGAACAGAGCGGGCATGGTGAAGATGGCACCGGCAGCCAGAGACTCACCGGCAGAACCGATGGTCTGCACCATGTTGTTCTCCAAAATGGAGTCACGCTTGAGAATCTTACGGATGACGCCCATAGAAATAACGGCTGCGGGAATAGATGCCGAAACAGTCATACCCACGCGCAGACCCAGATAGGCGTTCGCGCCGCCGAATACCACAGCCAGAATAGCACCCAAGATCACGGAAAACACGGTGAACTCAGGAACCACTTTGTCCGCAGGTACGAACGGCTGGAATTTCTTTTCTTCCATTGATTTCTCCTTTCTCAACTTCCTTTAAAAATCTCTCCCGAATAAATCGGGAACACACTTTTATATTATAAAGACTCCTTAATTCTATGTCAACTCAAAAGTCGTTATTTTGTAGTAATTGCTGCTTACATTTTGTATCTTTTGTCACATATCTCCCGTCGGCGTACTTTCTGTATCGTTTTTGTTCACACTTCAAGAACATTCTCTCGCCTTATTTTGCCTTTGCAGTCGAAAAAACAAGAAAGCCGCCTTACAGCAGCAAATGGCAAAAAAAGAACTGACCCCCGGCTGAAGCTAAAGCGCCACTTAAAATCAGCCAAGGGTCAGTTCCTTAAATTGTTGGGTTCCACTAGATGATTAACCTCTCTTTCTACAGTCTCGAACATCGCCTTTCCCAGCTCCAAATCTATTCTGCGCCATTCCTGTTTTCCTAATCTTCCTCGTAAGCGAGATACTTGTATGTCGGGACAGTTTCACCAGCTGAAAGACCATGTTCGGAAGTTTGATCCGTCTGCCTCGCAGCACCGCTGTATCTGTGTTTGCCCCTGCTTGACAAAGGCCATCACGTTGACAATTGTGCTCATTTTGACCGCTCCTTCTTGACGGATCTTCTCTTTTTTACCTGTACATCGGTATCACCCTTTCTGCCTATAATATAGCACAGGCGCTGTCTGTCCGCAAGCCTCAAAACTGTATAAATAATTCGGAATTACTTGTATAAAACGCAGATTTACCTATATAAACTGCACATTTTGTTGACATATAAAAGATGTTAGGTTATACTTAAACTGTTGGGTCAGCTCTCGGGCTGACTTTTCTTATATCCATTTTTATTTTTGCCTGCTGCGGGTGGCAGTGATAAAAAACGCAAAGGCCACGCGCGGCCATCGGCTCTTTTCCGAAATGATTTCCTATACGATTTTTACCCTCCTGACCCGTGTGCTGCAATTGCTGTTCCGCACAGTCAATCAAGTGGTTGCTGCCCGCATTCCCTTCTCCCACTTTTTTACCGTGCTACGCGGAGCTGCAGCTCAGTAATATGCTCCTCTACTCGCTCTGTCGTGTGGATATCCACCCACAGAATCTCCAAAATATCACCTACCGGTGTCCAACCGTTGTCTCTGGCATAGTCCAGCAGTCGGTGCACCCAAAGTGCACTCTGCTCATAGGGGCCTTGATAGCTGACGGTCAAATACGTACCGCCGGGCAAAATACCGTCACCGCCTTCGTCCATGAGGAACACCGCCTCATATTTCAGTTTGCCTGTCCGTTCCGCCGTGCTGCGGGAAACCAGCGTTCCAATCTGATTATTGCCGATGACATAGAAATGCTCTTGATCCATGTTTACAAGGCGCTTGATGAGAAGATCCATTTCGTGCTCCTCAGAATACCCTTCATGGATGGAGAAAAAGCGGCGTTGTGGATATCTTTCCACAGCAATCTGCCCCAAGGGGCGTGTTTGGGCTTGCCGGAGGATCTCCATACGCCGACTCACATTTGCCTGCGTCTTTAAGAGGCGCTCCAGCTTCTGGCGCAGCATGGCCTGTTCCTCCTGCAAAAGTTCCAGTGTCGTATCCACGGTATGGCAGTCCAAATATTGCCGAATCCGTTCCATGGGGAAGCCCAGTTCCCGCAGCTCCCGAATGACGTTCAAGCGCCAGATATCATCCACGCTGTACATGCGATAGCCGCTCTCACCACGGGCCGGATGGATGAGTCCCAGTTCCTCATAGTATCGCAGGGAATCCACACCAATGTGGTACAGGCGTGATATTTCCCCAATCCGAAAACTTTTTCGCATTTTTCTCCCTCCCCCGCTTGACTCTGGTATTATACCAGAGTTTATACTGAATGTACACTCATTGTATTATAAATAGAAAGGACTCCGATCAAACATGATTTTCCGCAATCCTCCCAAATTACGGCTGCTGTTCGGCAAGCTGCTGGAGGGTATCTCTCTCCGTACCTGTCTGGTGGCTCTATTGGGCAGTACCATTCTTTCTTTCGGTATCTACAACATTCACTCCCTGTCCGGTGTGACCGAAGGCGGTGTGTTGGGCATGACACTGCTGCTGGAATACTGGTTTCATATCTCCCCCGCTCTTTCCAGCTTTGTGATCAGTCTCTTCTGCTATATTTTGGGTTGGAGGACACTGGGGCGAAAGTTCATTGTTTACTCCGCCGTGGCCTCCTCCGGATTTTCCGTTACCTACTGGATTTTTGAGCAATTCCCACCGGTATATCCACAAATTGCCGATATGCCGCTGGCGGCCACAATTTTGGGGGCTCTCTTTGTGGGCGTTGGTGCAGGACTGTGTGTCCGCGTGGGCGGTGCTCCCAGCGGTGATGATGCCCTGGCAATGAGTCTTGCCAAAATCACGCCATTATCCATCCAGTGGATCTATCTGATCAGTGATCTGGTGGTGTTAGCCCTGTCCTTGAGTTACATTCCGGCCCGGCGCATGGTGTATTCCCTGTTTACCGTGATTCTCTCCGGCCAGTTGGTTGGTATGATCCAGAAAATTCCGCTTCCCGGTAAGACCCACACCGAGAAGTCAGAGCCGCTTTCCTAACACATAATAAAAGAGTATCCCTCGGATGAGGGATGCTCTTTTTATTTGCTATCTACTGACGGAGCCAGAGCTGTCTGGGGAATGTTCATTCAGATGACACTGACAGTGCCTATGTCCTGCATCCCGACGCCAAATACATTTCTGGGAGCGTTTGGCGTGAAGTTCCCCAACATAATTCCCACGATAGAAATTTTGTCTCATGCTGTGCCGTCCTGATTCTATTCTTTGCGAGATACACTGCCTTCCGCCCGAGACATACCACAGCGTATTTCTATTCGTGATTGCTTCTGATAAATACCCGGATAGGGGGTATTTAAACGTTCTCGGCTCTATCAGCTTCTGGAGTCCACCAGATGCTTTCCAAGCCGCTTCTCCAGCATACTCTGCAGCTGCGTAAGCACGGTGCTGAAAATCAGATAAACAACCGCAGCCTCGCAGTAGAGCAGCAATGGTTCAAACTTCACAGCAATAATTCCCTTGGCGGTCATTAAGATCTCCGGCACAGTGATAGACGCCACCAAAGAGGTATCCTTCAGGAGGCTGATAAACGAGTTTGCCAGAGAAGGAACGGCAACCAGTGCTGCCTGAGGAATGATCACCTTAACCATGGTCTGCCACTTATTAAGTCCCAGCGTATGGCACGCCTCAAACTGTCCCTTGGGAATAGAACCCAGTGCGGCACGAATAACCTCAGAGTTATAGGCACCCTGACTGATGACCAGTGCCAGAATCGCAGAAGGGATTGGTTTTAATACCACACCCACGCTGGGCAAACCGAAGTAGATGACAAAAATCTGAACCAGCAGGGGCGTGCCGCGGATGACCCACACCACAAACCATGCGATGGCCTTAAAAGGTGCGATTTTAGACATACGCATCAGCGCCAAAACAAAAGCCAACACCAGGCCCAGCGCAAAAGAGACCAACATCAGCGGCACAGAGATCATGAGTCCCGCTTTAAACATCGGCCAAAATGATTCCAGTAACAATTGCAAGTTTTCCATGGCAGCCCGCCTCCTTGTTTGATGAAAAAGGGGCGCCGTCCAAGGGCGGCACCCCGGAAATAGTTCTGGCTTACTTGTACAGCTTGACGCTGTCAGCAACAGTTGTGCCGAAGTACTTGACGGTCAAATCGTAGCAGGTGCCATCCTTGATCATCTCACCGATAATCTCGCTGATTTTGTCGGCCAGCGCCTGATCGTCCTTGCGCAAAACGCCAGCGGACTCCACCATATACTCCTCGCCCGCAGCCGGTTCGTACACAGCGGCAATCTTCACTGCAACCTCAGGCCGGCTCTTCATGTAAGCATCCACAGCAGCTACGTTATTGATGGTAGCAACCGCACGACCGGTAGCAATCTGATCCATAGCAGCGGTCAGGTCTCCGTCAGCAACGGTAGCCCCAAAACTCTGTGCAATCTTACCGGCAGCAGAAGCGGGAGAGTCAATGACCAGCTTACCCTCCAAATCCTCAAACTTGGTGACCTCGGTATTGTCGGCAGCGGTGACCATGCAGTAGGGATTTTCCGCATAGGATGCGGTCAGAGCATACTTTTCCTGACGCTCGGGGTTGGGGTTGCAGCCGCAGATAACGATGTCATAACGTCCAGCGTCCAGACCGGCCATAACGGGATCCCAGCTGTCGGAGATTTGGAAGTCAGCTTCCACGCCCAGACGCTTGGCGATTTCTCTGGCAATCTCTACCTCAAAACCGGTAATCTCCCCGGTTCCCTCTTCGTTATAAACGTAGGGAATCCAGTTGCCTTCAGCACCGATGGACAGCTTACCGGCATCCAAAACACGCTGCAGGGAGTTGTCCTCTTCCTTCTGTCCATTGTCCTCGTCTCCGCCGCAGGCAACCAGAGACAGCGCCATAACAAGAGCTAGAACCAGAGCAAGAATCTTCTTCATTTTCGTTCTCCACCTTTTCTTTTTTATTTATTTTCAGCAGTAATGCTGAGAAATACGAATTAATCTTCCACAAACCGCTCCAAAACACGGAAGTTTCTTCGATCGGCTGCATACGGATCGCTGAAGTAATGCTCATCGGCCACCTCTTGCACCAGATATCCAGTATAGTGGTGAGCCGCCATGATCGAAAGCTGCTCTATCATGGAGGTATTCCCATCCCCCCACACATTGTGGAGCCATGGATCACCATCCAGAAAATGCATATGACTCAAATCTTCCCCAAAGGCGTTAAACCAGCTCTCTAAAGACTCACCGGCAGCACCTATGGCAATATTATCCACCATCATCTTTAAATTAGGATGATGGATCTCCCGGAACATCCGCCGGGCACTGTCCAGATGACAGACAAGATTGCTCTCATCTTTCCGCAGGGACTCCAACACCAGATAGACACCTTCCCGCTCTCCTATCCGGCACAGACGTTCCAAATGGTCACGGCAGCGTTGCCACATGGATGCATGGCTCTCCTTACAATATCCCCAGCCGGAATTTATGGTCATACGATCAGCACCCAAAGCAGCGGCCAAACGGATCCCATTGGAAAAATAGCGATAGGAATATTCCAGACCTTCCGGCTCTTGCGCGGCAAACTGGTACTGATATGCCATACTGGGTGCGGTAAGTGATACTACACGGACGTTGTGGGCCTGCAATTGCTTTTTAAGATGCTGTAAATCGCCCCAGCCCTCATGATCCAGCCAAAAATGGGCAGCTCCGCACCAGAGTTCGATCTGCTCAATCCCCAGACGCTGCTGGCAGTCCAGAAAGTAGTCCAGGGAAAAGCGGCGGTAATGCTGGTTCATATTTACCAGCTGCTTTCGCTTGATTCCCGCCATCCTCACCCCTCCCCGCAAAGGGCTGTGAGCGTCTGTGCTGCCGCCTGTGAAGGGTTCTCAACATACCTCTCACCGCCTAAGTAAAGGGAGATTGCACCTCTGTATCCCCGCTCGTCCAGTTCTCGAACGTACCTTTCCATAGGAAGAACTCCGTCTCCCCATGCACGCCATCCATGATAATTTCCATCGCACAGCCGTACCAGCTGGGTTCTATCGCCCAAGCGGGAAAACCAATCCATCATAGTGCCCCCACAGGCACTCATCACATTGGTATCCAGACAAACTCCCAGATGATCGCAATTGACGCGGTGGAGCATCTGCTGCAGATCCTGTGCCGTATTGAGAACCGGAGCCTCTGCAATGAGAGGCGTTTCTTTCCCCATAACCGGTGCAAGCAAGAGACGCACATCTTGTTCCTGTGCATGCTCACAGAGCGTTCGGATCATCCCTTCAGCATTGGCCAGCAGCTCGTCTTCCGAAAGATCCCAGCAGGCGCCGGAGCTATCCAGCACCATATATCCGCAGCCCAGCCGAGCCGTCAGGTCAATACAAGTTTTATAGTATTGCTCTGTGCGCTGCCGCTGCACGCCCTCTGGGGCGGTGATGGCATATCGGTATGGGGGTGGTGTTACGGCGCTTACCTTTAAATGATGGCTGTCCAGTGCCCTAAGCAGACTGTCCACCGGGGTACAGTGACTATGACTGCAAAAGAAGTGTGGTGCTTTCGGTGTAAAGTCCAGTTGACGCAGCCCCAAGCACTCCATTTCCGCCAGAAAAAACTCCAGGGGATAGCGAATGTACTGCGTGTTAGACCCGAGAATCCGAGCCTTGCTTTCCATGGATCACTTGATCTCGCCGGGATAACCGTCAATGCACATCTCAAACCAGATGTAGTCACACTGTTTTCCGTCCTCTACCTTGCTGCCGTGCCAGAAACCAGTGGGGGTGTAGGACAGGTCGCCACCGCTCATGGCAACGCTCTCTCCGCCGGCAGTATAGATGAACTCAGAGCCGGGCAGGGGGAAATACCACTGGGCCAACTCGTTGTGAATGTGCTGGCCGATCTCAATGGGGCCGGTGCCCTTGACACAGCCCATGGACAGGCGGCCCAGATTGCGGTGCTCCAGCAGGATCATGGATGTAGTGGTGGAGTTATCCTTAAAGTCCTCCTCGTATGTCCAGCCCTGACTGATGGTGCGGAAACGCGGCAGGGTCATACGGGACTCTACCAGGCAGGTTTTGTCATAGTCGTTCAGTTCCGTAATGATATGCAGGAACTCCAGCGGCTCCTTGCTGTCAGCAGAGCAGGTGATGGTAAAGCTTTCCTTGTCAAACTCAGGCACAAAGACACCCGGCTCCGTCACATTCCATGCACGGCGCGGAGTAGTGATATACCCCTTCCCCTTGGTGAAGATAAACAGCTGGTTGTGCTCGGTCACAGAGTAAGTCTCCGGGGAAATAGAATGACCGGGCTGCAGAGCGCAATGTGCGAAATGAGCCTGATCAAACGCATCCACCAGAACCGGAACGCTGGCAAATCCATTCTTAAAATCATACTTTACATCGCTGTAGCGAGCCACCTGAATGAGAGACATAATTTCTTCCTCCTAATTGTTTTGCTTGTTAGTACTGTCTTATTACACTTGGTGATACAAGTTGTTGATCAAAGCATCTTGCTCAAGAATTCCTGAAGGCGCTTATTCTTTGGGTTGGAGAAGAACTCCTCCGGCGCACTGTCTTCCACAATCACGCCGCCATCAATAAAGAGCACGCGGTCTGCCGCCTCACGGGCAAACCCCATCTCATGGGTGACCACCAGCATAGTCATGCCTTCGGCGGCCAGCTTCTTCATGACATCCAGTACCTCACCCACCATTTCAGGATCCAGTGCCGAGGTAGGTTCGTCAAACAACACCACTTCAGGCTGCAGAGCCAATGCACGCGCAATGGCGATTCGCTGCTGCTGACCGCCGGAGAGCTGATTGGGATACGCGTCTTTTTTGTCTTCCAGCCCTACGATCTTCAAAAGTTCCATGGCCTTGGCTTCCGCCTTCGCCTTATCTACCTTCTGTACCTGTGTAGGCGCCATCGTAATATTGTCGATCACTGTCTTGTGCGGGAAGAGGTTAAACTGCTGAAACACCATGCCCATGCCCAATAGCACTTTGCCAGCCTCTTTTGCACTCGCCTTTACCAAATCCACATTATGGTAAATGATCTCGCCGTCTGTAGGCTTCTCCAACAGGTTGAGACAGCGCAAAAACGTAGATTTTCCACAGCCGGAAGGCCCTACAATAGCCACCACTTCGCCGGGCTGAATTTCAATGTTGATGCCCTTGAGAACTTCATTCTTTCCGAAACTCTTGCGAAGTCCCTTGACACTGATCATACTCATAACCTTTTGCCTCCCGTTTGCCGAATCCGGCTTTTCCGCGGCTATGCCGCACTATTTCACTGCATGATGCCCGCGCTCTGCAGTGGGGATTTCCACCACTGTTGGCGAAAACATTGTTACTAATTGCACAATTTGTTTCCGTGGACGCATGATATATTTGTGATATATTATATGGATGATACCATCTTGCGTTTAATGTGTCAACCCGCTTTTTCATCTTCCCCGCATAATTTCGCAAATTCACTAATATTTGCTAAACAATATTGACTTTCCGCACTACCAGGGCTATACTAAAGCTATCAGTGATATACTTTTTAGTCATTATAAATAACCACGTGATATATCAGTCATGTAAAATGATAGGAGGATTCCCATGGCAAAGCTCCCCATCAAGGGTCGTGAAAGTCTTTCCCAAACTGCTTATAACAAAATCAAAAGCATGATCCTCCACAAAGATCTGCTGCCCGGGCAAATCGTCAACGAAGCACAGCTGCAGGAACTGCTGGGCATCGGCCGCACACCGATCCGGGAGGCAATTTTAATTCTGGCACAGGATCATCTGTTGACAGTCCATCCCAGAAAAGGCATCGAAATCACACTGCCCACACCGAAAGATGTACATGACATTTTTGAAATCCGCAGACTTCTGGAGCCTATTGTGCTGCGTCAATGCTTCTCTCTGATAGATCTGCAGTGGGCCATGGAGATGCGTGCGCTTCTTCTGCAGCATGAGGATGACAGTGCCGGTAATACAGGCGAGACCGCCATGGCGCTCATTGACCTAGACAATCGTTTTCACTTGGAGCTGGTGGACACCCTGCATAATCAGTATGTCTCCGATCTGCTGCGCAGCCTTGTAAATTACCTCAACCTTATTCAGGTTACCACTTGGCAGACTGCCCGTTATCGCGCCAGTAACTTGGAGCATATTGCCATTTTAGATGCCATTCTCGATCAGGATATGGAAAAATCCTGCACGCTGCTGGCGGATCATCTGCAGCTGTCCTATCAGGAAGCCATCCGAACGATGATGCACACCTTCTATTAAAATTTGGATACGAAAACACCGCTGCTCCAAAGGAACAGCGGTGTTTTCGTTGTTTACATGATTCTTCCGCCAACTTATTCCGCCTCAAACCGAGTTCGGTCAATCCACAGACCCAGCGCCGGATTAGGAATATAGTAGATTTCCTCCCCATCCGGCATGGTGTTATAGCCGTAGTGCAGTTTCTCCGGATCGTATCGGCGCACCGTCTCATCATAATCCGCCGCATCAAAGTGGACACTGCGGATCTCCTCCTGCGAAATATTTTTCACGGCATAGGTAATGCGGAAACGCCCATCAGAAGATCCATGAATCAAGTGGGCTGCCGCCCCCATATTCTGCTGTAAATCCTCATTCTCCCGGAATTCCTTCAATACCTGCAGCCGACCGCAGTAGCCGTATTTGCGAATCAAGGCATCGATCTGTTGATCTTCGCCGAAACGTTCCACACCCGGAGCCAGCACCAGCAGCTCCCCACCGTCAGCGATGGCCATACGAGTGCGGTAAATCGCCTTATTACCCAGCCATGTGGTGTGAAACTCCTTAGGATTGAGATAGACCACGCACTTTTTGATGCCCTTTTCCACATAATCCATATTCTTCTGCTGTGAGAGCGCAATAGCCTCCTCCAACACCCGGCGCGTATCACCGATAAAAAGCCCATGGGTGTGAATCTCCCCCTGCGGAGCAGTCGTTACTGTCAGGACAAAGAGAATCGGACGCTGTACCAGATATTTTTCCAGTGCATAGTCTAAGATCTCTCGCACCGGTGTATGATCCCGCCCCATCATCCGTTCCATACCGTATACAGCACCCACCATATGGCTTTTATTGATCATATCGCTGCCACCCACGCCTACAAATAGGTTTTTGGAGTGATTCGCCATACCAATCACCTCGTGGGGTACCACCTGCCCCACAGAGAGAATCAGATCATAGGACGGGTCCATGACACGACGGTTGATCTCCACACTGATTGGCTCAGTCCACAGGCCTTCCGTCAGTTCTCCGATATAGTCTCCGGGCACTTCGCCCAAACGCACCACATCAGTGCGCCAATTGTGCGGAATCATCTTTGCATAGGGAATATCCCCAAACATATCGGCACTCTCTTCTGCCGTCACCGGAACATGGGTGCCCAGCGCCGGCATGACGTCTACATCACAGCCCAGATCCGTCAGCAGATGATAGTAGACATTGGTAATGAAACCGGCATTGGAGTGATAACGGGTATAGTCCGGCGGCAGCAGCAGCGCACGGTGCGGACGTTTTCCCTCCAAGGACTTGGCGCAGGCGGCACGAATCTCCTCCGCCGACAGTCCCTGCTCCTCTTGGGCACGGTAAAACAGTTCCATTGTTGCCTCCTTTTTTCCCGTTAAACGGAATATGTTGCTGCGGAAGTATCCCCACCGTGGCCTGTCCAATTCGTGTGAAAAAACTGACCACGAGGTGCATCCAGCCGCTCATAGGTATGAGCACCAAAATAGTCGCGCTGTGCCTGCAGCAGATTGGCAGACAGACGCCCACTGGTATACCCATCAAAATAGCTCAAGGCCGCCGCAAAGGCAGGGCAAGGAATACCGGAATTGACCGCTGTGGAAACTACCGTACGCCATGCGGGTACCAGTTTTTTGATTTCGCCGCAGAAATAGGGATCCAGCAGCAGGTTCTGCAAGTCCGCATCGCGGTGAAACGCCTCTTCGATCTTGCCAAGGAAGGCACTGCGAATAATACAGCCACCCCGCCATATAAGGGCAATACCGCCGTAGTTTAAGTTCCAACCGTAGGTCTTGGCCGCAGAGCGCATCAAGGCGTATCCCTGGGCATAGGAGATAATTTTGGAGGCATACAGCGCCTGACGGATGCACTCAATAAATTGCTCCTTATCTCCGGTAACAGGTGTAATCTGACGCCCAAACGCTTCCGCCGCCGCAATACGCTCTTCCTTATGTGCAGAGAGACTGCGAGCCCAGACGGACTCCCCGATCAGCGTAAGTGGGACTCCCTCGTCCAAAGCGGCAATAGCCGTCCACTTGCCGGTTCCCTTCTGTCCGGCGGTATCTAAAATCTTATCCACAATGGGTGCGCCATCGGTATCCTTATAGGCCAGGATCTCCGCGGTGATCTCGATAAGATAGCTATCCAGCTCTGTGTTATTCCATTGGGCAAAGACGTTGCTCATCTCCTGTGCACTCATGCCAAGGCCGTCCCGCATCAGTTGATATGCCTCGCAAATGAGCTGCATATCGCCGTACTCAATGCCGTTATGTACCATCTTGACAAAGTGCCCTGCACCATTCTCACCCACCCAGTCACAGCAAGGGCTGCCATCGGACACTTTGGCACAGATTGCCTGCAGGATGCCCTTGATCTGCGGCCATGCCGCCGGCGATCCGCCGGGCATAAGGGAGGGTCCATGGAGTGCCCCCTCCTCACCGCCAGAAACACCTACACCGGCATACAGAAGGCCATGACTCTCCACATAGGCGCAGCGGCGCATCGTGTCGGGGAAATGGCTGTTGCCCCCATCGATGATAATATCGCCCGGCTCCAGATGCTCCAACAGCTGCTCAATGAGGTTGTCCACAGCTGCACCGGCCTTCACCATCATCATAACACGCCGGGGCTTTTTCAAATGGTTGACTAGTTCGGCAATAGAGTAAGTGCCGATGATGTTCTTATCCTTTGCCCTCCCCTCTACAAAGTGCTTCACTCTTTCGAGAGTACGGTTATACACAGCTACGGTGAATCCCTTGGATTCCATATTCATCACCAGGTTTTCACCCATGACGGCCAGACCAATCAGGCCAATATCTGCCATTTGCATACTTGGATCTCTCCCTTTCGCCTTTATAAGAATTTACCGTTTCACTCGGGCATTACCGCTCCAAACAGCCCATACCTGTTCTTCATCGGCGGGCTGTGCATAGTCATTGAGCATGGTAGCCGCCATAGCACCAGTGGCCCAACCAAAGTGAAGGCAGTCCTCCGCCTTCCACTCCTTTAATATGCCATACAGCAATCCGCCTACAAATCCGTCGCCGCCGCCGATGCGATCGAGCACCTGAATAGGACGGGGCTCAGCCACATGCCACTGCCCGTCACGAAGCAGGATCGCTCCCCAGAGGTGCTCGTTGGCACTAATCACCTGACGGAGCGTATTGGCAAATGTCGTTACATTTGGGAACGCCTTCTGCACGCGTAGAATCATCTCCTGGAAGCTGCTGATCTTGTCGGATAGATCCTCCCCTCCTGCCTCCGGCCCCTGCACATGCAGGCACAGCTGAAAGTCCTCTTCGTTACCAATGAGAATATCGGAGAGAGAGGCAATCTCACAAAATACAGCACGCAGTTCCTCTTCCCGCCCCTTCCAGAAAGAGGCGCGGTAGTTCAGATCAAAGGAGATTTTGGTACCATAGGCCTTGGCGGCACGAGCCAGCTCTAAGCAGAAGCGGCTCGTCTCCGGTGACAAGGCGGCAATCAAGCCGGACAGGTGCAGAATTTCCACCCCCTCCTCGCCGAAAATGCGCGGAAGGTCAAAATCTTCCACCTTCAGTGTGCGGCCAACCTCACCGGCCCGATCATTCTGCACGCGCGGCCCACGCAGACCGAAGCCGGAGTCCGCAATATTAAACTGATGGCGATAGCCCCAAGGGCCGCCCTGCGGTACATCTTTCCCCTCAAATTCCATATTGCGGCTGCGCAGGTCGCTCTTAATAAAGGCAGCAATGGGAGAATCCTCCACAAAAGTAGTCAGCACCTTTACCGGCAATCCCAAGGAAGCCGGAACGGTGGCCACATTGGTTTCGGCGCTGGTAGCCTGCATATAGAACTCATGGCTGATATGTACGGGCTGCCGGTTCACCGGGGTAATCCGCACCCCCATGCTGGTAGGAACTACAAGTGCATAGCGTTTCATATCATGTCTCCCCTTTTATATGATTTTAGCAAAGCATTAAAGCCAAAGTACTTCCGGGTGTTGCCGTAGCTGATGTTTTCCACCATCCGCCCCAGAGAATCCAAATCCGCCGGGTATTCTCCATTTTCCACCAGTTCCCCCAGCAGATTGCAGAGAATGCGGCGAAAGTATTCATGGCGTGTATAGCTGAGAAAGCTACGGCTGTCGGTGAGCATACCGACAAAATCACCGACCACGCCCATACTCATCAGGTCGATGAGCTGACGCTCCATGCCGTGCTTATGGTCATTGAACCACCAAGCGCTGCCCATCTGCATCCGCCCCATACCAATGCTGTCGGTCTGGAAGCTGCCCATCACCGAAGCGATGACGGCATTATCCGCCGGGTTCAGGGAGTAGAGCACCGTTCTGGGCAGTGCTTCATCCCTCTCCAGCAAATCCAGCAGTGCCACCAGTGCAGGCGCTGTAAACCCCTCGTCATTGACAGTATCAAATCCGGCATCCGCCCCTAAACGCGCAAACATGGTAGACGAGGCATTGCGCACACAGCCAAAATGCAGCTGCATCACCCAGCTTCGCTGGCGGTATGCCTTGGCACAGGTACGCAGCAGTTCCGTCTGGAAGGCCTCCGCCTCCTCCACACGGATGGCATCCCCGGCACGTCCCTTTCGCAGGATCTCATTAAGTTCTGCCTCCGTGGCAGTGCGGCAAATACATTTATCCAGTCCGTGGTCACTGACCCGGCAGCCATTTTCATGAAAAAAAGCAATGCGATTTAAAAGTGCCTGGCGCAGATCATCCATCGAGCGGATCGTTACACCAGAGGCAGCCTCCAGCCTCCGCAGGTAATCATCATACCCCGGCTGATCCGGGCGCAGCGCCTTGTCCGGTCGGAAGGCAGGCAGCACCACGGTGGGACAGCCCTCCGCCGCAATCTGGCGGTGGTAGTGAAGATCATCCGCCGGATCATCGGTGGTACACAACAGCTCCACCCGGCTCTTTTTCAAAATTCCCTGCGCCGACATCTCTGCGCTGGTCAGTGCTTCATTGCACATCCGATAGATTTCATCAGCGCTTTTGGCACACAGCGGCTCATCTATATTGAAATAGCGCTGCAGCTCCAAGTGTGTCCAGTGATACAGTGGATTGCCAATCAGCTTCGGCATCGTATCTGCCCAGGCGTGAAACTTCTCCTCATCACTGGCATCGCCTGTAATGCACCGCTCCGGCACGCCTGCCGAGCGCATGGCGCGCCACTTATAGTGATCGCCGCTCAGCCAAACCTGCGTAATCGTGGAAAAGCGCCGATTTTCGGCGATCTCAGCCGGGTTGATGTGGCAGTGATAGTCGATGATGGGCATGGCCTCCGCATAGTCGTGATAGAGCGTCTTTGCACTCTCGCTCCCAAGCAAAAAGTCCGAATCCATAAACGGCTTCATAGGCTCACTTCCTTCCTGCTCCCTCGATTTTGTTCTACAATGGGTTTCATAATTTAGGTTAGTATATCACTAATATATCAGTATTGCAATATCCATTGTTGCTTGCTTTTCAAAGCCTTGAAATTAAACAAAATACTTTGTATTCAAGTAATATATTTGCTTGACATTAACTGCGCTGCGATATACTCTTTATATAGAATGACCCTACCTTCCCATGGGGAGGTAAGAGAGAATCAGGAGGAAAAATTATGAAGCTGTCCCGTCTGTCTCTGCAAGAAAACCGCACGTTTTTTTCTTCACTCGGATATGAGCTTCCTCATTTTAATGATCAGGCCATGATCCAAGCCACAAAGGCCCATCCCACTTGGATTCATTTCGGAGCCGGCAATCTCTTCCGTGCTTTTTTGGCTCCGCTTAGCCAGCAACTGTTGGATGAGGGCAGCTGTGATACCGGTATTTTAGTGGCGGTAGGCTTTGACGCATCTCTGCTGGACACAGTTTACCGCCCTTTTGATAATCTCACCGTGACCGCTACGCTGTGCGCCGACGGCGAGATCCGCAAAAAAGTGGTAAGCAGCATTGCCGACAGTTTCTGCATGGTAAACTCCCCAGAGGAATGGCAGGCACTGCTGGACATTTTTTCTAACCCCTCCTTGCAAATGGCCAGTTTGACCATTACAGAAAAGGCGTATAACTATCTCTCTGGCAGCGGCACCGTACTGCCCAACATTCTGCAGGACATGGAAGCCGGCCCCGCAGGCGCAGTCAGCTATCTTGGCCGCATCACGGCGCTGTGTCATCAGCGCTTCACCACCTGTGGTGCGCCGCTGGCTCTGGTCAGCATGGACAACTGCTCCCATAATGGTTCTCGTCTGGAAGCTGCCATAACGGCCATTGCACAGGGCTGGCAGGAGCGTGGTCTATGCAGCGCCGGTTTTGTGGATTGGATCTCCGATCGCAGAAACATCACCTTTCCTTGGACCATGATTGACAAGATTACGCCTCGGCCCAGCGAAGCTGTCTCCCGGATGCTCATGCAGGATGGCCTTGCGGGCATGGAACTCCATGTGACACGCCACGGTTCCTATGCCGCTGCCTTTGTCAACACCGAAGAGGCACAGTATCTGGTCATTGAGGACGCTTTTCCCAACGGTCGGCCTCCGCTGGAGCGTGCCGGCGTTATTTTCACTACGCGTGAGACAGTGGATAAGGTGGAGACAATGAAGGTTTGTACCTGTCTCAATCCTCTCCATACCAGTCTGGCCATACTAGGCTGTCTTTTAGGTTTTACTTTCATTAATGAGGAGATGAAGGACGAAGACCTCCGCCGTCTCGCCGAGCGCATAGGCTATAGCGAAGGTCTGCCGGTGGTAGTAGATCCGGGCGTAATCTCTCCACATGCCTTTTTGGATGAAGTGATCACCAAGCGTCTGCCCAACCCCTTTTTGCAAGACGCACCCCAGCGCATTGCTTCCGACAGTTCCCAAAAGATCCCTGTCCGCTTTGGAAACACAATAAAAAAATATGCCGCGCATCCTGCGTTAGACGTCCGTGACCTCAAGGGGATCTCGTTTGTGCTGGCGGCCTGGTGCCGCTACCTGATGGCTCTGGATGACAGCGGAAATACCTTTACCCCCAGTGACGACCCTATGCTTTCAGAGTTAATGCCGCTGTTGGCACATGTCAAGTTAGGCCAGGCCTGTGACGTACACAAAACACTGCAGCCGATTCTCTCCAATGCCTCCATCATGGGCTCCGATCTCTACGAGCTGGGCCTTGCCCCACTGGTAGAGGACTGGTTTTCCCATCTCATTGCCGGTCCCGGCGCTGTCCGCGAAACACTGCACCGACTGGCAGAAAATGCCTAAGCTTTCTTTTACAGCCATATCCAACACGCCGCCCAGCTCTTTTGCTCGGCGGCGTCGTCATTTTTATAGCTGCACTCTATAGAGTACAGCCCCGCCTTTTCAGGTCTTTGTACTTTTTTTCATTTTCGCTGCATATACTCCCACTGCAAGTTGAATGTCGGGAGTGGTGAGCTATCAAAGGAAATATGGAACAGCGGGCCTGCGATTTGGCCGCCTACATTATCGAAAACCGCACCACCGTGCGTGACGCCGCCCAGAAATTCGGTGTCAGCAAGTCTACGGTACATAAGGACATCTCCGAGCGTTTGCCCTACTATAATCGCAGTCTCTATCTGCAGGCCAAGGCGGTCTTGGAGGAAAATAAGGCCCAGCGCCACATCCGCGGCGGCCTTGCCACGCGGAAAAAGTACAAGGGCGCATAAAAAAGGACTGCCGCCGGCAGTCCTTTTTTTGCTTATTTTACTCTTTGGGCACCTGCCGCATGCTCAGGCCAATCCGGTGCTTCTTCTCATCCACTTCCAGTACCACGACCTTGACGATGTCGCCTACCGCCACCACTTCACTGGGGTGCTTAATAAACTTGCTGCACACTTGGGAGATGTGGACAAGACCATCCTGATGGACTCCAATATCCACAAACACGCCGAAATCCACCACATTGCGCACGGTGCCGGTAAGCACCATGCCGGGGGCCAGATCCTTGATGTCCAGCACATCCGTCCGCAAAATAGGGGCAGGCAGTTCATCTCGCACATCACGTCCCGGCTTCAAAAGCTCCTTGATCACGTCACGGAGGGTGGGGACGCCAACGCCGATCTCTTGCGCTACCTTCTCCTCACCCAAAAGCTTCACCTTCTGCTCCAAGAGGGTCATCTCCCCTGCCGCCACGTCCTTGAGCGTATAGCCGGTGAGGGCCAGCAGCGCCTCGGCGGCCTTGTAGCTCTCGGGGTGAACACCGGTATTGTCCAGCACGGACTTGCTCTCCGGTACCCGCAGGAAGCCGGCACTCTGCTCAAAGGCCTTGGGGCCCAGCTTAGGCACCTTCAAAAGCTGCCGACGCCCGGTAAAAATACCGTTCTCCTCCCGGTACTTCACAATGTTTTTCGCCGTGGTGGCATTGAGTCCGGACACCCGCCCCAGCAAGCTGGCCGAAGCGGTATTCACATCCACACCCACGGCGTTGACGCAGTCCTCCACCACACCCGAGAGCGTCTCATCCAGCCGCTTCTGGGGCATATCATGCTGATACTGTCCCACGCCGATGGCCTTGGGATCGATCTTTACCAGCTCCGCCAGAGGATCCTGCATCCGGCGCGCAATGGACACGGCGCTGCGAAGATTCACATCGTACTCCGGAAACTCCTCCGCCGCCAGCTTACTGGCCGAATATACGGATGCGCCGGCCTCGTTGACAATCATATAGGACACGCCGCCTCCCACCTGACGAATCAATTCCACCGCCATCTGCTCCGTCTCACGGCTGGCCGTACCGTTGCCAATGGCAATATGCTCCACACCGTGACGGCGCACCAGCCGGGAAAGCTTTTCAATAGCCTCCTTCTTCTGCCGCTCACCGTAGGTGGGATAGACCACTGTGGTGTCCAGCACTTTGCCGGTACCGTCAATAACCGCCACTTTACAGCCGTGGGCATAGCCGGGGTCAAGCCCCATGGTCACGTGGCCCTTGACCGTGGGCTGCATCAAAAGAGGACGCAGGTTCAGGCCAAAGTTGGCAATCGCCCCCTCACAGGCGCTTTCCGTGCACATAGCACGGATTTCTCGCTCCAGGGACGGCCACAACAGTCGATCAAAACTATCCTCGCAGGCGCTGCGGACAAAGGCTGCGCAGGCGCCGCGGCCCTTGACGGCGCGATTCCAGATCAGCCCCAAGGCCCACTCCCGATCCACTTCTACCGACACTTTCAGGAATTCTTCTTTCTCCCCACGGTTGATGGCCAAAATCTGGTGGCCTGCCAGCTTGGAGAGCGTCTGACTGAAATCGTAGTAGAGTCGATAGACGGAATCCTCCTCTTTGGCGGCCACAGAGCGCAAGGTGCCTTTTTTCAAAGTCAGCTCCCGCAGCTCCTTGCGGATGGCGGCATCGTCGGCGATCCACTCGGCAATGATGTCATTGGCTCCGGCCAGTGCATCCTCCACCGCAGCCACGCCCTTTTCCTCGTCTACATACGCTGCGGCCAATCTATCCAGCGGCTCCCGGCTCTCCTGCAGGAAGATGGTGGCTGCCAGCCCCTCCAGGCCCTTCTCCTTGGCCATGGTAGCCCTGGTACGGCGCTTCTGCTTATAGGGCCGGTAGAGATCCTCCACCTCTGCCAGCGTCTTGGCGTTATCAATGGCCGCAGCAAGCTCCTCTGTCAATTTTTCCTGTCCCTCGATGGTCTTTTTGACCTCCTCTTTTCGTGTCTCCAAACTCCGGAGATAGGTCAATCGATCTTCCAACGCACGCAAAGCCGTATCGTCCATGCTTCCATGGAGTTCCTTACGATAGCGGACAATAAAAGGGATCGTATTTCCCTCATCCAAGAGGTTGATCACGTTCTCCACATACTGCAGCGGCTGCTGCAGTTCCTTTGCCAGGATCTGGGAAATTTTTTCTCTCATAGCGGTATCCTTTCCTTAAAAAAGAGACGGCCGCAGATGGCAGCCGCCTCTCCCTATTTACTTGTGATAGAGGGCTTTCACCTCATACTTCGGCTCGCAGGTCACGTTGATTCCCAAGCGCCGATAAAGCTCGATATCCTCAGAGGAGATGATCACAGAAAAGTGGGCATCGCAGCCCCGCAGGGAAGCCAACTGTTCCTGTACCATTGTGGCCAGCGGATTGGTAAGTCCGGAGATGGCCAAAGCAATCAGCACCTCATCGGAGTGCAGCCGGGGGTTGCTGTGGCCCAGATTTTGGGTCTTTAACTGACTGATGGGCTCAATGACCGATGAGGGGATCAGTTTCAGCTTTTGATCGATCCCGGCCATGGCCTTCAAAGCGTTCAGCAGAAGCGCTGCAGAAGCGCCCAGCAGATCTGAAGTCTTGCCGGTAACAACTCTGCCATCGGCCAGAACCATGGCACCGGCAGGCGCTCCGGTCAGCTCCGCCCGCTTCAAGCTGGCCGTCACCGCCGGACACATCTCCGGCGTAACGCCGGCCTTCTGCATGACAATTTCCAGCTTACGCACCAGTGTTTCATCGCCTTCCCCCCGGGCTCGCTGCACCATGCCATCATAGTAACGCCGCAGGATCTCACGACGGGAAGCCTTTTGACACACCTCGTCGTCCACAATAGCAAAGCCCGCCATGTTCACGCCCATATCGGTGGGAGATTTATAGGGAGAGCATCCCTGTATCTTCTGGAACATGGCATTGAGTACAGGGAAAATCTCTACGTCGCGGTTATAGTTCACCGTCGTCTCACCATAGGCCTCCAGATGGAAGGGGTCGATCATATTCACATCATTGAGATCGGCCGTGGCGGCCTCGTAGGCCAAGTTCACCGGGTGCTTCAAGGGAAGATTCCAAATGGGAAACGTCTCGTACTTGGCGTAACCGGCCTGTATGCCACGCTTGTGATCGTGGTAGAGCTGACTGAGACAGGTAGCCATCTTGCCGCTGCCCGGCCCCGGTGCAGTTACCACTACCACCGACCGGGTGGTCTCAATGTAGTCGTTTTTACCAAGGCCCTCATCGCTGACAATGTGGGCAACATCGGAGGGATAACCGGCGATGGTATAGTGGCGGCAGGACTTGACCCCCAGCGCCTTGAGCCGCCGAATAAACGCATCCGCCGCCGTCTGAGAGGCATATTGGGTAATGACTACACTGCCCACAAAAAAGCCCATGCCGCGGAAAATATCAATAAGACGCAGTACCTCTTCATCGTAGGAAATACCCAGATCCCCGCGTTTCTTGCTCTTCTCGATATCCCAGGCATTAATGGCTATGAGGATCTCTACATCCTCTTTCATCGTCTCCAGCATCCGGATCTTGCTGTCTGGCTGGAAACCCGGCAAAACCCGGGACGCATGGTGATCATCGAACAGCTTACCGCCGAACTCCAAATACAGCTTGCCGCCGAACTGCGCCACCCGCTCTTTGATATGATGCGCCTGCAACTGCAAATATTTGTCATTGTCAAACCCAAGTTTCACAGTACTCTCCCTCTCTATCCTCTATACTTTAACTTTGATATTATACCCTATCCAACGATGGAAAGAAAGCCTTTTTCTCTTTTTCCTGCAGGATGATTGCAATTTCTCTCCCGGGGGAGTATACTGAGCACAATATAAGTAAGAAGGGAGATACGCCGTGCGCTTCACTGTTCTTGTAGGGAAAACGATGGATCTCACGTTGCCGCCTGCCGTTTTTTTCGAGACAGATGACTTGGAGGGGGCTCGCGCCGTAGCCATGCGCCTGGCTTTTGATGAACGCAATCGGGTGCAGGTTTGGGACACCAAATACGATGAGCCCGTGGAGGATTTTGACTCCCCCCGTTACCATGCATAAACAAAGGCGGGGCCGCTGTGCGGCCCCGCCTTGCTATGTACTTTTACCGGGAAACAAAGAACATGACAGCAAAGAGAAGAGCAATGACCCAAGTACCCACGCTGATTTCCTTGACCTTGCCGGAGAACAGCTTCGTAAACACATAGCCGATCAGGCCAAAGGCAATACCATAGGAGATATTGTAGGTCAGCGGCATGAAGGCCATGGTCAAAAATGCCGGGACAGCCGCACTGGCATCACTCCAATCAATATTCCTCACGTTGCCCATCATCAAAACGCCCACATAAATGAGTGCCGCAGCACAGGCATAGGACGGGATCAGCTGCGCAACAGGGGCCAAGAACATGGCAATAAAGAAAAATGCTGCAGTAGCCATAGAGGCAAGACCGGTACGACCGCCCTCAGCTACGCCGGAGGAGGACTCCACATAGGTGGTCACGGTAGAGGTACCGCACACAGCACCGCAGCAGGTGGCGATAGAGTCAGCCAGCATGGCACGGTTCATGTTGGGCACGTCACCGTCCTTGGTCAGCAGACCTCCCACGGAGCAGGCGCCAAACAGAGTTCCCAAGGTATCGAACATATCCACCATACAAAAAGCCAGCATGGTAGTGAGGAACATGATGACGAAGTCCAGCGTACCATGCGCTGCGATGTAGGCAGAGAAGTCAAATCCCTCCGTGAAGACCTTCAAAAACGCCTGAGAGCCAAAATCACGGAAGGCACCCAGAAAGTCAGAGGTCAGGTTGGGCGCCACAGCCAGATCATAGAATCCGGGCACGGTGAGAAGCCCCACGGCGTAGTACAGCACGGCAGATCCCAGCAGGCCCCACAGCACCGCACCCTTCACCTTGCGATAGGACATGGCGGCAATGGCAAACACGGCCAGAATCGTAATGAGTACCGGGAACAAATCTGCCCATGCGGCGTTGCCTCCCAACACATTGAAGGAACGCAGGTTCACCAGTGTGGCCTCGTCATTGACCACGATGCCCGCATTCTGCAGGCCGATGAAGGCAATGAACAGACCGATACCGGCGGAAATGGCGGCCTTGACCGCCTGTGGAATGGCATCAAAGATCAGCTTACGCAGGCCGGTAACAGTCAGCAGCACGAAGATCAGGCCATCGCACAGCACCAGCACCAGCGCATTGGCATAGCTCAGTCCGAAGCCAAAGCAAACGGTGTAGACAAAAAAGGCGTTCAAGCCCATACCGGAAGCCTGTGCCAAAGGCAGGTTTGCCAGCAGCCCGATCAATACAGTGCCGATAATAGCGGAAATGGCGGTTGCGATGTAGATGGCACCGTAAGACACAGTCCCCACAGAGGAAATCATGCCGGAGTTGACCATCAGGATATAAGCCATTGCCATAAAGGTGGTCAGACCTGCCATGATTTCCGTGCGCACGGTAGATCCGCGCTCTGTCACATGAAAGAATCGATCCATTTTTTCTCTCCAATCTTTTTGATTCAACACATTGTTTATTCACTCTTCTATTTACCATTATAAAGGATGGCACCGGGATTTGTAAAGCGAATTCTTGTCATCAGTGACGCGGTATGCCGCTTGCCAAAGAACAGGCCATCGGCTATAATAACATATTATAAAAAGAGAGGAGGGGGATGAATCTCGTGCCCTCTACGAATATCAACGAAATTTTTGCAGGAATTTCTCTGAAAAATCTCCCATTGGAACAAATACTGTATACATCACTCACCTTTCTTCTGGGTGTCGTCTTGATTCAGCTTTTTCTTAAGATGCTGCGCCGTATGATCGACCGTCCTTCCGTAGAGCAACGCACCCAGCGCTATGTTGTCAATGCTGTCCGTGTGATTCTATGGGTCGTTCTGCTCCTGATTGTGGCCGATCAACTGGGGATTCCAACAACTTCTTTGATTGCCCTTTTATCGGTACTTTCACTGGCCATCTCTCTTGCCATTCAGAATGTACTCTCCAACATTGCAGGGGGGCTTGTCATTTTGACCACCAAGCCTTTCCAGATTGGGGATTATATCGACACGCCCAGCGGACGCGGTGTTGTAAAGAACATCTCCCTCCACTCCACCTATCTCAATACAGATGACGGACAACAGTTGATTGTGCCCAACAGCACCATCTCCGCTGAAAAGATCACCAACTTTACAGCCAATGGCAGCCGCCGTATCGTCGTGACCGTCTCGGCTTCCTACAACGCTCCCACTGCCACCGTGCGGCAGGCCTGCCTCAACGCCATCGCCGCCACATCGGACATCCTCCCAGATCCGGTACCAGAGGTGTTGGTCAGTGCCTACGGTGACAACAGTATTGAGTATCTGGTTCGTGTCTGGTGTAAACCGGATAAATATAACGAAGTCTTTTTCCCTCTCACCGAGCACATCCGCGAGGCCTTCCATGAGGCCCATGTGGAGATGACCTACCCCCATTTGAATGTTCATCTAATGAACTGATCATTGATTTTAAAGGAGTTTTCTCATGCTATTTTCTATTATTCTTGGTGCTCTCATCGGCTGGATCGCCGGTAAACTCATGAATAGCCCCGGCGGTGTTCTGCGCAACATCATTCTGGGTATCCTCGGCTCCGCTGTAGGCAGCTTTCTTGCCAGCACCATCGGTCTGGGCGCTACCGGTACCATTGGCGTCATCCTGATCGGTGTGGCAGGTGCCTGCGTTGTTATCCTCGTGTGCCGCTGGCTCTTTAAGTAAGGTGAACTGTTATGAAAACGCCCTCTATGCACCCCTCTGTCTTTATTGCCCCCGGTGCTTTTGTGCTGGGTGACGTGACGTTGGAAGAAGGCAGCAGCGTCTTTTTCGGTGCTGTCATCCGCGCAGAGTACGCCTCCATTTCCGTAGGAGCAGACAGCAATCTGCAGGACAACTGTGTCCTACACACCGACCCCCATCTGCCTTTGACCATCGGCCGTGGTGTTACCGTAGGACACGGTGCCATTCTTCACAGCTGTACGGTGGGTGACAACAGTCTCATTGGCATGGGAGCCATCGTTCTCAACGGTGCCGTGATCGGCAAAAACTGCATCATAGCCGCCGGCGCCTTGATCCCCCAGAACGCCGTTATCCCGGACGGCTCCCTAGTCATAGGCAGTCCCGGTAAGGTCCGCCGCTCCGTCACCGCAGAAGAAATAGATGCCAATCGCCACAGCGCCCAAGAGTATGTGGAAAAAGCCGCTATCTACAAGGCGCAGTTTTCTCAATAACGCCAAAACCATCCAAGCAGCGGGTGGTTGGATGAAGCCCGATCAGCGCCTCTGTTCGGTCGCACCGCAACGGGGCGCTGAAAAGATTTTCCACTTATATAACACCTGCAGGCCGCCGCTAAGGCGGCCTTTTTGATGCCTTGGCCCTCTTGGTGTCCGCCCATGTCTCCATAAATGCTTTGTGCTATGCGATAGATGGCATCATAAAAGGAGAATTGAGGGAAGGCTTGCCAGCTCGGTTTTCACTGTACATGGCTGCCGCAGCCCACTTCCTGCATTCCGGTGCATAACGTTTTCGGTTGTCCTTTTGCCACAAAAAATCACCCCATTTGCCGGACAGTAGATCCTACTGCTCAGCAAATGGGGTGCCGTTCAATTTCTGCCATCTTGATCTATGATGAAAACGGGAACAGGGGGAGCGGATCTCTTAATGATGCCCGCTGCTGCTTGCTTTTTTCCTGCTGACTGCCCATCTGGTGACATCAGTCACCAGGATTGTCAAACCGGCAAGCTGCAAATAAGAGCTAAGCATAGAAACCCAATATATATAATTACCGCCAGGATGGAGGAACGCTCTTAGAACATAGCTCTGCGCAAAGAGTACGAGGCCAAAGACAAGTTCAGCAATATATTGTGGTGTCCATGCCCATCCTTGATGGCGTAAAACGGCGGCAGTACCGATGACAAGCGCCACAATCACCAAGAACCAAATCCAGCTAAAGGCCAAAATGGCGTAGTTCATCTCATACGTCCATTGAAATGTCCGCAAAATGGCAGAAGGGCTGCTTCCTGTGCAAAAATGACAAACGATGCTGAGGACGAGATAGTCCGTCCAGGCAGCTTTCAGTATGGGATGGCTTTTTACAAAAAAGCAGATCAGCCCAAACAGTAAAAAGGGGACTGCAAAAATGATGCCCCCAACACCAAAGAGTATTGCAAATAAGATACTGGTAAAAGCACTAAGACACAGGAACAAAACTCCTATGGATTGTGCTTTCGTCCGTTTTGGAGCAGGGCAATACGCTTGTGCAGCTGGTTCTTCTGCCGCATCCGGTTGTCCGGAAGCCTCCGGCTCTTTTCCTTTTACCATCTGATCCAGCGTCAAGCCGAAATAGTCAGCCAGCTTAACTAACTTGTCCAAATCAGGTGTAGAAACTCCGTTTTCCCATTTACTAACCGACTGTCTGGAAACCTCCATCGCTTCAGCCAAATCAGCCTGAGAAATCCCTTGGGCGTTTCTGAGTTCAACAATGCGCTCACCTAAGGTCATAAAGAATGCCTCCTCATCATGGATTTACAGGGTAAGTATAATGTCAAACATAGAAAAAGGCAACCAATCCGCCTTGCCAAAAGCGCAACTGTTGGTTGCAGCACAGAATCATAGCCAAAAATAACAGCAAAATCCCAAAGTCTTGGACTGTTGGATTTGCCAGAATAAGTCGAACACGCTGCTCTTTAAACATACTGTAGAAAAAATGGGCAGCCCCATCAAGGGATTGCCCATTTCACAAGGATGCGTTTTTTCTGCCGCACAAGACGCTGCATCCTTGGATGCAGCTTTGGTGTATGATGTCGTTTTTTGGTTTCCGCAAATTACGGAACATCTCGTTTTGCACGCTAAAATGAGACATCCTCCGTACAGCTTGTCCCCTGTTCAAATAACTCTTACAACGCCTGTACCGTCATCCGGAGTAAACTTTAAGAGTTTTCTGCCATCACTCCGGTGAGCGCCCCCTGCTTTTCTGTAATTTTCAAGAATACATAACCCAAGGCGAAAAACACTGCAAGACACGCAACCGCTGTATTGATTGTTCCGTTATTCAGCTTAACAACTGCAATGACCGCAGAGCCTAAAAAAGATGCGCCTTTGGAAAAAACATCATATATTCCAAAATACTCTCCCGACTTCTCCGGAGGAATAATTTTGCAATAATAAGAACGGGAAAGGGACTGAATAGAACCCTGAAAACACCCTACGCCAAAGGCCAACACGGCAAACTCCAGCAGGGAATTGAGCACCAGTGCATACAGGCAGAGGAAGAAGTATCCAATAATACAAACGCCAATCAATGTCGTTGTTTTATACTTCTCAGACAGTTTTGCAAACACAAGTGAACCGCCAAAGGCCACCACCTGCGTTAGCAGCAAGAAAATTACCTGCCCCACTGTATCCAGATTTAAATCCGTTCCAATATTAACGCAATTATCAATAATGGTGCCTACGCCATCAATGTATAGGAAATAGCTGATCAAGAAGAAGAACACCTTTTTATCTTTCAAAGCGATTGCTTTCAGCGTTCTAAAGATCTTTAACAATGAGTTCTTAACGGTATGAGAGGTATTCTCCGTCCAATTGGTTTGCTTATAATTTCTCAGCAGCGGCACCGTTACCATAAACCACCAGACCGCTGTGATTCCAAAACCCAACACTCTGCTCAGCGGACCGGAGATCATTCCTAACATATCCGGTCCCATAATATATGCCAGCAAGGCAAACAAAAAGGGGATGCAGGAACCTAAGTACCCCCATGCATAACCATAGGATGACACCTTGTCCATTCTATCTTCTGTGGTTATATCATTTAACATGGAGTCGTAGATGGTGATGGATATGTTATAGCAAATACGCGTCACTACGGTGAGTATTAAAAACGATATCCAGCCCATGCTAAATCCATTGAGAAAACAGAGAATCACACCCAGAGCTGTTGCTGTGGTAAATATGAATTTTTTCGTATTTTTCCGATCGGCCAATGTCCCAAAAATAGGCCCGATAAATGCAATGATCAAGGTAACAATGGAAATAGAGGCAGAATAAAAGGCAGTCGCCTGACTTCCTGATATTTGTCCCGGTGCGGTTCCTACCGCCAATTCTTTAAACCAAATGGGAAGAAGCGAACATGCAAGCATGGTAAATGCAGAATTGCCCACATCGTATAACACCCATGCAAATTCCTGTTCTGTAAGACCCTTAAATACTTTCCTATGATGTAAAAACTTATGCAAAGACCCCATTATTCACACGCTCCACTTTTCATTCGTCCGCCAAAATCATAATCAAAGATCAAATCAAAAGGTTTCGTTCCTTTCAGATTTTCATCAAAATCATGGATCAGAACCACCGCTCTCCTTTTGGCTTGTTCATATAATTCCAACAGTTTCTGATTACTATCCTCACATGCGGGATTCCCCTCTGGGCTGACAATAAGGCCATGCATTTCCTTATAATTCCCCGTCATTTTTAATAATGCGTCAATCACCTTTCTTTTAAAATCCGTATTTGCAAGCAGCACTTTATTATAAAAAATCATGGAATTAAGCGCTTTTTTTACTTGCTTCGCTGTGACTCCGCTATAAAATTCCGAAATGATTTCTGCATTACCGGTGGTTGGATGAATATGGTCTGTCAGGACATGGCGCACGGGATCATAGCCATCTAAAATCATTAAACTTCGGTCAAACTCAACCTCAATTTCTGTATGCGTAACGTCACTGCATTCAATCTTTTCATCCACATATAGATGGCATGTAGTATCTAACGCAAAATGATTTAGCACCCCATACGTATACGCCAAAGCCGCTTCCTGATGATGGCTCTTCTCTATTGCCTTGCAGGCTGTTTCAAAAAAGCTGCGGCCCGATTCATCGTGAAGTCCAAACCCAACCGCATTGACGGCATTACTCCCAAGTGCGCCATAATAAAATAAAATGTCTGGCCCATGCAGCCCAATCATATAAAGATCCAGATATTTTTCAATGATAGCTCGCTCTTTTGAATGCAACTGGTGGATGACTTCTTTTCCCATTCGATAATGGGCGTATGTTGACGGCATAATCTCTTTCTCCTTTGTCTTTCAGTGCTTTAGGTTTAAAATGACACATCCTGCTGTAATACACAATATTCCAACCACTATTTGTGTGCTTAGTTTTTCTCCGAAAACAAAATAACCAATCAGCGTCGTTGCCACAATTCCAACTCCACACCATGTTGCATACGCTATTCCTAAATGAATTTTTGTTACTGCCTTTCCAAAAAAGAAATAACAAAGTATATATGCTCCCACGCATCCAATAGACGGCCAAACCTTCGTTAATCCATCTGAATACTTCAACAATACGGTGGCCAAAATTTCACATACAATGGCAAATCCCAGAAAAAAATAGTGCAACATTTTTACCTCTAACTAGATAATATTTTTCGAATCACTGATTAACTCAATCCGCTTTATGTTACCTCATTTATGTAAAATCCAATACCACGCTTTTATATAATATTTGTTAAATTCTTGTAATGGTTCATCGATTGGTTCATCCGTGTACAACACTTCTTCCTGTGCCTTTCGTATAAAAGGAAGCGGCTTGCTTTGAAGTTTGCGATTTCAGTGCTATTTGCCTCAAAATAGAAAAAGACCTTGAAAGGCA
>JAHHSG010000012.1 GCA_020025305.1 Oscillospiraceae bacterium
AAATGGTCAATAAGAGTAGTAAAAGTAATCTTTGCTATATAGACTCTGATCCATGGTGATTGAACCGTTCCCCCCTTCCTTGGGCTCCTGCATTTGTGCGTCCAACAGGTGGGAGTGCGTAAAATTATCACAGCTTACAGGTGGCACACCGCACAGCGGTATGCCACTTTTTTTATTTGAAAATAAAAAGATACTATAGAAAGTGTGGGAGAAAGATGGATAAGATCATTGAGCTGAAAAATATTTCCAAGTCCTTTGACGGTGAGACGATTCTCGATCAGATCAACTTGGACATTTACGACAACGAATTTATCACGCTGTTGGGACCTTCCGGCTGTGGTAAAACCACCACGCTGCGGATCATCGGGGGCTTTATCCAGCCCGATGAGGGCGATGTCGTTTTTATGGGAGAGCGCATCAACGATATGCCTCCCCATAAGCGCAATGTGAATACTGTTTTTCAGAAATATGCCCTCTTTCCCCATTTGAACGTTTACGAGAATGTAGCGTTTCCCCTCCGTGAGCGGAAACTCCCCAAGGCGGAGATTGATCAGAAAGTGACGGAAATGCTGAAATTGGTGATGCTTTCCGGTTTTGCAAATCGCCGTGTTACCAGCCTTTCCGGCGGTCAGCAGCAGCGTGTAGCCATTGCCCGGGCCCTGGTGAATCACCCCAAGGTTCTGCTGCTCGATGAGCCCTTGGGCGCTTTGGATCTGAAACTCCGTAAGGATATGCAGCAGGAGCTGAAAAAGATCCAGAAGAGCACCGGAATCACCTTCATCTTCGTCACCCACGATCAGGAGGAGGCCTTGAGCATGTCCGACACCATTGTGGTGATGAGCGAGGGTAAAATCCAGCAGATTGGTACGCCGATTGATATTTATAATGAGCCGGTCAATGCCTTTGTGGCCGACTTCATTGGAGAGAGCAATATCATTGACGGCGTGATGCTGGAGGACTATAAGGCCCGCTTTGCCGGACATGTCTTTGACTGTCTGGATGCCGGCTTTGCGAAGAATGAGCCGGTGGATGTGGTGGTCCGTCCTGAAGACGTGGATATTGTCCCCGTGGAAAAAGGTATGCTGGACGGCATTGTCACCTCCGTCACCTTTATGGGCGTTCACTACGAGATCATCGTGGATATCAAAGGCTTTAAGTGGATGATCCAGACCACGGATTTCGTGGATGTGGACGAGCATATCGGTCTTTATTTGGAGCCAGATGCCATTCATGTTATGAAGAAGTCCAAGTACTCCGGTATGTTCGGCGATTACTCTTCCTTCTCCAATGAGCTGGACGAGCTTTCCAATCCGGGAGGTGACGAGGAGGAATGAAACCCAAAGCTATGCATCGCAAAAGGTTTAACAGCTACAATGCAGCCCTTCTCCCCTACTCGATCTGGGCACTGCTGTTTATTCTGATACCTCTGATTTTCGTGGCCTACTACGCCTTTACGGATAATGAGTTCAACTTTACTACGGAGAATATTGCGCGCTTTTTTAACACGATTGGACAAATCCGAGATGACTCCGGAAATGTGTCTGAGATTCGAACCTATCTTGTGATCTTCATGCGCTCATTAAAGCTGGCCATCATGTCCACGCTGGTCTGTCTGATCATGGGCTACCCCATCGCCTATATCATGGCTCGTGCTCCGGAGCGCACGCAGAAGATGATGATGACCCTCATCATGATCCCTATGTGGATGAACTTCCTCATCCGCACGTATGCCTGGATGACCATTTTGCAGGATAAGGGGATTCTCAATAATATTCTTCAGATGTTCGGTCTGAATCCTGTCCACATCATCGGTACGGAGGCGGCGGTACTCATTGGCATGGTCTACGACTACTTGCCCTATATGGTTCTGCCCATCTTCTCTATTATGGCCAAAATGGACGATAAGCTGCTGGAGGCAGCCCGCGATCTGGGCTGTGGGAGCATAGCAGTGCTGCGCCGTGTGATCTTCCCGCTGAGTTTACCGGGCGTGGTTTCTGGTATTACTATGGTATTGATTCCCTCGATCAGTACCTTCTATATTTCGCAAAAATTAGGTAACGGCAACTTCTTCCTGATCGGTGATGCCATTGAGGGGCAGTATGTGGCCGGCAACTTCCATTTTGCTGCGGCCATGGCCTTTATCCTAATGGCCATCCTGCTGGTATTTATGGCACTGATTAAATATATCACTGCTCGTTATCTGTATGGAGGTGAAAATAATGCATAAAATGAGATTATCCTCCAAAATCTACAGCACTCTTATTTTTATCTTCCTCTTTGCCCCCATTGCTGTCCTGCTGGTTTTCTCCTTTAATGCCTCTAAGAGCCTTTCTGTGATGTCCGGCTTCTCTCTGCAGTGGTATTATGATCTGTTCAATGACCACAACACATTGGAGGCTGTTCGTAATACGCTGATTCTGGCACTCTCCGCGACAGCCATCTCTACCGTCATGGGTACGGCCGCTGCGCTGGGCATTGACCGGCTGCGCAGCCGCTGGTATCGCCGTGTGATGAATACCGTCACCGACATCCCCATGACCAACCCCGACATCATCACCGGTATTTCCCTGATGCTGATGTTCGTATTTGTGGGACGTCTCTTCGGTGCCGCCACCAGCCTCAGCTTTTGGACAATGCTCATTGCCCATGTCACCTTCTGCCTGCCCTATGTGATCTTGCAGGTGCTTCCCAAGCTGCAGCAGATGGACAAGTCTCTGCCGGAGGCCGCTATGGATTTAGGCTGCACCCCTATCCGCGCTTTTTTTAAGGTGGAGCTGCCTGAGATGCTGCCCGGCATCGTCACAGGTGCCATTATGGCCTTCACGCTCTCCTTGGACGACTTCGTCATCAGCTACTTCACCAGCGGCAACGGATTTGAAACATTACCCATCCGCATCTACAGCATGACAAAAAAGACAGTCACACCTAAGATGTACGCGCTGGCCACCATCATCTTCTTTATTACCATGACGCTTCTACTCATCAACAACGTGATTGACACAGAGGACAGCCGCAAGCTGCGGGAGAAGCGAAAGAAGAAATCCGTCAATTAACTTTGTGTCTTTTTATATCCATATAAATTTTTTGTTTTTAGGAGGACAAACACACAATGAAGAAAAGACTTACCGCAATGTGCCTGGCACTGATTCTGATCCTGAGCATGACTCTAACCGGTTGCGGCAGCTCTGACACCCTGACCCTGAATGTCTACAACTGGGGTGAGTACATCTCTGATGGCAGTGAGGGCAGCTTCGATACGATCAAAGGTTTCGAAGCTTGGTACGAGGAAACCTATGGACAGCCAGTCAAGGTGAATTACACCACCTTTGATTCCAATGAGAATATGTACAATAAGATTTCCAAGGGTGCTGTCAGCTACGATGTGATCATTCCCTCTGACTATATGATCGCCCGTATGGCGCAGGAAAATTTGCTGCTGCCGCTGAACTTTGATAACATTCCCAACTATCAGTATATTGATGACACCTTTAGGGGACTTTATTATGATCCCCAAAACCAGTACACCGTCCCCTATACCTACGGCATTGTGGGCGTGATTTACGATGCCAACGTGGTGGATGAGGCGGACGCAGGCAGCTGGGATCTGATGTGGAACGAGAAGTATGCCGGCAGCATCCTGCAGTATAACAACTCGCGTGATGCTTTTGGTACCGCTATGTACAAGCTGGGTTTGGATGTCAACTCCACCGATAAGGCAGACTGGCAGCGGGCTTGCGATGAGCTGATCAAGCAGCGTCCTCTGCGCTATGCCCTTGTGATGGACGAGATCTACAACATGATGGAATCGGGTGAAGCCGCTATCGGCTCGTACTATGCCGGCGACTACTTCACCATGGTTGACGCACAGGCAGATACTGTAGATTTGCAGTTTTACTATCCTGAGCGTACCAACTTCTATGTAGACGCTATGTGTATCCCCTCCTGCGCACAGAACAAGGACCTGGCGGAAATTTTCATTAACTATATGCTCTCTGAGGAGGCGGCCATCGCCAATGCGGAGTATACCTACTATGCCTCCCCCAACAGCCTTGTCTATGATAACCCTGGCTATCAAGAGGACATGGGCGAAGAGGCCATGGAGATCCTCTATCCTCATCTGGATGACTTCTCTGCTTCCTATAACCAGTATGCCTACCGTAATCTGGATACGGAAATGCTGGACTATCTGAATACGCTCTGGGAGCAAGTCAAGATCAGCTGACCATTGTGGTAATATAATGCAATATAAAAAGATCACCTGCCTACGGCAGGTGATCTTTTTATATTCCTCTATCAATTTTCCCGTCCCAGCATCCGATCTGCTAATTCCCACAGGAAATCGTGGTCTTCCCAATCTTTAATGGCTGCTTTGGCGCGATTCGTGCAGGCCTCTACTTCTTGGTTACAGCCATCTACGCCCAGAACATCCACGAAGGTGATTTTTCCCTCATCTTTGTCCGAGCCAATCGGCTTACCGAAGGTAAGTTCATCCCCTACTACATCCAACACATCGTCTCGAATCTGAAAGGCCAGTCCCAACTGCTCAGCAAACACGACAGCCTGTGCCCGTTTCTCTTTGAAAATACCGGCAGCCGCACAGCCCAGTTCCGCCGCACCGGCGATCATGGCCCCCGTCTTCAGGCGGATAAGATTCGTCAGCCCTGTCACGTCCTCCACGTCGTACACGGTGTCCAGTACCTGTCCGGCCACCATACCATCAGCACCACAAGCTTTAGAGAGTATTTCCACCGCGTCAATGCGGCTCTCAGCGCTCATACCGGGTGCCTGAGCGATCAAACGGAATGCCTCCGGCTGCATGGCATCACCAGCCAGAATCGCCAGCGTCTCGCCGTAGACACGATGATTCGTGGGCTTGCCGCGGCGCAAATCGTCATCATCCATACAGGGAAGATCATCGTGGATCAAGGAATAGTTATGAACCAGCTCCAGCGCACAGGCATAAGGGAGTGCTAAGTGCCAGTCCACACCACCCAGCCGCGCAAACTCCAGCGTCAAGACGGGGCGGATCCGCTTTCCACCTGCCAGAAGGCTGTAGCGGATGGCTTCATAAAGACGCCCATAGGGCTTTTCCTCGGTGAAAAGATGATTAAGATATGCTTCGATCGCATTTTGATAGGCAGTATAACGAGTAGCGTAGTCCATCTTTCTATTCCTCACTTGTAAATTCATTTTCAATCGGTGTTCCATCCGGCCCCTTCATAAGGCGAACCACCTGCTGCTCCGCGTTGTCCAGTTCCTCACGGCAGGAACCTACGAGATGCGTTCCCTCTTCAAAAAGCTTTAGGGAATCCTCCAACGACGCATCGCCCTTTTCCAGCTTGGCCACAATGGCCTCTAAGCGCACCATCTTCTCTTCAAATGTCATCTGACCCATTGTATTACTCCCCTTTATGATTCACTGTACAGTGCAGTTCTCCTTCGTGAAGGCGCACACGAATCTGCTCACCTGTCTCTACCTGCCCGGCACTGCGCAGCACTGTGCCATCCTCGCTCTGGGCCAGTGCGTACCCCCGTCCCAGCACCCGCAAGGGGCTGAGCGCATCCAGTTTGGCAGCCATCTGGCCGAAGCTGCGATGGCGCTGCTCCAGCTGCATCCGTGCCACTGCCGCCATTTTTTCCTGCAGATAGTCCAGCTGCTGCCGCCGATCCTGCAAAATGGTGGTAGGATCGGTGAGTGCGCGTTTGTCCGCAAGATACTGCAGCTTCCGGTTTCCGCGTTCGAGCAGGTTGAGCTCCGCCTGCACCAGACGATTGCCGCTATTCTGCAAGCCGCGCAGCAGCTCTGTCATATCCGGTACGGCAATCTCCGCAGCATTGGACGGTGTAGAGGCGCGGCGATCCGCCACAAAGTCGGAAATGGTCACATCCGGCTCGTGCCCTACCGCCGAAATAACGGGAATTTCCGAGTCGTAAATGGCACGAGCTACCCGTTCATCGTTAAAGGCCCACAAGTCCTCCAATGACCCGCCGCCACGACCGGTGATCAGTACATCGCCCAACCGCCAACGATTAGCATAACGGATGGCCCCCACAATTTCCGCCGGTGCCTCTGCTCCCTGCACACGCACCGGCAAAAGAAGAACCTTTGTCAGCGGATAGCGGCGGCGAAGGATCCGGATCATGTCATGAACCGCAGCGCCAGACCCACTGGTGACAATGGCGATTTTCTCAGGAAAACGGGGCAGCGGCTTCTTATGGGCGGAATCAAAGAGCCCTTCCTGATACAGCTTCTCCTTCAGCTGTTCAAAAGCCACATACAAATCTCCGATACCATCGGCAGAAAGGCGTGTACAGTAGAGCTGATAGACACCGTCACGGGGATAGACGGAGATACGCCCGGAGGCAATTACCTTCATTCCGTCACCGGGGCGAAATCGCAGCTTCACGGCAGAGCCCTTAAACATGACGCAGCGCAACACGCTGCCCTCGTCCTTTAATGTAAAATAGTGATGTCCCGAGGCATACACTTTATAATTGGAGAGCTCACCCCGGATGAGAATATTGCTTAATTCCGGCTGCCCCTCCACAAGATTTTTCACGTATTGGTTGACTTCGGACACTGCATAGATCCGCTGATCTTCCACGCTGCGACCCTCCCCTATCGAAAACAGGCAGAGCTGTCAGCCCTGCCTGTTTAGTTAATTTTTAACTTCCTCTCGCAAAAAGCTGCCCAGAATACCGTTCATAAAACGAACCACCTCGGGTGCTTCATACTTTTTGGCAATCTCAATTGCCTCGTTGATAGCCACGCCATGGGGAATTTCCGGCATATAGAGAATCTCAAACATAGCCACGCGCATAATGGCGGAAGCCACCAAAGATATGCGTTCAAATCGCCAGTTTTGGGAATAGGCCTCAATGTATGCATCCAGCTCGGCTGCATGCTCTGCAACACCGGAAACCAAGCGGCAGATGTACTGCTTCTGCTTTTCATTGGGCATATCCTGATAAATTTCACACTCAGCGGCTAAATCGGAAAAATTTTCCGCTGACAGGCGCTGCGTCAAAAACTCATGGATAGGCAGATCCGTAAAACTGAATTCATAAGCCAAATGTGTGGCAATCTCTCTTGCTGTACTGCGTGTCATGGTAATTTAGATCCTCATCTCTCTATCTCTTACTCGAAGCTGATTCCGCCAACATGGACGTTTACGGCGCTTACATCAAAACCGGTCATATCCCGCAGTGCGGTAAATACGCTCTCCTGCACCTTGGTGGCAATCTCAGAGACGGCACAGCCATAGCGGATGATCAGAAACAGCTGCACGACAATGGCATCTTCCACCATCTCCACACGAACACCCTTGGCCGTCATTTTCTTGCCGCCCATGAAGTCGGACATATTAGCACTCAAAAGACCGCTGACGCCATCCACATCCAGTGCAGCAGACGTGGCAACAGACGCCACAACATCCTCGGAAATCTGGATAGTTCCCATATTTTCCTGATGCGTCATATATTCTTTATTATCACCCATAATCAAAAATCTCCTAAATTGTATCATTTGCATTATAAGTATATTCAGTATACCATTTTCCCGGAGAAATTACAACTATTAATTTGACTCCATGATTTTGATCTGATCGGCGGTATAATCTGTCTCATTGATGACGATATCTTTGATTCTCGCCACATCCGCTTTGTCCAGGCCATCGTTGTCGCAAACAACGACACTGACACTATCACTGCCCATAAAAGTGACGCAGTCATCATACCCCTTAGCCGTCACGAGACTCTCGATCTGAGACTCCGCCACTGTGTAAGATGCCAGTACCTGCAGTGTCTCAGAGGCTTCATTCAGGACACTTTGCTCTGCATTTTCATCGGTCTCCGCCTCCTTCAGCATGCTGATGGCGTTATCACGGGCCTGCTTGCGGCTGAGCCGTGCAGTGGCAAAATAATCATCCTCCGCCGATGAGGGTTCTCCCTGGTTAGCCGCATTGTTGGCCTCATCCTGAGATGAAACCAATGTAGACTGCCCCAGCACCTTGGAGCTCTCTGACACATTGTCGGCGTAGCGCCAGTTCAGATAGACTGCCGTTCCCACCAGCAAAAGCACTGTGGCTGCCACTGCCCGCTTTTTCCAGACCTGCTTCATTGAGCCCTTGACTGCATCTTTCATTTTGCCTTTCATTTTACCTTTCATCAAACCGCTCCTCCTCACGTACTCCATTTTACAATTGATACTTTGTCACTGCTCAAGCCTGTCAGTGCGCAGACCGCTTCCATCAATGCCAGACGGACAGACGCACGATCCGCTCCCTGACAAACTAAAACAGCGCCTTGATAAACGGGATAAATCTGCTGGGTCACCACAATATCCTCCACACCACTGCCGCGGTTGAGCGTCACGGTAGAGCGCTCGGTCCGCTGCTCATCCGCCGCCGCAGTGAGATCGCTGTCTTCTGCCAACTGCAGCTGCGAACCCCTTTGCAGCGTCAGCATCAGCTGCAGCTGTCCGGCTCCTTCGATCCGACTTAAAACTTCCTCCATTCTCTCCTCCTCGCGCTCCAAAGAAAAGGTTTCGCGTCCCGCGGGCTCACCGGGCTGTTCCTTGTGTTGGCCGCCGTTGGTAGGCAGCAGCATGAGCACAACGCCCGCAAGAATCACCAAAATCACAAATCGGTACTTCTTCCAAAGGGCCGCCGCGTCTATCCCGCCCTCTTTCCATTTCATGGTTCTCCCTCCCAGCTCTGCTTCTCCTCCGTGATGCCTGTCTGTTCCGTGATCCACTCCCCCAGTGACAAGTCGTAGGGAATATCCAGCGATACACCACAAGGCACCGGAATGCCGTCTTGCAGCTCCGTCTCTACCTGTACCTGGCAGGCAAGCCCCATTGTCTCTGCCTTTTTCGATATATATGCAGCCAGTTCCTCTTCTATGATTAACGCCATCTGTCCTTGATTCTCCTCCTGATAAAGGGTAATCTGTCGGTCTATTTCCTGTTGATAGTCCCGATAGTGCAGCTGCAGTTCCTCCACATTCACCCGCAGCAGGGGACGCAGTACCGCCAACAATAGTACCAGTCCTCCGCAAAAGCGGACAATGGTGCGTATGGTTCCCTTTGGCACCAACGCATAGAGGAGTGAGAGCACCATTGCCGTTGCAATCAGACCCGTCAGCCATTCTCTCAGCCAAGTTGTCATATCGTCACCACCGTAATTGTCGTTGCAATGGAGATGAGCAGCAGCAGCGCACAGGCGGCTGTCATTCCCAAGATCATGCCGAAAGCACCGCCCAGCGCCTCAATGAGTTCCATTAAATCCGGACTGCCTACGGTTCCGGCCAAAAAAGCCGCCAGCTTATAGAGCAGATACTGTACGGCTAAGCGCAGAAACGGCATGAGGCACAGGGCCAAAACCCCCAGCATCCCCACGACGCCCACCGTGTTTTTGACCGCAGCGGCACCGGCCAGTACCGACCCGGCAGCGTCAGAAATGATGCTGCCCACCACCGGAACCGTCCCCATCGCACTGCGGGTCAGTTGTACTGTCAGTGTGTCGGCGGAACCGGTCAAGGCTCCGGATACGGTGAGAAAGCCTGTATATAGAACTAATAGTCCCGTCAGCAGCCATGTCACCCCCTTGGAAATCGCCTTTCCTATCGATTTCAGGCGCTGCCCCGGCAACATAGCGTTGGCAGCCGCCGCCGCTATATACAGATATACCAGTGGCAGCAGCACCCCGCGTATCAGGGAAATAAGAAGCTCAGCGCAAAAGATGGAGGCCACCTGTCGAAAACCAGCTGTTACAACGCCTCCACTGGCAGCCACAGCCGCAGAGAGGGTGGGCAGCAGCGCTTTGGAGAAGATATCCAGCTCCTCAATCGTCTCCACCCCCACACCCATCATGGTGTGGAGGTTCCCCGCCGCAATTAATGTAATAGCCATAGCGCCTGCCATGGGTGTGAAATTGGGGATTACTCCGTCATCGGAAGTCTCTACGCAATCAGAAACCACGGCACACAGAAGAACGACACCTAAAAGCAGTACGACCCCGCGCAAACTTCCTCGCAGCACATCACCAAAGGCAGCACACGCCCCATCCCACAGTCGTGCCAACCCTTCCGGAAGTGTATGCAGATCCACCGGACGGTCGCCTATGTCTTTCAATAGTGCCTCCGCTTCCGGTGGGAGCGCTTTTTCCAAATCCTCTGTCAGTGTCGATGCAGCAACCGGCTGCACCAAGCACAGCAATAGTGCACATATCGCACTTATGTATATCCATTTTTTCATAGCAGTGACTGCAGCATCTCCCATACCGCCTTTAAAAGAGGCAGTGAAACCCAGATTGCGCCGAAGGCCGCCGCAATCTCTACCAGTGTTGCCAGTGCTCCCTCACCGGCGTCTCGACAAAGTCCTGCGCCAAGACGACTGATTAGGGCAATCCCCACCGTCTTTAGCAGCGGCACAAATACTTCCGGAGCAAGACCGCTGCTTTCCGCCATTCGGCGCAAAAAATCCGTCACGTCCCATAAAATATCCCGCAACCATACCAGCACCGCCGCCACCACCGCCAGCACCAGAAGGAATGCCATATCCGGGCTGCTTTTTTTCAGGGTAACAGCCAATAATGCACCTATCAGGCAAACTGCCCCTGCTTTATATACCGCGTCCATCACAGCGAAAAGAGGGCCTTGATGAGGTTAAAGAGATTACTAATTTCCTGCACCAACATCATCAGCACTACCACAAGCCCTGCCAGCGTTGTCATCATGGCCTGCTCTTCCCGTCCGCTGCGGATCAGCACCTGGTTGAGCACTGCCACCAGAATTCCAATGGCCGCTATTTTAAAAATCAGATCAACATTCATTTTGCATCCTCAAATCAGTACAATGATTGCCAGCCCTGCGCCGCTGAGCACTACCGCCATATAGAGCTTTTCTCTCTGCTGCCGCTGCGCCTTTTTTTCCTGCAGCAACTGCATCAAGCCATGGGCTGCGGCACGGAGATTTCCAGTGATTTGCTGCTCGTCACCCTGCAGCTCCACCTGTCCCATGATTTCTGCGATATCCGACGCAGTGTTCCTTTTAAATGACTGTTCCCAAGATAGTTGTAAAGTAGTTCCACTTTCCATATTTTCCAGTACATCCCGGAAGATTTCTCCGCATAAAGGGCGGTCGCACTGCTGCATAATCGTGCGAGGCAGAGGCTTTTTTTGCCAACGGATTGCTGTCTCCATACTCTCCAGCGCTGCCGTTAACTCACGCAGCAGGCAAATTTCCGTTCGTACCGCTCTATGCTGATATAAGCAGGATAAAAAGCCGCCCAGCAAGATCAGCAGCGCACCGAAGAATTTTCCATTCACAGCGACTCTACCTCGTACACTCGTTGTCCGTCCACCATAGTAATGGTGATGAAGCGGGAGAATACATCCGCAGCCATAACCTCTGCAAAGAGGGGCTTGCGCTCTAATTCCGCCCGATCGGCGGCATGAATGGTCGCTACCATTTGCACCCCGCAGTTGGCTGCCATGACCATGGCATGGAGATCCTCTGCCGCTGTGATTTCGTCCACCCCGATGATCTGCGGATTGGCGGCACGCAATAATATGGGAATTCCTATCGCCTTGGGACAACCATCCAGTACATCGGTATGGCATCCTACGGACATTTGAGAAATGCCTTGGTGCATTACCGCAATCTCTCCCCGCTCGTCCACCAGCGCCACTCGCTGCGCCGGAGTTTCCTCTGTGCCGTCGGATAGAAGTCGTATCAGATCCCGCAGCAGTGTGGTTTTCCCGCCGCCCGGCGGCGAGAGAATCAATGTACTTTGAAAGCGTCCCTCGTTCCAAAGCTGCGGGAGCAGCGGTGCAGCGACCCCCTGCCGCTCTCGTCCGATGCGTATCACGGCCGAGGAGATGTCCCTCAAATTGGTATTTTGCCCCTCCCGCATGACGGCGGTACCGCAAATTCCTATGCGAAATCCGCCGCGGGCTGTAAGATAGCCCCGGCTGATGGTATCGCCTGCAGCATAACGGGAATACCCTGTTACCGTGTCGCACAGCTGCTCCAGATCCGTCTGCGTTACAACCATGCGAGGCACTTCCTCTGTCAGATAGCTCTCCCCCTCCGGCAAGAGCACCGTTAACGGCTTTCCTGTTCGCAAACGAAATTCCTCTGTCTGCGCTTTTTTCCAATCGGGCAATCGGGCTGCCGACTGCTGCCAGCGCAGCGGCAGCAGCGCGGACGCCTGCTCATAGCGGCGGATGGCATAGGTCTCCTCCAAATGTTCCACGCTCCTTTTGTGTGATGTTCCACTCTATGACGACTTGTCCGGAAATATGCAAAGAATAAACCCCCGGCATAGCCGAGGGCTCAGACAAATAAAACCTGTATTTCTGCTCTAAGAGGACTGCATTACAGGAATCATGATAGGCGTGAAAATATGACCGCATAGGGGGCTAATGAGATCGATGATACACGGCTACCTTTATCTCTCAACATATTTACTAAAATTTAAATCAAGTCGAAGTTTCAAGCGAACAAAGTCTTATGTCTGGATGTAGATGGGCATCTCCTCGCAGGTGTCAGGCTGCAAAAAGCGCCTGCAGGTGCTGCTTATCACAAAGCCTTACAGGCATTAAAAAAACCACCGGCTACGCCGGTGGTTTTTATTACTTTTTTTCCCATTCTTTGCAGTCTTTCAATTCCTCTGCAAGACGGGCATAGCTGGCATGGCGGGAGCGAGGAATCTTCCCCTCCTTCACCGCTTGTAAAACAGCGCAGCCTTTCTCCTTCATATGGCGGCAGCCTACAAATTGGCAGCTATTGAGATAAGGCAAAAACTCTGGAAATGTCTCCGGCAGATGCTGCTTCAACTCCAAATTCAAAGCTTCCGTATCAAAGGAGGAAAAACCGGGGGTGTCAATAACGTAGGTATCCTCACCCAGGGAAAACATCTCCACATGCCGGGTCGTATGGCGGCCACGCCCCAGCGCTTTGCTCACCTCTCCTACCGGCAAGGCAAAGGATTCATTCAGTGCATTCAGAATACTGGATTTTCCTACGCCTGAATTTCCTGTAAAGGCATTGAGCTTTCCAGATATTCTGCTCTTTAAATGATCCAGGCCCTCTCCTGTTGCAGCGCTGATGCGCAGTACAGGAATGGCAGAATTGGCATAAATCTCATATAGCTCCTCTGCCGGGTTGAGGTCGCATTTGTTGATACACACCAGTACATCGCAGCCTTTCAGTGCTGCAATGGCAGAGATTCGGTCAATCAGATAGGGGTCCGTGACAGGGATGGCGCCGGAGGCGATCATCACCAGCTGATCAATGTTGGCCGCCGCAGGGCGGGTAAATACATTTTTACGCGGCTCAATTGCCTCCACAAAGCCCTCGCCGCCGCCAAGAAGCTGCACCTGCACCCAGTCGCCCACCAGCGGAGACAACCCTTCCCGGCGGAATTTTCCTCGGGCACGGCACTGCAGTATCTCCTCACCTGTATTGACGTAGTAAAAGCCGCTCAGGGCCTTCTCAATTCTGCCCCGACTCAAAATGAAATCTCCTGTGAGCCTATTTCTTCACCGTTAATGTATGCCATGACCGTGGAGGTGGTACCAGCTTCACCACTGAAGGTATAGCTGACGCTGCCGCCCTTCCCTTCTTCCAAAGTCACCGCTGTTTCACCGCGGGAATAACCATCCTGCGTAAAGGAAACGATGACCTCACCGCTATAAGTTTCAGGGATGGCAAAGGTGACAGCCTGACTCTTCGGCTCACCACCCTTACTCACGGTAAAGATGATGGTGGTTCCGGCCTCCACATTGGTGGTTGCCGCAATCGACTGTTCAATCACCTGCCCCACCGGCTTTGCACTGTACACAAACTGATGCTCCCCCACTGTCAGCCCCAGTTCCTGCGCTTGTGCAGCGGCATCATCCACTAACATAGTGACAAAAGAAGGGACTACCACAGGCTTTTTCTCAGGCCCCTTACTGACCACCAGCAAAACGGAGTTTCCCTTTTTAATTTCCTCCTTGGCTGCAGGGACAGTGGAGATCACAGCACCTTCTTTGTATTCTTCGCTAAATTCCTCACGGGTGTCCACTTTCAGGTCTAATCCCATATTATTGAGTTGGACTTTCGCCTCTTGATAGTTCACCCCGATCAGCGGCGGCATAACTTCCTTTTCTTCTCTGGCGCAGACATAGACATGAATCACCAGATTATTTTTTCTTGTACGGCCAGCGCCAGGATCCTGTTCTATAATTTGTCCCGGCTCATAACGATCACTAGGCTTGCTGCCCAGCACTTCAATTTGGAACACATCCCGGACTTCCGCCATTTGATTGGCCTGTTCCACGGTCTTTCCCAGCAAATCCGGCACCACATGGCCGTCTGTTTGTGTGCTGGTGCCGAAACTTCCGAAAATCTTAAAGAGCAGCACGACCAAAATCAGTACAGCAGTGAATGCACCGCCGATAATAGCCATCAACTTCCGCGTCCGCTTCTTCTCTTCCTCGTCTGTCTCCTCGTCATTGAGCCCGCCGCGATGTTTGCCATGCGTGAGGGCCGCCACTTCGGAAGTTTTAATGGCCTGCGTTGGCTCACTGTTGACATCTTCCGCTAACTCTGACCGAATGTACTCCACATCCATGGTTGGGTTTTTCCGGAACTTTTCCAAATCGTCAATCATAGCCTCAGCAGTGGCGTAACGCTTATCCGCATTAGGGCTCATGGCCTTCATGCAGATGACTTCCAGTGCCTCGGGGATCTCCGGATTAATAGAGCGTGGTGCCAGTGGCACAGAACTCAAGTGCTGGATTGCCACAGAAACAGCGCTGTCTCCATCAAAAGGCAGCTTGCCTGTCAACATCTCATAAAGCACCACACCGGCGGAATAGATATCTGAACGGGCATCCGTCCGATCACCCCGAGCCTGCTCCGGAGAAATATAGTGTACAGAGCCCAAAGCCTCCTGCGTTAATGTCTGCCCGGCGCTGGCAAGGCAGGCAATGCCAAAATCGGCCACCTTCACACTGCCGTCCCGCAGAACCATAATATTCTGAGGCTTAATATCCCGATGAATGATGCCGCGGCTGTGTGCGTGACTCAAGCCGCGCATAATCTGGGTGATGAAGTGCAGCGCCTCCCGCCAGTCCATCTGACCACGGCGCTCCATGTACTGCTTCAGCGTGATTCCCTCGATCAGTTCCATGACAATATACTCCACATCGCCGCTGCGAGACACATCGTAGACGGAGACGATATTGGCATGGGACAGCTGTGCTACAGCCCGAGACTCATCCCGGAATCGGCGGCGGAAGTCAGCATTCTCCGCCAGTTCGCTTTTGAGAATTTTTACGGCAACCATCCGGTTCAGTCGATGACACTTCGCTTTATAGACATTTGCCATACCACCACTGCCGATCAACTCCATAATCTCGTAGCGGTTGTCCAGCATTTTCCCAATATACTGATCCATATATGACCGTTCCTTTCATCGTCGGAGATTAAATATTCATCATCAGGAGCATCGTCACATTGTCCGGCGCTCCCCGCTGCTTGGATAGATCTAAGAGTCGATCCAGGCAGGTATCCGGTTCGCCGTTATGAACGACCTCAAACAGGATCTCCTGGTCCGATACAGTATTGACCAATCCATCGGAACAGAGCAGGATGAAATCTCCCTGCTTCCATAGCAATTCAAATGTATCCGTCTGCACGTCTGCATCCGGCCCCAGTGCTCTGGTAATCAGATTGCGTCGGGGATGATGCTTCGCCTCCTCCGGTGTCAGATCGCCTCGCTGCACCATATTTTCGACCACGGAATGGTCACGGGTAATCTGTCGGATGCCGCCACGGTTAATATGATAGGCGCGGCTGTCGCCCACGTTGGCCAGAGCCGCCCATTCCTTCTTTGCCACAGCCGCTACCAAAGTAGTTCCCATCTGTTGATACTCTTTATGTTCGGCAGCCCGCTGCCGAACCGCTTCATTGGCCGCTGTCACGCTCTCGCACATCGTATCAGCGATCTCTTGAATGCCCATGGCGCTATGAAGCTTTTCCTCCAGCTTCTGCTGATAGACATCCACTGCAAGGGAGCTGGCCACACGACCTCCGTTGGTGCCGCCCATTCCGTCACAGATGACGGCTGAAATATACTCCTTCATCTCACGGATGCTGTAGGCATCCTGGTTCTCGCTGCGTACCAGACCTGCATCTGTTGTTCCCCAAGCTCTCATGTACCAAGCGCTCCCCCTTCCTCCATTGCCTTGCGGCGCAGCTGGCCGCAGGATGCGTCAATATCTCCACCCAGGCTTCGCCGCACCGTAGCGGTGATGCCGTGGGATTCCAATCGTTTTTGAAAAGCAGCGATCCGCCTGCTGGGTTTAAACGGGCTCTCTACCACATCGTTCAGCGGAATTAAATTCACGTGGCCGGGCATACCATGGATTCGCTTTGCAATGAGATCCGCCTGCCAGTCGTTGTCATTGACTCCGTCAATCATGGCATATTCAAAAGAAATCCGCCGCCCTGTTTTTTGAAAATAGCGATGACAGGCGGCAAACAATGCCTCCACATCATAAGCCTGATTGATGGGCATGATTCGTGAGCGTGTGGCACTGTCCGGTGCATGGAGCGATACGGACAGTGTGAGCTGCAGCCCACAGTCCGCCAGGGCATCGATCCCAGGCACAATGCCGCAGGTGGACAGGCTGATATGCCGCATGCCGATATTCATACCATCGGGGTGGTTGATGAGTTCCAGAAACCGCAGTACGTTGTTCCGATTATCCATTGGCTCACCAATCCCCATGAGCACAATATTTGAGATTTCCAAACCGCTGTCCAGCTGTGTGAAGAGCACCTGATTGATCATTTCCGACGGCTGCAGATCCCGCACCTTACCGGCAATGGTGGAGGCGCAGAAAGCACAGCCCATCCGGCAGCCCACTTGGGAGGAAATACAGACGGTATTTCCGTGGTGATACTTCATCAACACTGTCTCAATGCAATTGCCGTCAGCAAGCTCCCACAGATATTTGATGGTTCCATCCAGTTTGGAGACCTGCTTGCGGGCAATGGTGGGCACGGTAATTTCGTACCGCTCCTTCAGTTTTTCACGAAGCGCCTTGGGCAGGTTGCTCATCTCATCAAAGGAAGCAGCGCCTTTATGGAGCCACACAAAAATCTGCTTGCCCCGGAAAGCCGGCTGGCCCATCTGGGCACAGGCCTCCGTGATCTCCTGCAGTGTCATGGACTTGATGTCAATCATGCTCATCCTCATTTCCTGCGCATCCGACAGATATAAAATCCGTCAGTGCCAAACCGCTGGGGCCACAGTGTCAAATGCCCCTGACAGGGACCGATGGGCAGCGGCAGCGTAAATTTTTCCAGTGTAAAATCTGTGTGTCGAGATAAGAATTCCTCTGTCACACCCTCGTTCTCTTCCGGCAGCACCGTACAAGTGGAGTATACCAGCACGCCGCCGGGGCGCACATAAGAAGACGCATTTTCCAAGATTTCCATCTGGATTGCGGGAAGCTGCGCCAGCTCCTTGGGATTTTTATAGCGGATATCCGGCTTTTTGCGAATAATGCCTAAGCCGGAGCAGGGCACATCGGTCACCACAAGATCTGCCGCCTGCTGCCATGCAGCATGGTGCTCCCGGCCATTCGCCAGCGCCGTGCGGACACTGGTGATGCCCAATCGTTCGACTCCGCTTTCAATCAGCTTCAGCTTATGGGGATGGATATCACAAGAGACAATCTGTCCCTGATCCTTCATATCCATTGCCAACGCAAAAGATTTGCCGCCGGGGGCTGCGCAAACATCCAGCACACGATCCCCGGGCTGTGGTGCAGCCACGGTCGAAACCAACCGAGCAGCTGCATCCTGCACCATAAAGCGCCCTTCTGTAAAGGGAAGCAAACTCTCCAGATCACCGGTGCCAGCCACCTCAAAGCAGCCGGCCAGCCAGGGATGACGCTCCACAGCGATACCGGACTGCCGCAGTTCTTTTTCCAGATCCTCCGCTGTCGTCTTTAAGGAGTTGGTCTGGATGGTGGTGGGGACAATCTCATTATTCATCCGCAGATAGTCTTCTGCCTCCTCCGGCCCCAGCAAATCCACCATTCGCTCCACCAGCCAGCGGGGATGGCTGTAGCGGATAGAGAGGTAGTCCACCGTAGTCTCCTTGGGCAGGGCGGGCATATCCATCCAATGATCCACAAATTTCCGAAGCACTGCATTGACCATACCGGAGGCCTTGCAGCGTCCATGCCGCTTGGTCATCTCCACCGCCTCGTTGACAGCGGCACGGTGGGGGATCTTATCCATGAAAAGGATTTGGTAGCCGCCAAGACGCAGAATATTGCGAATCATCGGCTCCAGCTTCTCCGCTTTCTGAGTACAATAGCAGCTGATATAATAGTCCAGCAGCATCTTATTCTGAATGACGCCGTAGCTCAGCCGCGTCGCCAGCGCCGCGTCTCGGTGGTCCAGCTGATTCCTGGCGATGGTGCGCTTTAAGCTGCCATCAGACCAAGCGTTGGCACTGTCCACCTGCATGAGTACCTCCAGCGCCGTATCACGAGCCGTGGGGTTTCTCTTCTCTTTCATATGCCCACCTGTACGCTGTGGCCGCGGAGATAATCTGCCGCTGCCATCCGCTTGCCGCCTTCGGCCTGCAGCTGGGTAATGCGCAGGGTAAGCCCGTCACCGCAGGCGATTTCAATTCCCTGCTTGCCGGCGGACACAACAACACCGGGCGTTGCGCTGGTAGCACTTCCCAACTCTGTCTTGAACACCTTTACTTTTTTCCCGCCTACCTCTGCAGTAGCACAGGGCCACGGGATCAGTCCTCGCACCTGATCATGGATCTGGCGGGCCGAGCGATTCCAATCTATGGGTGAAAGAGCCTTGGAAAGCATGGGGGCATAGGTGTGCGCCTTGTGATCCTGAGGTGTGCGTAAAGAAGTGCCGTTTTTTAGATTCTCAACTGTTTCCGAAAGAGCCTGAGCACCTAAGGCCGCCAGACGCTCCGTCAGCTCCAGCGCCGTCTCATCCGGGTCAATCTCCGTTTTTACCGCACAAATTATGTCACCGGCATCCAGTTCTTCAGCCATATACATAATGGTAACACCCGTCTCCTGACAGCCATCCAGAATTGCCCAGTTGATGGGTGCCGCACCGCGATACTTCGGCAGCAAGGAGGAATGGACATTGATGGAGCCGTACTTCGGCGCAGTAAGGATCTCCTCCGGGAGGATCCGGCCATAGGCTGCCACTACAATCAATTCCGGCTGCAGCTCCTGCACCACGGCCAACGCCGTACCGTCCTTCATCTTCAACGGCTGATAGACGGTCAGATTTTGGCTGAGGGCATATTCTTTGACCGGAGAGCAAGTCATCTTCATGCCACGATTTTTAGGCTTATCCGGCTGTGTAAAAACACCGCACACCTCGTGCCCATCCTCTACCAGCCGCTTTAGGGATGCCACCGCAAAATCCGGTGTCCCCATAAATAGAATTCGCATGCTTATTCATCCTCTTCCATTTCTTCCTGTTGTTGGATATAGGCCTCCAACTCCTCCTCGGTCAGCAGACGATCCACATGCTCTACGAAGAGATGTCCGTCCAGATGCTCCAGCTCATGGCAGAAGCAGCGGGCGGTCAGACCCTCGTCCTCTACCTCAAAAAAATCACCATTGCGATCCTGGGCACGGACACGCACCACATTGGGACGCGTTACAATGCCGAATTTTCCAGGAACACTGAGGCAGCCCTCCAAACCGGTCTGCTCGCCTTCCGCTGAGACAATCTCCGGATTGATCAGCTCAATGATCTCATCATCCGCATTCATCACAACGCAGACACGGCGCAAAATGCCCACCTGCGGTGCAGCCAGTCCCACACCATCAGAGTCAATCAGTGTCTCCTTCATATCATCCAACAGCGTATGAAGCCGTGCATTGAATTCCGTCACCGGGCGGCAAACCTTCTGCAAACATTCGTCACCCTGTACCACAATTTTTCTCAGTGCCATGACTTGTTCCCCCGATCTTTTCTCAGTTCATTAAATTACAATCTGTATAAATACTCATCCCTCGATTTTCACGGCGGGATGCAAACTCTCTCATGTAGGCTGCAAGCACGTCTCGCAGCGTTTTATCGTTCCGCCCGATGACCGTGATACGGTAACGATAGCGGTTATTCACCTTGACTACCGGCGCAGGCGCAGGCCCCAGCACTTCCCAATGCAGCGGCACATAGCGCTCCTCTTGAGAAAGACGCCACAGGCTGTCACGTACCTCACTGCAGGCGCGGCGAACGCCGCTCTCCTCCGTTCCTGTCACAGTAATGGTAAATTGATCCGCAAAGGGCGGAGCCAAGCGCAGCTTCCGCATACGGATCTCGCTTTCATAAAAGCGCTCATAGTCCTGTTCTGCGGATGCAAGAATCACGTCGTTTTCCGGGGTATAGGTTTGAATCACTGCTCGTCCTTCCTTTTGCCCGCGTCCGGCCCGACCGATCACCTGGGTCAGCAGGGAGAAGGTACGCTCTGAGGCGCGATAGTGATCTACATAGAGGGACAAATCTGCTGCCAGCACACCCACCAGGGTTACATTTTCAAAATCCAGCCCTTTGGCCACCATCTGGGTACCCAGCAGGATGGGGACTTTTTTCTGCTCGAATTCTTTCAGCAGTTTTTCATGGCCTCCGCCCACTGTGTCGGCATCCATGCGCAGAATTTCCGTGCCGGGAAACAGCTCCTGCAATTCATCCTCCACCTTTTGTGTGCCAAAGCCGATGTGCTTCATCAGTCCGCCGCATTCCGGGCACTCCTCCGACGCCTTCTCTGAGTAGCCACAATAGTGGCACATCAAACGATGGTTGGCAGAGTGGTAGGTGAGATACACACTGCACCGCGGACACTGCGGCACATAACCACACTCCGGACACAGCAGCTGTCGGCTGTTCCCCCGGCGGTTGAGGAAGAGGATGCTCTGCTCCCCTGCCTCCAGATTTTTCGCAAGCTCTTCATAGAGCGCCCCGCTGATCGCCCCCGTATTGCCGCTGCGCAGCTCTTGGCGCATATCCGCCATCACCACGCGGGGCAATTTTTTTTGATTGTACCGATGGCGCAGTAAGGACAGCTGATACTCCCCATGGCGGGCAAAATAAGCTGACTCCACGGTCGGCGTGGCGCTGCCCAATAAAAGACGCGCCCCCTCCTGGGCACAGCGATATTTCGCAATATCCCGGGCGTGATAGCACGGAGCATTCTCTGACTCATAAGAGTTCTCCTGCTCCTCATCCAAAACAATTAAGCCAATGTTGTCCAGCGGCGCAAAGACAGCCGAACGGGTTCCTACCACAATGTGGACCTCACCGCGCCGAATGCGCTTATATTGATCGTACCGTTCACTCATCCTTAGACCGCTGTGGAGCAGAGCGACCTCATCGCCGAAATAGGCGGAAAAACGAGCCATCATTTGGGGTGTCAGCGCAATTTCCGGGACAAGAATCATCACCGTCTTTTTTCGCTCCAAAAGGGTCTGTGCCAAGCGGATATAGATCAGTGTCTTCCCGCTGCCGGTGACGCCTTGCAGTAATGTTACGCCGCCTTTTCCCGTCTCAATCTGAGAGATAATCTCTTCATAGACCTGCTGCTGCTCTTCATTTAGTGTAATAGGTTTTGCCTTTACAGTATACTGTTTTTCGGATATTCTATACTCTTCCTGCTCCCGTAAGGAGAGAATCCCCAGCTTTTCCAAGCGGCGCAGAGCCGGTCGAGATACACCCGTATAATAGCACAGCTCGTGCACCGGTGTCTCCCCGTAGCGGCAGAGAAACTCCAACGCATCATACTGACGGGGTGCCTTTCTCTTCCGTTCTTGCGCAACGGCCATCGCCTCTTCACTGGTAACCGCCAGAGCGGCAAGCAAGACGATCTTGTCCTGCATACGTCGGCTGCTTTCCGTCTTAGAGTCCACGATCCCTTGGCGGCGCAGGCGGGAGAGCACCACGGTTACGTCTTCACCGAAACTCTTTTGCAGGTCCTGCAGCTCTCGAGGCCCCTCCTGTAAAGAGCGGCAGATGCACGCATCTCTCTTCGAGAGCTCTTCCCAATGGACGCCGGGACACAGTTCCCAACTCTGACGGTAGCTATACCACACACCGGCAGGCAAGATGGTGCGAATGGCATCATAGACCGTGCAAAAATAACGCTGGCGCATCCAAAGTGCCAAACGAATTTGCTTGTGGGACAACACAGGTTCTTCATCCAGCACCTGACGCACCGCTTTGAGCGGCTGATCCGGTACAGACATGGTGAGGGACAAGATCACACCTTCGCAGACCCGGTTTCCTCGGCCGAAAGGCACTAAAACCCGACAGCCTTCCGCCGCCGTTAGGTTCTCCGGCAGCACATAGTCGTACGGCCTGTCAATGGCGTAGGTTGCCGCCGAAACGGCGATCTTGGCGATCTGCGGCATTGACACTTCCTCCCTCCACCGTACCGATCGTTTTTACTTCTCCTCGATCGTCGTATCCATGCTATGGGCATCGAATTTACCATCGGCGACCTCTTGAATCGCCATGGTCACGGGCTTTTCCTCAAGATGCCGGCCATTGTTCTCAGCCTCAACAGAGATCTGTCTGGCTCTGCGGGCCACTACATTCACCATCATATACCGGTTGGGAATGTACTCGGTCAGTTTGTTCATTGCGGGATACAGCATCATAATAATCAACTTCCTATCTGCCTGAAGGCTAAAAATTACTAAATATAATTGGGCGGGAATTACATTCCCTCCACCTCACTGATCCGATCGGCGGCACGGCAGTGCTCTGCACAAAGAATCGCATCCAGCTCCTCTACCGCTTTTTCTACGGAATCATTGATGACAAAATAATCATAGCTGCAGGCAGAGTTCATCTCCACCTTCGCCCGCAGCAGGCGCTTTTGTATCTTCTCAGGAGAGTCCGTACCGCGGGCGGTAAGACGTCGCTCCAGCTCCTTCCAGGAAGGCGGTGCAATAAAGATCCGCACCGTCTCCGGCCGCTTTTCACATACCTGTGTGGCTCCCTGAATCTCAATGTCCAGAATGACATCCTGCCCGCGTTCCATGGCCTCATCCACGTAGCGCTTGGGGGTGCCGTAAAAATTTCCTACATACTCGGCATGCTCCAAAAATTCGTCTCTGCTCAACATGGCCCGGAAAGTCTCAGCGTCAATAAAATGGTAATGCTGACCGTCCATCTCCCCTTTGCGGGGCTGGCGCGTCGTTGCCGACACGGAGAAATAGAGATTACTCCGCTTTTGCATCAGAGCTTTGAGTACTGTGCTCTTCCCCACTCCGGACGGGCCGGAAATAATAAATGTTTTACCTCTTCTCCGATTCAAAGCTCACACCTCTTCTACAAAATCTTCTGCCTTTAATCCCAAACGGGGAGCCATCTTTTCCGCGGACAGTGCTGACAATACCACATGATCGCTATCCATAATCAGTACAGCGGCCGTCTTACGGCCATACGTGGCATCAATCAGCATGCCCCTGTCACGGGATTCTTGAATCAAGCGTTTGATCGGCGCCGAATCCGGACTGACAATTGCCAGCAGCCGTTGGGCGGACACCAGATTACCGAATCCAATGTTGATAAGCTGCATCTTCCGCCCTCCTATTCAATATTCTGTACCTGCTCGCGGATTTTCTCTACCTCGGCCTTCATACTCACCACGTCCTGTGTGATGGCAAGGTCGTTGCACTTAGAGCCAATGGTGTTGCACTCGCGGTTGACCTCCTGAATCAGGAAGTCCAACTTGCGTCCCACAGGCTGCGTACTATCCAACATGGTACGCAGCTGTGCAATATGACTGCGCAGACGTACCGTCTCCTCATCCACAGCGACTTTATCTGCGAAAATCGCCGCCTCCGTAAGAATACGGCTCTCGTCGATGGTGGTGGACTGCAGTACCTCAGCCATCTTGGTCTCCAGCCGAGTGCGGTACTCTGCTACCGTCTGCGGTGAGCGCTCTTCCACCTTGCCCACCGTGGCCTCAATCGTATTGATCCGGCAGCCGATATCTTCTGCCATCCGCTGCCCTTCTACGCTGCGCATTTCATTATAGGCACAAAGGGCCTTGTCTAATACCTGACAAATTTCGGTGGAGACGGACTCCACATCCTCCTCCGCCTTAGTCACGCTCAGTACTTCCTGAAATCGTGCCAAATCCATCACTGTCACATGGCCGTCCAGCCCCAGCATCTCCTGCAAATGAGTAAGTGCATCATAATAGCTGCGGGCCAAAGGTTCATTCACCGTCACAACGGAGACGTCTGCCATGGAGGCATCAATGCTCACAAATACATCCACCTTGCCGCGGGACACAGCCTTTTGTACCCGCTTCTTAATGGCATCCTCTGCAAAATAGTAGCTGCGCGGTATCTTGATATTACAGTCCAAATAACGGTTATTTACGGAACGTACCTCAACCGTAATGTCTCTCCCATTCAGGTTCTCACTTGCCCGCCCGTATCCCGTCATACTCTTTACCACAGTGGTTGTCCCCTTTCTCTATTTCACCATAATCAGCAGCACCAGACATAACCGCCGCCGCCCAGCAGATTGCAGCACATCCATGTGGTGCAGCAGCGTATACAGTTGGGGTCGCAGCTTGCAGTATGGATGTTGCTGTAGCCCTCGGGACGGTATGTTCCTGAGCGGCCCTCCACCATATCCAACGCACGGAGATATTCAGGGTTATTCGGTTCCAGCTGTACCGCCGTTTGAATATAGCGTCTCGCCTCGTCCATCCAGCCGCGCCGATAGCATACGGATCCCTTTAGAAAGTTCCACTCCGCCCCGTGATTACTGCTGGCGTTGAGCAGCTCCTCAGCCAAATTTAAATTCCCCTGCTGGATGGCCATACGCACCCGTAAAAATTCCTGATTGCCTGCATAACCATAATTGGCATAGCCGCCGGTGCCATACCCCGCCCCATAGCCAGAACCATAACCATAACTTGAGGCATTTCCCGAGGCAGGACGACCACCCGAAGTGTGCCCGCGGCGCTGCTCCTGAATGGTCTCGTAAGCTTCGTTGATTTCCTTCATCCGCTCCTGCGCCAAATCAGCCAGCGGATTATCATGATAATTATCCGGATGGTATTTCCGCGCTAACTGTCGATATGCTTTTTTGATCTCCTCGTCACTTGCGGTACTGGAGACACCCAATACCTGATAAGGATCGCTCATATTTTTGCTCCTGCCTTTCGTGTAGGGTTGCTCTGTTCTCTCTTTTTTCTCTCTGGTGAAAGGTGCCGTCCAAAACGGCTCGCCCCACTCCATACATTCCCTCATAGACAATGCTGCGGATAATCGGCGTCCAACAGCCGAAATCCGCCAATTCAAAGGCCGCTGCCATCTGCTCAATGGATCGATCCATTGTTTCTGCCAATGCTTCCCGACTCTCCGGGGTCAGCACACCCTGACAATGGGTAAATCGCAGAGCCAGCGGATTATAGCTGCCGCTGCGCAGGTCTTTCTTCAGATCATCTGCTGCATCTGTGAGATAGATCCAACGACCCAAATGGTAAAACATCTGCCGCAAAACCCGGCGCCGCGTGGCATCCTCCACCACCTCCGCCGCCCCGGATAAGAGGAGAGCAAAGGTATCAGCCGGTCGATCGATGGAGGCGCACTCGCTTCGTTCCAACGCATCTAAGGCCTGAAGCTGCTCACGGGTATTTTGGTCAAACGCCGGCTGAGCAAGCCGTGCTTTTTGATAGGCACGGCGCAGGAAAAGGGATGCCGCTTTATATTTCAGCCCACTCCAAAAGCCGTGGTCTGCCACACCGTCTTGCAGCTGCCACCACATTAGAATCACACTCATATCTGCCGCCGTGTCCAATGCCGCGGTCGGCTTACCGCACGTGCGCTTTTGAATGGGATGGGCAATACAGCGTCTTTGACAACTGCTGCATGCTTTGCCATCACTGAGCAAAATGGCCAAAAAGGTGAGATCATAATTGAGGATCATCCGGGCCGCTGCTCCGTACCGGCGATGCAGCGTGTGGCATAAGCCGCAGTAAGCGGAGGAAAACAGTTCCTGCTCCTCTTGCGTCAGTCGGCCTGGCGACGGTCGTACATATCCAAACATCAGAACAGTCGTAATATGGTATAGGTCAGTGCGCCGCTGCGCCGTGCATAGCGATCCACCAGCACACAGGGAATCATGGACAGCGCCGCCGCGCCGATAGCAATGGCATAGCGCACTCCCTCGGTTAGTCCCTCCGTGGTGAAATAGCCCACCAGAAAGAGAATCACCGGGAGAATATATACCAGCGCCACAACGCCCAATAGTTTCTGGGTGCTGCTCTCCACGACCACCTTTTCGCCCGGCTTTGCATCTACAGGATTCTTTGCCGTGGCAAAGATGGCGGCACCTGTCATACCACAGCCGGCACACTCCTCGCAATCATGCCCGCAGGCTGTCTTGCGGGGAACAGAGATCCTGGCAAGACCGCCGCCCAAGTTTTCTTCTACAGTCGCAATCTGCGTCATTTTGTATTCCTTTCGCTTGCGTCTCCTTATTCCGTCGGCTGGGAGACGTTGACTATAATTTGATAGCTGCCCTTAACGCCCACATTCTGCATTCCGGACACTGTGATCGTCACCGGTACCGTATAGCTTCCTTCACCGCTAATTTCACTCAAATTGGCTGTTATCTGCAAATTGTCTCCGGTCAAAGCCGAGATTTCGCTCTCAATACCACGTACGGTAATATCCAGCTGTTCGGTGACCGGTGCAGCAACAAATCCTGCAGGCGCATTTTCCAAAAGGAAGTGATTTACCGTAATCGTCCGCTCAGTAACACCGTTGACCACAATGGTCACCGTAGCCTCCTGCTCGCTGTCATTCTTGAGATAACAGCCCTCCGGCAGCGGGACGGTATAGCGCAGGCTTTGGGATTCCGCCAGATCCTGCAGATAAATCGTGTCCAGCACAAGTTCATTCACCGAGTCCAGGATATCCTTATCTCCCACCAATACCACGGACGACGGATCGATACTATAGTCTATCTGGGCCATGGTGGAGCCTGGTGCCTCAATAAAGTTGATTTTCAGCGGCACGTTCTTTACCGCTTTCACTGGCAGCGTGGCCTGAATCAAGTTGGTGGCGGCACGGATCTTTTCGCTATTGATGGGGATGTCATTATAATCGTAGAGTTGGAATTCCAGCGCCTTGGTCACCGTTTTCTGTGCTCCATTTACATCCAGCTTTATTTTGGCATACGCCACATTGAGGAGATCATCCCGCTGGGCATGCAGCACCAGCTGTACAGGGTCCAGTACCAATTCCTCACTTAAAAAGCCCTCTGCAATCTTTCCTGTGACCTCACAGTGGATGGGAACCTCCTTGGTATCAAGCTCACCCACGGTGACCGTTACGGAATAGGCACTGGCATACTCCACCTGAATGGAATTAGGCTGTACATTATCGGGATAAATCACCTGATAGTGCAGTGACTGAATGCCCGTATCTGTAATCTTGGAGGTATCGGCCACAATCCGGATCTGATCCTTATTCAGCTTCCACAGTACCTTTCTAGGCCCTTTAAGCCGCAAATCAATAGTTGTATCGTAACCGGAGAGCAGCATCAAGCCCTTGTCGGCCAACACGGTATTCTCGCCGGCAAATTCTACCGGAATGTTGCGCACCGTGGTTGTCACATTGGTAACCTTCACGGTATCTACATAAAACCAGATGGCAATGGCCGCCAAAATAGAGCCGATCACAAGAATCGTTTTGCGGTTCCGCTCGGCATCTGCCGCAGTACGTTTCTTCTTATTCTTTTCCATTCTGCTCCCCCTTTCTTCTGGTCTTCCACAGTTCGGAGAGCCCAAACCGTGACTTATCTGTCTCCTCCTCGGCAGGCGGCATAAGCTCATTGCGCAGAAGCTGTCCCAGCGTCTCCGGCATCAAATGACGCTTGAGCATACCGCCCAGTGCCACAGAGATAGAACCCGTCTCCTCGGAGACGATGACGACCACCGCATCTGAATTCTCACTCATTCCGATACCGGCGCGGTGCCGCATCCCCAGATCCCGACTCAAGTTTACGTTCTTAGAGAGGGGCAACATACAGCCGGCACCCAAAATACGTCCGTTGCGGATGATCACAGCGCCATCATGCATGGGTGCTTTTACGAAAAAGATATTCTTGAGAAGTTCCCCGGATACAGCCGCATCCAGCGTAGTGCCGCTTCGAATCATATCGTCCAGCAGGATCTCCCGCTCAAAGACGATCAGCACGCCTGTCCGACTGCGTGACATTTCTGTGCAGGCTACCACGGTCTGGTCGATGGCCTGCTCCAGTTCCGATATTTTTTGCTGCGGGACAAACATCTTGATAAGCCGAATATTTTTACTGCCCAGCTGCTCCAACAGCCGGCGGATTTCCGGCTGAAAGAGGATAATTAACGCCAGCACGCCCCATTCCAGCAGATGTCCCAAAATGTAATTGACACCCCGCAGATCCAGGGCATACGATCCCAGCACGATCACCAGCAGCACGGCCACACCCTTGAAGATGTTTCCTGCCTGCGTACTCTTAAAGAGGGAGAGTACCCGGTAAATCAGAAATGCCATGATGGCCACATCCAAAACATCCGACGGGCGAATCAACAGCAGGTATCTTCCAATGCCCTCTATGACAGATAAGACCGAATCCATATCGTCATCCTTTCTGCAACGCACACCGGTGCGCATACCAATAGATATTATTATTATATAAAAGATATCGGGAAATTGCAACATTTCCATATATTTAATTTGTGCATAATTTATGAAAGCCGGAAATCCTTTGATTTACAATACTTTGCGGCTATTGCAGTAGTTTACGGCTCTTGTCCCGATGGATAATTTCTCCCGGTGTACGATTTTCTGTCTATGGATAAACCTTCTGAGTGGTGCTTCTATTCTACATCACTCAGAAGGGTTACGCCAAGTTTGGTATGCTCTTATTTAGAACCGCTCTTTTTCTTGTTTTTTTGCCGGTCCCTTCTTTCGTGCGACAAAACGCCAGTTCTCATCTCACGAGAACCGGCGTTCCTTGACAAACCGAGAGATCTCCGCACCGATGTGCGGAGATCTCTCAGCCTCTCTCTATTATGATTCCTCTTCGCCGTATAACACTGTCAACAGTCCAGAGTACATCTTTTCCGGGTTTTTCTTAAAACGCTCCGCCAGATCTTTGGCCATATCCTCCGTAGCCACCATTAACTCCAGCTCCATCACGCTGTCCACATCGTCGTGGAGACTCAACTGCACCGTAAAGGTTCCATTGTCCCGAGGAAGAACATGGCTCTGCACTTGATTTTGGCGCAGCAGCTCTCTTTTGTAGATTGCCAGTTTTTTATCGGCACGCAGGCGCACGGAATAAGGCAAGCTGGACTCACAGATCTCGCTGTTGCGCATTCCCTTAGGCGTGACACAGTAGAGCTCGTCCTCGGTCAACTGCAAGTGTTCTGTTTTAACCAGATCGTTGAGGCACTCCGAAAAAGTAAAATAGTTGATGCCGTCATCGATCATCGTCAGTTCCTGTAGATCCGCCAGAGGAATGGGTTCTGAAACACGAGAAGCAATATACAGGATCAGAAATTTAATCTCCAATTTATCACGGATAAAACCGACACCCATAGCGCCATCTCCTCCCTGTTTTTCGCATTTACATATATTATAAGGAAAATTTTCCTTTTTGTACAGAGGAAAATTGAGTTTTATTGACGATTAGGGAAGCGGTTTCTCCCAAAAGTTGTTGCGAGGATTGATGAAAAGGATAGAAAGTATCTGCCGATGAAAAATTTTGCTCTTCGGGTTAAAAATACAGCTTCTTATATAGCGAATGTGATGTCTGCGGATCTATGATACAGCCAAGACCTATCTTCAAAGGTTGCAGCCGCAATCATCTCTCCTTCTGCACCTTTTCCTCCCAACCTCATACACTGTAATGAAAGACGCTTCTTTCACTACTTATTGGGAGGTTATTCTATGGCTGAAAAAGGAATGCCGGGCCCGGTTTGTGATTTAAACAATGTCCGGGAATCCGTCTGTATTCATACAAGAAAAATTTTTGACAGCTGTCGTGACAAGGACTGTATCGAGGATCTGCGCTTCTACCCCACCTGCGCGGGGCAAGCCATTCTCAATGGCTGTCAGATGATTAAGGGCGGCAGAGCAGAACTTCTGTACGTCTATACCGATGTAGAACCGGTGAATTTTAACCGCGGCTTCTATTCGGTGGATATGCGCTTTTTCTATCGCGTCACACTGCAGGTAGGCACCGGCACTCCCCGTTATGCGGAGGCCGAAGGTCTGTGCGTCTTTGATAAGCGCTGCATCCTCTTCGGCAGCGAGGGTGCTGCTAAAATCTTCAGTTCTGACACCGTGATGGATGGAATGGATACCCCGAATCCGGTAAAAACTGATTTGCCCGTAGCTGTGGTGGAGGCTGTGGATCCCATTGTATTGGACACCCACATTGTGGACTGCTGTCCTTCCAACTGCTGTTGCTGCGAACCAAGCATCGCAGAGCTGCCCGGCTGTGTCAGCTGCTGTTTTAACCAGGAGCTGGTGATGGACGACAGCTGTCAGCGCCGCTACTATGTGACTCTGGGACAGTTCTCCATGGTACGTCTGGAGCGAGATACCCAGCTGCTGATCCCTGCCTATGACTACTGCATTCCTCAGTCGGAGTGCAGCTGCGGCGATCAGGAGGATCCCTGCGGTCTGTTCCGCAATGTGGACTTCCCGGTCAATGAGTTCTTCCCGCCCAGTACGGTGGAAATGCCCAAAGACTACGTTGGCACCCGCAATTACTGCGCCAACAAATAAACGCTGACTTGGCAAAAGACCTCCGGCAGAGTTCTGCCGGAGGTCTTACCTTGATGATACCTTATGATATTTATAGAGTCTTTCATCACTGCGCATGTGCCAGATAGCGCAAGGCATCGGCCACATTTTTCACCGGCAGCAGTTCCAAAGTATGTAGGGGTTTGATCTCTCTGGCGCGGCTGGCGGGTACCATGCACTTTGTAAAGCCCAGACGCTGCACCTCACAAAGCCGCTGCTCCAGATGGCTGATACTGCGGATCTCACCGGAGAGCCCCACCTCGCCCATAGCCGCCATACTGGAAGGCACCGTCTTATCCAGGTAGCTGGAAGCAATGGCTACCACTGCGGCCAAGTCTGCTGCCGGCTCGTCCAGCGTCAGCCCTCCAATAATATTGAGGTAGGCATCACACGCAGAGACTTTTAAACCGCCGCGCTTCTCCAAAACCGCCAGCAGCATAGCTGCCCGGTTATAGTCAAAACCATTGCTGGTACGCCGGGGATTGGAACCACTGGACGGTGCAACCAGTGCCTGCACCTCTGCCAGCACGGGACGAGCTCCCTCCATCACGCAGGTAACACAGGTACCCGGTGCATCCTCCGGCCGACCGGAGAGCAGCATCTCGGATGGGTTCTCCACTTCCTTCAAGCCATGATCCATCATTTCAAAAACACCAATCTCATTGGTAGCACCAAAACGATTTTTGGCTGCCCGTAAAATGCGATAGGTCATATGCTGATCGCCCTCAAAATAAAGCACGCAGTCCACCATATGTTCCAGCACCTTAGGCCCTGCAATGGAGCCCTCCTTATTGACATGACCAATGACGAACACGGTGATATTCTGGCTCTTGGCAAGATGCATCAGCGCCATGGTGCAGTCCTTCACCTGCCCTACACCGCCAGCCGGCGCGTCCAAATCTTCATTGTAGAGGGTCTGGATGGAATCCACAATCAATATATCCGGTGCCTCTGATTGTACAGACTCCATCAAATTCCCCAAACAAGTCTCACTGAGTACATAGAGATTTTCGCTCTCCGCATTTAGGCGCTGAGCCCGCAGCTTGATCTGGTGTGCGGACTCCTCCCCGGAAACATATAACACTTTGGCAAATTCGCCCAGCTGCCTGCAAATTTGCAGCATCAAGGTAGATTTGCCAATACCCGGCGCACCGCCCACCAGGACAAGGGAGCCTTTCACGGCACCGCCGCCTAAAACACGATCCAATTCCCGCATTCCGGTCGAAAATCGGATTTCAGCCGAGGTGTTAATATCTGTGATGGGTGATGCCTTTACAGCAATGGTGCTATATCGCTTTCTTCCTCCTTTGGTGTTCTTTTCTACCTGCTCCACCATTGTATTCCATGCGCCGCAGGCACTGCAGCGTCCAGACCACTTGGGGCTTTCATTCCCACACTCCGTACAATAAAAAACGGTCTTACTTTTCATGCTGATTCCTCATTACTTCTCGTAGTTCAAATAAGCTGCAGCTATGGCAGCGGCCAGCTGTTTTTGATAGCCTTCACTCTGCAATAGCCGAACTTCGCTGGAGTTGGACATAAATCCGCACTCCACCAAAATAGCAGGACACTTCACATTCTTCATAAGGTAAATATCATCGCTGATTGGCTTGCAGATTTTTTCGTTACGCAGATTGACGGTGCCGTTGAGTCCGTACTGTACCGCAGCGGCCAATTCTCCCGCCCAAGAGACGGTATTATAGAATGTCTGGGCACCGTGCACCTCCGGATGCCCCGGCAAGCTGTTTTGATGGATACTGATCAGGACATGGCTGCCGCTGGATTCAATCAGCTCCACACGATTTTTCAGATCAGAAACCTTTTGCTGGCGCAGTGTGTCAGCATCGCCGTCTGCAAGACTCTCCTCTCCGGAGCGGGTCATCACTGTCGGACATCCTAAAAAGCAAAAAATTCCCTCCAGCTTTTGGGCAATCTGTAAATTAAGGCTGCTCTCTGTTGTTCCGTCTTTCGCTACAGCACCGCCGTCGCCGCCGCCGTGTCCAGCATCAATGGCAATCAAATTCTGCTCCTCTGCGGCCCATGTCACAGGAAAGAACGGCATGATCAGCAGCAAAACACAACTCACGAATATCATTTTATTCCACCGCAATGTATTTCCCTCCTTGCCGTACTGTATGCGTACATCACCGGTGGTATGTGCTGATTTTATCACATTGCGGCAGAAAAGCAAATCCCCCCTGTGTCCCACAAAACGATTAAGGCATAGAATGGCATGGGCAACCGCCCCAACAGCAAAGGAGGAACACACATTGTATATCGAAAAAAATGATGACATGACTCAGGAAACCCGCCCTGCGGATTCCCCGTCATGTAAGGATTGGGAAGGCTCCGTGCCAGGACGCTGCCTGCCCTTGGCCTTTCCCTATATTCCCAAGCAAAACCAGAACCCCAAGCGCTACGACCAGCGGCAGGCTCTGCAGCAGGGCACTTTATTTCCCGGTTTGGATCTGCCCTTCCATAGAGAGCTGAAGAGTCGCTTTCCTGCTGCCAACTCTGCCCTTTCGGAATTGATGGCGCTAGATTTTGCCATTGACGAACTGGGGCTTTATCTGGTGACCCACGCAGAAGATCAAGAAGCGCTGGATCTCTATTGGAACTATATACGACTGGCACAGGAGGGCCGTGCCCAGTATGAAAAGATGTATGGTCCCTTGACCCAAACCACTATTACGCCGGACGGCTATACCTGGTTGAAGGATCCTTGGCCTTGGGATGAAGGAGGAAACGACTGATGTTTGTATATGAAAAGAAATTGCAGTATCCGGTGCGCATCGCCACACCCAACCCTAAGTTGGCATCGGCTATTATTTCCCAATACGGTGGTCCGAATGGTGAACTCGGGGCATCCCTTCGGTATCTCAGCCAGCGCTACAGTATGCCCTATCCCGAGCTAAAAGGCCTTCTGACCGACATTGGTACAGAGGAACTGGGCCACTTAGAGATGATTGGAGCCATTGTACACCAACTGACTCGCAATTTGACCCCGGAGGAAATCAAAAAAACCGGGTTCGATTCTTATTTCGTGGATCATACCACGGGTGTCTACCCTGCGTCCGCTTCCGGCACACCGTGGAGTGCTGCTACCATGGCTGTTACCGGCGATCCCATTGCCGATCTCACGGAAGATCTGGCAGCAGAGCAAAAAGCCCGCATTACCTATGACAATATTCTGCGCCTCTCCGATGACCCGGATGTGAGCGATGTCATTAAGTTTCTGCGTGCCAGAGAAATCGTCCATTTCCAGCGCTTCGGTGAAGGCCTGCGGCTGGTCAAGGAAAAACTGGATCAAAAGAACTGCTACTTTATTAACCCCGCCTTTGATTGAGAACAGTGCTAAAAGAGGGAGACCAGTCGGTCCCCCTCTTTTCTTTCCTCTTCACGGCAGGCATGGCAGCGTCCTGACGCGTTACATTGCTTTTCTCTAGGCCGTATCTACCTGGGCTGCTGCTTTAAAAATACGTAATGGTACGGATCTGAGCACTCCGGCGAAAAGCGAAACTGCAAGCGGTCAAAATGTCGGAGGTCCTCCGGTTTTACCACATTGTTTTCTGCCATATAGCGTACCATTTCCCCGCGCGCCATCTTACACATCGTCCCTTTTTCGACGATTTTTCCGTCTTTTTCCTCACCAAAAATGCAGGTGATGAAACGGACCGTCGGACGCAGATGCTTTGAAATACACTGACTGTATTCCTTGGATGCCAGATTGATAATACAATCCGTCTCTGAGAACAGTTTCTCTGCAATTGTTCCCCGCCAATAGGTGTAAAGGTCATTTGCCTGCTTGGTTTTCAGCTTTGCCTGCATCTCCAGCCGATAAGGCCTCACGCCATCAAAGGGCCGCAGCAGTCCATAGAACCCGGAGAGGATCCGCAAATGCTCCTGCACATAACAAAACTCTCGCTCTGTAAAAACACTGGGAGCCATGTAGCGGTATTGAATCCCCTCATAGCATAGCAGCGCCGGAGTCAAATGGTGATAAAGATCCATTTGTGAGAGCCGCTCTGCGTTCAGCTGTGCAATCTGATCGTTGCACCGCCACAACTTTTTGAGTGCCTCATAGGGCATGGCACGCAGTGCTTCGAGAAGTATCTCTGTCTGCGGTAGAAAATCCGGCAGAGTCTGCCATGGCAAACCATCCTCATCTTCCGTCATCTTCTTAGCAGGAGAAATAATAATGCGCACCATTTATTCCTCGAAAAGCTTCTTTTCCTCTTTCTTGTCACGCCAAACAGCCAGCGCCTGCAGCGTCACCGGTACGGCAGCCACCATCACAAGGATAGTCAATACTATTTTGATTGCTCTTTTCATTTTTCTGTCCCCTTTACAGAGTCTCTAAAAATGCCAAAATATCACCGGCATTGCTATCCGGCTTCACCTTGGCCATCACCTGACGAATGATGCCCTCCTCGTCAATAAGGTAGCTCGAGCGCACTACACCCATCCCCAGTTTACCAGCAAGCGATTTCTCATTCCACACACCATAGGCCTTCAGCGTCTCCAAGCTGGGATCGGAGAGCAGCAAGAACGGCAGATCAAATTTATCTGCAAACTTATGATGAGATGTCGCAGAATCCTTGCTGATGCCAATCACTACCGTATCCTTTTCCTGGAACTTCGGATACTGCTTTGCAAAGGCGCAGGCCTGCCGGGTACAGCCAGGGGTATTGTCTTTGGGATAAAAATACAGTGCAACCTTTTTGCCAAGAAAATCCGACAGGCGCACGTTGTTGCCATTCTGATCCGGCAACATAAAATCCGGGGCTTTTGTACCGACTTCTAACATAAGAGTTCCTCCTTTGTATTGCCTGCACAATACGGTGCAGGGCCATTAAATGAAAATACCATAACAGTGATGATCTCGTGTTGAATCATCTGCGCTGTTAAGCCGTGATAGGTTTTGATGCACCCTCCTGCATCGAAAAGCTCATCTGAAAGCGGTTGGGCCAACCGCTGCGCCACATAGCGGCTGTTCCCCGTTTCGGAAAAAGAAACGAGCCTCGCTCTTCCTCCTATGTCAGCCCAAGCATCCAATGGTGATTTTGTTCATCATACCGTATTTTTCTCCAAATTGCAATGAAAATCAGAAGCCTTACTCCAAGACAGGCACTTTTACTGAACCATCTACATATATTGTAGTGAACTCAATTTCAGGAGGTAGCTATGGAACAGTGGGAAATCGTTGAAAAGCTTCGTAAAAACCCGGCAGCACTGCAATCTCTGATGCAATCACAAGACGGGCAGAGCCTGATGCGTGTCTTGCAGGGGAATGACGGAGGCAAGACGTTAAACCATGCGGCTATGCAGGCCGCCGGAGGCAACGCCGGCGAAATGGTACGTCTTTTGCAGCAGGTCATGGGCAGTCCGGAAGGCTCTGCGCTGGTGCATCGCATTGAGGAAACTTTGAAACAGCAAGGGTAAAGCGGTATCTAAGGTAGGAGGAACACAGTGTGGGTGAGCTGGATGAAAAATTGAATACGATTCTGTCAAATCCCGACAGTTTGGCACAGGTAATGCAGATGGCACAACAGCTGTCAAGTAATTTCAATCAACAGTCAGAAACGCCGCCACCTCCCCCGCCGCAGATGCAGCGTGAGCCGTCTAAGCCTTATGACGGCGGCTCTTTCCTGGGTGGTCTTGATCCGGGGCTTGCGGCTAAATTTCTTCCGCTGCTGCAGGAGTACGGCAAGTCCAACACGCAGGCCATGCAGCTGCTCAACGCACTGCGCCCCTATTTAAAGGAGGAAAAGCAGGAGAAAATTCAGCGGGCCGCCAAACTGGCCCGCATCATCCATTTAGGAAAAAAGTTTCTCATGGAGTGGGAGGGATAGGCCGTGTATAACCGCTATATCCGCAATGACAACGGTCACTATGACCGGGTGGTACAGCACGATCATTCATCGCAGGAGACGCCTCCCACGCCGTCTCCTGCCGACAATACTGCCCGGGCCTGTGCCCAGTCCTCTGCCGATCCCAACGGGAATACGCCGCACAACGCCCCTCCCTGCCATACATCACGCCCCAGCGAGCTGCGCTTTCTCGATAAGCTCCTGTCGCGATTCCATCTGAGTGATATTGACTCCGGAGATCTCATTTTACTGATTCTGCTCTTCTTTCTATTTCATGAGGATGGAGATGAAGAGCTGATGATTGCTCTGGGACTGCTGCTCATACTGTAGCCAATTATCCTCCTTCGAAATTTTTCGGAGGAGGGTATTTTTATTTGCCATCCTTGCTCTGCTCATCCCTTTGCGTCTCCCATGTCATTCGCTGCGACAATACACTGCCAAGCGCAATGGAAGCTAACTTTGTCTCCGCACTATCCGACCGGGAAGTCAGCACAATGGGTACACGGGCGCCCAGGATGATCCCCGCACTTTTGACCCCCGCCAGAATGGACGCCGCTTTATAGATCCCATTGCCCATCTCATAGTTGGGAACCAGAAGAATATCCGCCTCACCGGCACCTTCTGCCTGATAATGCTTGTGCTGGCAGGCCTCCTTGCTGAGTGCCAGATCCGTGCCAAGTGGGCCGATAACCGTCATATTGTACTTACTCCAGCGATCTGTCATCTTGCTGAGAAGATCCGCATCCACAGTGGACTGAATCTTGGGATCTACATTCTCCGCACCGCAGACGCAGGAGGCATAAATCTTTTTATAACCCAGTGCATGGAGCGCCATGGCTGCATTGTCCAAAATATCTACCTTTTTATCGATATCCGGGAATGTGTTGACACCCGCATCCGTCAGCAAAAGCATCTTGGGATAGTTGGGCGTCTCAAAGAACATGCAATGAGAGGTGAGCCGTCCGGTACGCAGACCAGCCTCCCGTTTAAATACAGCACGCATCAAGTCAGCCGTCCCTATGATCCCCTTCATCAATGCTTGGGCCTTTCCTTCAGAGCACAATGCCACCGCCTTGGCCGCACAATCCTTGTCATCTCCGGCCTCTACCATCTGGTAGTGCTCCGGACTTTCCCCCATCTCCATAAGGATAGAACGAATCTCCTCTGTGTGGCCTACCAAAATTGCCTCTACAATCCCCTCTTTATATGCATTGACGACAGCTTCCAGCACCACAGCATCGTGGGCAGCAGCAACCGCAATCGTCCCCCGCATGCTGCTCTGAGCAGCATGCACTATTTCATCGATGGTACAGAGCATATGGTTCCTCCTTGCAGCTTTACCTTGCAGCTTTATTTTTTATATCTGTATTATACTTTTTTTCAGGCACATCGTCAATTCAAAATGTTTGTAGGCAGGTGTGGTATCTGATGCTGAAGAGTTGACGGAATTCATGGCAAGCGATATACTTAAAATCAATGGATAATGCTTAAAATAAGGGGATTGATTTATGAAAGAAATGAAAAGCCTGCCTTTGGCCTCTGCCTATGCGGGCTGTTTTTTAGGAGCCGGCTTCGTCTCCGGGCAGGAATTGTGGCAATTTTTTGGTTCCTTCGGAAATTGGGGCTATGTAGGCTTTCTGGTATCAGCTGTTTTATTTGTGGTTTTCGGCATATTGCTGCTGCGTATCACCCAGATAACCGGTATGGAAGAGCTGGATCAGCTCATTGTGCCGTGGGACATCCCATGGATGCGCAAAATTTCCGGCGCGATAACTGCCCTGTTCCTTCTGGGCGTGGTGATCATCATGACCGCCGGTGTCGGTGCCATGCTGCATCAGCTTTTGGGGCTGCCCACTTGGATCGGTGACGGATTTTTCGTACTGCTCATCGTTTTGATGGCCATGGCCGGTGTATCCGGCATGGTCAACACCTTCTCGGTACTGGTACCTGTGCTGGTGCTGGCCACGATGCTCTTCGCTGCAGGCGCCCTTTGGAAATTCGGCACCGGAAATATCTTCTGCCTTACCAACACCAATAGTAACCCCCTGACGCCCAACTGGTTCATTGCCTCTATCACCTATGTTGCCTACAACATCCTCGGCGCTATCGGTATCATTACCCCCTTAGGCAAGCTGATCCGGCGGCGCGGCACTGTTTATGCAGGCATTGCCCTAGGCGGGAGTATGCTGGTAGGTGTGGCAGGCAGTGTGCTGGTGTCCCTTGCCGTCTGCCTGCCCGCTACAGAGGCGGAACTGCCCATGGTAGCTTTAGGCAGTTCTTTAAGTCCTCTTCTTGGAAAAATCTACGGAATATTGCTTCTATTAGGCATGTTCTGTAATGCGCTGGCCTCTTTGGTGGGTTTGCTCTTCTATCTGGAGCAGAAAAAGCCTTCCTGGCAAATCCACCGGAAACGGCTGCTGATGGCAGCTGCCATTCTCATCTGGCTGGGAAGTCTGGGGGGCTTCGGGCAGCTGATCGGCATTATCTTCCCTGTCTTCGGCTATATCAGCATTCTTTTCCTTGCAGGGCTCATCATCCGCTATGCACACTGCCGTCACAGTGAAAAAACACCCGAAACGCAGGGATAAGTGCTTTCAAAAGCGCCACCCTATCTATGCAGCCAAAAGCAAAAAATATTGCTTTTACGCACTGAGCAGGCTATAATATACAAAAGCATCCCCAAATATTGAGTTCGAGGTAAAGAACATGAATACGGAAAAAAAACTGAATATGACAATGCTCTGTGATTTCTATGAACTGACCATGGGAAACGGGTACTTCCAAAACGGGTATAAAGATCGCATTGTCTATTTTGATGTGTTTTTTAGACAGGTTCCCGACGAAGGGGGCTTCGCCATTGCAGCCGGTCTGGAACAACTGATCGACTATATTCAGCAGCTTCATTTCACTCCCGAGGATCTGGCATATCTCCGGGGTCGCAACCTCTTCTGCGAGGAATTTCTGGAGTATCTGGCCAACTTTAAGTTTACCGGCGACATCTATGCTGTTCCCGAAGGAACGCCGATGTTTCCTCGGGAGCCTATGGTGATTGTCCGGGCCCCCGCCATTGAGGCTCAGCTCATTGAGACCTTTACTCTGCTGACCATCAATCACCAGAGCTTAATTGCCACCAAGGCCAACCGCGTGGTGCGTGCCGCCAAGGGCCGCACCATATTGGAGTTTGGTTCCCGGCGTGCGCAGGGTGCTGATGCCGCCATCGTAGGTGCCAGAGCTGCCTTTATTGGCGGGATCAGCGGCACAGCCTGCGCCCTCTCCGATCAGCTCTACGGGGTTCCCGCAGGCGGCACCATGGCGCACGCTTGGGTGCAGATGTTCGATTCCGAATATGAGGCCTTCAAAGCCTACTGTGAAACCTATCCGACCAACGCCACCTTGCTGGTGGACACCTACAATACGCTGAAATCCGGTGTGCCCAATGCCATCCGCGCGTTTAACGAAGTGCTCAAGCCAAGGGGTATTACGCAGTGCGGCATTCGTTTGGATTCCGGTGATATGGCTTACCTCACCCAGCAGGCTCGCAAGATGTTGGATGACGCCGGTTGGACCGAGTGCAAAATCTCCGTATCCAATTCTCTGGATGAGCATCTGATCCGGGATATTCTGGAGCAGGGTGCCCAGATCGATGTATTCGGCGTCGGTGAGCGACTCATCACGGCCAAGAGCGAGCCTGTATTTGGCGGTGTATACAAGCTGGCTGCCGTGGAGGACGAGGCGGGCAATATCACCCCCAAAATCAAGCTCAGCGAGAACGTTGGCAAGATCACCGTTCCCCACTTCAAGAAGGTTTACCGTCTCTACGGCAACAACACCGGCAAAGCCATTGCCGACTATATGACTGTCTATGATGAATCGGTAGACGATTCTCAGAATCTGGAAATTTTTGATCCTCGTGCCACTTGGAAGAAAAAGACGGTCTACGACTTCACCGCCAAAGAACTGCTGGTTCCCATTTTCCTAAAGGGAGAGTGCGTATATCAAAGCCCCTCCCTGCCAGAAATTCAGGAGTACTGCCGCCAGCAGGTGGAGACCTTGTGGGAGGAAGTAAAGCGCTTTGACAATCCCCATAATTACTATGTGGATCTGTCCCCCAAACTATGGCAGATTCAGCAGGATCTGCTCCGTAAAAACGGATAAAGTAAAAAGAGCCATTCTTTCAAGAATGGCTCTTTTTACTTCCCTGCGGCAAGGTACTTTTCTTCTGTATCTATTAGTTCCATGTTTTTTTGTTGGCAAATGTTAGCTTTTTCTTGCAGTTCCCGTCATTTGAAATCCTGATGAAAGACGCTGCTGCTCACCTTCTCTCCTGCCCCTGAGCGCAGCGTTGATGCGTGAGCTCTCTTTTGGAAACGGACAAAGGCTCATGCGGATAGGCTCTATTTTGTTTTTCTTGCAATTTTACCGAATGATTACTATAATAAGAGAATACGTTCAATGAAAGAGGTACTTATTTTATGAGCAAAGTCTACATTCCTGAAGGCTATCAAACGCCGCTGTCCATCTATGAGATGCAAAGAGCGATTGAGTTCATCAAGAGTAATTTCCAGGTGAATCTGGGGAATGCGCTGAATCTGCGCCGGGTCTCTGCTCCTTTGTACGTAGATGAGAATTCAGGTTTGAATGACAACCTCAACGGCGTGGAACGCCCTGTCCGCTTTGACATTCCCGATGTCGGCACCAACGCACAGGTGGTGCACTCTTTGGCCAAGTGGAAACGTTTGGCTTTGAAGCGCTATGAATTCCATGTAGGCAAGGGACTTTTTACCGATATGAATGCCATCCGCCGAGATGAAGAAGTGGACAACATCCATTCTATCTATGTGGATCAGTGGGACTGGGAGAAAATCATCGACCGGGAGGATCGAAACGTAAATTATCTCAAGCAAACGGTGCGTGCCATTGTAGGTGCCGTGTGTGAGACGAATGACGCCCTGCAAATTGCCTTCCCCAGCCTGCATACGATACTGGATCGGAATGTGTTCTTCATTACCACACAGGAGCTGGAGGATCTCTATCCCGACTTAACACCCAAGCAGCGTGAAAATGCCATCTGCCGTGAGCACCACACCGTGTTCCTCATGCAGATTGGCGGCAACCTGCGGCGCTCCGGCCAGCCCCACGACGGACGTGCTCCCGACTACGACGATTGGCAGCTCAACGGTGATCTGCTCTTCTGGAACGAGGTGCTGGAGCAGTCCTTTGAGATCTCCTCCATGGGTATCCGTGTCGACGAGTCCTCCATGGACTATCAGCTGAATGTCCGCGGCTGCAATGATCGGCGGAATCTCCCCTTTCATAAAATGCTTCTGAGCGGACAGCTGCCTCTTACTATTGGAGGCGGCATCGGTCAGTCCCGCCTGTGCATGCTGATGATCGGGACCTGCCATATCGGTGAGGTACAGGCAAGTCTATGGGACCACAATACAATGGAAGCCTGTAAAAATGCGGGTATTATGTTGCTGTAAACCATTTGCACATTACATCACAGATCAACCAAGCTTTTTCTTATAAACATCCCCCATTTGTTAGACAGTATGATATACTGAAAAACAAATGGGGGTAATTTTTATGCCAAAGCGATTCCAAGTAACCGCTCTGTGCCCCTTCAAGAAAACGGATGCGGCAACATGCAGCCTCTAGAGAGAAAAGCTGTATCTTACACCCATCCTTGCTCTGTACGGCTGCACAATTCCAGACAGGTTTGTTCGCAGCATATCCCACGATGTCTCTTGGAAAAGGCATCGCAAATGATCCTGCCATCACCAGCTCTCAGATGTCAGCTCACGTCACACTTGGGGCTTCTTTTTTCGTTAATGAACCTCTTCTCTGGGGCCGGGTCGGAACTCCTCCCCCAGCACTTTGATGCGTATACTGCCGGCAGACAACTCCGTCAATCGCTCCTGCAGCGGCTCCACGACCTCTGCCGTCAAGGAGACGCGCAAACAGATGTCGGCGCCGTATACAATATCGTCCACAATGCCGTTTTGTGCTGCAATTTCCAGCTTTACCCGCTCAAAAAGCGGATAGGTGCAGGGAATTTCCACCCGGCTCCAAAGCCCCATGGTCGCCGCACCGGCAGCACTGAGTGCATCCTTGGCACCACGGGAATAGGCTCGCGTCAATCCGCCTGCGCCCAATAGGATACCGCCAAAATAGCGCGTCACCACGCAGCAGACATTGGTCACATTCTCCCGCTCGAACACCTTTAGCATAGGCTGTCCGGCTGTACCCTGCGGTTCTCCGTCATCACTGTATCGCATCACATTTTTGCCCAAGAGATAGCACCAGCAGTTGTGGCGTGCATCATAGTATCGGCTCTTCATCTCCCGAATGTGTGCTTGGGCTTCTTCCTCCGTCTCCACCGGAAAAAGATGACTGATGAAGCGTGAGCGCTTCTCTGTAAACTCGCTCTCCGCCGCTGCAAATGGTATGCGGAATGTGTTTACATCTCCCATTCTTGCTTTTCCTCTCTCCATCCCTCGATATAATCTTTCAGCTGTCCCAGCAGGCGTGGCGTGCAGATGGCCACCACATCCACCGTCTCGCTGTAGTCGATCTTTTCCACCTTGCCCTCACGGTAAATGCTGTCCAAAAGGCCGGTCTTATCATAGGGCAGGTGCAGCGTCACCCGACGCGTTCCCTTGTCCAGCTTCTTATCAATGAGTTCCAGCAGGCGATCTATGCCCTCCCCTGTCTTTGCAGAGATGGATACCGCATCCTCCTCTCTGGCACGCTCTCCGGAGAAGGCAAGATCACATTTATTATATACCCGAATACAGGGAATCTGATCGGCCTTTAAATCATGGATCAGCTGATCCACGATCTTGGCCTGCTGCTCCCACTGCGGATTGGCCACATCAATCACGTGTACCAGCAGGTCTGCATACTCCAATTCCTCCAGTGTGGCCTTAAATGCCTCCACCAGCTGATGAGGCAGCTTGCGGATAAATCCCACCGTGTCAGAGATGACCACGTCCAGCGTATCGCTGACCTGCAGCAGGCGGGAGGTCGTGTCCAGTGTGTCAAAAAGCCGGTTGTTGGCGGGAATGCCAGCGCCGGTGATGGCGTTCAAAAGCGTGGATTTACCCGCATTAGTATAGCCCACAATGGCCACCACAGGAATCTCATTTTTCATGCGGCGCTGGCGCTGGGTACCCCGAACACGGCGCACCTCCTCCAGCTCTTCTTTGAGCTTGTCGATCTTACGGCGAATGTGACGGCGATCCGACTCCAGCTGCGTTTCGCCGGGGCCACGGCTGCCGATAGGCCCTTTGCCGCTGGTGCCCGCCTGCCGCTCCAAGTGCGTCCACATACCAATCAATCGCGGCAGCAAATACTGGTACTGTGCCAGTTCTACCTGTAAGCAGCCCTCCCGTGTCTTGGCGCGCTGGGCAAAAATATCCAGGATTAAGCCGCTGCGGTCAATGACCTGTACGCCCAGCATCTCTGTCAATACGCGGATCTGGGAAGGCGACAGGTCGTTGTCGAAGATCACCATGGTGGCCTGCTCCTCTTCCACCATGCGGCGCACCTCCTCCACCTTTCCCTCGCCGATGAAGCTGTGAGGGTCCGGCTTTTCACGGCTCTGCAAAATAGTGCCTACGGCCTGGCCTCCTGCTGTATCCACCAGAGCTGCCAACTCGGCCAAGCTCTCCTCGTCTGTATTGTCCTCGCGCAAAACGGGTGAGCGCAGCCCCACCAATACCGCGTAGTCTCTTTTCTTAACTTCCTGTTCCATAAATGTCCTCGTATTTCTCTTAAAATAGGGAATGTTCGGCTTGTCACAACCGGTGCTCATGAGCGTCCGCCGAGCATGAAAAGCCATTTTTAGTCGGTATCGATGCGCCGTAGGAAACATGGCGGCACTATGTAGTGCTTACCATTACACAGACAGCCCATAACCACACAGGATACCTATACTGCCCGAAAGCAGCCGGACGCTTTTCAATTGCATTTTTATTATAGTATAATTCCCGATAAATGTAAAACAAAACCCGCACCAACACGATGCGGGTTTTGCAAATGCCACAATTTACTTGTCCAGGCCGAAACGCTTGTTGAACTTTGCCACACGTCCGCCAGTATCCACCAGCTTCTGCTTGCCGGTGAAGAAGGGGTGACACTTAGAGCAGACTTCCACCTTGATATCCTTCTTGGTAGAACCTGTCTCAATCACATTACCGCAGGCGCAAGTAATAGTAGTCTGCTGATAATTGGGATGGATTCCTTCCTTCATTGCTCTTGTTCACCTCTTTCTGGTACATAAGTCCTTTTCACAAAGGCAAATGAAATGTTACCATATTTGGGACAAAAAATCAAGTATTATTTCAAAGAAATTTGCGTTTCCGTGGCAAAGAAATACAAAATCTGCTCTACGACCGGCTTTTCAAAGATTTGACTGATGGCTTGTGCATAGGCAGTCAGCTGCGGGCGGTATACTGCTGCACGCTCTTCCTCTTGGCCGGGCCGAATTCGGTCTGTCTTAAAGTCCACAATCGCAAGTCCGTCTGCCGTCTCAAAGCAGCAGTCCACCACGCCCTGCAGCAGCATCTGCTCCGAGGGATCTATGGACGGCTCATAGAGCGTGGCCGGCAGGAGCAGCGCAAAGGGGAACTCCCTCCAAACATGACGTGCGCCCCGAATGCGCTGCGCCAGGGGTGAATTCAAAAACGCCGTCAGCTTCCGGCAATCCACTGCCTGGGCCTGCTGCTCCGTCAAAAGGCGGCGCTCCTGCAAATGCCGCACCTGTGCCTCCGGGCTGTCGGCCTGCTTGGAGAAATCCAGATACTGCATGGCCAAGTGCATGGCCGTTCCTCTTTCCGCAGCGCTCAGCGTCTGCTCCGCCTGCAAAAAGCGAGGCGCTTCGATGGACACACGACGCAGGTGCGGCGATGCGGTTCCTTGGGCAATCTCCTCATCCAATTCTCGTCCTTTAAGCTGTGTAGCGGTCACCTTGGAGGGCACAGTGCAGGCGGCCGTATGTGCATAGGCGCAGCGAAGAGCGCTGAGATTGGGAACGGGAGACTCCACCGCCTCTTGTCTCTCCTCCTCACTCGTCTTCTCCACCGAAACAGGATTCTCCCACAGCCGCACTTTCCACCCGCCATATGTGCTGTGGAGATGATGGGGCTCCATCTCCGCCCACTGGTGGATCACACCTGCCTCATAGCTGTTGAGCAACGGAAGCAGCATCCAGTCTCCCGGACACCGCACAGAGCCTACCACCTCCGGCGGCACTGGCAGATCTGTGAGACTGATGAGATCTCGCACATGCTTGCGGGCATGTTTCATGCAGTCTACTATCACCAGTTTCTCCTTAGCACGGGTCATCGCCACATAGAGAATACGCATCTCCTCAGCACGACTCTCCCGCTCCATCTGTTTGGCCACCGCCGTTTTACTGATCGTGTCGTAGCGGATATGGCGCTCCGGCTCCACACGCTCTGTCCCGAGTCCCAATGTGGGATGTACCAGCACCGGGCGCTTAAAATCTGCCGTGTTGAACGTTTTTTGCATATCACAGAGGAATACTACAGGAAACTCCAGGCCCTTGGATTTATGAATACTCATGATCTGCACGCCGCCGGACGAGGCTTGCGTGTGAAGAAGTGGTGCCTCATCGCTCTCCAAGAGCTTGTGCAGCTGCGCCACAAAGTCAAAAACACTTTTCTGTCCCGCAGCCGCCTGCTGGGAGGCATAGGCGTAAAATGCAGTTAAATGATCCTTGCGCTGTCGCCCTCCCTCCATAGCGCCGAACACCGCCTGCACATGGAGTCGAGAGTAGATTTCCCACACCAGCCGATCGACGGACAGGTCATGGGCAAGGGTGCGCAGTTCCTGCAGCACCTGGCAAAAGGACACGCTATCCTGTGCTGTATCGGCGCACAAGGCATCATAATAATCCCCCGTGGGACACAGGGCACGGATCTGCGCCAATCGATCAGGTGAGAAGCCAAAGAGCGGTGAACGAAGCACAGAGATCAGAGGGATATCCTGCCGTGGGTTGTCAATGATTTGCAGCAGAGAAAATACAACAGCAATCTCCATCGTGGCAAAAAGCGACTCATTCTCCGAGGTAGAACAAGGGATATTCTCCCTTTTTAACGCCTCTGTAAAGGCCTTTTGCCTTGCACGTGGAGAACGCATCAAAATGACAATATCTTCTGGTTTCACCGCTCGGACATGTTCCCCGTCTTGCACGGAAAAGCCCTCATCCAGCATTTGGCGGATCTGGCCCGCCACAAAGCGGGCCTCTGTCTCCTGTCGATCAAAGTTCTCCTCATCCGTATTGACAACACTGATCAGATGAAACTCTGTCTCCATGCCTTCCCTGGGCGGATAATACGCAGCGCCGAAGTAAAGACGCTCTTCGTCCCCATAGTCCATCTCCCCCATCTGTTGAGACATAATGTTTTCAAAGACGAAGTTGGTTGTGTCCAGCACCTCTTGGCGGGAGCGGAAATTGCGGCTGAGGAGTACCTTTCGGGGCTCTCCCTCTTCCGCCTTCTCCACCGATGCATACGCCAGATATTTCTCCAAAAAAATGGTCGGATCTGCCAAGCGGAAGCGATAGATGCTCTGCTTCACGTCACCTACGACGAAGAGGTTCTTCCCTTCCCGGGAAATAGCGTTAAAAATACAGTTTTGTACGGCATTGGTATCCTGATACTCGTCTACCATAATCTCCCGATATCGGGTGGAGAGCTGACGGGCCAGCTGGGTCGGCGTACCGTCCGTCTGCTGCAGGATTTCAATGGCAAAATGCTCCTGATCGGAAAAGTCCATCACATTGCGGCGCAACTTCTCCCTTTGGTATGCTTGGGTAAATGCAGCGGTCAGCTGCAGCAGTGCGGACATGGCTGGTGCCATGGCCCCCAGATCCTCCAAATATTCCTTCTCCGACAGCGCATAAACGGCAGTCATCTTTTTCAGATCCTTTTTGCACTGCTCCAATACCGTCTTTGCCCGCTCTTTATAGCAGGCGTTCTCCTCGCCCCGGACACTTCCCATACGGCGGAACACGGGCTGTACCTGTCCCATGGCCTCCCAGCCCTTTTGGGCGGCCTCTTCATAGGTACGCAGTACCTGCGCCACCTCTAAAAATCGGTCGCTGTACGCCGCGGCTACGGCAGGACAGGGCTCCATTTCCTCCGCCGCACGCTCCAGACAATCCGCCCAGAAGAGGGCGCGGCGGACAGTATCGTCCATCATCACGCGGCCATACGCACTGTCGCTCAAATGCTCCGGCAGATGCTTCCAGTGTTCCTGTTCCTGCATCAGCCACTGCAGCGGATAGGGATGACTCTGGATCTTGCTGTGCATCTCCAGCACCAGTGTCTCCAGCATACGATCATCCCGCCCCGCACCCAACGTCTGAGCCAGCATGGCTGCATCCCCATCCTGCTGCTCCAAGCGCTGATAAAACGCCTCCAGCACACGACGCAGTACGCGTTCCTTCATGGTCAGGCTCTCCGACTCATCCAGCACTCGGAAGTCCGGTGTCAGGCTGTCGTTTTCCTCACCGGAGAGCAAGTGGACATTCTCCCGCAGGAGCGATGCGCAAAAAGCATCTACCGTCTTGATGTCCGCCTGATAAACACGGAACATCTGCTGGCGAAGATGGCGGTTGTCAGGCTCCGCCGCCACACGCTTACTCAGCTCCTTGGCGATCTTACCCCGCAGCTCCGCCGCCGCCGCCTTCGTATAGGTGATGATGAGGAAATCATCCACATGGCAGTGCTCTTCCTCCATGTAGGCAAACAGGCGCTCCACCAGCACCTTTGTCTTACCGCTGCCGGCCGCCGCCGACACCAGCAAACTGCCGCCCCGATTATAGACAGCCTTCTCCTGCTCCTTTGTCAGCTGTATTGTTTCCATGGTACGCCTCCTTTCCTACCGCATCTACATACTGCCAGAATTCCTCCGGTTCCGTCTTTTTCAGATAACGTGTGCGATCCTTGCCGTGTCCCTCCTCAAAGTAGCAGGCAGAGGCGAACTCACAATAGCGGCAAACGCTGTCATTGGGGCCACGGCTGCATGGATCAGCATCTATATTCCCCTCTTCCAACTCCCGCGCAATCTGATGGAGCAACCGATCTACATAGTGCCCCAGCTTGCCTAGCTGCGTGGCGGAGGCCAGACCGCCGCTGATATCACCGGATCTGCTCACATGAATGGGCAAATAGCAAGGCGACTCTAAGGCACTGTGTTCCATCGCACGAAGCACCTCCGGTTCCGAGAGCACCATCCCACTGCGCCGCAGTTCCTTTTCCATCGCCAAGCGCAGTGCCTCCGGCGTAATATCACGATCCGCCCGCAAGATCACATCCCTTGCCGGCAGATACAGCACCCCGGCCGGCACAATCTCGTGTGCAAAGTGCTTCTCTCCTTCCTGACCAGAAAGAGCGAAGAGATAGAGCAGCATCTGAATTCCAAGCCCGTAACGCAAATCGGTGAGGTCAAAGCTTTTTTTGCCCGTCTTATAGTCCACTACACGAAGATAGAGTTTGCCGTCGTGGAGCCAACCGTCCACCCGGTCCACCTTACCACTGAGACTGAGCCTCGTCTCCCCCTCTTGGATCGTGATGGCAGGCAGCGCACCATCTCCACCGAAGCCCAGTTCAAATTCGATCGGTACAAAGTCCGACTCCGCCAGTTCTTGTGCAATATTCTCAATCATGGTGTAGGCCGCAGAGCGCAGACGGGAAAAGAGATAGCGAAAGCGGGCACTCTTGTCTTGAAATCGATCGATGCATGTCTTTGCATAGAGATCCACATAGTGCTTTACCAGCTGTCGTAAATCTTCTTTTTCCACCGCACCATAGCCGCCCCGTTTCATGACATCCCGCGTCACATTTTCCAATAGGAAATGAATAAACGTGCCGATTTCCGGCGCATCAAACCCGGCACTGCGGCGCTCTTTGGCCTTAAGACCGTACTGCATGAAATAGCCGAAATGACAGCGCTTCATCTGATCCATCCGAGACGCGGACATATGAATTTTGCTGCCATACAGCGCCTGCACCGCCTGGGGTGACAGATGCCCGCGCTCCATGGCATGGGCACGGGACATCGCCTCTAAAACCTGGGTATAGCGTGTATCCTGGGCAAAATACTGCCACAGCGCTCCCCCGGGATCCTCACCGGCCAGTTCCAACGCCGAAGCCTCTACTTCATAGCGATAACTGCCGTCCTCCATCTGGATTGGTACTTTGGGAAATAGCTGTGCAATCCGTTCCACCACAAAGGACGGCCGCAGCTGACTGCCGTTTAAATCTGTCACCGGCCAGCTGACACGCAATAGCTCTGTGGGCAGGGCAAGGCTGGCATAGATATTTTGCAACTCCTGATCCAAGGGGTCAAAGGTAGCGTCCGAGAGAAGGATATTCCTCTGCTGCAGCGCCACACGATCCTCACTGTCCAGAATTCCGCTGCCGGCATTGACAGCGGGTAGTACATGGTCATTGGCACCCAGCAAAAAAAAGCAGCGTACCCGATGCCGATCATTACGTGTGATCTCGCTCACCTTCACCTGATCCAACGTGGCAGGAATGGTACCCACGCTGTACTGACTGAGCACCAGCCGCAGCAAGCGGGCAAATTCTCCATCCGCCAGTTCGCTCTCCCCCAAAATCTCTACAAACTGGTCGAGAACGCCGCACAGAATCTTCCACAGCTGATCATACTCCTCTGCCAACTGCACCTGCCCGGCCCGCAGCAGAGCCGCCGTCTTTTCCTCCAGCCGTTCCGGGACGCCACAGCTCTGCACAAAGCTATAAAGTGCTTTTACTTTATCCTTGGCTGATTTACTTGCTTTTAAGGCATCGCAAAAGCCCTGCAGCGGTTCTGCCACCTTTTTGCGGATCTCGTTGATTTTGGCAAGACGCTCCCGAGAGCTATCCGTTTCTTCCCGGCCATAACCGTCCGGATGGGCCGTCCAATCCCTGTCATGAAGCCACATATTTCCCCGGATTTCCCAGCAGATAACATAGTTCTCCAGCAAGTCGCACTCATCCTCTGTGATCCCTGCCAAACCGGTTTTCAAATAGCGAAACATATCCTCATATTCAAAACCGCCGGTGACCGCATCCACGGCGCTGAGGATCATGGTGATCACCGGTTTTTCCAAAAGATCGCTGCGGCGGCTTAAGTAGGCCGGGATGTTGCAGCGGGCAAATACGTCCTCCAATATAGGCCCGTATGCATCCATGTTCCGTGCCCCCACGGCAATATCCCGGAAACGATACTGCCCGGAACGAACCAGTTGCAAAATCTCTGCCGCTGCCCATTCCGCCTCGGTGTAGGCCGTTCCGGACTGGGCAAGGCGGATGCTCTCCGTCTGTTCCTGCCACACCGGGTCTTTGCCGCCGAAAAAGTATTTCTCCAAATGCTGCAGCGCCGTGCCCTCCGGGGATGGGAGATATACTATTTCACAGGGCTTGCCTGCCTGCTGCGCCATACGCACTAAACGCTGTCGCTGACGCACTGCATTTTGGAACAGCTCCTCGTTGCCCTTTTCGCCTAAAAGGGTCACGGTGACACTGTTGGCCTGCCGCAAAATCACGGAGAGGATACTCTCCTCCAATTGATTAAAATAGGAAAACCCGTCCAGATAGACATCCTTGCCGCAGAGATAAACACTCTCCTCCAAATGATCCCGCAGCTTTTGCAGCCGGGAACGGGCATCCAATCCCTCCGTATGGAGCTTAGCGTCATAAGCAGCGTACAGCAGGGCCACATCCCGCAGCTTGTCGCCGCTGGCCCCTTCCATGTCCTCCACCTGCTTCCACAACGCCTCCGGTGTCACCTCATAGGCGTAAAACTCCTCCGCCAGATCCGTCAGCTGCCGCAAAAACGCAGAACGCTGACTAGGACGGCCGAATACTTTCAGCTTACTGTGCAGCTCCTGCAGTGCAAGACGCATGGTCAGCAGCTTTCCGCCGTTATCCAGTGTAAAATCCGCCAGCCCTCCGGTCTGACTTAAAATGCGCGTGGTCAGATTTTGAAAGCTCAATACCTCTGCATCTCGGCAGGCCGTAGGCCCCAGTGCCTGACAGAGATCCACCTCGGCGGCATAGGAAATATGTTCCGGTACCAGCAGCACCTGTTGGCGCTGGGTGCGCCGTTCACTCATCGTGCGCAGCACACGGCCTGATTTCCCGCTGCCGGCACGTCCAATCCAAATGGAAAGCATTGCACTCCCTCCTTTTATGACAGCATAACCGCTCTGCTGTCCAGAAATCTACTCATATTTTTTATTATACCTGATTGGCCCCCCTTTGCCAATAAAAAAGGGAGCGAATCACTGCGATTCGCTCTCCGGTGCTATCTGATACCTTTGCTGTTTTTATGCCTTTTTTAGCCACTGGCGGAAATTCTCCCACAGTTCTAAGGAGCGGAATTTCAGCGTATAACCTGTATTCTCCTCCGTCATCAAATTGAGATCTTGTTCCCCCATTCCAGCAGCAATGGCCGTCTCTTCCAAATCCGTGGCGGCTGTAGTACACAGGGGCGGATATACCACGCACCACCAGTTCCTGCCTGCCCCCTCGCCGATAATTAACCGAAGCGCTAAGTATCTTCCGGAAGGCAGGGCGAAACCATCATACTGTTTTGTGGGAAACTCCGTCTGCTCCAGGCGAGCAGACACTGTGTAGGGATACCCCTGGGCGCGGATCTCTTCACTGGCAGTCAGCTCAATGTCCGGCAGCGCCGCCGCCAGTTTTTCCTTGGCTTGTGTCATATCACTGGAGGATTCCAAAAGTTCCGTGGCCAACGTAAGTACACGATCACGCACCTGCAATTTAAGTGCTTGATCCTCCGGTGTGTCGGAGTTGGCGATCACGTGAAGCCGGATCATTTTCTGTTCCAGCGCATCTTGGGACTGCAAAGACCAGACCCCCCACAAAAGCGCCGCAGCAAGCCCAGCCAACAGGGCAATTTCCCCATATTTTAAGGTATGATTTTTCCTATAACGCATAAAAAACACCGTCCATGATAAAGAATATATCTCCATGATGGACGGCATTTTTCTATTTTATACACTCTCAGCAAAATAAGTGCAGGGATATTCCTCAAGAAGCGTCTGACATGCACTGTGCGCTGTTTTCTCCTCGGTGAACAGGCCGAACACCGTTGAGCCACTGCCACTCATACAGGCACAACGCGCACCCAGATCAGTGAGCTGCCGCCGAATGGCGGGAACCTTGCTGTTATCGGGCAGAACATCCTCAAAGAGGTTGCCGACACAGCGAACTACCGTCTGCATATCCGCATCTTCCAGCGCTCTAACCATGCCTTCCGTGTCGATATGGCGCTGAGGTTTTACTTCATCGATCTTCTGATACATTGCCGCCGTAGAATGAGACTCTGCCGGTTTGCAGAGGACATACCAACACGAGGGCAGATCCGGCAGCGGAATCAGTTGTTCACCGCGGCCCAATACCATGGACGTAGCACCACGAACACAATAGGGCACATCACTGCCCAATCGAATGGCCATGCGCTCCAGCTCACGAAGCTTCATATTGGGAGCATACAGCTTACGCAGGCCGCGCAGCACCGCAGCCGCGTCGCTGCTGCCGCCTCCCAGCCCCGCCTGCATGGGAATCCTTTTTTCCAGATGGATGCGCAGTCCGTCGCATTCCACGGTGGCCTGATCGAAAAAGAGACGGGCGGCCCGATAGGCCAGATTTGTCTCATCACAGGGCAGCGTTTGGTCAGAACAGGTCAGGGTAATCCCTTCGCCCACACCACGCTCCAGCGTCACAACATCCTGCAGTGCCACGCTGGTCATCACAGAGGAAATACTGTGATAGCCGTCTGGGTGCTTGTCCCCCACATCCAGTGTCAGATTCAGTTTTGCAGGTGCTAGTTCCATTACTTTTTCCATTGAGTGACTCCTTTGTAATTCTCCATACTGCCAGATATTGCACGACATAAAAGAACCGCTGACAAATCGCCAGCGGTCCTTCAGGAGACAGAATATCCCGCTTAAAATGCTCTTCTATTTGATGATTTTTCGGCTCTCCACATAGTAGCGCTTATCCTGTGCATGGCCCATAGAGAAGGTCTTGCGAGGCAGAACGCCATCCGCCATGACTGTCTTGAAGAGCTGTTCCTTGCCCATGGCAGGCAGCAAAAATCCCATGTTCCCATGTTTTGCACCCAGCTCCCGTGTAACAGCCTCGCCGTGAATATAATCCACTTCGCCGCCAAATTCCTTTAAATATTGATCCAAAAAGCTCTGCAGTGTCCCCACCGCCAGCTGCATTGTAGGATGAGGAACCGTGATAGCCCCCTCATAGCCCTCGTATACAATACCAACGGTGTGTCCATCTCCACTGCCCTCATAGCTATCGGGGTATGCCTTGCGGAACTCTGCCATAAGATGTGCAGGATCCACGCCAAAGACCACACGGTGGATTGGCTCAAACTGCAGGGCATCGTCGTGGTTGTTCACCACCTCAACCAGTGCATAGCGGCAAGGCAGTTTCTTGGCGGCCGCTTCGCCTAATGCCTTCTTCTGCTCTTCATAGCATGCCTTGGCCGTTGCCAGAGAGTGGTTGCCGTCACCCACGGCAAAGAGAAGGGGGGCCATGCCACGAACACCATATTTCTTTTCCATTACACGCTCTTCCGTCAAGCCCAGCAGTGCCTCAGCCACGGCATCATTCTGCTCCAAAGACAGACGGAACGCCCGGATATGTCCCCCGGACTGCATAAGATCAAAATCATAGAGTTTTTCCATGGTATCCACTGCGGCAGTCAAAGGCTCAATGACGGTGCGCTCCGGGTTATCAATGAGCAGCATCACATGGGGCAGTTCAATGGGGGCATTGCGGCGCACCTTGGCTCGCGGCGGAATACGATCAAGCACGGTTCCCTCCGTGGCACGAATGAGGGCACCGGAGCCGGGCGTAAAATCATAGGCATCCAGATCAATCATACCCACTAACCCATGACGAATACGTCCGTCCGACTGGCGGCGTTCCACATACACCAGAGACTCCGGCAGCGTGCGGAAAAGTCCGTTGTCCAGATAGGACTGCATCGTGTGATTAATGCCGGCAATCGCCTCATCTACATTGGGATCCTTCAACTGCGCCTCGGGCAGAATCAAACGCAGCGTGGAAGGTGCATCTCCCACCTGCTCTTCTACCGTCTGCCAATACTCTGGCTCAGAAGTAAACTGGTCGCAGGCCACAACAGCCCATTTTGCCATATCGCAATTTTGGGGCAAAAGGATATCCGCGGGGTAAAAGCCAATCCGGTTAAAAATCCGATTCATCTTCTTCCTCCTCAATGTTTTCATTTACACGTGACATCTGTGGACTCTATTATATTTATTATACATGATGCTCCAAAGAATTTCCAATCTAATTCTTTAAAAAAATCAAACATTTTATAGGGAACAAACTATTCTTTTTTGTATAAACCGTGTGAATAAGGACATTCTATTACAGAGAAAATTTTTTGGAGGAATTACCATGAAAATTCTCGATCGAATCGCTCTTGTACTGACCATCATCGGTGCACTGAATTGGGGAAGCATCGGTCTGTTTGGCTTTGACTGTGTAGCCTTTCTGGCAGGCGGTCAAATGGCAATCATTAGCCGCATTATCTACTCTTTGGTAGGTATTGCCGGACTTTGGTGCATTTCCCTTTTCTTCCGTGAAGATGGCGGCGTGTAAGCCAAAGCGATATAAAAAGGGACGGCAGACTGTGCCGTCCCTTTTTATATCGCCGTATCATACCCGGCGGAGTACAACTAAGAATGCAAAAGTAATTGAAAAAGATAGGTCATTAAAGTACCCACATAACTCTTGAGAGTACTGATCATCACTTTGAGATATTGAACTTTGCAGCAAGGCCCCTATAGCACACGATCCTTACACCTAGGATTTGTGAATATCCTCAGAATAATTATCTGCAAAGCCTTCGCTTTTCAATACTTTCAAAGCTGTTTTCCATAGAATCTTGATATCCAAAAAAAGCGAAATGTTCCGAACATATGTACGATCCCAACGTACCTTATCATAAATTCCCATTTGATCGCGGCCATTGATCTGAGCCAGACCGGTAATCCCCGGTTTTACCTGATATACGCCGTAATAGTTGCGAAGAAAGTGTATTTCATCTTCTCGCGCTAACAATGGTCTGGGACCAGAGATACTCATAGTCCCGGTAATACAGCAAAAAAGCTGCGGTAATTCATCTAAACTTGTCTTTCTTATAAATTTTCCTACGGTAGTTATGTACTTTTCTGCATTTTTGAATTCACTTGTTCCCAATTCTGGTGTTCCATGCTTCATACTTCGGAATTTATAAATCCAAAAAGGTTGCCCGAACTGTCCGATACGTTTTTGCTTAAATATAACGGTTTCCTTCGGTGATGTGCATTTAATGCAAACTGCAATGGCTAAGAAAACTGGCGACAAAAGAATCAAAGCCGCACATGAAATGATAAAGTCTAGGATTCGCTTTATTTTTAAATAGTTTTTTTGCGTCTGAGTTAAAGTTATTTGATTCTCTCTCACTAAATCTTCCAAAGTACAGTTGGCAATATCTTCCATGACCCGCTCTCTTTCTTGTTCTTTTTTGTCGTCCTGAGATACAATAACCAGAAATCAATGCTGCATCCTTAGCTCGAGGATCCATCATCCAACCATCGTGTTTGTCGTTTAGACAGACAAAATGCAAAATTGATAGATATTCAGAAAAAAGCTGAACAACCGGTCCGTCTACCAGCTGTTCAGCTTCTTCTACGGAGCGGAAGTGTTAGATGTATCAAACACCCGAAAGATTTCCGCTAACGACATCAATCTCACTGCTGAAAAAATAAACTCAACAACCGCCATCCGGGAGCTAATACCGCTACCCGCAGGGGTGGAAGTGACTCTTGCAAAATGCAAGCATCCTTTCACCTCTGGTTGTCATACCCATTTTTATAAACCGGTGTTTGACTGATACCCATTTTACCATAGATTCTGCTAGTTGGCTACTGATTTGTTTTTACAAATCAAGTTTGCATTCGTAATTTCCAGAAAAACTGAAGTTCTTGAATGAGCGAAATTTACGCACACAAGCTTTTTTTGAATCTACTTTTACTTTACAAGCCGGAGCTTAAGTTTGCAATGGAACCGAGTATGTTTTTTCATGCTGAGAAAAGACACTATGCTTGTCATTATATGTCTACCTTCATCATGCAGTCAGTCTCTACAATTTTTAATTGGAATACCAAGTCATACACTCATTAGTCTAACGTTTATCTATTTGCACAGGTTTCATATTTGATATTATGGTCTTTCGCATACTGCTCTGCATAAGAACCCTTTGCACAAATAATCTTGATCTTATTGCAGCCATAGAATGCTTCTTCCCCAATAAAGCCAACCGATTCCGGGATGAAAACTTCTCTTAATGCTCTGCAATCCCGAAACGCTCTAAATTCAATATGACGCATACCATCAGGGAAAACAACTTTTTCCAGTTTTGTACAGAAATTAAAGGCACTGCGGCAAATATATTTCAGATTTCCCGGTAATTTTATTTCCCTTAAATTTGTGCAACAATAAAATGCTTCACGACCTATATTCTCTATGGAATCAGGCAGTACAACAGACTCTATAAAGTCATTTTTACTAAAAGCATTATTGCAAATTCTTAATATGGGGCATTCGTTATAAGACTCCGGCAATTGCAGATTTACAGCAGTGCCTTCATATTTATCGATCTCCACAATATCATCCTGCCGCAATCTAAAGGAAAACTCTCCCTGCTTTTTGATCTCTCCTTCGTTAAACTGCTGCTCGTTCTGGAATCTTGTACCATAAACGTGGTCGACAGTCTTTGCAAGAGCTGCTCTAAACTGTCCACTCTTGTAGAAGGTTACATCATCTCTGGTGACATTATTTCTGATCCAGTCATCCAGTTCTTCGCGAGAATCTATAAACAAAGCACATTTATCTCCGGATTCGATCAGGGCTTTATAAGTGTATTCGCTATCTCCTGCATAAAATATAAAGATATCAATGTCCAGTTTTGCCAGAGCATACCCCAACTCCGTATGCATCTTCACTGAGTTTTCGCCAAGCTTGTCGATATGTCCGGTAATAAAAATCTTTCTGCCCTTATCGCCAATTTCCATGGACGCCAATGTTTTCGCAGAGCCCAAAACAGAGGTCGGTTCTGCGTTAAAGCAATCTACCATGATCTGATTTCCACCGACATTGAGCATATTCTGCCGCATACCATCCGGCTCATACTGGCCTACCAGCTCAATAATTCTTCTCATCGGTATATTGGCCCATCTTCCCACAGCAATGGCTGCCAAAGCGTTATAAACATTATATTCGCCGAACAATTTCAAAGATACATCGTATCTTCCCTCTTTGCAGACAAGCTCAAACTTCGTTCCTTCTCTTGTAATTCGGACGTTTTCTGAGTAATAATCAGCAGTAGAGTCTTTCATTGCATACGAAACAACTTTGTGGAAGTATTCAGCATTCTTTAATATCTGGTCATCATAGTTCACAACCACGATTCCGCCGAATTTGGCGTATCTTTCGAGACTGGCCTTGTCCTTAAAGATTCCCTCTCTGGTGATGTACTTGTCCAGATGGGACGTTCCGATATTGGTCAGAACCACCACATCAGGGTGCAGCATATACGCAGAGCTCTCAATATAGCCCGGTTGAACACCGCCTACCTCTTGCACCCAGTATTCATGCTCCGGAGTAAGCTGCTGGAAGTTTCTCAAGATTGCGCCATGGCTGTTAGCCATGCTGTGATGTGTAAGTGTATTAAAGGTGTTGCTGATAACGGAATTGATCAGACCCGTGGTAGTCGTTTTTCCAATGCTTCCTGTAATGGCAATTCTCTTGGCATTACAATTCTGTTCGCAATACTTTTCTACTCTTTCAACGCAGTCCAACGGATTGTCAACAACTACAACTCGTTTATCAGAATATACTCTTGCATATTTTTCCTCACAAAATACAACAGAAGCGCCTTTCTTCAAGGCTTCTTCAATGGTTTTCTGCTGATTATACCACTGAGCAGCAATAATTGCATCTCCTGGCTTTGCATAAACAGATTGCGTAAGCACACGTTTGATTACACCATCTTTTAGCACTTTTTTATTATATTTTGCCCCTATAATGTTTGACAGAGAACTTATTTTAAATTCACGATAGAATTTTCCAATCATATTATCCACCCTTTCTTACTTTTAGTTTGAAACAATTCTGTTAGTGCCAAATCTCATAATTAATGTTCCTCTTCCATAAGTGCTCACAAATATACACGCACTTGGAACAATAGGTTTAATATTAATTATAAAACACTCCATTGTTTATTAAAGTAAGTTTACAATTAATTAACCAAAAACGAACAACTATGGAAAGCCACCCTTAGATAATAATATCTTCTCTATTGTAATAATTGGTAGAAACTGCACTTGTATTTTTAGGAGCCGGATCAAGCTTCTCATTTTCAATGCCTAAAATCACTTCCGGCTGGATCCAAGGTCTGTGCTGAATCTGACTGGTTTCTTCATGGGTCAAATATCCCTTGTATGTAACAAGACCTCTTCTTAAGAAACCATCTTTAATGCATGCTCCCTTGATACCCAAATTAAGAATATTCCTAATGTGTCCTTCGACAGAAGCCGCATACGCAACAGAAGCTGTTTTCGCAATAATACTGGGAATATTGCTTACGCAATAATGCACAACCCCTTCTTCAATATACATCGGGTCCTCATGGGTCGTTTCATGGAAAGTCTCAATCACTCCGTAGTCATTACTGATATCAACGATTACCGACCCTTTCTGCATGGATTTAACCATATCGCGTGTAATCATATATTCCGAATTGCTCTTATCCCATCTGACACAATTGACAACCATGTCGACAGTTGGAAGTACCTTTTGAATATTGTATTTGCTGCCAATCATAGTGCTGATTGAACCACTGTATTTTGCACTGATTTCACGAAGATGTCCAATGGTTTTTCCCATTACAATAACATTCGCTCCATTATTATGCAAGACCTCAATGGCGCCTTTACCAACAGTGCCGCAGCCAATCACAAGGACAGTCATATTAGGGGCAGCACCTAACCCACTAACAAACTTACCCATTCCTCCATTATTGGTCATAATGGCATATAGGCCCATAAATGCACCTGCTTTTCCTGCTGCCTCACAGTTTGGAGAACCATATCGGTGCGTATCTTCTGCAGTAATTGCAGTAACTTTTTTGTCAAGTAAAACCTGAACCTCCTCAGGATGTGCTGCCGGGTGAATACAGGTATAGACGATCTGATTCTCCCGCAGCATATCATACTCAGAAGGCTCAAATTCCTTCACCTTGGCAACTAGATCGCAGGTGCCGTAGATTTCTTCGGCCGTTGCAAGAACTTGTCCACCCGCTTCTATGTATTCTTCATCCGGGAATCCGGCTTTTTTGCCGGCGTCGTGCTGGAAAAACACCTCATGTCCATCGTTAATAAAAGTATTGATTTCACTGGGTGTCAGGATTACTCTATTTTCTCCTACTTTGATGTCCTTTAGTATTCCTAATTTCATTTTTTTCCCTCCACGAGTAGATCTATAAGCAAATATTTTTTAATGTAACCCAATACTATTTCTGAAAAAGCAATTGCAGCAAGAATATTAGCATGCTTTACTTACTAATGCTCTTCTTATACTCAATTTTTCTTTTAAAGAAATCCTTAATTTCCTGACTATAATCTGCAACTTTATGCAAATCTTGGTGAATATTTATTTCAATGATATTAAAGCCTTCTTCCGTAACTGCTATATCAAAGCCCAGATACTCCAACTCTGGCATTGATAGGCAAACACGCTTAATGCCATCGCAAATCATATTCCAATGCGGTATTCTTCTGCCGGCAATAAGCGTACCGGTATCAGGATGCTCTTCGCAAGGATAGAATTTGTGATTAACAATTCGTTCGGGTTGGTATATGTATCCGTCTTTATCAATCATCGCACAGATTCCACCATAACCCACGTTGTCCGTATATCCGGTTTTAGATGAGCCAATCCGTATATATGTCTGCATAATTTCAGGATCGTACCCCGTTTCATTGATAACCATCACACGGATGGAGTTAACTGACTTAGCGTATATCTCCTTGATTTCATGATGCATATTAATATAATCTGTTACAACATAAAAAGACTTTTGCTTGTTAATAAGATTTTTGATATCGTCTCCTGACGAACTATCGCCATTCACATAATATCCATTGTCATCATATTCTAAGCAATAGAATCCATCGCCATGGGTTCCCGAGGAAGGCTTAAAGACCAGTTTCTTCTTATCTTTCAATAGTTCTAAAAGCCCATCACCATTTGCACAAATATTTTCAGGACAATCCGGCATTTTAATAAACTCTGTTTTCCCATTGCGAACTATCGTGCTGAAATAATACTCAGGGATAATATCCTTAAATTTATCTAACACATATCTGAACGTCGTTTTATCATTAACCCAGTTCTGATATACATTATTAATCCGGTTCAACCAATAATAATCATAATCAGACAAAATATCCTTATAATTATTTTCATTCAAATTGTACTGATCTATTCTATAGGATAAAAAGCCTCTCTTCCAGCACCATACCTTTTCTCTTAAACTGGTGCCTTTATACTGAAATAGATCCGCCTTTAAAGCATCAAGCCATAATCTAAACATATAAGGTCTCATTCCAGGGCGCGCAACCTTCTTTATGAGTTGGTTTTGCACACTGTTAACCAATCTATGATATTTCTGGCCAAAAGAATCGGGATGCTGCCGCTTATATGCAAACTTCTTTTTCAGGTATTGATTCAAATCTTCATCAAAAGGCACATGCGGTAAGTAAGGAGATTGATTGCAGTTATTGATTACAAAGCCATCTCTTTTTAAAGCGATTGAAACAGAAAAATAGCTAAGCGCCTTTAATTCTTCTCCTAATTCTAAAAGTCTAGACTGGATCGCCATCCAATTTGGAATATTGTACTCCCTGCCTTCAAATATAAACGAACCATTTTCTCTATTTATCATACAATGAGTTGCATCTTTGCCTTTGTAATCATCAAAAACACTAATATAAGCTGACAATATTTTGGTGTCTGATGAATCAAAATCGTCATTTACAATATAGGTTTTAATAATGTAGTATTTATCCCAATTTTTTGTAAACTGATAGTTGTAATCAATTTTATCAATGATCACATAGACATTCTGCAGCCTATAAATAAGATTAATAAAATCTTTTTCACTACATGCTTCCCCGTCTACATAAAGCATATCATTACTATATTCAATATTATATCTTTTTCCTCTTGAATTCCAAAATGCAGGTCTCAATTCATATTTACCGGGATGACTATGTAGAAAATGCAAGATATTTTGTACGTATCCATGCTCATACAAATCAGGATAGCGAAAAGTTATTCGTATTTTTCTGGGAATAATACTAAAATGCATCGTAGGCAAAATATCGTGAAATGATGGCAATCTACGACTCATCGTATTAATATCTTCAATCCACTTAAAAAAATTATTATTATACGGCCTGAGAGAAAGATAATCTAAATCCGTAATAAGATTGCAATTAGGGTGATCAAGCAGATGATATCTGTCAATATTTTTTGCAAGGTAACCCTTTTTGTGAATTGCTTTTAAATCTTCTTTGCTGTAGATGTTGCGATATACTCTATCATCACGTTTTACTTTGAAATACCACCGTGAAGCAGTTAAACGACTATAACCTTTCGCTCTATATTTAAAAGTATATATTTCTTTTTTCACTCTCGTAGAAAATTTCATCCCAATTCTCCTATTTCTTATCTCTTTAATTTTACACAATTAGCACTCAATATCTCTATACGGCTTTGGATACCTAATATAACTTCGAATGTACGTTAATCCCCCCCAATGTAAATGCATGATAACGTTGCTCGTAACTGTATTTATATTATTGTGTTTTACTATGAATTAACCTACCGTCACCAAAAGAACAATACAACAAAATTTCACTTAGCAAAAGGATGTATTCGAATATCCCCCCCAATGAACTTGCTGTGATGACAAGCTAAGAAATCAGGTGTCCATTTTAAGAAATTATTTTTCGTTATTTATCATAGTTGCATAATAGTCCACAGCCTTATCAATCTCATCGTCGCAGACGATCTTTCCGTTTTTAAGAACAATTCCACGTTTACAGAATTTACGTGCTGAAGCTGTAGAATGCGTAACAAAAAGAAATGTAGCGCCATCACTTACCAGTTCGTTTATTTTATCATTACATTTTCTTCTGAATTTCTCGTCTCCAACACTCAAAGCTTCATCCACAATCAAAATTTCTGGTTTGATATTCACATTGACAGCAAAGCCTAATCTCGCCTTCATGCCGCTGGAATAGGTTCTTACCGGCTGATCAATATAATCACCCAAACTTGCAAATTCTATGATATCTTTCTCCGCATTTCTAATTTCTTCCCTTGTGGCTCCTAACAGCTCTCCACGAAAATAAATATTATTCCTGCCAGTCATTTCCGCGTTAAAACCTGCGGTGAGTTCCAGCATAGCGCTAACCCTGCCATTGACACGTATCACACCGCTTGTAGGGTATGTTACACCTGTAATCAATTTCAGAAGTGTAGATTTTCCGGCACCATTTCTTCCAAAAATCGCAACAGACTCGCCTTTTTCTACGGAAAAAGAAATATCATTAATAGCATTCTTTTTTATATATCCGCCATTGCGCTTAAAGACACTAAGCAGCCGCTGTCTTTCGCTTTTATATAATTTATAGGTTTTGCTTACATTCTTTACTTTTATAATTTCTCTGTTATTCTTTATCATTTTCTCATTAAAGCACATCTGGCAAATCATCGGCCAACCTTTTATACACAAATATTGCAAGCATCGTCATAATTATATACATCAATATAAAAAGCAATAGAGCGCTCATATCTTCCCATATCCACTTTTTATAAATAAGAGAATTTCTAAATCCATTTACAAGGAACGTAATGGGATTTATCTTCAATATAACTTTCAAAACTTCATTCTGAACATTTCCAACCTCAAAAAAAATTCCAGAAAGCCAGAATAATCCGATTGTCACAGATTTAATTAGCTGTAAAAAATCTTTGCTCATTGAGGATAGTATTGCCGCAAAAAGGGACCACGACAAAAAAAACAAAAACATAAGTAGAAGATAAAATGGAATCTGCAGCCAGTATATATCCGGATAATGCCCCGAAAAAATGAAAATTATGAGCATTATAGCAATCAATACTATGTTTGTTATCAATAAAGTTGTACTTGTAATAGCAGGAATTACAGATAACGGGAATTTAATTTTTGTTACAAGATATCGATATTTCCTGATAGATGCAGCACCTTCTACAAATACATCTCTTATATAGAACCAGGGAATAATTCCTGCTATCAGCCACAGAAAATATGAATACCCTTCAACCGGTTTTCCTGTTCTCAACCCAAATGCAAAGGAAATATAATAAATTGCAATATATGTTGCCGGACGTATAATTGCCCAAGCCCAACCCAGAATTGTGCCACTATAAGTATTCACCAAATCAGATTTTGCTAATTTAAAAATTTGCTTTCTACATCTAATTTGTTCTATAGCTATTTCTTTTAATGTATTCAATAACACGGCCCCCCTTTAATTGAGCTATTTCACCAGTACAGACAGGATGCAGCTCTTCTAAAAACTTTTTAAAGATTGCTTACACATTGATCCTGCTGTCAAAAATTCAGTCTACCACTTCAGATAGAGTCATCACTAATTTAGAAGCGGAAAGTACTGTCAACGTTTCCCATTCTTCCCGTTTTCTTTTCTATACTCTTCCGTATACTGGAGCATGCTGCGGTAATTCTTTTCAAAATATTTGCGCCAAGAACTATAATCATATGTGCCATTACACAAATCTTCAGCCAGCATCTGCATCCGTCTTTCTGTGCACAAATTAATTCTGATTTGTTCTCTCTCAAAAATATCATGCACCATTCGAGGATCATAGACCTCTTTTAGTCGGAGAATGCCTTGCATTACCTCCGGGCGGATACAAATACCGCAAAAGGCTTTCTCGCACTGCTCTCTTTTGCGCTTTCCTCTTGCGTAAAGAATTAGATCGTCGTAGTACTCTAGACCGCTGATATCGTAATACAAGGATACCAGATAATGATACATGGCCTGGTCAGCAATTTCCGCCTTCTCATATAGTTGCGCCACATCTAAATGCACATCTTTGACACCTATATAGTTGTTTTCATTTTTCAGCATCTGGAGTTTTTTCAGAAGCGCCGACAGCATTGTCAACTCGACAGACTCCCGATCACCCATGCGCTCTTTTTCCTCTATATACTCAAAAAAAGAGAGATAAGGGGTAACCGCATCAAAAAAGCGAATATACTCGTCCTTGACAGCCTCCCGCCCTTTTTCGCTCAGCCGCATAACGTCTTTCTTTTCCCTTACTAAAAATCCCTTTTTCAATTGTTTTTTAAAATAGGAATAACTGTCTGCAATATTCAGTTCTCTCTGAAAATAGGTTGGAAAGTAGGTCACTTGATTCACATTTGGATGATTTGCAATGTAGCTCAGAAAAACTGAACGCACATATTCATCCCAGGATTTTCTTTTGCTCCGGGATATGTGTATCATTTCATTTTATCCTCCGATGATGTTACTGTATTCTCTTCGTCAACAGCTTGAAACCGAGGGCAGAAGTAGAGCTGCTCTGCGTTTTTTTCCTCGTTTCTCTTATACAGTCGATAAATACGCCATCCTGCTGCCGTTGCAGCCAAAGCCCACACCGTGATCACGATCAGTCCTGCCCACACCAACGGCGGTATCACCTTTTTCTCACGCTGCAGTGGCAAAGCCTCACTGCCTCCGGTCTGATAGAGCCACTCTCCTGTCTCCGGATCATAGACATAATAGATCCCCCGGCCGTTTTCAGTGCCGTAGAGCACATCTTTGCCTTCTGCAATCTGGACATATTTTCGATTCTCACGCTCTACGATCTGCACGGGTAAAAACTGTTCTGCCTTGCTGTCATAGCGATACCAGCGCGGAGCACTTCCCTCTGCCTGAGTGACAAACTGTCCCAGCAGCAGCTGCCCGTCACCACTCTGCACCAGCGGTACATCCTGATCGCCAATACGCATCGTTCCCGCCGTAAACTTCTCGGGCAATACCGTAAGATCCGGCGTATCACTCAACGTATACAGCACGCCATCAACCATAAGCTCCGTAATGCCCAGTACGTGTACCGTAACGGTGTATTCGTTCTCGCTGCTGCCGCTGCTTACGGTCACTGTGCGGATCACATCCTTTTTCTCAAAGGTTTCGGGCCCTGTAACAGACACCTGTGCGGCTTGATCCTGCGGCACAGCGTCAATCTCACAGGAGTGAACCTCCTGATCCGCCGAAACATAGACGGTATATTCATAAATATCGGGAGAAAATGCCGGGACAAGCTGTCCACAGGCAATACTCAAACCAGCAAGGGTTGTATCAACGGCAAACACTGTTTCTGGAGGTGTGACCGGATCGGTTCCTTCCTCCGGTGCAGGAGGAGGCGTGACCGGATCGTTCCCTTCCTCCGGTGCAGGAGGAGGCGTGACCGGATCG
>JAHHSG010000013.1 GCA_020025305.1 Oscillospiraceae bacterium
CTGGGTACGGCCCTGGTTCCAGAACTGGGTGCCGATGTAGCCGCAGGTACGGCGTGCCACGTTCATCTTGTCCTGATCCGTATTGCCGCACTGGGGGCACTTCCAGATCAGCTTGCCGTCCTCTTCTACGATCTGAATCTCACCATCCCAGCCGCAGACCTGACAGTAATCGCTCTTGGTGTTCAGCTCGGCGTAGATAATATGATCGTAAATGAACTTCATCACGTTGAGCACCGCGTCCAAATTATTTTGCATATCCGGTACTTCGATGTAGCTGATGGCACCGCCGGGGGACAGGTGCTGGAACTGCGCCTCGAACTCCAGCTTATGGAAGGCATCAATAGGCTCGGCCACATTGACATGGTAAGAGTTGGTGATATAGCCCTTGTCCGTAATGCCCTCAATGATGCCGAAGCGCTTTTGCAGGCACTTGGCAAATTTATAGGTGGTGGATTCCAGCGGAGTGCCGTAGAGGCTGAAATCGATGTTGTGCATCTCCTTCCACTTGCGGCAGGCGTCGTTCATCTTGTTCATGATGCTCAGAGCGAAGGGCGTGGCAGCGGGGTCGGTGTGGGATTTGCCGGTCATGTACTTCACGCACTCATAAAGGCCGGCATAGCCCAGAGAGATAGTGGAGTATCCGCCGTAAAGCAGCTTGTCGATCGGTTCGCCCTTTTTCAGACGGGCGCAGGCACCGTACTGCCACAGAATGGGGGCGGCATCGGACAGTGTGCCCTTCAGGCGCTCGTGGCGGCACATGAGGGCGCGATGGCACAGTTCCAAACGTTCGTCGAAAATTTTCCAGAACTTTTCAATGTCGCCGCCGGAGCTGAGCGCCACATCCGGCAGGTTGATGGTGACAACACCCTGGTTGAAGCGGCCGTAGTACTTGGGCTTGCCGTTTTCATCCACATAGGGGGTCAGGAAGCTGCGGCAGCCCATGCAGGTATAGCAGTGGCCTTCCCCGTTTTTGTCGATCTTCAGCTCCAGCATCTTCTTCTCGCTGATGTAGTCAGGAACCATGCGCTTGGCAGTGCATTTGGCGGCCAGCTTCGTCAGATACCAGTACTTGGAATCTTCGTGGATATTATCTTCCTCCAGCACATAGATGAGCTTGGGGAAGGCGGGTGTGACCCACACACCCTGTTCGTTTTTTACACCCTGATAACGCTGCAGCAGTGTTTCCTCAATGATGAGAGCTAGGTCGTCACGCTCCTGCTCATTCTTGGCCTCACCCAGATACATAAAGACAGTTACAAAAGGCGCCTGACCGTTGGTGGTCAGCAGGGTGACCACCTGATACTGGATGGTCTGCACGCCGCGGCGGATTTCTTCCCGCAGGCGCTTTTCGGCCACGGAATTGATTTGCTCCTCGCTGACAGCCACACCGACAGCATCAAACTCTCCCCGGACAGAGGCACGAATCTTCTCCCGGCTGATCTGGACGAAGGGGGCCAGATGAGTCAGAGAAATGGACTGACCGCCGTACTGATTGGAAGCTACCTGCGCCACAATCTGGGTAGCAATGTTGCAGGCGGTGGCAAAGCTGTGAGGCTTTTCGATCATAGTGCCGGTGATCACCGTGCCGTTTTGCAGCATATCCTCCAGATTCACCAGATCGCAGTTATGCATGTGCTGGGCATAATAATCACTGTCGTGGAAGTGGATGATGCCCTCGTTGTGAGCCTCTACGATATCCTGCGGCAGCAGAATACGGGTCGTGATATCACGGCTTACCTCGCCAGCCATATAGTCGCGCTGGGTGGAATTGACGACCGGGTTTTTATTGGAGTTCTCCTGCTTGGCCTCCTCGTTGTTACATTCAATCAGTGAGAGAATCTTATCGTCCGTGGTGTTGGACTTACGAACGAGAGAACGGGTATAGCGGTAGGTAATATAATGCTTGGCCACCTCAAAGGCGCCGTGTGCCATGATCTGTGTTTCCACCATGTCCTGAATCTCTTCCACGGTGGAAGAGCGGCCTGTCTTCTGGCACTGCAGCTCCACAGACTCGGCAATCCGCTGGATCTGCATGGGTGTCATGCGGTCCGACTCCGGCACGGCGCTGTTGGCCTTGGTGACGGCGACGATGATCTTTGTGATGTCAAAAATGGCTTCCGAGCCATTTCGTTTAATGATTTTCATGCCTTTCTCCTTTTTCTCGCAAACTGATAGGTGAACACTAGATAGTGTAGGTTGGATCTTAACAAAATTCTATATACTGTGGCTGTGTCAGCCTAGTGGATTTGGAACAGTTATAATACTACACGATATTCGATAGCCTTGCAAGGGGGAAAGGCAAAATACAAAGGAAAATGGCGCAGAAATATATACCTATATTTTGTGTAAATTACCTAAAACAAACACAAGATATAGGGAACTCCTGGCGAGAGCCGGCACAAGATAGGGGAGAGCAGGAAAGAACGGGCACCAGGTTGGATCAAATGACGGTTTTCCTTGCCAAGCAGGAGCCATACAGGTATGATAGAGAAAAAGACGCAGGAGGGCGGCTGTATGAACATTACAAAGCCTTTATGGGACAGGGACTTTCAATGTCTGGCCGGAGATTGTCCGGACACATGCTGTGCCGGGTGGGAGATTCCGGTAGACGAACAGAGTGTACATCGATTCTGCTCGATGGAGGGGCCGCTGGGGGAGCGATTGCGTCAGGCGCTGGTCACGGTGGAGGGTGAGACGCAGTTTGTCCGTAAAGACGGCCGCTGTGTTTTATTGAATGAGCAGAACCTCTGTGCGCTCTATGCCGCATGCGGCGAGGAAGCCCTATGCCGCACCTGTCATCTCCATCCTCGTTTTGTCGTGCAGTATGGCGGGCGGCGGGAGATCATGCCGGGGCTTTCCTGCCCGGCATGGGTAAAAGCCTATCTCATGAGGGAAGAGGAGGTAGTGTTCGTCACAGAGGAGACGAACGAGGAGATCACCGAATACATGGATGTGGATGGATTACTGTTTTTAAAACTGTTGAAAGCCAGAGAAAAAGCACTGGGACTGGTACAGGAGAGAAGCCTTTCCATAAAGGTGCGGCTGCGGCAGCTGCTGCAGATGGCTCAGGAGCTGGAGGATGAAAAGGAAGGCAGCTGCCCGCAGAGCGGTGTGTTGGCGGCCTACATAGAGAAGCTGGAATCGTTGGAAGTTTTGAGCACTGTGTGGATGGCACAGTTAAAAAAGCATCACAGCAAATGCGATGTGCCGGTGGAGAGTGCGCAGTCTTGGACGGGGTTTCGCAGTGCTGTGGCGGAGAAGCTGCTGGTGTATGATCTTTTCCGCTTCATGCTGCAGGGTGTCTACACAGGCCGCGTACTGCCGTGGGTGAAGCTGGCTGTTTTTCATGTCTTAGTGGTGTTGAAATTAGGAGAGGATTGTCAAACCAAAGAAGAACTATGCGAAGTAGCAAGACTTTATAGTAAAGAAATAGAGCATTGTGCAGAGAATGGCAGGGCACTCTACCACAGTTTTTGCCGCCGCAGTGGACGCTACAGCGTGGCAGGCCTGCTGCGGGGAATGGAGGAGCTGGCATGAGACTTTGCGATGGACTGGAGATCTGCCCCGGTGTAACCGCTGTCATGGGAAGCGGCGGGAAAACGGGACTGATACGGCACTTGGCGGAGGAATTGCGGCAGCGTGGGACAGTGCTGATTTGTACAACCACAAAAATGTGGATGCCGCAACAGGGGGAGGTATGCCATACAGTGCAGGAGGCGGAGGAGACGCTGCAAAAAGCAGGATTCATTTATCTGGGGGAAGTGGACGGCCGCCGCAGAAAGCTGCTGCCCCCGAGCTTTAATGGCTGGGAAAAACTGGCGGATTTTGTGCTGGTAGAAGCGGATGGTGCCGCAGGCCGACCATTGAAAGCCCATGCACCGTGGGAACCGGTATTGCCGGAGAGCAGGCAGCAGACCATCTGTGTGGTAGGGGCTTCCGGGATGGGGCGGCCAATTGGCGAGGCGGCCCACCGCCCGGAGATGTTTGCTGCGCTCTGCGGCGCGGCCATAGAGGATACCGCCACGCCGGAGCGTATTGCAAAGGTCATGCTGGCGGAAAATTTCCCAAATCGTGTATGCATCAACCAGACGGATGCAGCACAGGAGGCGGATGTGCAGCAGCTTGCGCAGCTGCTGCCATGGCCTGTGGCGATGGGATCTTGCAAGAAAAAAACGTGGCAGCTCTGCCAAAAATAAAAAAGCCCGGAGAATCTCCGGGCTTTTTGCTGCTGTGATCATAGAGAAAACGATCCCCAAAACGGGGGCTTTTCCATGGGCGGCGTAATGCACCTGTCCGTGGGTGAAGCGGGGGCCACGCCCCGGCGGCGGGGACAGCCGCCGGTATACTCCTGTACCATTATTTGCCCAGAGCCTCGTCCAGAAGGTCTGCCAATTTGGCATAGTCTGCAAGACTCAGCCGTTCACCGCGAATCGTGGGAGGGAGACCACAGGCTTCTATGGACTGGGCCAGTATTTCCTTGGGGAGGGAATAGCCGCTTTGGAGGGAGTTGACCAGTGTTTTTCGCCGTTGGGCGAAGCCGGCACGAACAGCACGCCAGAGAGAAGCGGTGGAGTTGACATGCACCGGAGGCTCTTTGCGCACCGGGCAGTGGATGACCGCCGAGGTTACTTTAGGTGCGGGTAAAAAACAGGTGTTCGGTACGGTGAAAAGAAGCTGGGGCTGGGTATAGTACTGCATCAGCAAAGAGAAAGCGCCATAGTCAGCCGTGCCCGGAGCGGCGCAGATCCGCTGTGCGACCTCCTGCTGAATGAGCACGGTGAGAGAGTCGAAAAGCCCGCTTTCTACGCACCGGGTCAGCAGAGGCGTGGTAATATTATAGGGGAGGTTAGCGCACAGAATCGGACGCAGACCGCCAAAGTGCTTAGAAACCAGAGCGGAAAGGTCACACTTCATAATGTCGCCTTCCACCAGAGTGAAGTTGTCAAAACCGGCCATCGTCTCTGCCAGCACCGGGTAAAGGCGGCGATCCAGTTCTACAGATACTACCTTACCTGCTCTCTGTGCCAGCTGGCAGGTAAGAGGGCCGATGCCGGGGCCGATTTCCAGCACACCGGTGGTCTCGTCGGCACCACACGCTTCGGCAATCCGCATAGGCACAGAGCCATCAATGAGAAAGTTTTGTCCCAGCGACTTGGCGAAGCGGAAGCCATGGCGTCCCAGCAGGGACTCGATATCAGCTCGGCTGCAAAGATCCATAGGGAACCTCCTTCTTTGGTAAAGTTCATGATATTATAGCGCATGGAAAGAAGCGGCGCAAAGGCATTTGCCTGTTACACCATCCAGTGGGGCAGCGCCAGAGGGCCGCCCGGTGGGAGCGGCACTTGCACATCGGTGCGCTGGGGGCCGTAGAGTGCCCGGTGCCAGGCCATTACATCCTCCATAGATGTGGGGCGGGGCAGAAAAGTCAGGGCCTGCCAGGCCATGCCGCAGGTGGCCATGGGGTAGGCCGGCGTGAAGCCGTTGCGCTGATAAAAAGCAATGCGGCGCAGACGGATACGGTTGTCCTCGTCGCTGTCACCTGCCACCGGCAGCTCGGACTCCGTGACCAAAGGGCGCTTCTGCGCCTGCAGCAGACGCAGGATCTCACTGCCCAAACCGCCATTGCGCAGGCGCTTTGTGACGCCAAGGTAGTCCAGCAGTACCAGTGGCACCTCCGGAGCCAGCCACAGACAGGCGTAGCCCAAGAGGCTATTTTCTGCATCAAACAGCCCCCAGAGTTCATAGCGCCCCTCCTCCTGGAGACGGAAAATCTCCGCCAGAGGCTTGCGCTCTTGCGGAATGAAAGCTTCTGTCAACTCGGTTTCATACCAGTGGGTAATCTCATCGCAGGTCATCCGTCGAAAACGCATAGGGATTCCTCCAAAAGATGAAGTATGTCTCGGGGAATGGGGGCGGTGATGTCCACCGCCTCGGCGGTCAGGGGATGGTTGAAGTGCAGCCTGTAGGAGTGGAGTGTAGGCCGGGCAATCAGCAAATGGTTCTCTTCGCCGTAGAGCCAGTCCCCGGTGAGAGGATGGCCGATGGCGGCCATGTGAACCCGCAGCTGGTGGGTGCGTCCGGTGCGGGGGAGCAGACGCAGAAGGGCACGGCTGCCGTATGCTTCCAGCACCTCGTATTTTGTGATAGCCGCTGCACCGTCGTCGCGGACGCAGCGGCGGAGCAGGGACGTTTCGTCCCGGCCGATAGGCAGCGTGATCGTCCCCGCAACGGGGGAAGGAATGCCTTCACAGACGGCCCGGTACTCCCGGTAGAAGCTGTCCGTATGCAGCAGTTCCATGCACCGCTCGTGGAAATAACCGCTTTTGGCTATGAGCATGACACCGGTAGTACCGCGATCCAGACGATTGACAGCGTGAAAGCAGGGGCTTTGGAGATAATGGGCCACCGCACCGGCCATGGTAACGGTCTCCTCTGTCAGCGCCGCACCATGCACCACAATGCCGGCAGGCTTGTTGACAGCCAGCAGATATTCATCCTCCCAAAGTACGTCCAGCGGGAAGTCTACCGGAGCAATAGGGTGTACCGGTGCGTGGTCGGATACATCCACCTCCAATAGATCGCCGCAATGAACGGTGCAGGAAACGGTGGTGGCCTGACCGTTGAGGAGGAGGGACCCCATACGCCGCTTTAACTGTTTGCGAAGGGTGGAGGAGATATGAAAGCGAGTGGTGAGAATATCGTGTACGGCAGCACCGCCCTCTGCCTGCGTGATACGGTGGCGCAGCATCGTCATATTTTCCCCCTCCTTTTAGAAAAATTATAGCATACGAAGAGGGAATATGCTATACTCAAAAATACATATGAAAGAGAAGGAGCGTCTGCAGCTTATGGTATCTAAAGTTTATTATGGTGATTTGCGAACGGATTTTCGTGAAAATCTGCAGCAGAAGCTGACAAGGCTGATGAAGACTGCCGGTATGGGCCAGATGGATTTTGACAAAAAGTTTGTAGCCATCAAAATGCATTTTGGCGAACCGGGCAATTTGGCCTTTCTGCGCCCCAACTGGGCCAAAACGGTGGCTGATTTCGTGAAAGAGCGAGGCGGCAAGCCTTTTTTGACTGACTGCAACACCCTTTATGTAGGCGGACGAAAGAACGGACTGGATCATTTGGATACGGCGGCACTCAACGGCTTTTCTCCGCTGTCTACCGGATGTCAGGTGGTGATTGCCGACGGCATTAAAGGCTTAGACGAGGTGTATGTACCGGTGGTCGGCGGGGAGTATGTGAAGGAGGCCAAGATCGGACAGGCCATTATGGATGCCGATGTCTTCATCTCTCTAACCCACTTTAAGGGACACGAGAGTGCCGGTTTCGGTGGTGCATTGAAAAATATCGGCATGGGCTGCGGCTCCCGAGCCGGTAAGATGGAGCAGCACAAGTCTGGCAAGCCCCATGTAAACCAAGAGGAGTGTGTGGGCTGCGGCATGTGCACCAAAATCTGCGCCCACAATGCGCTTACCGTCACCGAACGCAAAGCGTCCATTGACCATAGTAAGTGTGTGGGCTGCGGACGCTGTATCGCTGTATGTTCGCAGGATGCCATCATCAACGACAGCGATGAAGGCTCCGTAGTGCTCAACCGCAAGATCGCCGAGTACACAAAGGCGGTGGTGGACGGCAGACCTTGTTTCCATATTTCCATTGTCATGGATGTGTCACCGAACTGTGACTGCCATGCAGAGAACGATGCCGCCATCGTGCCCAATGTGGGAATGTTTGCCTCTTTTGATCCGGTAGCGCTGGATATGGCCTGTGCAGATGCCGTCAATGCCCAGCCCATTCTTCCGGGCACGGCTTCCGATACGGGAGATCCCGGCGATCATGACCACTTCCATCGCATCCATCCGGATACCTGCTGGATGAGCTGCTTGGAGCATGCGGAGAAGCTGGGGCTGGGAACCAGAGCGTATGAGCTGATTAAGATTTAACGTGGCGGGGCCGGACAATCTTGTCCGGCCCTTTTCTGCCATCCGGCAAAAGGTGGTAGTGCTGATTTTACAAAAAAATGAGGGGGAGATATCGCAAATTTTCGCATTTTTTTCGCATGGGCTTCTTGACGGATTTTCACACATCATGTATCATAGAAATAATATATGGCTCAGGTGACTCCCGTCTTGACAAGCGGGTTTTTTTCATGTAAAAGGAGGATCTTATGAACAAGCTGCAGCAGGCAAATAACCGCCCCAGCGGTGATTCTTCCATTTTTTCAGAGTATAACGGTACCGCTATCGGTACTGCTTTTGATAATTCTTTCAATCATGGCCGATTTGTTTCTCTTCCCGGTTTTTGCGATGTGCATGTGCATTTTCGTGAGCCGGGTTTTTTTTATAAGGAGGATATCGGTTCCGGCTCCCGCTCGGCGGCGGCAGGAGGCTACACCGCCGTGTGTACCATGCCCAACCTGGCTCCGGTGATGGACAGTCGGGAGCATTTGCTTTTGCAGCTGGATGCCATTCGGGAGAAGGCCTGCATCCACGTCTATCCCTACGGTGCCATTACTGTTGGTGAGGCGGGGGAACAGCTGGCGGATCTGGAAGGAATGGCCCCGGACGTCATTGCCTTTTCCGATGACGGCAGGGGGGTACAGCGCGATGCGATGATGCGGGAGGCCATGGTGCAGGCCAAGTCGCTGGGAAAGGTGATCGCTGCCCACTGCGAGGTCAATGAGCTTATCCGGGGCGGCTATATCCACGACGGAACGTATGCCGCCGCACACGGCCACCGAGGCATCTGCTCGGAGAGTGAGTACATCCAGATTGCGCGGGATTTGGAGCTGTGCGCCCAGACAGGATGCAGCTACCATGTCTGTCACATCTCCACAAAGGAGAGCGTGGAAATGATACGGCAGGCCAAAAAGTCGGGGCTGGATGTGACCTGTGAAACAGGCCCCCACTATTTGGTACTGGATGAGAACGATTTACAGGAGGACGGACGGTTCAAGATGAATCCGCCGCTGCGCAGCCGGGAGGATCGGGAGGCATTGCTGGCGGGTGTACTGGACGGTACGGTGGATATGATTGCCACCGATCATGCCCCCCATTCCCCGGAGGAGAAGAGCCGGGGGCTGGCCGGCAGCGCCTTTGGCATTGTGGGGCTGGAGACGGCGTTCCCGGTGCTCTATACGAAGCTGGTGCGTCCCGGTATTCTGACACTGGACAAACTGGTGGATCTCATGGCCTATGCCCCGCGCCGTCGTTTCCATATCCCATTGGGTGAGGATCGCTGTGTGTGGGATCTGGAGCGGACTTGGGTGGTTGCTCCTGAAAAATTTGCCACCCGCGGCCGTGCTACCCCCTTTGCCGGGGAGACGGTGTATGGCTATCTATTGGAGACAGTCTGTGATGGCACAACCGTTTATCGTGGGGAAGAAACGAAGAAGGACTGAATTTAGGAGGATATGTATATGGCGAAGAGAACAGATTTAAAGAAAATCATGATTATCGGCTCCGGCCCGATTGTCATTGGGCAGGCGGCAGAGTTCGATTATGCCGGAACCCAGGCCTGTCTTGCGCTGAAGGAGGAGGGGTACGAGGTGGTTCTGGTGAACTCCAATCCTGCCACCATTATGACGGACACCGCCATCGCCGATAAGGTGTATATGGAACCGCTGGAGCTGGAATATGTAGCCCGTATCCTGCGCTATGAGCGGCCTGATGCCATCATTCCCGGCATCGGCGGACAGACAGGGCTGAATTTGGCCATGCAGCTGGAGAAGAAGGGCATTCTGGCCGAGTGCCAGACGGAGCTGTTGGGGACATCCTCCAAGAGCATTGAGGAGGCCGAGGATCGGGAGCTGTTTAAAGAGCTGTGCCAGCGCATCGGCGAGCCGGTGATCCCCTCTAAGATTACCTATTCCCTGGAAGAGGCGCTGGAGGCGGCAGAGGAGATCGGCTATCCCGTGGTGCTGCGTCCTGCCTTCACGCTGGGCGGCACCGGCGGCGGGTTTGCCTACAATCCCGAAGAATTGAGGGAGGTGGGCACCCACGCCTTTCATCTGTCACCGGTGCATCAGGTGCTGGTGGAGAAAAGTGTCAAGGGCTATAAGGAGATCGAATTTGAGGTCATGCGTGACAGTGCCGACCACGCCATCACCATCTGCGGTATGGAGAATCTGGACCCTGTGGGTGTGCATACCGGTGACTCCATTGTGGTGGCTCCGATCCTGAGCCTTTCTGACCACGATTTGAAGATGCTCAACGACAGTGCGCTGAAGATCATCCGGGAACTGAAAATCGAGGGTGGCTGCAATGTACAGTTTGCCTTGAATCCGGAGACAAGTGAGTATTTCCTCATTGAGGTGAACCCCCGGGTTTCCCGCTCCTCTGCGTTGGCGTCCAAGGCCAGCGGCTATCCTATTGCCCGGGTGACGGCTAAGATCGCTGTGGGGATGCTTCTTGAGGAGATCCAGATTGCCAATACCAATGCAGCCTTTGAGCCGAGGCTAGATTACATCGTGGCGAAAATGCCCCGTTTTCCTTTTGATAAATTTGCAACCGCCAATAACAAGCTGGGCACCCAGATGAAGGCCACCGGTGAGGTGATGGGGATCGGCGCCACTTTGAGTGAGGCCATGCTGAAGGCCGTTCGCTGTCTGGAGATCGGTGTCAATCACTTCCATATGGCCAAGTTCGACCACATGACTCGGGAGGAGCTGGTGGATTATGTGAAGGAATTCCGCTATGACAACATCTATGCCATTGCCCAGCTGCTGCGCCTGGGGATGACGGTGGAGGAACTTCACAAGCTGACCGCCATTACGGATATTTTCCTTGACGTTCTCAAGAATATGGTGGACATGGAGCGGAAACTGCGGGAGAAGAAGGGCAGCGTACAGACGCTGATTGCCGCCAAGACATTGGGCTTCTCCGATGCCTGCATCGCAGAGCTGTGGGAGATGCAGGAGACGGAGATCTGGAAACTGCGTCTTTCCAACAGAATCACCCCTGTTTTCCGTATGGTGGATACCTGCCACACCGACGCCTATATTCCCTATTTTTACTCCAGCTATGTGGATGCTTTCCAAAATGGCAAGGAACATCAATCTGTTGTCACTGAGCGGAAAAAAGCGGTGGTACTGGGGGCCGGCCCCATCCGGATCGGACAGGGTGTGGAGTTTGACTACTCTACGGTCCATGCCGTATCCACCATCCGTAAGGCGGGCTACGAGGCCATTATCATCAATAATAACCCGGAGACGGTGTCTACCGACTACACCACTGCCGACAAGCTGTACTTTGAGCCCCTCACTCCGGAGGATGTGATGAACATCCTGCTCTACGAAAATGCCATGGATGTGATTGCTTCGCTGGGCGGGCAGACCGCCATCAATCTGGCAGCACCGCTGCTGGAGCGAGGCGTCAACATCATCGGCACCAATGTGGAGGCCATTGAAAACGCAGAGGATCGGGATAAATTCGAAAAGATCCTGCATCGGTTGGACATTCCCCAGTCCGCAGGTCACGCCGTCACCAACATTGAAGACGGCATTCGTGCGGCGGAGGATGTAGGCTATCCCGTGCTGGTGCGTCCCAGCTTTGTGCTGGGCGGCCGCGCCATGCGGATTGTCAACAGTGAAGAGCAGTTGCGGCTCTACCTCAAAACTGCCGTGGAAATCGACGAAGATAAGCCTGTACTGGTGGATCACTACATCATGGGCAAGGAGGTAGAAGTAGACGCGATTTGTGATGGACGGGATGTGTTCGTCCCCGGCATTATGGAGCTGGTGGAGCGGACCGGCGTCCATTCCGGTGACTCCATCAGCGTCTATCCGCCATTCAGTATCTCCGATAAGGTCAAGGGCACCATTTTGACCTATGCCAAGAAATTAGGCTTGGGACTGGGCATTGTGGGCCTCTACAACATCCAGTTCATCGTGGATAAGGAGGAGAAAGTCTACATTATCGAGGTGAATCCCCGCTCTTCCCGTACCGTGCCCTTCCTCAGTAAGGCCACCGGCTATAGCTTGGCCGATATCGCCACCAACGTCATTCTGGGCAAGAGCCTTAAAGAGCAGGGAATCTTCGACATCTATCCTGAGGAGAAGAAGCGCTGGTTCGTCAAGGCACCCGTGTTCTCCTTTGCCAAGATCCGGGGCTTGGACACATACCTCTCTCCGGAGATGAAGTCCACCGGCGAGGCCATCGGCTATGATGATACGTTCTATCGTGCCCTTTATAAGGCCCTGCAGGCTTCGGGGATGAAGCTGCAAAACTACGGTACGGTACTGGCCACCATTGCCGATGAGAATAAGGAAGAGGCGCTGCCTCTGATCCGCCGCTTCTACAATCTGGGCTTCAATATTGAAGCCACAGAGGGAACGGCCCGTTTTCTGAAAGAGCACGGTATCCGCACCCGTCTGCGCCGCAAGATCAGCGAGGATGAGACGGATATCCCCGGCGCACTGCGGCAGGGGCATATCGCCTACGTCATCAACAGCCGTGAGATCGGCTCTGACTCCGATAAGGCGCACGATGGATATCTGATCCGCCGTTTGGCTGTAGAGAATGACGTGCCGCTGTTCACCTCTCTGGATACGGTGCGGGTGCTGCTGGACGTGCTGGAGGAGACGACACTGACCATTTCTACCATTGACGCGGGAGATCATAGATGAAAGAGACAGTTTTTACCATTCTTGCAAATGAGCGGATTGCCAAGGACATCTACCGAATGCGCCTGCAGGGGGATACCTCTTGTGTCACTGCACCGGGACAGTTTATCAATCTGATGCTGGATGGCTACTATCTGCGCCGTCCCATCTCCGTCAGCGATTTGGAAGGGGATGTGCTGACCATCGTCTATAAGATTTTAGGCGAGGGAACGAAGGCTATGACGGCCTACCCTGTGGGCAAGGAGCTAAATGTGCTCACCGGGCTCGGCAACGGCTATACACTGGAAAAATCCGGGGATCGTCCGCTGCTGGCAGGCGGCGGCGTGGGGATTCCGCCCCTTTATCTGCTGTGCCGGCGTCTGCTGGCCCAGGGAAAGAAACCGCAGGTAGTGCTGGGCTACAACAGCAAAGATGAGATCTTCCTTGCCAACGAGTTTGCGGCCCTTGGAGCAGAAACCACAGTGCTCACCGCGGACGGTTCCTTTGGAAGGAAAGGCTTTGTCACGGATGGTATTGCAGAGAAGAACGACTACACCTATCTCTATACCTGCGGTCCGGAGCCTATGCTGAAGGCTGTTTACGAAACGGTAAAGACCTCCGGCCAGTTCAGCTTTGAAGAGCGGATGGGCTGCGGCTTCGGTGCCTGCATGGGCTGTACCTGCAAGACGAAATATGGCAGCAAGCGCATCTGTAAGGATGGCCCGGTGCTGGAAAAGGAGGAAATTGTATGGTGAATACAAAGGTGGAGCTGTGCGGTCTTACGCTGGATAATCCCCTTATTCCTGCCAGTGGTACCTTTGGCTACGGATACGAGTTTGCAGAGCTTTATGACATCAATCTATTGGGCACATTTTCCTTTAAGGGGACCACGGGAGAACCCAGGTTCGGCAATCCAACCCCGCGTATTGCCGACTGCCCTGCCGGGCTGATCAATGCTGTTGGGCTGCAAAACCCCGGCGTGGACGCAGTTATGACGGAAGAATTGCCGAAGCTGGCAAAATGCTTCCATAAGCCCGTCATGGCCAACGTCTGCGGCAGTTCTGTGGAGGAGTACGCCATGGTGGCGGAGAAGCTGGCTAAGAGCGATCAGGTGGGTTGGCTGGAAGTCAATATCAGCTGCCCTAATGTGCGCTGCGGCGGACTTGCCTTCGGCACGCAGCCGGAGAATGCCGCCGAGGTGACCCGGGCCGTGAAGGCAGTGGCGGGGGAGAAGCCTGTCATTATGAAGCTTTCGCCGAACGTCACCGACATTACCACCATTGCCCGTGCTTGTGAAGAGGCGGGAGCTGACGGGCTGAGCCTGATCAATACCATGCTGGGGATGCGGCTGGATTTGAAGCGCCGCCGTCCCATCATTGCCAACACCATGGGAGGTCTATCCGGCAGCGCCATCTTCCCAGTGGCGGTGCGCATGGTTTGGCAGGTGTATGAGGCGGTGCGTATCCCCATCGTGGGGATGGGTGGTGTTTCTTCCACACGGGATGTCATTGAAATGATGATGGCGGGGGCTACCGCAGTGGGGATTGGCGCTGCCAATCTGCGGCAACCTTTTATCTGTAAGACAATAATTGAGGAACTGCCTGCTGTGATGGAGCAGTATCATATTTCCTCCCTCCGGGAAATCATCGGCATTGCGCATCAGTAGTTTCAGAACAAATGCAGGGAAGAGGAGCCGTATAGGAAGAAACAAATTGCTTCCGATCTTCTGCGCAGCAAGGCCGTCTTTTCCCGCCCTAACGAACCTTTGATTTGGGCCAGTGGTATGAAAAGTCCTATTTCCACAGCGGGCAGCTGTCTTGCGGTGGTGGATGTGCCGAGGAATGCCGGCGCGCAGGTGCTGGGTGTCGTCAGTATTTTCACTTACGGGATGCAAACAGGGCTTGCACGCCTTGCGGCAAATAAGGTACGTCATGTAAGCCTTACAGATTTTGATATGATAGCCAAAGTGGCGGCTAGAGTGTGTATATTGCCCAAGGCGATGCGGAGAATGGATCGCCTTCCAAAACAATTCTACAGATGAAAGTTGGGTGACAAAATGAGAAATTTAATTAGTATTACAGACCTCTCCGTACAGGAGATTGAAGACCTAATCCATACGGCCTACCGCATTATTGAAGATCCGGCGCATTTTGCCCATGCCTGTGATGGGAAAAAGTTGGCTGCACTGTTCTTTGAACCTTCTACCCGCACACGCCTCAGTTTTGAGGCGGCCATGTACGAATTGGGCGGCCATGTGCTCAGCGTAGCAGGGGCAGGCTCCTCCTCTGCATCTAAGGGAGAGAGCGTGGCCGATACCGCAAAGGTGGTGTCTTGCTACGCGGATATCATCGCTATGCGCCACCCCAAAGAGGGCGCACCCCAGGTGGCGGCACTCAATGCGTCCATCCCGGTTATCAACGCCGGTGACGGTGGACATAATCACCCCACACAGACGCTGGCAGACCTGCTGACCATCCACCGGGAGAAGGGACGGCTGAACGATTTGACCATCGGCCTTTGCGGTGATTTGAAGTTCGGCCGCACCGTACACTCCCTCATTCAGGCGATGTCCCGGTACACAGGGATTCGTTTCCTGCTGATTTCTCCAGAAGAACTTATGCTGCCCGGCTATGTCAAACACGATGTTCTGGAGAAAAATAATATCCCTTATGAGGAGACTACGGATCTGGAGGGCGCTATGTCCCGGTTGGATGTGCTTTATATGACCCGGGTACAGCGTGAGCGCTTTTTCAACGAAGAGGATTATCTCCGCTTGAAGGATAGCTACATCCTGACGCCTAAAAAGCTGAAGAATGCTAAAGAGGACATGAAGATTCTGCACCCGCTGCCCCGTGTCAACGAGATCAGCGTTGCCATTGACGATGATCCTCGTGCCTGCTACTTCAAGCAGGTAAGCAACGGTAAGTATATGCGCATGGCTCTTATTTTGAAGCTGCTGGAGGTGGAAGTATGAGAATCGAACCTATTCAAAACGGAATTGTCATTGACCATTTGACGGCGGGTACCAGCCTGAAGCTGTACCACCTGCTGGGCCTTGATCATTTGGAATGCCCGGTGGCTTTGATCCAGAACGCAGTCAGCGAGAAGATGGGGAGCAAGGATATTATCAAGATCGGTGCCGATCTTGCCATCGACTACGATATGATTGCCTATGTGGACCCCGGCGCAACAGTAAATGTGGTGAAGAACGGCGTGCTTTATGAGAAAAAGACGCTCTCCAAGCCTAAGCGGCTGGTAAACGTGCTCAAGTGCGCTAATCCCCGCTGCATCACCTCTACGGAACAGGAGTTGGAACAGGTGTTTGTGCTGTCGGACGAGGAGAAGGGTGTCTATCGCTGCATGTATTGCGAGGCTAAGGCCAAGTAAAAGAGGAACGTTTCTTTTGGCTGAGAACGTGTCAAATAAAAAACCACCCGATCACACGGGTGGTTTTTTTGCTGCACAAAAGTCTTATGACAGAGGGAATCCTTCTGACGAGGATACAGAGGTCACTGTTGGAGAACAGGGGACCGAGAGACGCACAGCCCGGTTAATTTTCTGAGATGCTATAGTAGAAATAATTGTCGCTGCTCTCTGTGGAATAGCGCAGAGTGTACCGGGTGTTTTCGTCTTTGATCGATGTAAAGCTGCCGTCCTGCTGCGAAGCGTCCATGCATTCTTGAACCAATTCGCCCTGCATGGCGTTGCCTGCGTTGAAAGACGGCGTCCAAATGGGGGCGTGGGACGCTTTGAGTTCTTCTTCTGTCTTAAGGACATACGCTCTGAGCTGGGCAAGATTTTCCTCCCGGCTCAAGGATGCGTCCTCATACATATGCCAGCTGATGTTGGTAATGACACCTGTTTCGGAAACGTCGATATACATATATCTTTGAGCAGGGTCGTCTTTTTCATGGCAGCTGAAGTTGTAACTGCTCTTGCTGTATTCATAGGGATCGTCCGAGTAAATAGACCGAGTATCTGTCGTGAATGCCGCGGTCAGCTGCTCCATCGTCTGCGTGACAATCTGCGCCTTCTGTTCCTTAGCTTCAGAGGAGTGCATAAAGGCAGGGATGAATAAAATTGTCATCACAAGGGACGGCAAAAGAAGAAGTGTCAGTTTGTACTTCTTGTACGAAGGGACGGGAATTCCCCACGCTTCGGCCACGGCACGAGCGTTTCTTGCTACATCCGAGGTCATCTGGTGGATTGTAGCGGCAGAGGCTGCCGCACCGGCTATTTGCGCAGCTGTTCCGATGCCGGAAATCGTCTCGTTACTGGAACGGCGCAGCATATTTCCGGATAGGCCCATGGTTACGCCCAGAGCAGCCGCTTCGGTACCGCCGATTTGCTGCTGGTACACCTCCAGCTTGCTCAGAATGTTCCGCCACTTTTTCCCGTTCATGCCGCACCGGGGAATAAGCACGGCGCAGGAGAAGAAAATGATATCTACGATGAAAAAGAACAGTAGACAACCAAGAATGACAGTAGTATAGGGGGTATAGTGTGCGTCCAGAGCAATATCATTAATCATGGTTAGAAGCAGCCATAAGACCATCATAAGGATAAGGCCGAGAAGAGATGGCAGAGCCAGACGGGGCAGAACACAGTAGCTTTTAATTTGCTTGATTTCTTTTGGCGTGAGTTTTTCGGTTTTCTCCATAAGTGTCTCCTTTATAAATCATCTGTTTACTTTTTCTTGTGATTCGTGAGGGGTGAGAGCACCAAATTTTTATGGATATATTATAGCGCTTCTACAGATGCATTACAAGAACAGATGCTTACTTAAAGCCCAATAGGAAGCAATCGAAAGGGAGACCCAACACTTGCAGAGGCGTTTATTGCTGCTGAAGCCAACATATGCAATGGGCAAATGCCTAGAAGTATTTTCCTTGTACTATCTTCTCGATTCCTGCTTTTGCGCCCCTGTTGTGCCGGATATTAGTTGTGGAGTATGCGCCTTTGTCTGGTAGTCGCTGGGCCGACTTTTTTTCATCGCTGCTCCGGGCGGTCAGCTTGATAGAACATATTCCAGTCGACCTGATACGCCCGGCGTGTTGTCTCGTCAAAACAGATCATTCGTACCTCCATTGCAGGGTGGGTATAGAGAAAGTACATGATGGTGTGCAAGGCGATATGGGCGGCCTGCGGGAGGGGAAAACCATAGATGCCTGTAGCGATGGAGGGGAAATCAATACTGCGGCAGCCGTGTTCCACAGCCAGCGTGAGGGCATTGCGATAGCAGGCAGCCAGTACCGCAGCTTCGTTGTGATGGCCGCCCTGCCACACGGGGCCGGGCGTATGGATTACATAGCGGCAGGGAAGATGATACGCCTTGGTGATTTTGGCCTCGCCGGGCTGACATCCCCCCAGCGTGCGACATTCCGCCAGAAGTTCGGGACCTGCGGCACAGTGGATCGCACCGTCCACACCGGAACCGCCCAGTAAAGAGGGTTTAGCGGCGTTCACAATGGCATCCACATGGGATTTTGTGATGTCCCCCAAAAGAATAGAGACAGCCATCAAGTACTCACATCCCCAGATAGTCTCGGCACTTTTTCTGTGCCGCTGCAGCTATGCCCTCTTCATCTACCTGTACCAAGCGGCCTTCCTTGACGGTAATTTTCCCGTGAACCACCGTATAGTCTACAGCACCCCGAACGCCTACGGTAGCCAACACGGAGGCGGGATCAAAAGTGGCACCCACCAGTTCCAAACGACGCTCGTCAATCATGAAGAGGTCGGCACACTTGCCCACAGCCAGCGCACCGATATCATCACGACCCAGAAGCCGTGCACTGCCGCGGGTGGCCATCTTCAAAATATCATAACCGGAGGGGGCGGCGGCACTGGAATGGAGCCGATGGAGGAGATAGGCCACCCGCAGTTCCTCCATTAAGTTAGAACCATCATTCGAGGCGCTGCCATCTACCGCAAGACCTACAGGAATACCCATACGCAACATCTCCGGAATACGGGCCACGCCGGAGGCCAGTTTCATATTGGAGATGGGACAGTGCGCTATCCCGGTGCCGGTGCGCGCTAAGACACGCAGTTCTTCGTCGTTGAAATGGATACCGTGGGCAAACCAGACATCCTCGCCGATCCAGCCCAGCCGCTCCATATACTCCAGCGGACGGATGCCCTCACGCTGCAGCATGAAATTCTCCTCATCCTTCGTCTCGCACAGATGTGTGTGGAGCCGGACACCGTATTGACGTGCCAGAATAGCACTCTGGCGCAGAAGGTCGGCGGAGACGGAAAAGGGAGAGCATGGCGCCAGCGCTATACGGTGCATGGCACCTCGTTTGGGATCATTCCATGTCTCAATGAGCCGTGCACTGTCTTGCATAATTTCGTCTACGGACTGCACCACACTGTCCGGAGGCAGTCCGCCGTCCTTTTTGGAGAGATCCATGCTGCCACGGGAAGCGTACATGCGGATGCCCAGCGTGTCAGAGGCCTCAAACTGAGCGGCCAGCAGATCCCCGGCGTGGGCAGGGAAAACATAGTGATGGTCAAAACAGGTGGTGCAGCCGTGCTTCATCAGCTCACCCATGCCGATGAGAGAGCTGAGCCGGATTACCTCACTGTCCAGATTTTTCCAGATCTCATACAGGGTACGAAGCCAGTCAAACAGCTCCATGTTCTGTACCTGTGGGAGATTGCGGGAAAAAACTTGATAGAGATGGTGGTGGGTATTGACAAGGCCGGGATAGCACAGCATATGGCGGCAATCCAAGACTTCGTCGGCATTGCAGTCTAACTGCTGACAGATGCGGGTGATGAAGCCGTCTTCGCAGAGAAGATCCACATCATGGGCAATGCGGTCCTCATCATCGCAGGTTACCATAGTTGCGATATTTTTGAGCAGTAATGTTGCCATAAGCATACCTCGTTTCCTGGATAGATGAAAAGAGCCGCCGCAGACAGTAGACATCTGCGGCGGCATGGGAACTGTCTGAAAGATAACCGATCTCGGTTTTCTTATTAGCGATCCTCACGGAAATAGGACAGGCCCAAAGATGCGGGGGGCTGATTTTCCTTCTTGTTACGCAGGCTGGAGATAATCAGCACGATGATCGTAACAACATAAGGAAGAATCTTGTAGAGCTGGGTAGGGATGAAGGGCAGCACCAGACGCAGATACAGGATCATCAGAGCGCCAAATAGGATAGAACCCCAGATGGCATTGAGCGGACGCCACATGCAGAAGATGACCAGTGCAACAGCCAGCCAGCCCACACCGGACAGACCTTCGTGGTTCCATACGCAGCCAGCAATGGTCATGATATAGACCATGCCGCCGATGGCGGAGATACCACCGCCAATCACGGTGGCCAGATATTTATAGAGCGTCACGTTCAGACCGGCCGCATCGGCAGTAGCAGGGCTTTCACCCACGGATCGGAGATAGAGGCCGCGGCGGCTGCGGTTGATGAACAAGAACAGCACAATGGCCAGTACAAGACCGATGTAAAAGAAGATACTGTTCTTGAAGAGGATGGGCCCGATGACGGGGATATCCTGCAGGAACTTCGGGAAGGGGGAGTTCTGGAAGAAAATCTTCATCTCGTTGCTAATGGCGATATAGCCGCCCTCTGTAACGCGCATCCGTTCTCCCACGAACTGGCCCACACCGGTACCGAAGATGGAGAGGGCAAGGCCCGTCACATTTTGGTTGGCGCGGAGCGTAATGGTGAGGAAACTGAAGATCAAAGAGCACAGGGCACCGGCAAGAAAGGCGAACAGAAGTCCCATAAACACGGCCACAAAGCCGTTGGGAGAACCCATCTTCTCGTAGTAGTACACCCCGGCCAGACCCACAGCACCGCCGGTAAACATGATACCTTCGACACCCAGATTCAGGTTGCCGGATTTCTCTGTGAGAATTTCACCCAGCGTACCGAAGAGCAGCGGGGTGCCATAAGTAATGGCGGCCACAACCAGAGCCACAGCCAAAGTCACAAATTCACTCATTTTGTCGCCTCCTCTACAGGGGAATCGTCGCTGTCCGCAGGTGTTTCATGTACCGCTTTTTTAGCCTTGCGGCCACGGAAAATGAGACGGAAGTTGATAAAGAACTCACAGCCCAGCATGCAGAACAGCAGGATACCGGTGATGATATCGGAGATGGAGGTGGGGACAGCCAGCGTGGTTTGCAGTGTCTGTGCCCCTTTTTGCAGAATGGCCAGCAGAGCGGAAATGGCAATCATGCCAAATGCGTTTAGCTGGCTGAGCCACGCCACCGTGATTGCGGTGAAGCCCACGCCGCCGGCTACGCCATCGTTTAGCGTGCCATTGGCGCCGGAAACCAGAATGAAGCCCACCATACCACTGATGGCGCCGGAGAGGAACATAGTGCGCATCATGACACGGCCTACGTTCATACCGGCATAGCGGGCGGTATTGAGGGAGTCGCCGATGACGGCGATTTCATAGCCGTGCTTAGAGTAGGTCATATAAAGGTGCATCAGTACCACCATGACCAGTACGATAATCCAGCCGCAGTGAATGCCCAACACGCGGGGCAGACAGGCGTCCGGGGCAAACTGCGGGATGATCTGTGTGCCCTTTTGCCCCTCCCACGGGCCGCCTTGCAGCCAGCGGACAATACCGATGACAATATAGTTCATCATCAGGGTGAACAGTGTTTCGTTGGTGTTCCAGCGAGCCTTAAAGAACGCAGGAATTAAGCCCCAAATGCCGCCGGCCAGCGCACCGGCTACCGCCATGGTTAGCAGCAGCAGGGGAGCGGGCATCTGGCCTGCCCAAAAGAGGGCGAAGTAGGTGGCGGCAATGGCACCGGCTGTGATTTGGCCTTCGGCGCCGATGTTCCAAAACCGCATTTTGAAGCAGGGGGCGATGGCCAGAGCGCAGCCCAGCAGCGGAACCGCAATCTTGACCGTTTGCCGAATGGCTGTGGCGCGGCCCAAAGAGCCGGAGACGATGGTGCTATAGGCCTTGAAGGGGTTGACGCCGGTAGCACCAATCACAAAACCGCCCAGGAACAGAGCCAGGAAAATAGAGCCGATGCGGATGGCCCACGTCTGCCACGTGGCCATGTTTTCACGCTTGGCCAGACGGATCAGAGGTTCGTGTTTCTTTTGTTCCATTATTCCGCCTCCTTTCCGCCGATATGGGTCATGAGCAGTCCCACTTCTTCTTTCGTAGTGGAGCGAGCGTCCACAATACCGCTGACCTTACCTCCGCACAGCACCAGAATCCGGTCACATAGTTCCAGCAATACGTCTAAATCTTCGCCCACATAAACAACGGCGACGCCCTGCATTTTCTGCTGGGTCAGCAGGTTATAAATCGTATAGGAAGTGTTGATATCCAGGCCGCGAACGGCATAGGCTGTCATCAATACACTGGGGGAACTGGCAATTTCCCGGCCCACCAGCACCTTCTGGACGTTACCGCCGGACATACGCCGTACAGGGAACTCCGTACTGGGCGTGACCACCTCCAGCTCTTTCCAGATATGCATGGCCAACTCGTTGGGGTCCTTGCGGTTCACAAAGATGCCCTTGCCCTTGCGCCAGGAGCGCAGCATCATGTTGCCGGTCATGCCCATGGAGCCGACCAGACCCATACCCAGCCGATCCTCGGGGACAAAAGCCATGGCTACACCGGCCTTTCGGATCTGCATAGGGGTCTTGCCCACCAGATTGGTGGGGGAGGTTCCCTCCGGGGAATACATGATGGAGCCGGCGGAAGTGGGATGGAGGCCGGCGATACATTCCAGCAGCTCCCGCTGGCCGGAACCGGAAATGCCGGCAATGCCCAGAATCTCGCCGCCCATGGCGGTAAAGCTGACATCATCCAGCCGTTTGATGCCTTCATCGTCAAAGCAGGAAAGCCCGCTGACGGTCAGGCGGGGCTGGGGATTGTCGTAGTGAGGCCGGTCAATATTCAGCGTGATGCTGTGGCCAACCATCATCTCTGTCAGCGCCTGCGGATTTGTTTCGGAGGTGTTGACTGTGCCGATGTACTGGCCCTTGCGCAGCACTGCCACCTTGTCAGAAATGGCCATTACCTCGTGGAGCTTATGGGTGATGATGACAATGGCTTTTCCGTCATTGCGCATATTCTGCATGACAGAAAACAGCTTATCCGTCTCCTGCGGTGTCAGTACGGCAGTGGGTTCGTCCAAAATCAGGATATCAGCGCCACGGTAGAGCACCTTGATGATCTCTACGGTCTGCTTTTGGGACACAGACATATCGTAAACCTTCTGCGAAGGATCAATGACAAACCCATATTTTTCACAGATCTCCCGGACACGGGCGTTGATGGCTTTCATATCCAGCTTGCCGCCCTCGTCCAGACCTAGTACGATATTCTCCGCCGCAGTAAACACATCGACCAGCTTATAGTGCTGGTGGATCATGCCGATGCCATAGTGGAAGGCCTCACGGGGAGAGGTGATGGAGACGGGCTTGCCGCCTACCAAAATTTCGCCCTCATCGGGATAGTAAATACCGGAGAGCATATTCATGAGCGTGGTCTTACCGCTTCCGTTTTCGCCCAGCAGAGAGAGAATCTCGCCCCGCTGCAGGCAAAGGTTGATACGGTCATTGGCCACCACATCACCGAAGCGTTTGGTAATGTTTCTCAGTTCAATAGCACAAACAGGTTCCAAGGCTGTCATCCTTTCTTTGCATGGGTAGGTGAAAAATCATTTTTGTTTGGTAGAGACATTTGTATGAAAAAGAGGCTGCCGCGGGGACAGCCTCTTTTGCGTAAGTAGCCCGATTATTCGTCGGTGGTGATGCCGTCGATGTTCTCAACGAAGTAGGGAGCGGACTGGAACTCGGACTCGTGGAAGTAGCCGTCAGAGACAGCCTCCTCGGAATCAGCAGCGAAGTCGCCATCCGTATCCAGAGCAAAAGCGTGGGTCAGAGGCTGACCGTTCACAGTGAAGGTGGAGGTATCAAAGACATGCAGGGTACCATCCTTGATGGCCTTCTCCACCTCAGCCAGTTTCTCAGCAGTGCCGGGAGCCGCAATCTTCTCGTTCAGTTCGGTCAGAACAACAGCGTTCTCGTCAATACCATGGCACCAATCCTGAGCCAGCTCGCCGCCGTTGGCAATCGTCTCAATGGCGTAGGTGAAGTAGACGGACCAGTCGATGCGGGTACCGATCAGAGAAGCCTCGGGAGCGACACCGATCATGTCGTTATTGTAGCCGGTGTGGAACGCGCCCTTGGACTGAGCGGTGGTAGCAGGGGTGGTGTTGTCGGAGTGCTGGGAGATCAGCACGCAGCCCTCGTCGCACAGAGCGGAGGCGGCATTGCCCTCGGCAGTGGCGTCAGACCAGGAACCCACAAACTTCACCTTCATGGTGACAGAGGGGCAAACGCTCTTGGCACCCAGATAATAAGCGGTGTAGCCGGACTTCACCTCGGCGTAGGGATAAGCGCCCACATAGCCGATGACAGCCTTGTCTGCAGCCAGCGTACCGGCATCGATCTGCTCCTGCAGCTTCATGCCAGCCACCACGCCGGCCAGATAGCGGCCCTCATAGATGTTGGCGAAAGCGTTATGCGTGTTCTTCAGATCATCGCGGGAAGAAGCACTGTTGGTGCAGGCGATAAAGGTGATGTCGGGATAATCCTTGGCAACCTTCAGCATATGAGGCTCAAAGCCGAAAGAGTTGTTGATGATGATCTCGCAGCCGGCCTCAGCCAGCTCCATGTTGGCATCCTCGCACTTGGAGTCCTCCGTAATATTGTACTTGACGACCCACTCCACATTGATGCCCTTTTGCTTCAGTGCCTCGGTGGCGGCCTCCTTACCGCGGATGAAGTTATAGGTGTAGCCCTGGTCGTTTTCATCGCCGATGCAGATGAGGCCCACCTTGATGGTTTTACCATCGGTGTTTTCGGGATCCTTCTGCTCGTCACCACCGCCGCCGCAGGCGACAAGGCTCAGCGCCATGATGAGAGACAGGATCAATGCAAGAAACTTCTTCATTCAAATGTCCTCCTTCAAATTTGATTTTTGTAGGGATGTTGCTTAGAATTGTGGAAATCCACGCATTCTATAACTCAATTATATAGTAAATAGTTCCAAAAAGCAACCAAAAACCGGGGCGGAAAAGTAACATTCTCACAAAGCTACAAAAGTTTTACGGGTTCAAAACATGAAATAACTAAAAATGCAGAAATTCGCCAATACGTTATCAAAAATGCTTATGGCAGAAATAACGCCAAGAAAATGCAGGAGGAGAAGTGAATCTTATTGGAAGAATACTGTGCCGGTTTTTCCCTCAATCCCGTCTTTCGCTTTTTCCAATGCTGTAATCAGCGCCTTACGGCCCGGCTTAGAGCGGGCGAACTTGGCTGCGGCCTGCACCTTGGGCAGCATGGAGCCGGGAGCGAAGTGCCCCTCGGCGGCATAGCGGTCCGCATCCTCCGGGGTGAGGGAAGAGAGCCATTGCTCGTTTTCCTCACCGAAGTGAATGGCCACCTTTTCCACCGCTGTCAGCAGGATCAGCATATCCGCGTCCAGCAGCTCTGCCATCAGTTCTGAGGCAAAATCCTTGTCAATCACAGCGCCCACGCCCCGGAGGTGGTGGTTTTCCTCCTCCACCACCGGGATGCCGCCGCCGCCGCAGGCCACCACCACAGCACCGCCGTCGCTGAGAATCTTGATGCAGGGGGCCTCCACGATGCTCACCGGCAAAGGAGAGGCCACATAGCGCCGCCAGCCGCGGCCGGAATCCTCTTTCATCAGGTAGCCGGTCTTGGCTGCCACCTCCTGTGCTTCTTCCTCTGTAAGAAATTTGCCGATGGGCTTGGTGGGATTTTGAAAGGCCGGGTCATTCTTGTCTACCACGGTCTGCGTGATGAGGGTGCACACCGGTTTATGAATGCCGCGATTAAGCAGCTCCTCACGCAGAGCCGATTGCAGATCGTAGCCGATATAGGCCTCGCTCATGGCACCGCAGACGGAGAGGGGAGTGATGGACTGCTTGGAGTCCTCATGGGTGAGGGCGGTCATGGCGTTGTTGATGATACCTACCTGAGGGCCGTTGCCATGGGTAATGACCACCTCATTCCCCTCGGCAATGAGATCCACAATGGCCTTGGCAGTAATGCGGACGGCCTGAAATTGTTCTTTTAGTGTTGTGCCCAGAGCATTTCCACCCAGAGCGATGACAATACGCTTACTCATGTCCTGCTTACCTCAATTATATGTATATGTTCTTATGCTTAAAAAAGGACTGCCCCAAAGAAAATGCTGGGCACGATCGGTTCGGAAAGCGTGTCAGAAAGACTTGCGGGAACAAAAGTGCCAGCATCCTTTCGGACAGACCTGCAGGGATGAAAATCAGTGGTTCTTGCGGTGTTCGCCGCTGGCATCCATCTCCATGAGGGCCTTGGCAGGGTCCTTCACCTGAGAGAGGAAGATCATGGCAGCGATAATATAGGGCTTGTAGCTGGCCTCTTTGTAAAGAGGCACCATGTAGCGGTCAAAAACGGAGCTGTCTACTTCACCGGCTTCACAGCTGACGCCGGTAATGTCAGCGGGAAGGCAGTGCAGGTAAAGTGCTTTGCCATCCTTGGTTTTACCCATCATTTCCTCGCTGCACGTCCAGTCCTTATGCTGGGCGTTCTGGGCAAGGAGCCGTTGTTCCAGCTCGTCGATACCGGCCTGATCGCCCGCCTGATAGAGCTTGGTGCGCTCTTCCATGGCAGCGAACGGGGCCCAGCTCTTGGGGTAGACAATGTCGGCATCCACAAAGGCTTCCTCCATGGAGTTGGTCTTTGTGAAGGAACCACCGGACTTGGCGGCGTTCTCTTCGGCAATCTTCTCCACTTCGGGCATGACCTCGTAGCCCTCAGGATGTGCCAGCACCACATCCATACCCATGCGGGTAAAAAGACCGATTACCCCCTGCGGCACGGACAACGGCTTTCCGTAGGAGGGGGAGTAGGCCCAAGTCATGGCAACCTTCTTGCCCTTCAGATTTTCCACACCGCCGAAGTGGTGGATGATGTGGAGCAGATCGGCCATGCACTGGGTGGGGTGATCTACGTCGCACTGCAGGTTGACCAGTGTGGGGCGCTGCTCCAGCACACCGTCACTGTAGCCCTCTTCCAGAGCATCCATGAAAGTCTTTTGGTATTTGTGTCCCTCGCCGATGAACATATCATCGCGGATGCCGATGACATCGGCCATGAAGGATACCATGTTCGCCGTCTCCCGTACCGTTTCGCCGTGGGCAATCTGGGATTTTTTCTCGTCCAGATCCTGTACCTCCAAGCCCAGCAGATTACAGGCAGAGGCGAAGGAGAAGCGGGTGCGGGTGGAATTATCACGGAAAATGGAGATGCCCAAACCGGAATCAAATATGCGGGTGGATTTGTTGCGCTCACGCAGGTCACGCAGAGCGTCGGCCACGGTAAAGATGGCATCCAGCTCTTCCTCCGTTTTATCCCAGGTCCAATAGAAGTCGTTCTTATACATATTATTAATATGTAGTTTTTCCAGATGACGGGCCAGTTCCACGGTCTTGCTCATAATCTCTTGCTCCTTATTAAAATTTCTCAGTTCCTATACAGCGGTTACATGATGTCATTGTCCGTCAGACTCTGGCGGAATTGCGTCACACTCTGCGACTTGTCACCGGGCTGATAGAGCATGGGGACGGCGGCGTACAGCGCAGCGCAGGTCACCAGATCCTGCTTCCAGGTGATCTCATTGGGGGCATGGGCCTGACTCTCGGCACCGGGGCCGAAGCCTACGCAAGGAATGCCGTAGCGTCCCTGAATAGAAACGCCGTTGGTGGAGAAAGTCCACTTGTCGGTCAGGGGACGCCCCTCTCGTTTTTCGCGGGCGGTTTCGTCGGCGTAGAGGCGTTTCTCACCCCACAGAGCGTGGTGCGCATCCAGCAGGGCACGGACGTGAGGGGCATCCTCCCGGTTGATCCAAGTGGGGAAGAAGCACTCAGTCTCATAGACGGTGCCGGTCCATGCGGGGCGGTCATACATATACATGCTCACATTGACGTCATCACCGTACTGCCGTACATGGGGCAGATCACGGATCTCCTGCAAGCAGGAATCCCACGTCTCCCCGGCGGTCATGCGGCGGTCAATGGAGATAGAGCAGCTGTCCGCAACGGCGCAGCGGGAGGGGGAGGTGTAGAAAATTTGGCTGGTGGTGCAGGTGCCGCGGCCTAAGAAACGGGCATCCTCGTAGTGCTCCGGGTTATACTGGGGATCGAGCATCTTCACAAGACCCTTGATCTCAGTCCCCTCGTTGGCATCGTTTTCGTTGAGAGCACGGACATCCTGCAGAATGTCGGCCATCTTGTAGATGGCGTTGTCACCGCGCTCCGGGGCACTGCCGTGGCAGCTGACACCTTTCACATCGACACGAATCTCCATACGGCCACGGTGGCCGCGGTAAATGCCGCCGTCGGTAGGCTCGGTGGAGATGACGAATTCAATCTGCTTTTGTGCCTCCTCCTTGCTGGGGAAGTACTTATTGACGATGTACTGCCAGCACATACCGTCACAGTCCTCTTCCTGCACGGTGCCCACAATCATGATTTTATAGCCCTCGGGAATGAGTCCCAGATCCTTCATGATGCGCCCGCCGTAGGCTGCGGCCGCCATGCCGCCCTCCTGATCGGAACCGCCGCGGCCATAGATGATATCCTCGGTTTCGTAGCCCTCATAGGGATCGTGGGTCCAGTTGCTGCGGTTGCCGATGCCCACCGTATCAATGTGAGAGTCGATGGCAATGATCTTGTCACCCTCACCCAGCCAACCGATCACGTTGCCCAGACCATCTATCTCCACCTTGTCATAGCCCAGAGACTCCAGTTCCTGTGCGATGCGGCGGACGACACCTTCCTCTTCACAGGATTCCGAGGGAATGGCAATCATATCCCGCAGAAAACGGCTCATGTCCTGGCGATACCTCGCCGCAGCTTGCTTGATGGCTTCAAAATCCATAATGCACCTCCGTTATATTTATCTGCGCTTTTCCTTCAGATGGTGTTCCTTTAAATCTATCATAGCACATGTAGCACGGATGTCAAACAAAAATTATTGTTGTCTAAAAAATTTTTTGGAGAAAAAGTTGATTTCTTTCAAAAATATGATATGATGAAAAAAAGAGAGTGCAAGGAGGGTGCTATGGAGAGCAGCAAATTGAATCTTCTAAAGCAGCTGGCCAGTGGTGTGGCTGCTCAGTTTGGAAGTAAATGTGAGGTGGTGATTCATGAAGTCAACAGCAATCGGCCAGACCACTCCATTGTCTTCATTGAAAATGGGCACGTCTCCGGCCGAAAAGTGGGAGATGGTGCATCGCAGGTAGTACTGGATCAGTTGGAAGATCAGGCGCGGCAGCCCAAGGATCACCTGTGCTATCTCACCCGGACACCCGCAGGGCGGATTTTAAAGTCCTCATCGCTGTACATACGAAACCGCAGCGGTGTGGTCACAGGTATTTTTTGCATTAACTACGACGTGACGGATCTTATGTTGATGCAGCAGCAGATCAATGAGATGGTGGAACCCCGCGACAAGGAGCGGAAGGAACCGGAAAAGCTCATTAACATCAACGACGTGCTCAATGATCTCATTGACCAGTCGGTGGCGTTGGTGGGTAAGCCGGTAGCACTGATGAATAAGGATGAGAAGATCCGTGCCATCCATTTTCTCAATAAGAGCGGTGCCTTTCTGGTCACTAAGTCCAGTGACAAGGTGGCCCGATATTTTGGGATTTCCAAGTATACCCTGTATTCCTATCTTGATTCTAACAAACAACAGGAGGAAAAAAAATGATCGATCTTACTATCAACAAGGCCGGCTTGGAGCATAATATCCAGAAGGCAAAGGAAAACAACGTCATTATTCCTACCTTTGCCCAAATGCAAAATCCGGAGCTGATTCCCGAAAAGATTCTCGATCGTCTCAGCAGGGCCGGTCTTTGGGATGTGGATCCTGTTAACCTGTTCCGTATTACGTGGCTCAACGAGCCCAAAGAAAAGGGAGGCCTGTTCCGCAAGGTGCCTAACTATGTGGAGATTCCCAGCGCCCTCTCCGGCGTTCCCTGCCGCATCATCGCTATGGCGGGCAAGTGGTTCCCCACGGGCTGCCACAAGGTGGGCGCCTCCTTTGGCTGTCTGGCGCCCCGTCTGGTGACCGGTCAGTTTGATGCCACCTACCACCACGCCGTATGGCCCTCTACCGGAAACTACTGCCGTGGCGGTGCTTTCAACTCTAAGCTGCTGGCCTGCGACAGTGTGGCCATCCTGCCTCAGGATATGTCCCGTGAGCGCTTTGAGTGGCTGCAGTCCATCGCCGGTCAGGTCATTGCCACCCCCGGTTGCGAGTCCAACGTGAAGGAGATCTTCGACAAGACCTGGGAGCTGAAGGAAGATCCTACCATGATGATTTTCAACCAGTTCTCCGAGATGGGCAACCCCTTGTGGCACTATAATGTGACCGGCAGGGCACTGGCAACTCTATTTGAGGCGGTGAAGAACCCCGGTGATCGTTTTGCAGGTGCCTGCTTTACCTCCGGCTCTGCTGGAACCATGTCCGCCGGTGACCTTCTGAAGGAGCGTTATCCCCATTTGAAGCTGGCTGTGGGCGAGGCACTGCAGTGCCCCACATTGCTGGATAACGGCTTCGGCGGACACCGGATCGAGGGAATCGGTGATAAGCATGTGCCTTGGGTACATAATGTGAAGAATACCGATATGGTCATCGACATCGACGATGAGGATAGCCAGCGCCTGCTGCGCCTTTTCAATACGCCGGAGGGGCAGGCCTATATGAAGAACGAATTGGGTCTGGATGACGAGATGATCGAGAAGCTGACTTGGCTGGGGATCTCCGGTATTGCCAACGTGCTGTGCTGCATCAAGATGGCAAAGTACTATGAGCTGACCGAGCATGATGTGGTGGGCACCGTGCTGACTGACTCTGCCGTCATGTACCAGTCCCGTATTCAGGAACTCAGCCAGATGCACGGAGCGTACACCGAGGTGGAGGCCGCTAAGGACCATGCCCTGCATATGCTGGGGATGAAGACCGATCATATGCTGGAACTGACCTATGCCGACCGCAAGCGTGTCCACAACTTGAAGTACTATACCTGGGTGGAGCAGCAGGGAATGGATGTGGAGGATCTGAACGCCCAATGGTACGATACCGAGCACACTTGGGATGCTGTCCACGCGCAGGCGAAGGAACTGGATGAACTGATCGACGAGTTCAATGAGGCCACCGGTCTTCTTAAGGCACTGTAAGAGAAAACTGTCTCAAAAAGAGGAACGGGATACACGTCCCGTCCCTCTTTTTTACGAGAGTTATTTGAAAATGCGAAATGGCACTGCATGATAGAGAAGGAAAATGCTGGGATTTTCTAGGTGAAGGAGATGGTTCTATGAGAAACGTAACATATGCCAAATGTGTCCGCTGCGGTAAGATTTACGAGGCGACCCCGGATCTGACCAACTGTGAATGTGGTGGAATTCTGGATATTGTCTACGACTACGACTACATTAAGTCTGTGCTTACCAAGGAGAAGCTGTCCCAGCGGGCAAGCCGTTCCATGTGGCGCTATCGGGAGCTGCTGCCGGTGGAGGAGACTACGGAAGATACCCCGCTGCGCGTGGGCTGGACGCCGTTGTATGAAGAGCCGCAGCTGGCCAAAATGCTGGGCATCAGAAAACTGTGGGTGAAGGATGACGGACAGAATCCCACGGCATCCTTAAAGGATCGTGCCAGCGCGATGGCTGTTGCCAAGGCGCGGGAGGCGGGTGCCAAGACCATCGCCTGTTCCTCTACCGGTAATGCCGCTTCTTCGCTGGCGGGCAATGCGGCGGCGGCAGGCATGCAGACCTATATCTTCGTTCCGGAGCGTGCACCTAAAGGAAAAGTGGCGCAGCTGATGATTTTCGGCGCCCATGTGATCAGTGTTAAGGGCAACTATGAGGAGACATTCAAGATGTCTGCTGCTGCCATTGAGAAGTATGGCTGGTATAACCGCAACGCCGCCATCAACCCCTACCTCTCCGAGGGAAAAAAGACGGTATCTTTGGAAATCGCCGAGCAGCTGGGCTGGGAGATGCCCGATTATCTGGCGATTTCCGTAGGCGACGGATGCACCATCGCCGGTGTATGGAAGGGGCTGAAAGATCTCTATGCCATTGGCTTTATCCATAAGCTGCCCCGGCTCATCTCCGGCCAGTCCACGGGCTGCTGCCCGCTGAACCGGGCCATTCAAACAGGGGAAGATTGGTATCCTATGGAGGAGAACACGCTGGCGGACTCCATTGCCGTAGGTGTACCCCGCAATGCGGATAAGGCACTGATGGCCATTCGTGAGTCCAATGGCCTTGCCATCAATGTGACAGATGAGGAGATCTTGGCTGCGCAGCGGCTGCTCGGCCGTACCTGCGGTGTCTTTGGTGAGCCTGCCGGAGTCACCGGCATGGCAGCACTGAAGAAAGCCTGTGAGATGGGGCTGATCGAACAGGAGGCCACCGTGGTTTCCGTGGTGACCGGCAATGGCTTGAAGGACGTAGCCAACGCAATCCGTTCCGCCGGGGAACCTCTGCATATCGAGCCGGATTTGGACTTGATGGTGGAGGAGTTCGGCAAGCGCGGTGTGCGCGTAGAGTAAAGACCGTGGTCTAAGGAAAAATGTAAACGAGGAAGCTCTCCCGGGGGAGCTTCCTCGTTTTTTCGTGGTGGGAAGGTTATGGGCCGCAGAATCAGGCGCACGACAGCCTGCGGCACCATTGTTTTGGGGCGAAAGGAAGAAAAATTGATTGACGTCTGGGGGAGCCAATGATAAGATTTAAAAAATTGCCCTTCGGATAGGGCGGCGTTTCCTGTTCCTGTGTTTCGGAATGTTTTTCCATGCGGTGTTCCGGCCGGATTGTTGGCAGGACATCCATGGGAGAAGAATCCTGCTGCGCCGCAGAGCAGAAAGACGACTGCTGCAGAAAGGAAAAGGTGAGAACAATGCTCAAGGTTTTCTTAGATGTATTCTTTATTTTTCCTCTCATTCTCCTTGTGGTGACCATCATTTTAATACGAAACAGTGTGAAAAAGCTGAGAAACTATCAGGAGTGTACCGGAACCATCATACGGTTTTTTAAAACAACTTCACCCGTCAGAGTCGACATACATCACCGGTATGGAATTTCACCGGTCATTGCCTATCAGGTCCACGGGAAATCCTACGAGTTCATCGGAAACTATTATTCCTCGTGGATGAAGGTCGACCAGGAAATCCAGGTGATGTACCATGCGGAGGACCCTACCCAAGTGACGGTGAAAAAAGGGCTATATGTTGCGCCGCTGGTTACAGGGGGATTGACCTTGGCGTTTACGTCAGCCTTTTTTGTACTTATGCTTTTGGGCAGTAAGGGCATCCTTGTTGTATGATTGCAGTGGCGAGAAAGAAATAACCCGCTCCTTTACCACCCAAAATCAAGCGGAGAGAGCGGGGAAACAACAGGGGAAGAAAGCGAGAAAAGGTGCAGCACAACGTCAATGAGGTTGTGCCGCACCTTTTTAATATTTTCGGGGAAATAAGCAGTGCTCTATTTTTCTAAAATAGTTTCAGCAAGGCCTTTGGCAAAAATGCGGGCAGCCAAGAGGGATTCGTCCATGGAATTTCCTGCCGCACCGATTTCTACCAGCATGGAGCCGGGGGTGATGTGCTGATTGTAGCGGTAGCCGCGGACGGTGATAGGGCGCATCAGCGTGGGATAACTCTCCGTAATTCGGCTCTGCACGGCCACAGCCAGCTTTAAATTGTCCTGCCAGCCGTCGTAAGCGTTGCCCATCACAAAGCTTACCTGTGCTGCCCGAGGCTCTTCCTCGGAAATGATTTTATACTGGTTGCCGTCGGCATCGGAAATGGCATCACGGTGAATGTCCAGAATAAAGGTGAGGGAGGGATAGTTTGCCATATAAGTTTCCATGGCGGCAAGACTGTTGCTGTAGGAATCATTGTAGCTGGGGACATCGTGGAGTGTTCTGTCGTGGAGGACGGAAAGACCATAGGAAGAGAGAACGGCAGCCACCTCGTCACCAACGCGGAGGACATTGCAGCGATCATCATCGGTTCGGTAGTTACCGGTGGCCACATATTCCTCACCTGGCGGCATAGAATAGGACTCACTGCCGTGGCTGTGGATGATGAGAACCTGCGGCCCTTCCGTACTGGGTCTGGCGGAGAAATCCATGGCGGACAGGGCTTCAGCATCCACCGTGTGGGAGGATGTGTTTTTGATATAGACACCATTGACCACCGTATAGCCGCTCTCGGAGGTGGGGTGGACGGTCTGAGAGGGAACACCGTTATCCAGAAACTGAAGACCTTCTGTCAGTGGGTCTGTACTGACAGGGGTGGCTGCCGGAGCCGGGGGAGTCTCTTCAGGCGGGGCAGGCGGCGGGCTGTCATTTTCTGTTTCTTTGGTGGCCTGTGCGCGTAGTGCGGCAATACCGGAACGTTGGGCCATCAGCAGAGGGGATTGGCGCAGTGTCAGCAGCGTGACCGGGGAGAGAGGAGAGTCGCTGAACAGGTCTCCCAGCTCCCAGCGCAGCAGCTGCCGCGGCAAAGAAGTGCTCTCCTTCATAGCGGCCATGGCAGCATCCAGTGTTTCGCTGCTTGCAGTGACAACGGCGGCCCACAGGGTCATTCCCGATAGAGCAAGGGCCAGAATGCGGCGTGCCAATTTTTTGTTCATGTGTTGCTCCTTTCCTATGTACGAGACTGTGCTTGTAGCACTATATGCATAGGGGGGGCGTGATATCACTCTTGCTTTTCAAGGGCGAATACGATATAATAAATCTGTAAATTTCATGGATTCCTCACAAAAAAGATTTATTTTCCGGAAAGACGGCTCATATAGCTCCGCAGTAGATGGCGCGGAGGTTTCTACGGAACCGCCACAGGTTTCACTATGAGTGCTTTGCTGCATCAGGCGGCGAAGTGCTCTTTTTTGTTTGGTGAAAGGAGCAGCTATGAAAGAGGCATTGAAGGGGAACATTGTGCACGCACCCACGTTGGGGACGCTGTCGATCGTGGAGCAAGGCTATCTTTTGCTGGAAGATGGCGTGATCGTCGGGATCGAGCAGACCTTGCCCCAGGGCTATCAAGGTATGGTACGGGACTATGGGGATTGCTTGATTTTACAGTCTTTTGCCGATATGCACCTCCATGCACCCCAATATCCCATGTTGGGCATGGGCATGGATCTGCCGTTGATGGAGTGGCTGCAGCGCTATACTTTCCGCACGGAGGCTCGCTTTGCAGATCTGGATTACGCCCGGCGGATCTATCATCGTCTGGCCAGTGATCTGATCACCAACGGAACGACTCGTGTCTGTATGTTTTCCTCTCTCCACACGGAGGCCACATGGATCTTGATGGAGGAGTTGGAGAAGGCCGGTGTTACCGGCTATGTGGGTAAGGTGAATATGGATCGAAACGGTGCGCCGGGTGTGCTGGAGGAGACAACGGAGGAGTCTGAGCGGGAGACACTGCGCTGGCTGGAGGGCTGCCATTATGCCCATATTCACCCTATCCTCACCCCTCGTTTTACTCCGTCCTGTTCAGATGAGCTGATGGCGTGGCTGGGCAAGCTGGCAAAAGAACGGGGACTGTATGTTCAGTCCCATCTCTCCGAGAGTCCCGGAGAGATAGAACTGGTGGCCCAGCTGCACCCGGAGTGTCAGCGGTATTGGGAGACCTACGAGAAGCACGGATTGTGGAAGGACCATACGCTGATGGCGCACTGTGTCCACAGTGACGAGGCGGAGCGACAGGCCATCAAGGATCACAATGTGGTGGTGGTTCACTGCGGCGACTCCAATATCAACATTTCCTCCGGCATCTGTCCGGTGAAGAAGATGCTGCAGGAAGGATTGTGGGTGACCTTAGGCTCTGATATTGCCGGCGGTGCACAGCTGCCCATGTACCGGGTTATTACGACCACGATCCGCAGCTCGAAGGTGCGCCAGATCATGGATGATTGGAAGACGGATTTCCTCACAGTAGCGGAAGGGTACTATCTGGGAACCACTTCGGGACATAAGTATTTCGGCGCCGGGGACGGCTTTGCCGTGGGAGATAAACTCCACGCCGTGGTGGTGGATGACAGTGATTTTGTGGAGGCAACACGTTCTCTGAGCGTAGCTGAGCGCTTTGAACGCGCCATGTACATGACCCATCGCCATAACATTATCGCTGTTTGGTCAGAGGGGCGCTGTGTGGCAGAGCGGTGAAACATCCTTGCAAAAGGAGCAGCTGCATGGTAAAATAGCACAAGGAGCGGGGCTATATGGCGGCAGGAACTGTGGACGAACATAAATATCTTTAAGAAATTGACAATTTGTTCACTTTTTCCGCGGAGCATAGACTATAATAAGACTAGTCACTGCAACACAAATCGAAGAGAACGGAGGCGCATACAATGGATGCAAGAGAAAACGAAGTCATGACTTTCGATCAAGAGGAGATCAAAACGGGCCTTTGTGCTGTAAAGGATTGGATGTCCAATACCTTATATGACGGTGTGCAGGTGCTGCGCGAACATAAAAAGGCTATTTTGACGGTGGCAGCCATTGTGACGGCAGCAGCTGGCATTGCCGGTGGCCTATGGGCGCTTTTGAGGAAAAGAAAGTAACCGCGTTCATACGTTTATTTTTGTGGCAGGCACAAGGAGAGGAAAGAATCTCCTTGTGTCTGTTGTACATTTTTATATGTAGGAGGCAATTACCATGGAAAAGAAAGAGTTTAAAGCTGAATCAAAGCGTTTGCTGGACTTGATGATCAATTCTATCTACACCCACAAAGAGATCTTCCTGCGGGAGATTATCTCCAACGCATCGGACGCAATGGATAAGCTGTGCTACCGCTCTTTGACAGATGATCAGGTGGGGATGAAGCGGCAGGATTTTGCCATTACCATCACGACTGATGAGGAAAATCGTACCTTGACAGTCAGTGACAATGGTATCGGAATGAGCGAGAAAGAATTGGAGGATAATCTGGGTGTGATCGCTTCCAGCGGCACCTTCCAGTTTCGGCAGGAGATGGAAGAGAGCGACGATACCGATGTGATCGGTCAGTTCGGCGTGGGCTTCTACTCCGCCTTCATGGTGGCTGACCACATTACTGTAGTGACCCGCCGCTACGGAGAGGAGCAGGGTTGGCGCTGGGAGTCCGATGGCGTGGACGGTTACACCATCGAACCGTGTGAAAAGGAGTCTGTTGGTACCGACATCATCATGCACATCAAGCCCGATGGTGAGGAGAACGGCGAGTTTACCCAATATTTGCAGGAGTACACGCTGCGCCGTCTGGTGAAGAAGTACTCCGACTATATCCGCTTCCCCATTCGTATGCTGGTGACCCATTCCCGCCGCAAGGAGGACTCTCCGGAGGACAAGCCCGAATTTGAGGATGTGCAGGAGATGGAAACCCTCAACAGCATGGTGCCGCTGTGGCAGCGTCCTAAGAGTGAGGTGACCAAGGAGGAGTACGACAAGTTCTATCAGGAGCGTTTCGGAGACTTTGCACCTCCGCAGTCTGTCATTACCGTGTCCGCTGAGGGTTCTGTGACATACAAGGCATTGTTGTTTATTCCGTCTCAAGCCTCCGGCCTCTACTATACCCAGGACTTTGAGCCCGGTCTGCAGCTCTACAGTTCCGGCGTGATGATTATGGACAAGTGCGCCGATCTGCTGCCGGAATGCTTCAATTTTGTCCGCGGCGTTGTGGAATCTCCCGACCTGAGTCTGAATATCTCCCGTGAGCTGCTGCAGCATGACCGTCAGCTGAAGATGATTTCCAACAATCTGGAGAAGAAGATCCGCGGCGAACTGGAGCGGATGCTGCGGGATGACCGTGAGGGGTATGAGAAATTCTTTAAGAACTTCGGACGCCGCTTAAAAGTATCCGCCATTGACGGTTACAGTGCTAAGAAGGAGCAGCTGCAGGATCTGCTTTTGTTTTACTCCTCCACGGAGAAGAAGCAGGTGACGTTGAAAGAGTATGTCTCCCGGATGCCGGAGGAGCAGAAGTATATCTACTATGCTGCGGGTGCCTCGGTGGAGACGCTGGATCATATGCCCCAGACGGAGCTTTTGAAAGAGCATCATATGGAAATTCTGTACTTCACCGATCAGGCCGATGGATTCCTGCCGGATGCGTTCCATTCTTATGCGGACAAACCCTTCCGCAGTGCCATTGACGGCGATCTGGATTTGGAGGACAAGGAAGAGGAGAACGGTGAGGAGGAGCATCAGGAGTGCTTTGCGTTTATCCGTGAAACCTTAGGGGAGCGGGTGAATCAGGTGAAGGCCTCCAACAAGCTCAAGACGCACCCGGTATGCATGACCAGCGGCGAAGGACTTACCTTTGAAATGGAGAAATATTTCCATGCTGTGCAGCCGGATATGCCTATGAAAGCCCAGAGAATTTTGGAAATCAATGTAAACCATCCTGCGTTTGCAGCACTGGAAAGTGCAAGAATTGTGGATGAGGAGAAGGCGAAAAAGTATGTGGAGATTTTCTATCACCAAGCCCTGCTGATTGCGGGTCTGCCTGTGGAAGATCCCACGGCTTATACGGATCTTCTTTGCAGCCTCTGGCAGTAAAACATGTAGTAAAATGTAAAAATATGCAATGAATTGTAACCGGACTGTTGTTGCTGTGTGATGTATCTTCACCAAATGGAAGCTATAATGGAGAAGAAAAATCACAAAGGAGAAAGCAAATGAAAAAACGGTGGTTGGTTGCAGGAAGTGCTGTTGTAGCGGTCTTTGTAGTGCTTGTGGCGGCAGTGAGTCTGGTACAGGGATATTTTATTCTGGCACCCGGCGTGCACTTGCGGCTCAATGGTGAAAAAAAGCAGGAAATTGCAGCCTATAGTGGTTACAACGATCCCGGTGCCACAGCGCAACAGGGAAAAAATACACTGAACGTCAATATTACAACGGAGGGTACTGTGAACGACAAGGTGCCCGGCAGCTACACCATCACTTATCATATGACCTATGAAGGCAAGGAGTATACGGCGGAGCGGCAGGTGCTGGTGGTCGATCAAGAGAGGCCGGAGCTGCAGCTTGCCGGAGATACCTCCATAACTGCTTCCAAGCGCGAGCTATACAAAGAGCCTGGCTTTACCGCCTATGACCGCTGTGACGGTGATCTGACAGCCTCGGTAGAGGTGTCGGAGGCGTTGGAGGAGGATGTGCTCACGCTGACCTATAGGGTGAAAGATCGGGCGGGAAACACAGCCGAGCTGCAGCGTACTGTCACAATTAAGGATGTAGTGGCACCGGAACTCCTGCTCAACGGCGGCACGGTGTACATGCCCGTGGACAGTGCCTATGAGGAACAGGGCTACAGCGCTGTGGATGACGCAGACGGTGATTTGACAGAGGCTGTGGAGTGCAGCGGCAGCATAGATACCCACAAGGCGGGGACATATACCCTCTGCTACACGGTGAAGGATCAGTCCGGCAACACCGCGGCGGCGGAGCGGCAGGTGCAGGTTTTTGATGGGAAAAGTGGAATAGGCAATCCTAAAAACCGAATCTACCTTACTTTTGATGATGGCCCCAGTGACGATGTGACCGTACGCATTCTCAATACGCTGGCTGCCAATCATGTGAAGGCCACCTTTTTTATTTTGAACTACGAGGAAAGCAAGCGGCCCATTCTTCAGCGTATGATTGATGAGGGACACGCCATCGGGATTCACGGTTATTCCCACGACTATGCCACCATATATGCCAATGATGAGGCGTTCATGAGCAATGTTTACGACTTGCAAAAACGGCTTATTGACGATTTTGGGTATCGTTCCGATATTGTTCGCTTTCCCGGCGGCAGCTCTAATACAGTGAGCATGCAATATAATAAAGGAATCATGACGCGCTTGGCACGGCGCTTGGAGGCGGAGGGCTTTGCTTATTTCGACTGGAATATTTCCAGCGAGGACGCAGCAGGCAACAATGTGCCCAGCAGTGAGATCTACGCAAATGTGACAGAGGGGCTGAGTCAGGATGGGTACAATGTGGTACTGATGCATGATACCAGTGCTAAGTCTACCACTGCCGATGCGCTGCAGGCTATTATTGACTATGGTAGGAATCATGACTACAGTTTTTGGCCGATTACGTCTACAATGCCCGCCATACATCACCGCATTGCCAATTAAGAAGTCATAGCAAGGAAGAGAAGGAGAACTTTGCTTACTGCGAAGCTCTCCTTTTTCTTCCGCTGTGGTGCCCTTGAAAAAATAATATTATTTGAAAAAAACTGTTGACAAATCTCGCCAAATGCGTATAATAAGATTTGTTCGGCAGATGAAGAACACAGCGGGATTGTGTAAAGGTAGCACAGCGGACTCTGACTCCGTATGTGAGGGTTCGAATCCTTCTCCCGCTGCCAAGAAAAACCTCGTAACTTCGGTTACGAGGTTTTGTTGTATGTAGAAAACCACTCGCTGGGCGAGGGGTTCCAAAGAAGCTTCTGGCGATAATATACGAGAAGTACCCGGAATTGCGGTACAAGCAGCGGGATCGGGAATTTTGATGCCGGGGTTACTAGGTGGACACGTTAGGCAAATATGCAAAGAAGATAGAGAAATACATCTGTCATCAGCTGGACGAAGATAAAGCAGGAGAGCAGCTGACAATGGGAAATTTCTAAGCCCGTTCACGGGCAGCAAGTAACAATCTTTCACAGCTGGCAGAGCGTATTTGCGCTGCATGACGAGCTTGTAACAAAGGGTTTTACCCGTCTATGCCCCCCGGCTATGCCGGGGGTTATTTATTCGTGTCAGATTGTCAAATACATCAGAGGAGTAAATGGCAGCGGGGCAGAGCAAATCCGCTGTCCGGACTAGGAGGACTTGTAAGATTTAACTCTTAAAAATCTGCCGTTGATACCGGCCAGCGGCTGACTGTTTGGGACGTCAGGACGATTCCGTCACTGGACGGGGACGACAGACACTGGCTCTTCCGGTTGTTTTTTCGAAACAAAAAAGCTATAATCGTGAAGAAAAGCACTGGGGCACGGTCCCGGAGACAATGAGGAGGAGAACATGGGAAAATATGTGATTGGCATCGACTTTGGTAGTCTCTCAGCCCGGGCGGTCCTGGTGGAGACACAGACCGGTGTCCTGCTGGCACAGCAGACAGAGGCCTACCCCCATGCGGTGATGGACCGGTACCTGCCCTGCGGGAAGCCGCTGGGAGAGAACTGGGCCCTGCAGCATCCGGCTGATTATCTCCATGCGCTGCATACGGTGGTGCCGGGGGTGGTGGACAGTTCCGGTGTGGACGCCGGAGACATTGTGGGTGTCGCCCTGGACTTCACCTCCTGTACCATCCTGCCGGTGGATGCCGGCGGCGTGCCACTCTGCTTTGACAGGAAATGGGAGGAAGAACCCCACGCCTATGTGAAAATGTGGAAACACCATGCTGCCCAAACCCAGGCAGACCGGATCACGGCGCTGGCCCGGGACCGGGGAGAGCCGTTTCTGGCACGTGTCGGCGGAAAGATCTCCAGTGAGAGCTTTCTGCCCAAGGTGCTGCAGATTCTGGAAGAGGCGCCGGGCGTCTATGAGGCCACTGCTTCATTTCTGGAAGCGGCTGACTTTGTCACGGCACAACTGATCGGCGGTCAGGTTGTCCGGAGCAGCTGCTGTGCCGGCTATAAAAATATGTGGACACCGGAGAGCGGCTATCCCAGCCGCGAATTCTTGGCGGCTCTGGATCCCCGGCTGACCGGACTTTATACGGAAAAAGTGACAGGCCCTGTCTGCAGACCGGGGACACCGGCGGGTTGGCTGAGTGAAGAGGCGGCGGTCTGGTCCCATCTGCAGCCGGGCACCGCTGTCGCTGTGGCTGCCATCGATGCTCATGTGTCTGCCCCGGCGGTGGGAATCAGCGGCCCGGGTCAACTGCTGATGATCATGGGTACCTCGGGGTGTGACATCATCTGCGATGAAGAGGAGCACGTGGTGCAGGGAATCTGCGGCGTGGTGAAGGATGGAGTCCTGCCGGGATATTACGGCTACGAGGCGGGGCAGGCCTGTCTTGGGGACCACTTCGACTGGTTCGCCAGGAACTGCGTTCCTGCTTCCTATCAGCAGCAGGCGCAGGAGCGTGGGCTGCCGGTGCAGGCCATCCTTACTGAAAAAGCCGGACGCCTGCAGCCGGGTGAGAGCGGTCTGTTGGCTCTGGACTGGTGGAATGGCAATCGCAGTGTCCTCGACAATGGGAACCTAACGGGACTTATTCTGGGCATGGGCCTTACGACCCGCCCTGAGGAGTTGTACCGGGCTCTGATTGAGGCGACAGCTTTTGGAAAGCGGATGATTCTTGAAAACTATGAGCGCGGCGGTGTTGCCGTCCGTGAGGTATACGCTTGCGGCGGAATCTGCCGGAAAAATCCCATGCTGATGCAGATCTTTGCTGATGTGCTGAACCGTGAGATCCATGTAGCCGGCGTGGAGCAGGCTGGAGCGCTGGGGGCGGCCATGTATGCTGCCTGTGCCGCCGGACGGGCACAGGGCGGCTGGGATACGATAGCGGAGGCGGTTCGGGCCATGGCACCGGCGTGCGAGGTGACCTACCGGCCGGTGGAGGAGCATGCGGCGGTCTATGACGGACTTTACAGAGAATTCTGCATACTGCACGACTATTTTGGACGCGGTGGAAATCCGGTGATGCAGCATCTGCGGGCACAGAAAAAGCACCCCTGAACCCGGAAAGGGGCAGAGGTGCCTTGCAGCGAATCATTTTTCGCGGTGGACTACGACGGGCGCGAACCGCTCCAGGCCGTCGACCAGTTCCGCTTTGGGCTCGAAGATCAGGCGGCACAGACGGCCGTCCTGCCGGAAGAGGACGAACCAGCGCTGGTCGGAATGGTCCGAAGAGACCGCATTGTAGGTGGTCTGGATGCCGGGATTTTCAAACTCCTGCCGGAAGGACGGGTGAACCGGTGCCATGAACTGAATGGCGGAGGCGCGGAAGGAGAGCATCTCCTGCCGCTTATGCCGGCCCACGATCATGGCAATGTCCAGCTCGCCGTTGGTCAGGCTGTATTCAAATTCCAGCTGCAGACGCCGCAGCAGCCACCGGGCGGCGAAAAAACCTACGATCAGCCCCAGTGGAACGGCCAGAAGAGGCATCGGGGAAAAGCACAGGGGCACGATCAGCAGGACCAGAGCCAATAGTACCAGAACCTGCAGGAGACAGGTGGCAGCCGTGGGCTTGCGGCGGACGAGCTGCTCGACGAAAATATCTTGCATTCTAACAATCCCTCAATTCATTACAAATGTTCAAGCGTTTTTAACTATAACACACGAAATTGCAAATAGCAAAAGATTTTTGGCAAGGAGAAGTATCGAAGATGGGACAGTACAAGAAAGTGACCTCCACGGATGTGGCCAGACTGGCTGGTGTTTCCCAGTCCACCGTCTCCCAGATTCTGAGCCACAGCCCCCGGGCGAATTTTTCTCAGGAGACCGTCCGACGGGTCTTTCAATGCGCTGAGCAGCTGGGGTATCAGCCGCTGAAATCTTCCGTCAGGGCCGTGGATGAAGTCAGAAATATCCTGGTGGTCTGCCCCGGTTTCACCAACCCCTACTACACATTGCTTCTGGAGGCGATCCGTCTGGCCTGCACTCGGGCCGGCTACGGCATGCTGATTTTCACCACGATGCGCTGGCGGGATGAAGAAGAACGGCTGCTGAGTCTGGTCAGCCGCATGCCGGTACAGGGTATCGTCTATACCTACTGCCCGGAGTCGCTGGACAGTATCCGACAGCTATGCCGGATGATGCCTCTGGTGCTGGTGGGCGACAAGGCGGAGCAGCTGGCGGTGGATGCAGTGGAACTGGACAGTGGCAAGTGCGGGGACCTGGTGGCCCGGCACCTGCTGGATCTGGGTCACCGGCGCATCGCTTACCTCACGATCCCCACCACTTTGGAGCAGCTGGCCCGGCAGCGCCGCCTACATGGTATGGAGCAGACCTTTCTGAAGGCGGGGATTCGGGGCGGCATTCTGCTGCGCAGCAAGGGAAAAGAACAGCTGGGACAGTATGAGAGTGCCGTCACAGAGTATTCCGTGGGCTATGACCTGACCCGGGAACTGATCCAGCAGCCGCAGGATGTGACGGCCATCGTCGGGCTCAACGACATGGTGGCCATGGGCGCCATGGATGCCCTGTGCAGCGAGGGGCTGCGGGTGCCGGAGGACTATTCGGTCATCGGTTGCGACAACACGGCCGTGGGCCACATGCGCAATGTCCCCCTGACCACGGTGGATCACCATATCAACGCCAAGGGCCGGCAGGCAGTGGAAATGCTGCTGAAGAAAATCGGGGATGCGGATGTTCCGGAGCAGGACCGATCCCGAATCATGCGCGTGGAATACGAGCCGCGGCTCATTGCCCGGGGCTCCACCGGACCTGCCCGAGCGGCAAAATGAGGGGGAAAGGCCGATTTTCTAAAAAAATCTATGGTGGTTTTAGCAAAATATAATGCTGTCAAACTGGCGATTTATGTAAAAACAGGCTGTTGGTTCACTCTGCAGTGCGGAAAACCACAGCCTGATTTTTTTACTGCTATTTTCCCAACGGGCAGGAAAAAAGGAACCTGGGAAGAAATATTCCTGCTAATAATTAGTAAATAATTTAGCGCCTCGGTGGGAAATAGGGAAGCTGGCCCTGGAATTTCTTTCCTGTTGCTTGGAGGTCGGTAACAGGCAGAATCGACAAGGGAAAAACCAGGTAAACAAGTGGTAAAATTATTAGTAATAAAAATTGCGAAAAAAGGCAAAAAATCAAGAATATGTAAAAAATACATCAAAAATAGGCGGTTTCCGTGGCAATTTCAGACATATTGACAAATATCCGAACTTGTCCGATAATGCAAAGCAGTACAACACATGACAAAATGACGAGGGGGAACCTAGTTTGGCACGAATTGAATTTAAGAACGTATCGAAAAGCTTCAAGAAAAACACGATCATCTCCAACCTGAATCTGACCATTGAGGACGGCAAGTTTACCGTTTTGGTGGGACCCTCCGGCTGCGGAAAGACCACCATCCTGCGCATGATTGCTGGTATTGGTCCCCAGACCAGCGGCAAGGTGCTCATCGATGGCCAGGACGTCAGCGACATCGACGCCGGTAAGCGCGAGGTGGCCATGGTATTCCAGAACTATGCTATCTATCCTACCATGAGCGTGCGGGAGAATATTGAGTTCGGCCTGAAGAACAACAAGGTTCCCAAGGAGGAGCGCCGGCGCCGGATCACTGAGGTGGCGGCTGCCGTCGGTCTGACGGATTATCTGGACCGTAAGCCATCTACCCTGTCCGGCGGTCAGCGCCAGCGTGTGGCTCTGGCCCGTGCCATGGTGAAGCAGCCCAAGGTCTTTCTGATGGATGAGCCTTTGAGCAATTTGGATGCCAAGCTGCGTGTCCAGATGCGCGTGGAGCTCATTGAGATTCACAAGCGGCTGGGTACCACCTTCGTGTACGTGACCCACGATCAGGTGGAGGCCATGTCCATGGCTGACAAGATCATTCTGCTCAACAATGGTGAGATTCAGCAGGAGGCATCCCCCGCTGATATCTACAAGGACCCCCACAACATGTTTACCGCACAGTTCATCGGTACGCCTCCTATGAACATTCAGGAAATGGGGACGGATGGGATCCATTTTGGTTTCCGTCCTGAGCGTGTCATTCTGTCCCGTCAGAAGCAGGATGGCTTCTATACCTTTGAGGCTGAGGTGCTGACCCGGGAGATGCTGGGAAGTGAGACGATCTATTCTGTCCGCACCAAGGACGGACAGAAAATTATGGTCAAGAGCAGTGATGATGCATTCTTCATGGGTGACTATGTCTATGGCTGTGTAGCAAAGGCGGATATCTATCTCTTTGGTGCAGACGAGCAGCGTATTCGCGATGAGGAAAAGAGCTATGAGCACTATATGCAGATCCTGGGGGGGAAGTAATCCATGAAGAAAAAGCTGTATCCCTATCTGTTGGTGGGACCGGCCCTGGCCTTCATGATGGTCTTTGTGGTCTATCCCATGTTCTATCTGGGCTATATCAGCCTGACCAACTGGAACCTCATCAATCCCAATAAAAAGTTTGTGGCTCTTGACAACTACAAGGAGCTGTTTGGACGAGAGGAGTTCTACCAGACACTGTGGAACACCTGCACCTATACCTTCTGGACCGTGCTGCTGATTATGACGGTGGCTCTGCTGCTGGCTGTATGGTTCAACAAGAATACCAGATTTGATCTCTTCGGCCAGTTGGCTATCTTTACGCCCCATATCGTCGCTCTGGTTTCCGTGGCCATGGTGTGGCTGTGGCTGATGGATCCGGATGCCGGCCTTCTCAACTACATCCTGGGCCTCTTCGGCATCCCTCCGTGTGGGTGGCTGCAGAGTTCAAAGACCTCAATGATGTCCATTATTCTGGTGTCCGTCTGGAAGAGTGTGGGTTACTACACCCTCATCATCCTCTCGGCCCTGCAGGGAATCCCCAAGGAAATCTATGAGGCGGCAGCTCTGGACAATACGCCCAAATGGAAGCAGTTCTTCAAGATTACGCTGCCCATTATCTCTCCGCAGCTGTTTTTCCTGCTGATTGTGATGACGATCGGCTCGTTCAAGGTGTTTGAGACGGTCCGTGTGATGACCGGAGGCGGTCCCAACTTCTCTACCAACGTGCTGGTTTACTACATTTACGACTATGCTTTCAACAACATGAAACTGGGCTTTGCAGCCGCAGCCGGTATGGTTCTGCTTGCCATCGTCGGCCTTGTGACCGTGGTGTACTTTAAGATGTTGTCGAAGAAAGTACACTATCAGTAAGAAGGAGGTTGACAAGATGAGTAAGAAAAAGGCACTTCGTATGCTGAAAAAGACACCGGAATACCTGATCAAGACGATCATCATCCTGATCTTTGTCTTTCCGTTCTACTGGATGATCTGTACGGCATTCAAAACTTATGCCGAGGCTATTGCTACACCGCCCACCCTGTGGCCGGCAGATATTGTGCTGGAGAATTTCCGCACGGCCTGGGAATCCGGCCCTTTCCCCACCTATCTGAAGAACTCTGTGATCGTGACGGCTTCCGTCATCGTTGTGCAGTTTATCCTGATGGTCCCTGCGGCCTACGGTTTTGCACGCTTTGAGTTCAAGGGCAAGAATCTGCTCTTCTCCATTGTGCTGATCGCCTTCATGATGCCCAGCCAGATCGTCTTTATCCCCGTCTATCTGATGATGGCCCGATGGGACCTGCTGGGTACGCTGCTGCCCCAGATCCTGCCCTTTGCGGCCAATGCATTCGGCATCTTCCTGCTTCGCCAGTATTTCATGCAGGTGCCCGAGGAGATCATCGAGGCGGCCAAGCTGGACAATGCTAAGGAGAGCCAGATCATGTTCCGTATTATGCTTCCTATGGCAAAATCCGCCATGATGACCGTGGCACTGTTCAGCTTTGTGAGTCAGTGGAACGACTACTTCTGGCCCTTGGTTATGACCAATGATGACAGACTCCGTCCTCTGACCGTCGGTATTGCCATGCTGAAGGATGCAGAGGGACTGGTGAACTGGCATGTGATCATGGCAGGCAACACCATTCTGGTCATTCCCATTGTCATTATCTACATCTTTGCCAGTCGGCAGATTGTCAAGGCATTTGTCTATTCCGGCATCAAGTAATGCCAATGCAAAGTACGTTGCTTTCAGCGGAAACGCTGTTACAAAAAGGAAAATTTTTAGGAGGAAAAAGAAATGAAGATGATGAAGAAAATCACCAGTCTCCTGCTGGCTGTGGTGATGGTGTTCGGCCTGGTCGCCTGCGGCGGTGAGGCTGGGACCGATACCGGTACTGGCGGCAAGACCACCGTCCAGTTCTGGCACTGCATGGGCAGCAACAACGGCGACCGCATCCAGCAGATGGTCGACCGCTTCAACGCCAGCCAGGACGAAATCGAGGTTGTGGCTACCTATCAGGGCAGTTACGAAGAAGGTAATGCCAAGCTGCAGACGGCTATTGCCGGCGGTACTGCTCCCGACATTGCCCAGATCGAGCGCGGCTTTGTGGAACCCTATGCCAAGGCTGAGCGCCTGGAGGATCTGAGACCCTACATGGAGCAGAGCGGCACGATCAGCCCCGACGATTTTGTGGAAGGTCTGATGGGTTATTCTTACTATGATGGCAGCGACAAGCTGGTTTCCATCCCGTTCTCCCGTTCTACCCCCATTTTCTACTACAACAAGGATGCATTCCGCGAGGCTGGTCTGGATGCCGAAAAGGGCCCCGAGACATGGGATGATGTTATCGAGTATGCCAAGAAGCTGACCAAGGTCGAGAATGGCAAGACGGTTCGCTATGGCATTACCTTCCCTGTGGCTACCTGGTACTTTAAGGCCAACGTCGCTCAGCTGGGCGGCCGAACCATCAATGAGGACAGAACCGCTGTCGGTTTCTATGAAAACGGCGTGGGCAAGCAGGTTCTGGAATACTGGACTGAGCTGCGCGATTCCGGTGTGTACATGGTGCCTCCCACGAAGGATGGCCCCATTACTGCCCGTCAGGCTTTTATCAATGGTGAGGCCTGCATGTTCCAGGAGTCCACTTCTCTGATTGGCAAGCTGTCCGAGAGCTGTGAGTTTGAGCTGGGTGCAGCCTATCTGCCTTATGCTCCCGGCGGCAAGCCTGCCATGCCCACCGGCGGTGCAAATATTGCTATGATGGCTGATGGTGCCAACAAGGAAGCTGCCTGGAAGTTCCTGGAGTGGATGCTGACTGACGAGGAAGGCTGCCTGCAGTTTGAGCTGGAGTCCGGCTATCTGCCCTTTACCAAGCAGATGATCGAGAGTGACGCAATCCAGACCCTGTGGGAGGAGAACCCCATGTATCGTATCGCTTATGACCAGCTGCAGTATGCTGTGGATACTGAGCAGCATCTGTACTGGGCTGAGCTGAAGAGCGAAATCCTGGCTGCCGAGCAGGCTGTTATGAACGATAATGCTGACATTCAGGAGACTCTGGACAAGCTGTACAAAAGATCTCAGGAGATCCTGAGCCAGGAGCAGTAAGTCCTGCTTTGAGAGCGCATAAAGTCAAGAAATGACCCAATAAGACGGTGCAGCGGCGCTCTGGGGCGAGTTCCTACATGGTGGAGCGCCCCGGCCGCTGTACTGTTTTAGCTGAAAAATTACTTCAAAGAGCCCTCCGGCCGGAGAACGTAACATGGAAAGGAAACAGCGAAGTGAGCTATAACATGAACAGCATACTGCGGGTGCTGAACCGTGATGAAATCGTAGTTGCAGGGCATCGTGGCATGAGAACGTTTTATCCTGAAAACACTCTCTTGGGTATTCAGGAAGCCATCGACCACGGCGTGGATATGCTGGAAATTGATCTGAATCTGACACTGGATAAGGAAGTCGTGGTGATGCATGATAACACCATTGACAGAACAACCAATGGTACCGGCTTCATTCATGATATGACACTGGAGCAGCTGCGTACCTACGATGCTGGCGGTTATATGGGGAAACAGTTCGAGGGGCTGAAAGTTCCCACTTTACGGGAATTGTGCCAGCTGTGTGATTCCTATAAGGAACTGCTGTTCAACGTAGAAATTAAAGAGTATACTCATGAGACGGTAGATATTGCCTTTGCCATTTTGAAAGAGTATGATTTAATGGAGCGGTGTGTATTTACCTGCTTTGATGCCTCCATCGTGGCCTATATGCATGATACCTACGGTGTCCGATGCCAGGGATTCCCCAAGGAGTACATGAAGAACTTTGAAGAGGGTGAAAACGGCACGTACAGCAAGCTGTTTGCTGTTGGTATTGCCATGACGCCCTCCCCCACGAATCCCCAGCGGCGGATCCTGACGGCCCAGTTGGCCCGGGACTTTGAAGCCATCGGCATCGAGCCCTGGTGCTACTGTCCTGATAACGATGTGATGGTGGAAGAAGCCATTGCTTGCGGTGCGCGGCTGATGACCTGCAACAATCCTCTGCCTGCCCTGCGGATTCTGAAGGAGCGGGGACTGCATCCCAGGGACATCGCCGGAGTTCAGAAATGAGAAGAACCTATCCGGGACAGGAGGACAGATGAGGAAGAAACAAATGAACCAGTTGCGGTGCAGGGCGTTCAGTTCTCTGCTGGTCTCCATTGTCATGTGTTTTTTGCTGGTGGCCATGGCCAGCGGCCTGACCCGGGATGCTTTTGGCATGATCCTGCTGCAGATGTTGCAAATGGCGGTGTTTCTGGGGCTGCCGGCCTTCAACTTCCGCCGGATTGGTCTGGAAGATCAGGCGGCTGTGGCAGCCGGTGACCGACCGGAAGAACGCTGGCGGGGAGTTCGGGCGACACTGCCGGGCCTGCTGTTTTTGGAACTGGGCGTGGGGGCACTCATCTTGATGAAGTGCGGCCTTCTGCCCGATGCGGTGTATGTTTACAAGCTGCTCAACCCTCAGTTTGTGGGGCTTGCCTGGTTTCTTGCACCGGTCACATCTGTGATCAGTGTCAGATGGACAGCAATCCTTTGCTTTGCCATGCTGCCACTGCTCTATCCCCTGGCTGCTCAGGTGGGATACTGGTCTGGCTATCGGGATACACACTGGGTCTGATTTTAAAGAACGATTCTTCAATGGCGCCGGAGGACTGCTCCGGTGCCATTTTTCAGGGAGATTGCCGGCAGATTTCAGGAAGCGGCTGGAATTGCCTTTTTCCGGGGGAGATGGTATAATAAAAATGACACACCTTAACTGGAAGGAGAGCGGAGAAGTGAAACACAGGAGAGTGACCGCCAAGGATGTGGCTGAGAGGGCTGGTGTCTCAGCCGCGACTGTGTCGCTGATTCTCAGCGGAAAAGGAAACAACAAGTTCCCGGAAAAAACCTGTCGCCGTGTGATCGATGCCTGCAGTGAGCTGGGCTATGTCCGGAACAGCGCGGCCCGTACCCCCATCGGCGGCAAGCTGCTGTTGGCGGTGACGCCGTCCTATTCCAATCTCTACTATGTTCACATGGTCGAGGCGATGCAGACACGGGCCAAGGAGCTGGGCTATTCCCTGGTGGCGTTTGATACCTTTCGGGAGATCCAGCAGGAGACCCGGATCATGCAGCTGTGCAGCCAGTTCCCCTTTGCCGGGGTGCTGCTTCTCTATCCCACGGAGAACCAGCTGATGAAGCAGCAGACGGAGTGGAACAAGCCGGTGATCCACATCTATGATAAGAGCCTCTATGACGACACGGACATACTGGAGTTTGACGGCTTCCGGGTGGGGGTCATCACAGGAGAATATCTGCTGGGACTGGGCCACACGAAGGTGGCCTTCGTATCCTCCACCTTCGATACCCGGCAGGCCACGCGCATCCGACGCCTGGAGGGCCTGCGGTCGGTGTACCGGGAGGCTGGCATGAACCCGGAAAAGTGTGTCCGCGCCTTTACCCCGGACAACGTGCTGCAGGATGTGAAGAACATTCCGGAGGACTACGATTTGGGCTATCAGATCGCCCAGCGGCTGCTGGAAAACCGGGAGGATGTGACGGCCTTTGTCACGGTCAACGACATGATGGCCATCGGCGTGCTGGACGCTGTCCGGGAAGCGGGCAAGCGGGTCCCGGAGGATTACTCCGTGTGCGGCTGTGACAACACTACCGCATCACGCTACAGCGGCATCTCCTTGACCACGGTGGAGAGCTATGCACGCCAGACCGGCGTGGAGGCAGTGGATCTGCTGGTGCGCAAGATCGAGGGCAGCGGCAGCGCGGCAGAGGAGGATAGCCCCAGCGGTATCACCCGCATTGAATATTTCCCGCGGCTCATCGTGCGCAAGAGTACGGGCCCGCGCCGGAGCGAAAAAGAAAACTGAGGAAAGCAGACAAAATTGTTGCCAATTTTGCCTGCTTCTTTATCTGATGTGGAGAAAAGCAAAAATTGCTGACAGGCGCAGAAAAAGAGTTTACTAAATTATTTACCTGCGTTAGGGGTAGCCGGAGGGAGGAGCAGGCGGGAACAGAGGCGTTTTTCAGCAAAAACGGTAGGAAACGGGACATTCAGACACTGCGGTAAAGAAAAAGAAAATATTTACTAAATATATAGCTGCCTCTGCCAAAGAAATGCCAAAAATGCTGTAAAATTTAACTTTTGCCTTATTTATTTGCCTTATATATGATAGTTACAGAATATGGCATATATTTGGAGGCATTGATTATGAGACTACCTGAGCACCCGATAGAGCTGAATAATTATCTGAACCAGCACTTCACCTGTACCTGCGGCCGCGACCATTATGCATCGCTGCGCGCCGTTCGGATCGGTGCCGGGGTGCTGGAGGAACTGCCCGGTCTTGTCAAGCTGATGGGCTTTGAGAGCCTCTATCTCATCTCGGATCCTATTACCTACCAGATCGCCGGTGAGCGCTGCAGCGCCATCCTGACCGGAGCGGGGATCCGGAACAAGATCATCCAGCTGCAGAATCTGGGCTTCGACGAGGCCACACTGGGCGAAATCACTGTGGAGATGCCCGCTGACTGTGACCTGGTAGTTGCCGTGGGAACGGGTGCCATCAACGACATGACCCGCTTTTTCAGCTATCGTCTGGGCCGGCCCTTCTTCACCGTGGCCACAGCCGCTCCTATGGACGGCTTTGCCTCCAGTGTGGCAGCTATCCAGTACCGGAATCTCAAGACCACCTTTGAGGCTCAGACGCCTACGGCGATCATCGGTGATACGGATATCCTGAAGAACGCACCCTACCGCATGATTGCGGCGGGCCTGGGTGATTTGCTGGGTAAGTTTACCTGTTTGTGCGACTGGAAGCTGGCTCGGCTCATCAACGGCGAGCACTACTGCCAGAGTATTGTGACGCTGGTGGAGACCTGTGTGCAGGATGTGCTGGCCTCAGCTGGCAGGGCCGGTGAGCGGGATCCGGAGACCATCGGCAAGATCATGGAGGGACTGGTGCTGGCCGGTGTGGCTATGAGCCTCTACGGCAATTCCCGGCCGGCCTCCGGCTGTGAGCACCATATGTCCCACTACTGGGAGATGATGTTCGAGCAGCGGGGTGAGAAGCCGGTGCCCCATGGCACTCAGGTGGGTGTGGGTACCGCACTGGTGCTGCAGCTGGTAGAAAAGCTGCGCGCCCACCCGGTGAACTTTGAGGCGGCCCGCGCTGCGGCCCGAGCCTATGATCCGGTCCGCTGGGAACAAGAAATCCGCCAGGCCTACGGCCCCGCAGCCGACGGCGTCATCGCAATGGAGGCCGCAGCACACAAGAATGATACGGAAGACCGCCTGCGCCGCATCGATGTGATGGAGCAGCACTGGGAGGAGATACTCCGTCTGTTGGAGGAGCTTCCCTCTTCCCGGCAGATCCGGGAACTGCTCTACTCCCTCCAGTCGCCGGAACTGCCCCAGCAGATCGGCGTGGACCGGCAGATGCTACGAAATACATTCCGCTGCTGCAAAGAAGTCCGGGCCCGATATACCATCTTCCAGATGGTCTGGGACCTGGGACTGATGGAGGAGCTGTCCGATCAGGTGATCGACGACTGCTTTGCAGAAGAAGACAGGACGGGAACCGACCAGTAAGAGAAGAACAGAACTTCTCCGTTCCGGCATCAACAACCGAGGAGGATGAATATGCTCACAATTCTGGACCCGCTGCGGACACTGAACATCGCCTCGATCCTGCTGCGCTTTTTGTTGGCGGTGGCCTGTGGCGCCGTCATCGGCTTTGAACGGGGCAAGAATCGGCACGCAGCCGGCCTGCGGACCCATATCATCGTCTGTATCGGCGCGGCTTCCGTGATGCTCCTTAGCCAGTTTTTGTTGGTGAGCACCGGACTGAAGGGTGACCCGGCCCGGCTGGGTGCCCAGGTGATCAGCGGGATTGGCTTTTTGGGAGCCGGGACCATTGTGATCACGGGCCATCACCGGGCACAGCGGGTCAAGGGGCTGACGACGGCAGCCGGCCTGTGGGCCTCGGCCTGCATGGGCCTGCTCATCGGCGGCGGCTTCTATGAGGCGGCCATCATCATGTGCGCCTTTCTCTTTGCCGTGATCGTGACGCTCAACCGGCTGGATGAGAAGTACCTGAAAGACTCGACCACGCTGCGACTCTACATTGAATTTACGGCGGACACCCCGTTCTCGGCAATTCTGACCACGCTGCGCCGCAGCCACTGGCATATGTCCCATTTGGAGTGTCCCAGCGGTGTCTGCCAGTCGGTGAACAGCGCCATCATTGATATTCAAAGGAATGGACTGGACTCGAACCGGGAAATGCTGCTGGAATCTCTGCGGTCTACGGACGGTGTCCTGTTTGTGGAAGATGCCTGAGGGACGGGACGGCGTGTCCTGTGCACCTGCGGACGCAGGACCCACTTACCATATATAGTGTTCATGCGCTGCCTTTGAGCATCAGGATGATAGATTACCTCTTGGTTATCACAGAAAGGAAGACAGGAGACCGGTACGGACTGTTCTCCTCTCCTTTCTTCAATGGCTTGTGATATAGGGGAAATATCTTTTTCGGACGGATAGGTTTTTCGACAGAACCCGCAAAACCTATATATTCCGTTGGAAATATCTTTTTGGGGCGGACTTGCCAAGCTTGGAGATTGGAAAAGATATCTCCTGAAAGACCCGGTAACCGTAACGGTTACCGGGTTTTTCGTGCCACAAAGAATTTCGGCTTCAGCAGCAAACGGCAAAATTTCTGGAGCAAATCGTTGAATCCGGAGCGACTTACCGCTGTGTGGTGCAGCGATATTACCTATATTTCAACCATAAATGGTTTTATATATCTGACAAAGTAGTTATTGAAAAGAGAATCTAATCTTGATACAATTTAAAGGAAAACACTGCGCAGAGACAGAAAGCGATTATGCATCAAGGGAAATCTTTACATAGAAAGGACACAAATGGTTTGAATAAAATGAAGAGAAAAAAATGCGGGGCTGTTTTATTGGATTATTTGCTGATTACTTTGGGTGTAGTGATCATCGCATCGGCCGTCTATTTCTTTTTGGTTCCCTCGCATTTGGTGGTTGGCAGCATTTCTGGTTTGGCAATTGTCATCACAGAACTGACCGGTGTGAGCATGACGGTTATCACAATGGGGCTGAATGTCTTGTTTTTGCTGCTGGGCCTTATTTTTGTGGGAAAAGAATTTGGCATTAAGACGTTCTATACATCCATACTATTACCTGTGATCTTAGGTATATGGGAGTATCTGTTCCCGGATTTTACATCCATCATGGAAGAACCTTTTTTGGATATGCTTTGTTTTTGCCTGTTTATTTCCATAGGACAGGCGATTTTGTTTTGCCGCAACGCTTCCTCCGGCGGTCTGGACATTGCCGCAAAGATTGTCAATAAATATTTCCGCTTGGATTTGGGCGTGTCATTGATCCTTTGCGGTACCATTGTGTCTCTGTCCGCGGCTTTTGCTTACGATATCAAGACGGTTGTACTGGGTTTGTTGGGGACCTATTTGAGTGGGACGGTGCTGGACCATATCTTATTTGGGATCAACTCCAAGAAAAAAGTTTGCATCATTTCGAAGGAAAACGACGTGATCCAGGACTTTGTGCTGCATGACCTCGGCAGCGGAGCCACATTGTACGAAGCTGTTGGGGCTTTTACCAACGAAGTGCGCCAGGAAATTGCCGTAATCGTTAATAAGGCGGAGTACTCTAAATTGATGGCCTTTATCTCCAAAACAGATGAAAATGCCTTTGTGACGGTCTATACGGTCAACGAGATCATCTATCGACCGAAGAACTTATAAGCGGCGCGAATTGCTGTAAAAACGAAAAATGATGCCCATTGCCGTTATTCCATGCCGATGGCAGTGGAGTGATGGGGGAAAACGGTAAAAGTGTTGTGCTTTACCGAATGGATGTTTTGAGAAGAATTATCATTGTAGCTGGAGCAGGAGGGCACAAAATGGCTTGCTATATTTTTGGCGCAGGATCTTTTTATGGCTTGGACCGGCATCCTGAGCCGCAGGATTATGTGATTGCTGCGGATGGAGGATGGCTGGCCTGTGAAAAGGCGGGAGTGAAGCCACAGCTGCTGCTGGGGGATTTTGACTCGTTGAAAGACGTGCCTGCCTTTACCAGTGTGGAACGCTTTCCTGTGGAGAAGGATGACACGGATATGATGCTGGCCATCAAGCGAGGGCTGGCAGAGGGACACCGGGAGTTTCACATTTACGGTGGTTTAGGTGGTCGGCGTACCGACCACTCGGTGGCTAATATGCAGGCGTTGGCCTATTTGGCCCACCATGGAGCGGAGGGGTGGCTCTACGGTGACGGAGAGCGTTTTACCGCAATCTATAATGGCAGCATAAGCTTCCCAGCACAGCCAGACGGCATCCTCTCTGTTTTTTGCTGGGGAGGAGATGCAGAGGGTGTGTCTATCTGCGGAGCCCAATATACTTTGGAAGATGGTATACTGGCGGCAGATTTGGCCCTAGGAGTCAGTAACCATTTCTGCGGCAGGGCAGTGACGATATCTGTACGCAGAGGCTGTCTGCTGCTATGTCTGCGTGGAGAGGAATAAGCAATGCAAGCTGCCATCAAAAAACGGTGCGATCCAATGGGCATGCCCCATAAGGAAGTTTTAAGAAGAACAGCAGGTGTCGATATATTCCGACACCTGCTGCTTATTTTTGCATACTTTCTCCGGGAGGTTTTAGGAACACACTCCTGACGAGGGCACTGTTTTACAACTCTTGGGAGTATAAACAGTATGCTCGCTAAAATAATGCAGACATTTTCTCCCAAAAAAATATATCTGTTTTTATATTTACTGTGCTTATGAATATGTATTCGGATGTCATAAGTGTTAAAAAATCAAAATAGAACGAACAGTTTACTCTAAGATAAACAACTCTTCTACCGGTGTTTGCAAAAGACGAGCAAGTCGCATCGCCAATTCCAATGTAGGATCATATTTATCGTTCTCAATTGCAATAATGGTCTGTCGGCTAACTCCTACTTTGGCGGCCAAATCTTCCTGGCGCAAACCTGCTTCTTTTCGCAAGCGCTTAATTTCATTTTTCATTATTCTTACGACCTAACAATGAAAATGGTTCCAATGAAAAGTACAATAGCCACCACAGCCAAACATCCAAGGATTACCCAAAGCAGTTTATTAGGCTCACGATATTCTTCGTCATCATCTATCATTTTTCGTTTCATCACCATTTGTGAAAAGCTTTGTACACTAACTACAAGGCACACAACCAGCCCTGGAATAATGTTATACTTCTCACCATTCACAAGCGTCTGTCTGCAATTGTATAGCGTCCAAATAGAAAGGATCGCCAGTGTAATCCTGTAGGAAATCTCTTCTGCACGCAACTGAATCTTTCTGTCCATTTCATCCATTTTTTTCATAATAGCCCTCCCGTAATGTCAAATATAAGCCTGATAAAGTAAAGAGCTCTTTACATTTTCATTATAACCATATAGTTGAAAAAGTCAAGATGTTTTTACATTTTGAACCAGTTGGTTATGGATACCATGCTCTCTGATCAGAACAAAAGCCGTCAACCCACGCAGGACGGACGGCTTTGCGTCTGTTAGGAATATTTTGATTCTGGTAACACTTTATCTTTTCCGTAATAATACCATAATCTGCTGAACTTGCTAATTGTTTTAGGGTCCATAGGATTTCCGGTCGCAAAAAGGGTTGGGTCATTTCACGAAAGCCTTTTGACTGAAAACAGCACTTCACGGTTAATCAAGCGAAAAAATCAGGGGGCATCCAAAAGGATTCCCCCTGATCAATGTGCATTTTGCAATTACTTCCTCATCTGGCGTATGCAATGGATCGCACCGTTTTTTTGATGACGCAGATCAATGCCAAAGGGGACAATTTGATCCGGGAAATCCGATAGCCGTGCCGGATAACCGATCGCTGTATGCCTCTCGTGGGGGGAAGCTGTGGCAGCGGCGGCATAGAGATTTCCTTTCGAAGATCATGCCTCGTCGTCTACGGCTAATTGCAGAAGGCGGGAGGCGATAGGCCCTGCCACGTCTGCGCCGCCTCCGCCATTTTCTACCAGTACCACAAAGGCTAAAGGCTGAGCCGGATCATCGAGAAAACCGGTAAACCATGCGTGGGGCGTTTGCCCTGCGCCTACCTCTGCAGTGCCGGATTTGGCGCAGATCGACAGATCTCCAAAATTGGACTGCCCGTAGGTGGCATCAACGCTATGCGCCATCATGTCATGCAGTGTCTCGTAGGTGTGAGGTGACCAGCTGCCATGTACCGTATCCTTGCCGCCTATGGGGACAGGCAGAGAAAATGGACCTGTTTCACGATGAATCAACCGGGGCGCTGCGGCGCTGCCATCACCGGCGATGATTCCCATCAGTGTCATCATAGCACAGGGGTTTACCAAATCGTTAAATTGTCCCACACCGGACCAGCCCAGTTCGTAGCTGTCGCTGATTGTGTAGCTGCCAGCGGCTGTTTCGATGCCGTTGATCGTTTGCGAGGACAGCAATCCGGCGGATTCAGCATACTTTTTCATAGTTTCTCCGCCTAACTCCTCCGCTAGCTGGGCGAATACACCGTTGCAGGATTGAGCGAAGGCATCATAGAGATCCAAGTCACCATGGGCGTAGGGGCAGGTAATCACGTCATCCCCTATGGTGAGCCTCCCGTCGCAGGAGAAACCGCGTTCTGTGATGTCGGGTATCTGCTCTATCGCCGCTGCTGCGGTAACAATTTTAAAGATGGAACCGGGGGTGTAAGCGGCGGAGAGAAGGCGGTTGAGATAGACACCTTCGTAGGCGCTTTCACCGTCTTCTATATGCGGCGGATCCACCGGGTCAAAGGTGGGCGTGGAGACCATGCAAAGGATCTCGCCGGTTTCGTAGTTGTAGATGCCTACGGTACCCTTGCGCCAACCCAGCTCCTCCAATGCGGCGGCGCACAGACGGGCATCCAGGGAGAGGTAGAGCTTGTGCCCCTTGCCCACCGTACCGCTGATAGGATCGAAACCCACTAAATGGTGTGTCAAAGCGGCTTTAGCGGACGTGGAAATGTTATTTTCAGTATCACCTACGGCGTGGAGTGTGGCGCGGCGCACGGTGGAATCCTCATTGTAACTGTCAGTAGCTGCGTCATAGAGAAGGACACCACTGCGGTCTAAAATTTGCCCGCTGGAGAGCTGCCCGTTGGTAAAGGCGTGGTCGTTGGCAGAGAAGGCGGCCCATTGCCCGCCCTGTACCATATAGCGCAGGCAAAAGAGAACGACACCGCCGCCCAATAATATAATGAGGAGAAGCAGCAGTGTGGAACGGCGAAATACCTGTTTCATTGTTACTCACCGTCCTTTCTGAAGATCGTGTCAATGGGAATGTCCGGGTGCTGCTGAAAGAAGTTGCCGCTTGGTTCATCTTGGGGAGGGGATTTCTTTATTTTGGGCAGTTTTCGCGAAAGTGTGGCATTTTGCCGGGTGTCTGCTGCTTTCAAAAAGGCGGCCAATCCCCAGCAGGCAATCATACTGGATCCGCCCATGGAGACGAAGGGGAAGGTGACGCCAGTCAGGGGCAGCAGATCCACGGCACCCAGAACGTTTAGTGCTGTTTGGAAAACCAGCATGGCTGCTGTGCTGCAGGAGGTGATCGTGTAAAAGGTGGAGCGGGCCAGTTGTGCACAGCGCAAGGTGTATAAGGCCACGGTAATGATCACGGCTACCGCAATCAGCGACAGAAGAAGGCCAAATTCTTCCCCTACCACGCCAAATACCAGATCCGTATTGGCAGCACCTACATATTTGAGCCAGCCGTCCGTGGGACCGGCCCCGAAGAGACCGCCTCCGGCAATAGCGGACATGGTGCGGCTCTGCTGGTAGCCGGTGGTCTGGGTGTACTCCCAAGCATGGAGCCATACAGAGAAGCGGTCTGCAATATAGGGCTTAAAGTGGAGGACAATGCCGCCGGCAAACCCGGCAGCGCCGGCCATGAGCACAATAGAGGGAAAATCTCCTGTTCGCAAAAAGGCAATACAAAGGAAAGCTACAAAGAAGATCAGGGCTGTACCGAAGTCGCTCATCAACACAAGGCATCCAACACAAAAGGCAGAAAAAAGAAGCGTAAAAAATAGGTTCCGTTTGGTGAACAGACGATCAAGTGTAGCGGCACCTGCCAGAATAAAAGAAATTTTCACGAACTCGGAAGGTTGAAAGGACAGAGGACCGATAGAGACCCAGTTTTTAGCACCAAAAATCCGATCACCGAAAAGAACGTTAAAAGCCAGCAGGGCAGCGGCAGCCAGAGCCAGTGGCCAGCGCAGCGCTATAGACATCCGGAGGCTGCGCAAAAGAAGGCTGAGTACCAGATAAATTCCCATACCCAAAACTACAGTGATCAGCTGCTTATAAAGGGAGAGAGGATCGTAGGCGGCGCTGACACCAAAACCGATGGTGACAAGAAGAAAAATCATCGTTTCCAGCTCATAACCGGTGCGGCGCAATATACGATAAACAGCGTAGAAGAGCCAGCCCACAAGGCACAGGCCGCCGAAGCCCACAGAGATGGGAAGCCATGTCTCCTGTGTCAGGTCTGGGAGAAATTGCAGCCACATAAGAATCTGGATCAGGCTCAAAAGCCACAAACTGGCGGCGGGAGAGAACGTCTTACCCGGACGGGTGCGCCGTTTGGCCTGCGCGACCTCGTCCTGCTGGGTGGATGGGAAGAAAAAGAGATCTACACCACCTACAGAAATGGAATCGCCGGGGTGCAGGGGCTGGGGCTCAAAAATGTGCTTACCGTTCAGCAATACGCCGCTGCGGCTGTTGAGCGGGTAGACATGCCACTGCGCAGCCTCATCACGGCAGATGGCGGCATGGGTTCGGGATACGGAGGGGAAGTTGATGCGGATATCTGCACTGCGGCTGCGGCCGATCATATTTTCCCAATGATAGAGATCGTAGCGGGCACCGTTGGATAGGCTGAGGAATCCCCAAATCTCCGGTTCACCCATGGTCGTGAAAAGAGATCTGCAGCAGCGGATCAGCAGCAGCAGAGCCAGCAGAGAGATGGCGATTCGCCCTAAGAGCATCATATAGGGAAGAATGGTGGTTATTAAATTGGTAAATAGTGTAGTCATAGGCATTTATAAAGGACGTAAAACATAATATAATAGGTATATACTGGTATCATACTACATATGATACCACCTCTGTCAAGAAGAGAAAAAAGAAAAATTGAAAAAAACAGGAGAAAAAGCGAAAAAAGAGTTGACAAAAGGGTGCAGGGGAGGTATACTAACAAAGCTGTCTGCGA
>JAHHSG010000014.1 GCA_020025305.1 Oscillospiraceae bacterium
TTTTATACTCATCGCTAAAGCTTTTTTGAACCCCCGGCACAGCCGGGGGTTTTCCTGAACCAAAAAAAAGCACTGTGAAGCCTCGGTTTCACAGTGCTTTTTTGTATTTTAATCTGAAGGTTAGTAGGGGGAGAATAAAACCCACCGGCTACTTCAGTGGTTTTCTTTATACAAAAAAGAGACACCCTCATGGGTGTCTCTTTTCAAAGTCTTGGGAAGTAACTTACTTCAGCTCGACCTTACCGCCGGCCTCTTCGACCTGCTTCTTCAGAGCCTCAGCATCCTCCTTGGACACGCCCTCCTTCATGGTGGTGGGAGCGCCCTCAACAGCTGCCTTAGCCTCAGCCAGGCCCAGGCCCATGATCTCACGGACAGCCTTGATGACCTTGATCTTAGCAGCAGCATCGAAGCCGGTCAGAACAACGTCAAACTCGGTCTTCTCCTCAGCAGCGGGAGCAGCAGCGCCAGCAGCGGGAGCAGCCATAGCAGCAGCGGAAACGCCGAACTCTTCCTCCAGAGCGTGCACCAGCTCGGACAGCTCCAGAACGGTCAGGCCCTTGATCTCTTCAATCATAGCGGTAATCTTCTCAGACATGATAATAGCCTCCTAATTTTTAAAATAATGAGTGATCCCATAGGATCAGGTACGGATGACACGCATCCGTGTAAAAAATGTTGCCGAAATTACTCGGCAGCGGCCTCCTCTGCAGGAGCGCCGTCCTTCTCGGCAATCTGCTTCAGCACACAGGCCAGAGCGGAAATGGGAGCCAGCATGGTACCCAGAACCTGAGCCTGCAGCACGGGCAGTGCAGGGATGGAAGCCAGAGCGTTGACGGTGTCCAGAGAGATAACCTTACCCTCCATGAAACCGCCCTTGATCTCAAACTTACCATTGAGCTTCTTCGCATACTCAGCAATGACACGAGCAGGAGCGACCGGGTCGTCCATGCACATAGCCAGAGAAGTGGTGCCGTTGAGCTGATCATCCAGCTCGCTCAGACCCACGTTGTTGAATGCGAAGCGCAGCAGGGTGTTCTTCACAACAGCGTACTCGACGTTGTTCTCGCGGCACTCAGCGCGCAGAGCAGTATCCTCTGCCACAGTGATACCCTTGTAATCAACGATCAGACCAGCGGCTGCATTCTGCAGCTTATCGGTCAGCGCTGCCACGATTGCCTGCTTTTCAGACAAAACTTTTGCGTTGGGCATTTCTTTGATTTCACCTCCGTTAGAATTGTAGGTGCGTTCAAAATGGAAAAACCGTCCTTATGCCGAAAGACACAAGGACGGTGTAAGCAATCATAACGATTTGCCATCCTCGGCAGGATTTACGGCTTGCGCCACCTGCTGTCTTTGGAACGCATCTGGTATTATATCGAAGGTTTGACAGCTTGTCAAGACCCAGATATACGTTCAAGGAAACTTTTTTCGATCTTTTAGATCTGCTTGTTGGCGTTCATCTTCACGCCGGGGCCCATGGTGGAAGCAGCCACGCAGGACTTGATATACTGGCCCTTGGCGGCAGCGGGCTTAGCCTTGATGATAGCGCCGACCAAAGCGGTGTAGTTCTCAAACAGCTTCTCGGGGCCGAAGGAAACCTTACCGATGGGGCAGTGGATGATATTGGTCTTGTCCAGACGATACTCCACCTTACCGGCCTTCACTTCCTTCACGGCCTTAGCCACGTCAGGAGTCACAGTACCGGCCTTGGGGGAGGGCATCAGACCCTTGGGGCCCAGAACCTTACCCAGACGACCGACAACACCCATCATGTCGGGGGAAGCGACAACCACGTCGAAGTCGAACCAGTTTTCCTTCTGGATCTTCTCCACCAGGTCCATATCGCCTACATAATCTGCACCGGCCTCACGGGCAGCGTCAGCCTTGTCACCCTTAGCGAAAACCAGAACGCGAGCGGTCTTACCGGTACCGTTGGGCAGAACGATGGCGCCGCGGACCTGCTGGTCAGCGTGGCGGGAGTCAACGCCCAGCTTAACATGCAGTTCAACCGTCTCGTCGAACTTAGCGGATGCAGTCTTGCAGATCAGCTCCAGACCCTCCTGAGGATCATACAGCACAGCCTTATCGATCTGCTTTGCGCTCTCTTGATACTTCTTACCTCTAAACATTTCCTTACGCCCTCCTTAGTCTTCGACGACAACGCCCATGGAGCGTGCAGTACCTGCGATCATGCTCATAGCTGCCTCAACGGTAGCGGCATTCAGATCGCGCATCTTCATCTCAGCAATCTTCTGGATGGAGGCCTTGGAAATGGTGGCTACCTTGGTCTTGTTAGGAACACCGGAGCCGGACTCAATGTTGCACTCCTTCTTAATCAGAACTGCTGCGGGGGGAGTCTTGGTAACAAAGGTAAAGGAACGGTCAGCATAGACAGTGATGACCACGGGGATGATCAAGCCCATGTCGCCCTTGGTACGCTCATTGAACTCTTTGGTAAAAGCGGCAATGTTGACGCCGTGCTGACCCAGAGCGGGGCCAACGGGGGGTGCGGGGGTTGCTTTACCTGCAGGGATCTGCAGCTTTACATAACCAACAACTTTCTGTGCCATGAATAGGCACCTCCTTCATCAAAATGTGGTAGCGGCCGGTCAAATTCCGGAATCCGCTCTTGGCGAGACGCAGACCGTCTCTCCCACTTACGCCGGAGGGAATACTCCGATCTTCTTTGCGGATACTGCCGCAAACTCAGGACAGAACCTCCACCTGATCCAGCTCCAGCTCGACCGGTGTCTCTCTGCCAAACATGGAGACCATCACGCGGACACTGTTTTTCTCCGGCTCGATCTCCTCCACGGTACCGTTGAAGCTGGCCAGCGGGCCGTCCGTGATCTTCACGGTATCGCCCACATGGTACATCACAACGATCTCGTGCTTGTCCACGCCCAGTGCGGCAACCTCCTCCTCGCTGAGGGGGATGGCCTTGTTCTCGGCGCCGACAAAGCCGGTCACACCGCGGATATTACGGATCAGATGCCAGGTGTCATCTGTCAGAACCATCTTAATGAGCACGTAGCCGGGGAACACCTTGCGTTCCACTTCCTTCATAACACCGGATTCGTTGACTTCCGTCACCGTCTCCATGGGAATTTCAATCCGCAGAATCATATCCTCCAGATTGCGATTGGCCACAAACTTCTCAATGGCGGTCTTTACCGCGTTTTCGTAACCGGAATAGGTATGTGCTACATACCACTTTGCATTCTCAGACATTTTGCGTTCCTCAGGCAAACAGACCAATCAAGGTCTTTACAGCCAAAACCGCTACTGCGTCAAAGATCCAGATGCAGGCACCTACGCACAAAGAGCACATCAGCACCGTGCCGGTATTCTTGGCAGTCGTCTTACCCGAAGGCCATACGACCTTCTTCAACTCGCTTCTCATTTCACGGAACCACTTAAAGCGATTCTTCTTTACCTTCTTCTCCTCTGCCATGCTCGCATCTCCTTCCAATTACTTGGTTTCGCTGTGGAGCGTGTGCTTTCTGCAGAAGGGACAATACTTGTTCAGCTCCAGCTTGTCAGGGGTATTCTTCTTGTTCTTCATCGTGTTGTAGTTTCTCTGCTTGCACTCGTTGCAGCGGAGAGTAATTTTCACGCGCATTTAACGGCACCTCCTTATTAGATTAGGCACTTTTCAGTCGAACCAAAAGAACCTTTTTGCCTCCCTGCTCTGCAGGCTCTTCTCCGGCACTTGAAGCGAAAAAGTGCGCAAAAAAGAAACACCCACTCACAGGTATAAAGAATAATATCATGATAAGCAGTCCTTGTCAACTTATTTTCCTCTAAAATCTTACGGAAATTTTCAAAAACATTGGGTATTTCTATCTTTGTCCCATTGCAGGAGACGGAAAAATCGTGTATCATGCTTTTAGAGAAAATTATTTGCGACAAGGAAGGGCTTTTTCCTATGAAAATTATGGCGATTGACTATGGCGATGCCCACACCGGCATTGCTGTTTCCGATTTGACCGGCACACTGGCCGGTTTTACCACCGTCATCAACTCCCGCAAGGCGGATGTGGTGGTGCAGGAAATTGTGAAACTCATCTCTGAGCACGGCGTGGAAGAGCTGGTGCTGGGTTATCCTAAAAATATGGATGGCACACTGGGCCCCCGTGCCGAAAAGTACGCTGCCTTTGGTGAGGTATTGAAGGAGGCCACGGGGCTGCCGCTGACGCTGTGGGATGAGCGGCGCACCACCATTGATGCCCACAACATTCTCATGGCGGGCGGGCAGAACGCAAAAAAGCGGAAAAAAACCGTGGATGCCGTAGCCGCCGCCCTGATGCTGGAAGGCTTTCTCACCCGGAAAAAGCTGGAGGGTTCTCTATGATTGTCTGCATTATCGGCGGAGGCGCCGGAGGCATGATGGCGGCCTTAACAGCAGCAGAGGGAGGCCACCACGTTCTCCTCTTGGAGCGGCAGAGCCGCGTGGGCCGCAAGCTGATGGCTACCGGCAACGGCCGATGCAATCTCACCAACCACCACGCCATGCCGGATCAGTACGCCGCACACTATCACGGCACCGATACCGACTTTGCCGCCCACGCCCTCACTGAATTTGATGTGGCCAACACCCGGGCATGGTTTGCTGACCACGGACTGCTCACCACCATGGAGGAGGATTCGTGGCGGGTCTATCCTTACAGCAACATGGCCGGCAGTGTGCTGGACGTGCTGCGCTATGCCTTGGAACAACCCAACATTGCACTTCACACCGGCTGTACGGTCTCCCGCCTTCGTCGCCGCGGCGACGGCTTCACTATCGAGACGGACAACGGCAGTTTTACTGCCAGCAAGGTAATCCTTGCTTCCGGCGGTGCTGCCGGCAGTAAGGTGGGCGGCACCATGGACGGCTATCAGCTGGCAAAGCAGCTGGGGCATCACCGCACGGCACTCTTCCCCTCCCTGGTGCAGCTAAAAACCGACCCCACTTATCCCCGCGCTCTCAAGGGCGTGAAGGCCGAGGTGTTGGTTCGGATTACGCAGGGCGGCAAGCTTCTGGCGGAAAACCGAGGCGAGCTGCTCTTCACCGAGTACGGCATCAGCGGCCCCGTGATCTTTGAGGTATCCCGAGCCGTGGCGGGGCAGGAGAACTGCACCGCGGCGCTGGACTTTCTCCCCGACTGGGACGACCGTGAGACGATGGACTGGCTCCGTCAGCGGCAGGCTATGGCGGGCAGCCGGGAGGCCGGTACCCTGCTGGCAGGCACGCTCCACAGTCGTCTGGGACAGATGCTGTGCAAGGCGGCGGGCTTTACCAACCAGAGTGCCGCTGCTTTGACAGAGCGGGATCTGTGCGCCATTGCCGCACAGCTGCACCACTTCACGCTGCCCATCCTGGGCAGCTGCGGCTTCGATCAGGCGCAGGTTACCGCCGGCGGTCTGCGCACCGACGAGTTCGACTCCCGCACCATGGAAAGCCGCCTTGTACCGGGGTTCTACGCCTGCGGCGAGGTGCTGGACATTGACGGCGACTGCGGCGGCTACAATTTGCAGTGGGCGTGGTCCAGCGGTCATCTGGCCGGGCTCCTCCAATCAAGCGAATAAAAAAGCGTTGCAGACGAAAATGTCTGCAACGCTTTTTATTCTTTGGCACGGATATTGATGAACTCCGCACGTTTCTTGGAATAGAGGATTGTCTGGCTGCTGTAGAGACCGCAGTAGCCGGAGAGCAGGTAGCTGATGGCACAGGCCAGCGCAAAATACACCATTCCTTCCGATCCAAACAGTTCCACACTGAGAATGACCGAAGCGACCGGGCAGTTGACCGCGCCGCAGAACACCGCAATCAGTCCAATAGCGGCGCCAAAGCCGCCGGGCAGCCCCAAAAGGCCACCTGCCACGCAGCCGAAGGTAGCCCCCACAAAAAAGGAGGGAACCACCTCACCGCCCTTGAAGCCGCAGCCGATGGTGATGGCAGTAAAGAGGATCTTGACCACCCAGTCCCAGCCATAGGCCTCTCCATGCATGGCTGCCACGATGTATTCCATTCCTGCGCCGTTATACCGTGTTCCCAACAGCAGTGTCAGCGCGATCAGTACCACACCGCCAACGGCAGCCCGCAGCCACACATTGGGCACCAGCTTGGCGGCCCAGTGCTCTACAATGTGCATTCCGCGAACAAAAAGAATGCTTACCACGGCGCACAGAATCGCCAATCCCAGCACACGCAGCAGCGTCACCACATCCAACGGCAGCATTTCCACTGTAAACCGAGTAGGCGGCACACCCATACTCCCCGCTACAAAGTAAGCCGTCACTGCGGCAGTCAGTCCCGGCACAAGACCTGCATAGTAGAGGACACCCACGCTGATGACCTCCAAGGCAAAGATGGTAGCCGTCAGCGGTGTCCCAAAGAGGGCCGCAAACACACCGCTCATACCGCACAGTGTGGCCAGCGGCAGATCCTTCTCCCCTAAGTGGAGAGCGTGTCCCATCTGATAGCCGATACCGCCGCCAATCTGCAGCGCTGCGCCCTCGCGGCCCGCACTGCCGCCGCACAGGTGGGTCAGTACCGTAGAAACAAAGATCACCGGCACCAGCAGCAGCGGCACGTCCTCGCCGAAATGCACTGATTCGATGATGGCATTGGTTCCCTTTCCTTCCGTTGCGCTCAATTTATAAAGAGCCGCAATCACCAAGCCCGCCACCGGCAGGAAATAGAGTACCCACCCGTGTTCCATCCGAAAGTGGGTGGCGTAGTCCACACCGATGTGGAACAGTGATCCTACCACGCCGCCCACCGCACCTACAAGGCCGCCGACTGCCAGCCACTTGATCAGCACAAGAACATACTGCCCTATGTGATGCAGCCGTTCTTTCCATTCTTCCAAAGAAATCCCGTCCTTTCTCTCTCCTCTTTGCTAGTATCTTAACACGCCCCCGCTATTCCGTCAAAAATTTTTCCTTTCGCCAACCAGAATTTTTGTTAGGATGTCAAAAAAACTTTTATTTCTTGTTGCGCCTGTCGTCTTTTTGCCGTATACTATATGTAGCTAACAATGCCGCAGGGCAAAAAAAGGCGAAAGCACATTCACACTACAAAATAAGGAGGAAAATCAATGAAGTACGACCGTTCTTTTAACTTTTCCGCCGGCCCCGCAATGATGCCGGAGCCTGTATTGGAACAGATCCGTGATGAAGTGATGAACTATCGTGGCAGCGGTATGTCCGTCATGGAGATGAGCCACCGTTCTAAAGCCTTCCAGCAGATTGCCAATGACGCCGAGGCCGACTTGCGTACCCTGATGGGGATTCCCGACAACTACAAGGTGCTGTTTATTCAGGGCGGCGGCACACTGCAGTTTGCCATGGTCCCCATGAACCTGATGAAAAACGGCAAGGCCTGCTATATTGAAACCGGTACATGGTCCAAGAAAGCCATTGCCGAGGCTAAGAAGTATGGCGAGGTACAGGTCGTGGCCTCCTCCGCCGATCAAGGTTTTTCCTATATCCCCGATTGCAGTGATCTCAATATCCCGGACGACTGCGACTATGTGTACATCTGCGAAAACGAGACCATCAACGGCTCTGCTTTCCACACGCTGCCCAACACTAAGGGGCACGTTCTGGTATCTGACCAGTCCTCCATGTTCCTTTCCCGTCCCTGCAACGTGGCCGATTACGGCCTCATCTGGGCTGGCGTGCAGAAGAATGTAGGTCCGGCAGGTATGGCTGTGGTCATCATCCGTGAGGATCTGCTGCGTGAGGATCTGGCCTCCTATGTCCCTACTTACATGAGCTATAAGGTACATGCCGACAATGAGTCCATGTACAATACCCCTAACTGCTGGGCCATCTACTGCTGCGGCAAGGTATTCCGCTATCTGCTGGATATGGGCGGTCTCACCGAGATGCAGCGCCGCAACGAGGAGAAGGCTGCTGTTCTCTATGATTTTCTGGACAGTTCCAAAATGTTCCGGGGCGCTGTGGAGCCTAAGGATCGCTCCTTGATGAACGTGCCTTTTGTCACCGGTGACAAGGATCTGGATGCAGAGGTGGTCGCCGCCACCAAGGCCGCCGGGTTTGACAACCTGAAAGGTCACCGCTCCGTGGGCGGTCTGCGTGCCTCCATCTATAATGCCATGCCCAAGGAGGGTGTAGAGGCTCTGGTCGCCTTCTTAAAGAAGTTCGAGGCAGAACACAAGTAATTTCCCAAGCAAATAAAAAAGGACTGCCCAAGGGCGGTCCTTTTTCCTGTCCTCATAAACCTCCATAGAAAACGGCAGGGGCGCACAGCAGGCGCAAAGTGCGCATAGGATGATCGGTGCCCCCTGTTTGGCAAGCGGCGTTTCAAAGGAGGTTCTCTCCTCCGCCGCGCCTGCACTCTCTGTTGGAAAAAGAAGACAGCACCAAGTGTTTTTCCTTGGTGCTGTCATTTTATGAGCCTCTATTTACAGTATGAAGATTTTTAGAGGTGGATAGGTACTAGCGCCATTCCTGAAAAATTCCTGCCCACAGATTCAGCATAAATCTTCTATCAGCACCGCCGCCCTCTGGCGGAATTTCCGGATCAGGTACTTCCGGTTCTTCCGGCTTGTCCGGTTTCTCGGGTTTTTCCGGCTTGTCCGGTTTCTCCGGCTTGTCAGGGTTTTCCGGCTTTATACCGTCGTCCCCCCCCCAAGGAAAATCGGGCAAATCAATCAGCGGCGGTTTCTCCTTATGTGCCGGACACACAGGATCCCTGCTGAGGGCCTGCAGCAAATAGGCATCATCCTTTGCCAGCACCAAAGACCCGGCATTCATGCTGCCATCATAAGACACCATAGGACGATCATAGTCCAGTACGGCGACCTTTTTCACTTTCTCCTTAGGACAGAACTCCGTAGCAAGATGTTTTCCCTCTTCGCAGTAGGAAACCATCTTATGCATATTGCATGCCTGCGTAGGTGCCGTATCCGCCGCCACAAGAACGGTTCGGGTGCGGCTGCCACGTACATCCTTACTGCACGCATCGCTCGCCAGCAGACCGCTGTCAGCACAAACCGTGACCTCAATCAGTCCCGAGGCGCTGTTGAAACCGGTATTATCCAGATCGGCATGGATCCTTGACATCACCTCTCGCCACAGATTCGCCGAGGGGTTGCCCCAGATATCAATGACTTCGTTGGATTTATAGCCGCACCACACTGCAGCGCTATAATAGGGTGTAAATCCCACAAAATAGCGGTCGCGGTTAGCGTCGGTGGTACCGGTCTTACCAGCCGTACGCATACCGGAGAAATCAGCCTCTGTACCGGTACCACTGGAGACTACCGTTGTCAACAAATTGCGCATCAAGCTGGCCGTCGTTTCCTTCATGGCCACATGGGACTCGGGTGCGTTGTCAATCACCACTTGTCCATTACTGTCCTCCACACGGACAAAAGTACGGGGTTGTGTATAGATGCCGTTATTCACAAAGGCCGCAAATGCTGCTGCCATCTCTTGCGTGGTCACACCGTATTCCAGACCACCCAGCGCCATATTACCCACCTGCTCACTGTCCGTGGGCGTCAGGTTTTGAAAGCCCAACTTTTCCGTCATGAAATTATAGGATGCAGCTGTCCCATACATCTGGTTGACGCGCACAGCAGCACAGTTCGAGGACCACTTGATGACATCCTGTACGCTGCTCAATCCATCAAAGGAGCCATACGAGTTCTTCGGATAAACTCCATAACCAGGCAGGAAAATGGGATAGTCGTCAATAGCGGAGGCGGCGGTAATGGTACCGTCATCCAGCGCAGGGGCATAGGTGGAAATAGGCTTAATGGCAGATCCGCACTGCCGCACGGCACTGGCCCAGTTCCAGCTGCGGTCATACTCCTTGGCACCCGTGCCTCCCACCATGGCTACAACATTGCCGGTAAATGGGTCTATGACCGTGATCCCCGCCTGCAGCGGCTCACCCTGAGAGTCTGTGTTGGTCTGATAACTGGTGTTTTCAAAGACATCCTCAGCTATCTCCTGATATTTGGGGATCTGTGTTGTGTAAATCTTAAAGCCCTTGCTGTATACCATGCTCACTGCTTTTTCATGGGCAGTACGCACATAGCCGTCCGCATCCGCAGGATCATCAGAAAGATGATAGTGCTCCACCAGTGCCTCCGCCACATCATCAATCACCTGATCGGTAAAGTAAGAGTTGTTGGCAGTACTGACCACCGTAGGCTTTTCCTGATCCACAGGGGTATCTACTTTGTTGCCCTGGTTGGTATAACCATTGGTAAAGACCACCTCTTCGGCTACAGCCGCCTCATAGGTTGCCTGATCGATCTTCCCTTGATCCAACATGGCCTCCAGCACCAGAAGCTGCCGTTTGCGGTTCTCTTCACGGCACCAATCGTCACGGAGCGGGTCAAACTGGGAGGGATTGTTGGTGATACTGATCAGACAGGCACTCTCTGCCAATGTAAGTTCCGTGACATCCTTGGCAAAGTACATATCCGCTGCTGTCTGGACACCGTAGCACATATTCCCTAAATAGACCGTATTGAGATAGATGGTAAGGATCTCGTCCTTTTCATAGTCCTCTTCCAGCGCCAAAGCACGGTAGATCTCTGTAATCTTACGTTTCACCGTGTTCTCGTTATTGCCGGTGACATTTTTGATCATCTGCTGGGTGATGGTAGACCCACCTTGCACACCACTGCCGGTGACCGTACTTAAAATAGCACGCAGCGTACCTTTCCAGTCCACACCGTGATGGCTTTCAAAACGCTTGTCCTCAATGGCGATGGTTGCATCTTTGAGGTGCTTGGGTATATCTTTGCTGTCTACCAAGATACGGTTTTCATTGGCAAACAGCGTCTGATACATGGTCCAATCCTCGCTGCCCGGCTCTTGATAGTACAATTCCGTGGAGATCTCCTGCGTGTACTCAGACACGTCCACCTCCACATGCCCCTTCATCACCGTGTTGATGTAGATCATGAAAAAGCCGACAAAGATTGCCAGCGACAAAACGCCGACCAGACATACCGTCCCGATCCAGAACCAAACTTTCTTAGCTCGGCCTGTTTTCTTTTGGGCATTAGGCGTCTTTTTCGGCGCAGCGGGGTCTTTGCGCAGCTTATGCAGTATTCTATCGGCGCTTTCCCGCACCTTGCGAGTAAAACTTTCGAATCCCTTTTTATGATTCCGTTCCTCCAAAACAAGGCACCTTCCTTTCTTTTATTTGGGCTTGTCCCCACCACAAAGTCGGTTGGGGCATTGCATATCTATCCACTATAAAAAGTATTGTACCATATTTGTCAAGCATAAAAAGCATCCATTTTTCCTGAAAAACCCTTCTGTGCTCATTGATTTTGTTATATTTTTACATTTTATTGCCTATTTTAAACACTTTTGCAAAGAATGCGCTGTCCTCCCTTGCTTTTTTCTACAAAATCGGTTATATTGCTTTTATCATTACAATTTACATTAGGAGGCTGTTATTATGAGCGAGGATTTCGGTCCCAACTTCATTACGCTGACCGACGAGGATGGTCAGGAGATTGAACTGGAATATGTGGATGCCCTGGAACTGGATGGGCAGACCTACATGGCCTTCTTCCCCACGGTAGAGGAAGGCGAAGAGCAAGACGAGGCCGAGGACTACGGCCTTGTGATCCTGAAGTCTGTTGTGGAAAACGGGGAGGAACTGCTTTCCACGCTGGACAGCGACGAAGAACTCAACCGTGTCTATGATGCCTTTATGGAGCAGCTGTTGGAGGATGAAGAAAATTCCTAAGCGGCAGCAGAAATTTCCCTTTGCATTTTTCCGCATATCTGTTATACTAAGGGTGTCACCAAACGGTGACGCCCTGCGGGGTACGTGACGAGTCTTTTTTATCCTCACATTTCGTTATAGGGGATGTCGGATCAGTATGTGGTTTGCAGGCCTCCCGGCTGCCTTTTGCGGCTGGAAGTTGGAAGCAATAAAGCACGCTGGAGACAACCCACCTGCTATTCTTGGTGCAGGTTATAACTTGGCTCCCACGTCCAAGCAGGGAAAGAGCCATTTGGCTTTTTGACCGGCTCGGGGATTTTCCCGAGCCGGTTCTTTTTTTATCCGTTTCTCCGGTAAATGTGTTCTCTTTGTGAATTATTTGTATGCCCCTTGCGCATTGCTCTGAAATCTTGTATAATTATTTGGTAACTTTAACAGTAAGGGTACAAACTACCTATTTGAGAGGATTGACACAAATGAGCGCTTCAAGAGAAAAGAAAAATCGTCAGGATTTGGCCGCCAGCGGTATTCCTGACATCAAAGACATTCGCGCTGCCGAGGAGCGGAAACAGCAGCGCCGGAGCAACTGGCTCTACGGCAGTATTGCCGTCATCTTCGTTCTGGTAGCCGCAGCACTGCTTGTCTGGAATTCCAACATTATCCAGCGCGGCTCTACTGCCATTACCGTAGACGGTGAGAAGTATTCTGCCGCCGAGGTAAGTTATTTTTACCGCTCTGCTTATAATTCTTTGACCAATTCCCAGTATGCCTCCTATATGGGGCTGGATCCCAGCAAGCCCCTGAACCAGCAGACGCTGAACGACACCGCCAAAATGATGCTGGGCATTACCTCGCAGGAGGAAATGACCTATCAGCAGTATCTGATGGATTCTACGAAGAAGTCACTGGTGGAGTTGACCGTCATGCTCCGCAACGCTGAGAAGGATGGCTTTACTTTTACTGAGGAAATGCAGGCGGATGTGGATGCAACCTTAAAAAGTTTGGACGAGGGCGCTAAGCAAAACGGCATGTCCAGCGGTGCCTATCTCAAGGCTCTCTTTGGCCCCAATATGACCTCCGGCACCTTTGAAAAAATCCTCAAGGACTCTGTGCTGGCTACCTACTATATGATGAACTATCGTGACGGCTTGACCTACAGCGATGAACAGATTGAGGAATACTATCAGGCACACAAGTCCAACTTTGACGTGGTTGCCTACGACTATATCTACTTCAAGGGAACCGCGCCTTCCACCACCGATGCCGACGGCAAGAATGTTCCTCCCACCGAGGAGGAGAATAAAGCTGCCGCCGAGAAGGCGCAGGCTGCTGCCGAGGAAGCACTGGCTCGCTTCCGGAACGGGGAGTCTCTGGAGGATATCGCCAAAGACTACGAAATCGGCAGCTATTTCAGCCAGACAGATGCCTCCAATTACGGTGATACCATGAGCAGCTGGCTCTTTGATGACGCACGCAAGAGCGGCGATGCAGAGATTGTAGAGAGCAACGGAAGCCGCTATCTCATGCTCTTCCACAGCCGCGGCCGCAACGAATATGAAACTGTAAATGTCCGCCACATCCTGTGCAAGCTGGACACCACAGGTCTTGACAAGGAGGCCGAGGACTACCAGACCAAATTGGCAGCCCTCAAGGACGAGCAAAAGGCCAAGGCGGATCAGGTGCTGCAGGAGTGGAAGGATGGCGGCGCTACCGAGGAGGCCTTTGCCAAGCTGGCGGAACAGTACAGCGACGACGGCGGCTCCAACACTAACGGCGGTCTCTACTCTCAGGTTTCCAAGGGCCGTATGGTTCCTGCATTCAACGACTGGATTTTCGATGCAAACCGCAAAGCAGGCGACAGCGACATTCTTTACGTAGAGTCTGGTAACTATTCCGGATATCATGTGATGTATTTCTCCGGTTATGACGCGCCTTACTGGACACTGCAGGTCAAAGACGCCATCAGCCAGGAGGACTTCACCAAGTGGCATGATGAGCTCGTCAAGGATGTCACCGCCACAGAGAACGGCGGTATCAAGTATGTGGGCTGATTTCTGATTTGGTCTAAACACCCAGTACTTACCAAAAGGCCGGCGCACAGCGCCGGTCTTTTTCTATAGTAACACCACAAGGGAGATTTTCTATGCAAGAACAATTTATAAGAACCGCCATGATGCTGGGGAATGATTCCATTGCCCAGCTGCAGCAAAGCCATGTGATCGTCTTTGGCTTGGGCGGCGTGGGCAGCTACGTCGTTGAAACGCTGGCCCGTGCCGGCATTGGTGAGCTGACACTGGTAGATCAGGACACCCTCAGTCTCTCCAACATCAACCGCCAGCTTTTTGCCCTCCACTCCACGGTAGGGCTTGCCAAGGCAAAGGCCGCCGCACAGCGCTGCCGCGATATTAACCCGGATATACTTGTCCATCCCATGGTGGCTACCTATGATGCCGCCCACCGGGAACATTTTTTCCAAAGTTCATACGATTATATCGTAGACGCCATCGATCTTGTCTCCTGCAAACTCGATCTTATTGCGCAGGCGCAAGCACGGAAAATCCCCATCATCTCGGCCATGGGCACCGGCAATAAACTCAATCCCCAGCTTCTGCAAATCACGGATATCTCCAAGACCTCCGGCTGTCCGCTGGCCCGAGTGATGCGCCGCGAATTACGAAGTATGGGCATTCACCATCTGAAGGTGGTCTATAGCCCAGAACAGCCCACGCCCACCACCCAGATGGAAACCCCACCCCCCGGACGGCGCAGTGTGCCAGCCAGTGTCCCCTGGGTTCCCGCCTGCGCAGGAATGATGATGGGCGGCGCCGTGGTGCAGGATCTTTTGCTAAGGGACACCGCAGAGGCATAATCCCTCGGAGCGCTTTTGCTCAGTGAATAGTGTCCCTACGTTGGCACAGTCCGGCATACATAGCCGCCGGAAATCCCTAGCCCGTGTATCCACTGTGTGGAAGCGCCCCCTCTTACACAATGCGGCAGTATATATTTTCTTTTGAAAAAAAGCTGTGCGGTATACCGCACAGCTTTTCTGATTCCCCTTACCCGCCAAAGTGTCCTTGTATTTTTCCGTTCCCCGTATCTTTCTTTCATATAGGGCTTGGCTCACTCCACCGGTTTACGGCCGACACGCTCCGCCACCCACGGCTCTGCGGAAGCCTGCCGTACCTCAGCGCTTCTTTCGCCTACCGCTTAGATCGGTGCTCGATCAGCTGTGCGGCAATGGAGATCGCAATCTCCGCCGGTGTCTCACCACCAATCGGCAGGCCAATGGGTGCATGGACGCGCGCCCAATCCGCCTCATCAAAGCCCCGTTGGGCCAGATATTCCTTGGTGGCGGAAATTTTTCGGCGGCTGCCAATGCAGCCCACATAAGTGGCAGGTGTGCGCAGTGCCTGCGCCAATACTTCACGATCCGCCTCATGGCCCGGGGTCATGATGATCATATAGTCCTCCGCTGTCACATGGATGTGGGCACCAATATCTGCAAAGTCACCGCAGATGATGCGGTCGGCCTGCGGAAACCATGTGCGATCGGCAAGCATCATACGAGGGTCGTAGACTGTAACGGCAAAGTTGACACTTTTAAGAACGGGAACCAAGGCGCGGCTCACATGTCCTGCGCCAAACACATATACCATTGTGCCGCTGTGAATCGGCTCCACATACCAACCCTCTTCCCCGTTCATCTCCCATACCGGATGGCTGCGGCACAGCGACTGCACGGACTGGGTACCCTGTGCAAACTGCAAGCGGCGATCCGCGCAGCAAAATCCGGTCTGCACCGCTTTTCCGTCCCGCAGTTCCACCGCCAGCCAAATATTTTCCTGCCCCTCCATGGCCTGTGACATGGCTTGCAGCATGGGCACATCCTCCTCTTTCAAGGTCTGCAGCAGCACCGCAAGATCGCCGCCGCATACCATACCCAAATCCGCTGCCTGATTGGGCGCAAGGTGGTAGTGCTCCACCCGGCTGCCGCCCTCGTCAGCCACCTCCCCAGCCAGTTTGGTTACTGCCAGCTCCACGGCACCTCCACCTACTGTTCCTTCCGTGCGGCCATCAGGAAAAACAGCCATATGGGCCCCTGCGCCGCGTGGCGTAGACCCGGAGGATTTTAAAATCGTACAAAGCACCACATGTTCGCCCTGCTTCAGCGCAGGGATCACCTTAGAAAGCAACTCCTTCACACGTACACCTCCTGTGGATTGATTGTCTTCATTATAGCCATTTCTCCACGCTTTCGCAACAAGATCATCGATCCAGTGCGTCCAGTATACGAATAAATCCCTTGACCAATGTTCCAGCACCGCACACGGCAAACACCATCGCCAGTTCTCCCATGTTACGCTCCTCCTTTTCTCTTTTAACCCAGCGTAACAAAAGTGCGGTACAAAAAACGGACAGTACTACCACTGTCCGTTTTATAAACTTATTCTTCTGCTGCCTGCTGCGCTGCATCGGTGTGATGCAAGCCAAAGTCCTCCGCTACACTGGAGCAGTCGCGTCGGAGCATACTCTCCATAACTCGAATATCGCTGTCGATATCCATGGCATCAGATCGATACAGCTCATCCAGCTGCCGCTCAAATCCAAGCACAATGTTATCCATGGTCTTGCGGATCTTCGCCTTGGCTTGATTCAGATTTTCTCCGCTGACACCCGCCTCTTCAAATTCGGCATAGGCGTCCAGAAGCTTTTGGGTGGTAGGCAGATAATAGTTGAGGAAAGTGCTGGCGGTAGCCTTTTTTTCCGGCTCACTCTCCACCAGGCGAAAAATCCGACCGGCCACCTCTTCAAGTCGGTCAATCTTAGCGCTGAGCTCCTCATCTGCAATGCGATCGTTGGCATGGCGAATCTGGCGCAGCACGCCGGAGTAGCCTTCCTCTGTCTCTTTGGGCTTCACCGGCTCGCTCTCACGCGCAAAGTAATCATCCGCCGCATCTGCCGAACGGAACAACTTCCCAGCGCCTAAATCCAGATAGGCGCCTTCTCCCCAAAGGCCCTTGTCGATCATCTGCTCTACGTCTTTCTCCACACGGCGTTCAGATACCTCCGCCGCCGTGGCCAAACGCTGGATTGACACAGTCTGGCTTTTTCCTGCGGCGGCCAGATACTTGGCGCACCGGCGCATCCGGCGTGTCATGGCCTGTCCAGCTGCCAACATAGCGATACCGCCGCTAAGAAAACCAAGTGACAGGAAAATATCCTCAAAGAACCACCAAAAATCTCCATAATTGATATAAAAGTCCAGATCAATCACGTATGGGGCGGCCATCAGCACGCCCAGGACCGTAAGCACGATCCCCACTATCTTCATCACACGCGCACTCTTATTACTGTCCGCGGGAGCGCGCGTCACTTTTTCCACAGATTTACGGGCTGCAGAGGAAGTATATTGATTTTTTGTCGGCTTCTTTTTCTTATCGCGAGTGAGTTTGCTGATCAGCACCACCAGGCCAATGGGCCATAGCCCAAAGAAAAACAGGACACCAATCAGCACCCAGGAACCTATATCATTTTTCTCCGCTGGTTGGTTTGTTTTCTGCTGTGCAGGGCGGAATCCGCCGTTAGACCCGTCATATTCATATTTCATCCGTTCTTGCCTCCTCGCTTTTCCAACTTACGCCTATTTCCCTTTTCGTCCACTAACCAAGTATTGTCCAATTCTCGATTCAAACTGCCCAAAACAGAGTCAATATATGCCCGGCGCAGTGCATCACGCTCCTGCACTTCCTCCTCTGTTAACCCTTCGGGAGTCTTGGCTTTGCGGGCCAATTCATTGATTCGTTCAATTTTCTTTTGATCCATATGGTTTCCTCACAAATATCTCTTCATTTTCACAAAAACACGGCCCTTCTTTGTCTCATGGCCTACCGTTTCCAAGATGCACTTTCCAAGCCCTCGTACGCCGATCACGTCTCCTTCCGCCGCCATACGATCCGGCTTGATACAGTTCATCCAATTCAGCTGTACCCGACCGCCCTGAATAGCCTGGGCCGCCTTGCTGCGGCTGAGTGAAAAACCGACAGACACGATACTGTCCAATCGGAGGGAGGACACCGTATCCCGAATTTCCTTTGTACGAACCTCCGGCGGCGTAATCTCCTCCGGTGTAATCTCCGACAGGTGCAGCTTCACTCTTCCGGCAGTATCCCAACTTCCCAGCAGAAAATCTGCCACCTGTGCACTCACCAGCACATCGGCACTCTCTTTTCTCACAAGTATATCTCCAATTTTCTCCCGGGTCAAACCTAATCCTATCAGACTTCCTAAAAAATCCCGGTGGGTCAGCGTATCCTCCCGATACCATGCAGCGTGTATGACCCGAATGACCTCGCCATCCGGCTCCGCTGTCCAGTCCGGCAGAAAGTGAAGCTGGCAGCGCTCTGCGCCTTCATAGCCGCCCCAGAAGGTAAATCCATCCGATACACCCATAGCCTGCAGCAGGCGCCGGGCGGCTTGCTGCTCCTGCGGGCTGAGGAAAGCGGTGACTGTGGGGATATTTTTCCCACGGCAGCGATCATATTGATCCCAAACACGGCTTAAAAGGAGCCGCTCTTCCGGGGTGGCGGAAACACGATCCAGCAGCTCTCGTTTATCCATACTGCGCCTCCAAATCCTGCGTGTGATAGAGCCGGGCATAAAGGCCATTCTTCGCCAGAAGTGTGTCGTGTGTGCCTTCTTCGGCAATCTTTCCATCCTGCACCACCACGATGCGATGGGCAGAGCGGATCGTAGAGAGCCGATGGGCAATCATGAGCGTTGTACGCCCCCGGGCCAGCTGGTCAAAGGCATTCTGAATACGGCTCTCCGTCACGCTGTCCAGTGCCGAGGTTACCTCGTCCAAAATCAGCAGCGGCGGATTTTTCAAGAAAATACGAGCAATCGCCACGCGCTGCTTCTGTCCGCCGGAAAGCATAGCTCCCCGCTCACCCACATAGGTATCAAACCCCTGAGGCATCTCCATAATATCATCGTAAAGCTCCGCCTTCCGCGCAGCTTGTACCACCTCTTCATCGCTAGCACCGGGCTTACCGTAGCGGATATTTTCCCGAATACTATCGGCGAAGAGGAACACCTCCTGCTGTACGATACCGATGTTGCGGCGCAGAGATTTCTGGCTCACATGACGGATATCCATACCGTCAAGCAGTATCTTTCCGCTCGTCACCTCGTAAAAGCGGGGTATCAGCTGGCAAAGCGTACTCTTGCCGCCGCCAGAGGGACCTACTACAGCCACCGTCTCACCGGCTGCCACCTGCAGATTCACATCGTGGAGGATTTCGTCACTATCGTTATAAGTAAAACTCACATGGTCAATATCCACCTGTCCCCGCACATTTTCCAACTCCACGGCATCCTCCGCATCCTGGATGGAAGGCTCTGTGCGCATCAGTTCTATAAAGCGGTTCAGACCGGCAAATCCGTTGGTAAACAGCTCCGTAAAATTAGCCAGCTTGCGGATGGGGCTGATAAAGGTCGCCACATAGAGGTTAAAAACAATAAGATCAATGTAGTTGAGCTGATCCTTCATCATAAGCCAGCCGCCTACCGCAATCACCGTCACAGACAGCATGGTCACAAACAGTTCCATCACAGCAGTAAACTTTCCCATCTCCTTGTGAAAGCTCCGCTTTGCCGTCTTGAAAACCTCGTTGACAGCATTAAAGCGGCGCTGCTGCTGCGTCTCATTGGCAAACGCCTTGGTGGTGCGCACACCGGAGAGCCCTGATTCGATCTCCGCATTGATGGTGCCGGTCTTGACCTTGGCAGCCTTGGAGGCATTCCCCATTCGAAGGCGCGAGTGGAACAGCAGCAGCAAAAAGGCAGGGATCAGCAGCGCAACTACCAACGCCAATCGCCACTGCATACAGAACATGACGATCAGCGCCCCCACAATGGTCACCACGGAGATAAAGACATCTTCCGGACCGTGGTGCGCCAGTTCCGTCACTTCAAACAGATCCGTGGTCAGTCGGCTCATCAGCTGTCCGGTGCGGTTTTGATCATAAAAATCGTAGCCCATCTCCTGCATATGGGCAAAAAGATCCCGACGAATATCCGCCTCCACCCGGATGCCGAAGGTATGGCCCCAGTAGGCCACCACAAAGTAAAGCGCGGCGCGGAGCACAAAGGCCAGCATCACGGCGATCATCACCGCAAAAAAGACGGAATAATCTTTATTGGGCAGCCATTGCTGCATGGCTGTGCGGGATATCAGCGGAAATGCCAAATCGATCAGTGCAATAACAAACGCGCAGGAAATATCCAGAAAAAAAAGTTTCTTATGAGGCTTAAAGTAGGAGAAAAATATGCGCATAGGCGTGTACGTCTGATACTCTTTTGCGGTCATGGCGGTTTCCCCTTTAATAATTCAGAATGAATACTTTATTATATCATAGCTCGCCATCTATAGCAAGAACGCCCTCTCTTTCGTAGAAAAAACACCCCATCACCCTCTTACACAGGGGGTGATAGGGTGCCTATTTTCTCTTAAGCAGGTCGATCAATTCACGCGCACGATACAGGTCAATTTCTGTCCGTCCACCTCGGCAATCACATTGGTTTTGCCGCTCCCCACGGCAGTCACTTCTCCGCTGCTGTCCACGGTCACAACAGCAGAGTCCTCACTGCTCCAGGTAACATTCTCAACAGTGGCATCTCCGTTATTCTCATCAGTGACATACAGGGAAATCTTCTCGCCCACATTTCCGACGGTCACATCCCCCTTCGTCCACAGGGAGCCCAACACCAGCTTGCGGTCTGGTACACTCACCGTCACTTCGCAGGCCGCAGAGGCCGCTCCCTCCGCTGTTGCGGTAATGGTAGCCATGCCGGCAGCCACGGCTTTCACATGGCCGCTCTCATCCACCGTGGCAATACCAGCGTCACTGCTGGTCCATGTAATCTTTTCTGCGCCGGTGGCCTGCAGTGTGGTGCTCTCTCCCACCTTCAGTGCCGCCTTTGCTTTATCAACGGTGAGACTCACCGTATTCTTATCCTGCTCGGGAGGCGTCACCTGAGGATCGGTCTGTCCCGCCACTACCGGTTTTTCATCTCCTTTGAAGATGTTAGAAATATCATCGCCTAAAAATGTATATACCAAAAATCCGGCCAGCAGCAGCACAACCACTACCATGGCAGGCCCAATAATACTGGGGGCTTTGCTGTGATTGATGCGACGTCCCGGATTCTTCGGTTTCTTCTTGCCGCTGTAAAATTCCTCGTCCTCCTGGCAAAAGGGGCAGGTCTTATAGCTATCAGAGAACATCTCTCCGCATTTAGGACACTTGAGCAAACTCATGGCAGTAATCTTCCTTTCTCCGCTTGATTGACGCGATACGTCATATAGGAAGCCGATTCAAAAATCGGCAATCTTTGATTTTTATCATACGGATTTATCATACAGATTTTTCCTTGTTATGTCAACTGAAATTCTAGGAAATTCATCCTTTTTTTACATCTTCCGCCCACCTCCCTTGCTTTTCTTTGCTTTGTTTTTTATAATATAGGAAATATTATGGGACAACTCCCTGCGGAGGATCTGACTATGAACACAATTTTCATTGGCATCGCCGGCGGCACCGGCTCAGGCAAGACCACATTGACGGAGCATTTGGCCTCCCATTTTGGCGCCAATATCAGTGTTATACACCACGACAACTACTATAAGCGGCAGGATCTGCCCTTTGAGGAGCGCTGCAAGCAGAACTATGATCACCCTGATGCCTTCGATACCGATCTGATGATTCAGCATCTCAAGGAACTGAAGGCCGGTCACGCCATCCACTGTCCTGTCTACTCCTACGCCGACCACAACCGCACCAGCCAGACAGTCTTGATCCGTCCCACTAAGGTGGTCATTGTGGAGGGCATCCTTATCTTCCACGATCCGGCACTGCGGGAGCTCCTGGACATCAAGATTTTTGTGGATACCGATGCAGATGTACGCATTTTGCGCCGTGCCCTCCGGGATGTGGAGGAGCGGGGCCGCTCCATGAAGTCTGTGGTGCAGCAATATCTCACCACGGTTAAGCCCATGCACGACCAATTTGTGGAGCCCAGTCGGAAATATGCCGACATCGTGGTGCTGGAGGGCGGTCACAATCTGGTGGCACTGGATCTCATCATGCAGCGCATTGCCAACCACATTGCAGAAAACTGATACGGCGAAGGCCTACCTTAGGCTGTGATAAACGCACAAAGATAAAATCATTTCTCTGATAGTGCCTGACGTAAAAAACAAGTCTCAAAAAAATTTTGGAAAATTTGAATGGATCGAGACTTGAGAATCGTATTATATTTGAAGTCAGAACTGACCACAAAAATATAAGGAGGCACAACAGATGAAAAAAATAACGAAAAATATGGTGGCGGGCGTCATTGTAGCAGCGGTGGTGTTATCCATCGGGTCAACAAGTGCATTTGCTGCAAGCGGGGAAAACAGCGGAAATCTGATAGATGCCGATAACAACGGCGTATGCGACTACGCTGGCAATGGCCCCCGTTACACCGACGAAGATGGCGACGGTGTATGTGACTATGCCGGCAATGACTGCGGTTACATGGATGAGGATGGGGACGGCGTATGCGATAACCGGGGTACCCGTCGGCACGGCGGCAGTCAGAGAAAAGGCAGCGGCAGAGATTTCGTCGATGCAGACAACGATGGTATCTGCGACAATTATGCCTTCGGACAGCGTGCAAGACAGGGGAAAGGAACCTGCGGAGAACGCAACAGATAGTGAGTGATGATCCATGCGGAGCGAACAAGAGGTAAACAAGGCCATTGAACAGTATGCCAATACAGTTCGGCGGCTTTGCGTGATTCATTTGAAAAACCATGCAGATACGGAGGATATATTTCAAACTGTTTTTTTGAAGTATACCCTCAGCTCCGCTGTGTTTGAAAGCCAAGAACACGAGAAAGCGTGGTTGATCCGTGTCACGATCAACGCCTGTAAAGATCTTCTGAAAAACTTTTTCCGCAGCCATACGACATCTCTGGATGAACTCATAGAGCAGCCGGCGGAGCTGCCGCCGGATCACAGGGACGTTTTAGAGGCGGTGCTGTCCCTTCCGCAAAAATATAAGGACGTCGTATATCTCCATTATTACGAAGAATATACGGCGCCCCAGATCAGCCGGATATTGGGGAAAAATGTGAATACAATTTATACGCTCCTCACTCGTTCCAAGCAATTGCTTAGGGAAAAACTGGGAGGTGATGGATATGACGGATAAGTTAAAAGAATCTTTTGATCAGATCGAGGCAGAAGAGCCGCTCAAAGAAAGAACGAAAGCCTATCTTGCTCAAAAAACGAATGGTTATACACGGCGCAAAACTTCTGCCTATCGACAGCTGATTCCGGCCGCTGTCTGTGTGCTGTTCCTATTGCTGGGAGGGCATTGGCTGTACTTTACCCCCACCGTGGCCATCAGCATAGATATAAACCCCTCCATAGAATTGGGCGTGAATCGGTTTAATCAGGTGGTTTCTGTCAATGCATACAACGATGACGGGCGGGAATTGCTCACGTCTCTTGATGTGAAATATTTGAATTATTCTGATGCAGTGGACCAGATTCTGCAGGATGAAACCATCACGAATTTATTGTCTCATGATGAAGTGATGATGATTGGGGTAATTGGCTCCCAGGGAGCACAATCCTCCAAAATTCTTTCAGATTTAGAATCTTGCAGTGCAGAGAAAAAGAATATGTACTGCTATTATGCACGTTCGGAAGAAGTGGAATCCGCACATGAAATGGGCCTTTCCTATGGGAAATATAAGGCTTTTCTAGAGGTGCAGGCACTTGATCCCAGTATTTCTGTTGATAAAATCCGGAATATGTCCATCAAAGAAATCCGGAGTTTGACAAATATGTTATCAAACAACCATGGTAACTCCGAAAATACGCAAGGACACGGGCATCGCGGCAACGGCAATAGACACGGATAAGGGAACGGTCACGAACGCATCCAAATAAAAAGCGGGAGTGGCGCCGCTGACGCTGCGCCACTCCCGCTTAACTTTCATATGACCCAGCCGGGAAGCTTTTTGTGCTGACCGTACCATAAGAGGCCGGTTTATGGGAAGCATACGGCGGGGATCTATTTTATTTTTTCTCGCTCAATTCGCTCACATCCACCAGACCCAAGCTGTGCTGCAGCTCGCCATCCACCAAAATTTGTATCCGCCGGATATCTTTGACGGAATATAGGGATTTTGCAATTCCTTGAACCAGCAGCTGCTGCTCCTCCTCACCGGGGGGCAGCACTTTTTTCACCTCGGAAGACAGGTTAAGCGAGCAAACTCCGTTCTCCACCTTCACCGCCAGCACCTGAAAGCCCTCCGGCAGCAATGGCCGCAGCCCTTCCTGCATGGGGCCGGCCTGCAGCGCTTCTATGACGGCACCGGCAGAGCTTTCTCCCTCGTACACCGTCAACATACGTTCCTCAGCCGATAAACCATCTTCTGACAGGAAATAGAGGGACGCCGGCAAATTCCTGACCATGTCCTCCTCACTGGTAAAAAGAGCATCTTCGGCACGGAAAATATGACTGTCGCGGTATGCCAGATCCTCACCGTCAACGGTAATGCGCACCGTATAAACGCCGGGGATCTGCACCAGTGTCAGTGCCACACAGTAATCAGCAATGGTCAGATCCATACCCGAGAGCTGTCGATAGGGTGTAGAAAAATCCACCTGTACGGTACTGCCCACCAATCTGCTGCTTAAAAGCTTGGTTCCGGTGGGGATGACACTGCGGAATCCGGGTGTATCGCAATCCCCCAGCAGCAGATGCAGCGCCTCCTCCACTTGCGTTTCTATTTCCATAGGCCGCATCTCCGACCAGTCCACCTTCACGGTTGTTAAGGCATCCCCGCCTCGTGTCTCACTGGTAATGGCAGGACAATAAATGCGCAGCGTGTCACTATTCTCTCCACGCCCCCTCACAAGCCCTACGCCCAGCAGTCCCATCAGCAGCACGCAGAAAACAGCCGGCAACACTTTTTTCATGCCTCTTCCTCCTCTGCCAGCGGCAGGCGCACCGTAAAGACGGAGCCACCGCCCTCTCGATGTGCCGCTGTCACCGTACCGCTTCGCCGCAGTACCGTGTCTCGCACAATGCTCAGACCCAGACCCGTACCTCCTACGGCACGAGAACGCATTTTATCCACCCGGTAAAATCGTTCAAAAATATGCTCCAGATCCTCCTCCGGAATGCCTACGCCGTCATCCTCCACCCGGATCTCCACGGTATGCTCCTGCACCTCCACAGCCGTGCGGACAAAGCCGCCGGTGTGGCTGTATTTGATGGCATTTTCCATCAGATTATAAAGCACCTGATGGATCTCACCTTCCGTGGCCCGCACGCAGGCCCGTGTATCCCCAGTACACTGCATCGTGACGTTTTTCTCCTGCGCCACAATCTGCAGCATCCGCTCCACCTGCTCCAGCACCGGCGACACCGCCACCGTTACGGCTTCTTCCACATTGCCGTTATCCAATCGTGTCAGCTTGAGAAGATCCTCCGTAATGCGGCTGAGCCGCTCCGCCTCTTGCCCAATATCACTGACAAATTCCCGTACGGTGGCCTCATCCATGTTTTCTGTCTGCAAGATAGAGTCCGTCAAAAGACGAATCCCCGCCAGTGGTGTCTTTAATTCATGGGAGGCATCGGACACAAAACGGCGCCGCGCGTTCTCCGTGATCTGCAGCCGATCCGTAAGGCTGTTAAATTCCGTGGTGATCTGGGCAATCTCGTCGTTGCCCTCCACAGCAGCCCGATGGTTATACGCACCCTGCCGCACCTGTTGAATGGCCTGCAAAAGATTACTGATCCGCCGCGTAAGCATGCGGGAGAGCAGCAAACTCAACACCGCCACCAAAAGGGCAATGACCAGCGAGATCGTTACCAAGTTGGACTGAAAACTTTTAAGCAATTCCGCCTGCGCCGTGTCGTATTCATAAGCGTAGACAGCCCCCACCGTTTGGTTATGGTAAACCACCGGAGAGGCACCGCGACTGAGAAACGCTGCCCCGTCGTAGACGCAGTAAAACACGTCGTAGCCTTGCAGTGCCTGCACGATTTCCGTGTAAAAGGCGTAGAGACCTTGTGCATTTTCCGTTTCACGGGAATCATAGAGCACCCGCCCGGCGGTATCCGTGACAAGAATACGGCTCACACCGGTCTCCTCCACCACGGACATGGCCTGTCCTACATTCTCCTCTGTCAGTTCCTCCAGGCCGGAGAGGGCCGACTCGATCATCTTCACGCTACTGTCCATCGCCTTCTCCTTCGTGGTAAAGACCATGTCCTGCGACACCAGCAGCGGATACGTATTGAGCAAAATCAGCACAGCGGCGATGATGAGGATGAAACTCATGCTGAATTTAAATTGTAGGCTGGCTCTCCCCTTTGAAATAGTAACCCACTCCCCATTTTGTCATAATAAACTCCGGCTCGGCCGGCTTTTTTTCCAGCTTCTCCCGCAGGCGGCGGATGTGGACATCCACCGTACGGTAGTCCCCGGCATAAGAATAGCCCCACACCAGATTCATCAACGCTTCCCGACTGTAGACACGGCGTGGATTCTTCATCAAAAGTTCTATCAAGTCATATTCCTTAGCCGTCAAATCGATGATGACACCGTCTCGAATGGCCACGCGCTGCTCCGTATCCAGCGCCAAATCTCCGCCGGTCAGCAGCGTGCGCTGTCTCGTTGGTACAGCATTACTGCGCTTCAAAAGCGCTCGGACGCGGGCTTTCAGTTCCAGAATATTGAAGGGCTTGGTCACATAGTCATCGGCACCACAGGCAAAGCCCATCAACTTATCCGCATCCTCGCTGCGAGCAGTGAGCATGATCACCGGCACATCGGAAAACTCCCGGATCTTCATACACGCATCACTGCCGGACATCACCGGCATCATCCAGTCGAGAATGATCAGGTCGAAATCCTCATGGCGGGCCAGCTCCACCGCGGCCTCACCATCGTAGGCCGTCTGCACCTGATACCCCTCGTTCTCCAAATTAAATTTAATTCCCTTGACCAGCAGCTGCTCGTCATCCACCACTAAAATTTTCATTCTTCCTCCTCAATGACCACTTGAGCGCGGAACCCCTCCAGCTTAGCCGGCCCGATTCCCTTTACCTCCAGCAGTTCCTCCACTGAGCGATATGGTCCCACGCTCTCACGCCGCTCAATTATCCTTTCAGCCAGCACCTCACCGATGCCGTGCAGCGTCTGCAGTTCCTGGGCATCAGCGGTATTGATATTGATCCGATGTATCTCCATCTTCCATGTGGATGCCCGCTCCGTCTCTACCGTATAGCCGCCGTCCACACTGCTCCTCCCGCTGGCTCCACCACGGTAAAACCCGGTCAGTACCATCAGCAGGAACAGTATCGTAAAGAGCAGAATAAATTTTTCCGTTTTTGTAATTTTTCTCTTTTTCTCCACGGTTGACTACCTCTTATTTTTTGATATAATATGGAGATAGATGACTTACTCGGCGGCTTTTGATGCCGTTAATATTTGTATTATACCATAATTGGAGAAAAAGCACTATGAAAATTCGCCGTATTGTATCTCTTTTTTTATTATCCATCCTGATGACGGGGCTTTTGCTCACACCGCAGGCCGCGGCACTGGAAGCCATTGATACCAAAGCTACCGCTGCACTGCTGGTGGATTTAGACGGCGATATGGTTCTCTACGCTAAAAATGAAACACAAAAGAGATTTCCTGCCAGCATCACCAAGGTGATGACCGCACTGTTGGTTTTGGAGGCCGTAGACGAAGGAAAGCTGTCTCTCACGCAGGAAATCACCGCCAAAGAGAGTGCCTTTAAGGGCCTGGACCCTGACGGCAGCAGTGCCGGTATTGAGCCGGGGGAAACCATGTCCGTAGAAAATCTCCTCTATTGCATGCTGCTGGTGTCAGCCAATGAGACATGTCATATTCTGGCTGAAGCCGTGGACGGCGATGTCCCCACCTTTGTAGAACATATGAACCGCCGTGCCCAAGAGTTGGGCTGTACAAATACCCACTTCGTCAACCCCAGCGGTCTTCACAACCCCGACCATTACACCACCGCATGGGATATTTTCCTCATTGCACGGGAAGCCATGAAGAACGAAACCTTTATGAAGCTCTGCAACACCGTCGCCTATGAGGTACCCGCCACCAACAAGTCAGAGCCGCGAGAGCTGCACACCACCAACTCCCTCATCTCTAACTGGCGCATCCTTGGCTATCTATATGACGGCGCCTCCGGCATCAAGACCGGCACTACCGAGGAGGCAGGTCACTGCCTTGTCTCCTCCGCTTCCCGCAACGGCCGCACGCTGATATGCGTGGTATTGGGCTGCAAGGGTAACGATAACACGATAGAAAGTTTTTCCGAGACTGCACGGCTCTACGACTATGGCTTCAACAATTTCAGTACCCAAACCGTTTTGGAGAAAAACGAAATGATTCAGGAAGTACCGGTGGCTCTTTCCAAGGAGAGCAGCGCCGTGGTCGTGCACCCGGCTCACGATGCCACCGCTATTCTGCCCAACGATGTCAAGCCGGAGGATCTTACCCGCACCGTAACTTTGAACGCTGAGACAGCTCTGGCCCCCATTGCGGCCGGTGATGTACTGGGAAAGATTACCCTCTCCTACAACGATCGGGAGTGCGCCACGGTGGATCTTCTGGCGCAGTACGATGTTTCCGCCTCCCGGTTCCTGACCGTCAAGTATCAGATCCTTCAGTTCTTCCATAAAACCCTGGTGCAAGTCATCCTTGTCCTTCTGGTGCTCTTGGCCGCTGGTATCTTCGTTTGGATCAAATTCTTCCGTCCAAATCGCCGCTACGGCGCTCGCCGTCCCCAATATAAGGGCCACCGCTCCTACCGCGGCCGCCGCAGATAACAATCGATAAAAGCAGGCGCAGAAGCTGCGCCTGCTTTTTCCATAGGAGGTATATATTTCATGGACACCCCGACTATTTTATATGAGGATGCTTATCTGGTTCTTTGCTGCAAGCCGGCAGGCTACCTCTCCGAGGATGACGGCTCGGTCAAGTGTATGCCACGCTGGCTGCGTGAACACTATCAGAGCATCGGGAAGCCGGACTACATTGCCACCGTGCATCGTTTGGATCGTGTCACCGGCGGCATCATGGCCTTTTCCCGCCGGCAATCCACCACCGGAAAGTTGATGGCTGCCGTAACCGAGAAGCGAATTGCTAAAGAGTATCTGGCTGTGCTCCGCGGACACCCGGAAAAGTCCGAGGACACCCTTACCGATCTTCTCTTCCGCGATGCTGCCCACAACAAAAGCTATGTGGTCAAGCGGATGCGCAAGGGTGTGCGGGAAGCAAAACTCTCCTATCGCACCCTTTCGTCCGCAGAAGGGCTGACGCTGGTGCAGGTCAGCCTCCATACCGGGCGCACGCACCAAATTCGCGTCCAATTTTCTTCCCGGGGCCTGCCTCTTTTAGGAGACATCCGCTACGGCAGCAAGGACCCCAACTGCTCCACCGCCCTGTGGGCATATCGTCTGGCTTTTCCCCATCCAGTCACAGGGAAAACCGTGGATGTCACACTGCCGCCGCCCAGACAATATCCATGGACTGCCTTCCCCCTGCCATCGCAGCCATAAAGCATACGAAAACACCCTATATGGTGCTGTATACCTGTCCAGTCAATTTGGCACGGACAAAATGCGCAGGATGCGGCTTGTCCTTAAGCAAGGTGCAATCGTAAACGGGTTGCGGAAATTCCGTACCTCCAGACCAAGCAAGGCATTCTCTGTCTCCCGATGAATAAAGAGCTGTTCACGCCGTGAACAGCTCTTTTTCCATACAAATTTTATCGGCCATACATCTTGGTCATGGCAGCAATCTTCGCCGCTATCGCTGCATTGGCCTCCCCCGGCAGCAAACGCCATTGCCAATTACCGGAGGCCGTACCGGGCGTGTTGACCCGGTGCCCCTGGCCAAGGCCCAGATAGTCCTGCATCTGTGCCACAAAGAGGCGGGATACAGATCCCATACCGCCGCGGATCACACCCCAATGGAAGCCCTCTGCCTCATTGAGTCCCAAATACTTTTCGGCATAGGCCACATCTTCCTGATCCGCCTCCACACGCCACAGCGCAACAGGCGGATTGTCATGGGTGCCGGTATAGCAAATACAGTTCTCCGTATACACATGAGGGAGATAATTGCTGGGCTCCCGGGAATCAAAGGCAAATTCCAGCACCTTCATACCGGGCAGACCGGAATCCTGCAAAAGCTGCTGCACCTCCGGCGTGGGATAACCCAGATCCTCAGCGATCAGCTCCAGATCGTGGAACCAGCCCTGAAGCGTACCCACCAGACGCATCCCCGGACCCTTGACCCAGTGTCCGTTCTTGGCGGTCGTTTCGCCATAGGGGACGGCCCAATAGCTCTCCAAGCCGCGGAAGTGGTCAATGCGGATCACATCAAAGAGCTTCTTCGCCCCGTCAATACGACGGATCCACCAGCCGAATCCGTCTTGTTCCATCCGATCCCAGCGATAAAGAGGATTGCCCCACAACTGACCGTCTTCGGTGAAGTAGTCCGGCGGTACACCGGCCACCTCCGTTGGTACATTGTTCTCGTCCAGTTGGAAATTCTCTGGCTCAGCCCACACATCGGCGCTGTCCAGTGCCACATAGATAGGCAGATCTCCAATGATATGGATCCCCAGACTGTGGATATAACTCTTGAGCTGCTCCCACTGCCTGAAAAAGAGAAACTGGAGATAGATAAACAGCTCCACATCCTCCCGGAGCATGGTGCGGTACTTCTCCAGCGCCGCCTGACTCTTACGCAGGCGGATCTCGTCATCCTCCCACTCCGTCCATGCCTTCATCCCAAAATGGCACTTGCAGGCCATGAAAAGTGCGTAGTCCGGAAGCCAGCGGCGGTTCTCCGCCACAAAGGCATCTACTGCTGCACGATCCCGCTGCCAGCCGCGGTTCTTGGCCTTTTTGAGTGCCGTAAAACGGCTGTTGTAAATTGAGCCATAATCCACATAGCGGGGATCACTGCCCCAGCGGCAGATTTCCTCCACCTCTTCTTTCAGCAAAAGACCGTCCTCCACCAGGAAATCCAGGTCGATGAAGTAGGGATTTCCAGCATAGGTGGAAAAACTCTGGTAAGGGGAATCTCCGTAGCTGGTCGGGCCCAGCGGCAGCAGCTGCCAGTACTTCTGGCCCGCTGCGTGGAGGAAGTCGGCAAAGTCATAGGCGGCCTTGCCCAAAGTGCCGATCCCATAAGGGGACGGCAGGGAAAAAATCGGCATCAGAATACCGCTGCTGCGTTGTATACTCATGTTACTCTCCAAATCATCTTAGATCTTGGTTTTACCCTTTGACCGCGCCGGCGGCCACACCTTTAATAATGTGCTTTTGGCACAGAAGATAGAACACTATCACCGGGATTATGCTCAGAAGGATCAGCGCCATGGTGGCGCCCAGATCCACAGCACCATAGCTGCCCTTCAGATACTGAATGTGAATGGGGATGGTCATATACTTGGTACGATCCAGCACCAGATAGGGCAGCAGATAGTCGTTCCAAACCCACATGATCTCCAAAATCCCCACACTGATGAGCGTCGGCTTGAGCATAGGCACCACCACGGAGAAAAAGGTGCGGAACGGCCCGCAGCCATCAATCACGGCAGCCTCTTCAATCTCCAGCGGAATACTCTTTACAAAGCCCACGAACATGAAAACCGCCAGTCCTGCGCCGAAGCCCAGATAGATGACCGGAATGGTCCATGGCGTGTCAAGCCCCAGCGTGTCCGCCGTCTTGGACAGGGTAAACATCACCATCTGGAAGGGCACCACCATGGAAAAGACGCACAGAAGATACGTCAGACGGCAAAAACGGCTGTCCACACGGGAGATATACCACGCCGCCATCGATGTGAAGATCAGGATCAGCGCCGTGGAAAGCACCGTGATCAGCAGACTGTAGAAGGCAGATTTCCAGAAGGAACCGCCCAGTGTCACACCGGTAATGAAGTTCTGCCACCCCGCAAAGCTCTCCGCCGTCGGCAGGGCAAAGGTCTCCGTTTTAACAAAGGTGTTGATCTTGAAGGAGTTGAGCACCACCATCACCACTGGCAGCACATAGATCACAGAGACAATAGCCAGCACAATGCTCAGCAGGGTGCGTCCCCAACGCTTTTTTGTTTTCATCACTGCTGTACCTCCTTTTTACGGGTCGCCGTCAGCTGAATGAGACCCAGCGCCGTCACCAGCACGAAGAAAAGCACTGCCTTGGCCTGCGCTGTGCCGCGGGAGTTGACGCTTTGACCGTAGAAGGTATTGTAGATGTTCAGTGCCAGCATTTCCGTCGTTTTGATGGAACTGCCGTCAGGCTGGATTACAAAGGGCTGCCCGGCCGTCAGGGCCAGGTTCTGGTCAAACAGCTTAAATCCGTTGGTCAACGAAAGGAACGTGCAGATGGTAATGGAGGGCATCACATTGGGGATGGTAACACGCCACAATGTCTGCCAGCGGTTAGCACCGTCGATCCGTGCCGCCTCCAGCATATCCTCCGGCACCGCCTGCAAACCCGCAATATAGATGATCATCATATAGCCGATCTGCTGCCAGCACATCAACACCACAAGACCCCAGAAGCCATAGCGGCTCTCCAGCAAAATAGAGGTATTAAAGTGGCTGAGGATGCCGTCAAAAATCATGGACCAGATATACCCCAGAACAATACCGCCGATCAGATTCGGCATAAAAAAGACGGTACGGAAAAGGTTGGAACCCTTGATCTTCTGGGTGAGGGCATAGGCCACGGCAAAAGCCAGCACATTGATCAATACCAGCGACACCACCGCATAGAGGGCAGTATACCAAAAGGCATGCATGAAACTGGCATCGTGCAATGCCTTTACATAGTTGTCAAGACCGATAAACTGCGCATCACTGGTGGTACGGAACTTACAAAAGGACAGGTAGAGGCCCTTCAAAAACGGATAGACGAATCCAATTAGGAAAGCGGCCACCATGGGGCCAATAAACACCGGGGCCCAGCGGCGGATGGGACGACGGACCAGACGACTGTTGACAGCTGCCGGATCTCTGTGTTTGCTCATACTGCTTCATCCTCTCTTTTTACACATATCCCCACGGCATCCGCCTCCTGCGGCGGCAGCCGTGCTATAAAATAAGCCGGGGCGAGCGAGTCCACTCGCCCCGGCGCAGGGTCTAATTGTGGGGTGGCGCTATTAACTTAGCTGTTGGCAGCGGCGTACTGCGTAGCCCAGCCGTCCACGAAAGCCGTCTTGACAGCTTCCCAGTTGGCATCGGTAGGATCAGCGTCGTACTGGTTCATGGCGCTGACCAGACCGGCACGCCATTCGTTGACATTGGGGGTGTAGTTAAACGCCCACGTCATGGTGTAGTTGCCGGCGGCAGAGTAGTCCAGAGCATCCGCAAAGAATACGTTCTCGGGAGTTTTTGCCTGCTTGTAGGGAATGGGGCCAAACTGCTCGGCCATGACGGTGGTACCCTTCTCAGAGGTAACCATCCAATACATGAAGTCCAGCGTAGCCTTGATGTCGGCCTCAGAAGCATTGGCGTTGACAGCCCAGCAGTTCTCGGTACCGCAGTTCAGGCCGGCCTTTTCCTCGCCCTCAACACCGCAATAGAAGGGGATCATGGCCAGATCCTCGGGGTTCATACCGGCATCCACCAGACCGGCATACTCCCAGGAGCCGTTCTGATAGAACACAGCCTTACCGGCCTTGAACTCGCCGGCAGCGTCAAAACCACCGGTTGCCAGCTTGTCGGGAGTGACAGCGGAGTTGTTGATGTACAGATCCCACAGGTTTCTGAAGTTGTCCACATAGGTACCCTTGATGGCAGAGGGGCAAGCATCCCACTTGTCATCCACAGACTCATAATACAAAGCGGCGTTGGCCAGGTGGCCGGTGAAACGCCAGGAGGAGCTGTCATCCATACCGGAGGAGGTAAATGCATCAAAGCCCAATTCACCGGCGCGGCTGTGGATATCCTCGGCAACCTTTTTCAGGCTCTCAAAGTTGGTGATCTCGCTCAGCTCATGGCCGGCATCCTTCAGCAGCTTGGTATTGACAATGATGCCGAAGCACTCATAGCAGTAACCAATGGAGCACAGCTTGCCGTTGGCATCGTACAGGTTGTAATCCTGGGTGCTCAGCTCCTTGGCAACAGCGGTGTCCTTCAGATCGTAGCAGGTATCGCCCCAAGTGTTCACAGCGGCCTGATTGCCCACCACGAACAGCGTAGGTGCCTTGTCCTTATCCATCTCAGCGGTCAGGGTGCTTTCATACTCACCGGAGGCAGCGGTCACAACGCTGACAGGCACACCGGTCTCCTCTGTGTAATCGGCAGCCAACTGCTCCAGAGCCTCTTTCGCCTCCGGCTTGAAATTCAGCCAGTACACGGAGCCTTTGTCGTCCTTACCGCCGCCGCAGGCCACCAGAGACAGGGCCATGACCAGCGCAAGGATCATTGCAAGAAACTTCTTCATTGTTACTTCTCCTTTTCATATGATATTTATTTTCAACTCCCCGCAAGGAGCGGAAAATCACAATAATTGCCGGACGGATTTACCGGCACGGAAAGCAGTGGGCAGCAGCTCATGGCGATGCGTTCCACAACCTTCCAGCACATCCAGAAGGATTTCCACGCTGCGCCGTCCCATCTCCGCCTTAGGCTGACAGAAGGTGCTCAACTGGGGATAAATATATTCCGATACCTCCAGACCGTCGATGGCCAGCACGGAGCAGTCCTCCGGCACACGCCGCCCCGCCTCCCGCAGTGCGCGCATGGCACCAATGGCCATATTATCAGAGATGGCAAAAAGCGCCGTAAAATCAGGGTTTTCTTTCAACTTTTCTGCTGTAGCCAGATAGGCCCCGCGAATATCAAATGTCCCGGCACTGATGACGAGACTGTCCTCTCTGGGTAAACTCAACTCCGCCATAGCCCGCCGATACCCCTCATAACGCAGCTGACTGATGGAGCGGTCATCCTTTCGAGAAATCAGTGCTGCAATGCGGTGGTGTCCCTGCTTATAGAGCGTCTTTACCGCCCGGTAGGCCTCCTGCTCATCGGCAATCGACACAGAGGAAAAGCTGTCGCTCTTCAAAGAGCCGTATTGATTGCTGTAGGAACAGCATACAAAGGGCACAGTCAACGATGCCACCTCGCGGGGCGTATAGTCAGACCGTCCTCCCAAAAAAATAAGTCCCTGTAACCGTTTCTCCCGCTCCATCATAGCGCCATGCTTGATCTCATCATCCTGCACGCCGATCTGCTGCAGCACCATGGTGCAGCCCCGTGCAGTGATGGTCTCCTCCACGGCCCTAATAATATCCGTATAAAAAGGGTTGGAGACGCCGCGCACCACCACGCCGATGGAATCGGACTTGGTCTTTACCAGATCGCGGGCACTGTTGTTGGGGATATAGTTACTGTTTTCGATCGCCGCCAGTACCTTGCGCCGATTCGCCTCGCTGACGTCGGGCCGATCGTTCAGCACCCGAGATACGGTACTGATGCTCACGCCGCACAGCCGCGCGATGTCCTTGATGGTCATATGTCTCCCCACCCCTGCCGAAATCTGTCAAATCTTCTTCTTTTTTGTCTGAAAACCTTACCGGGAACGTTTTCAGTTCTTGTGTATATTATACTATCAACTTTACCGTAGGCTGTCAATGTGCGTCCGTCATTTTTTATAGTTCTTACAGAGAAAGACCATCTTCCGTTGTGAAATTGACGGATATTTCTTGCAAGTTATTCCATACGTTCCGGATATAGCCTGTTGCCTCTCGTAAAACGGACGGCCATCTGCTTCCAAAAGAGAAACAGAGCATGTCCTCTCGACACACCCTGTTTCTATCTTGCTTCCCTCCGGCAGGGGGAAAGCCATTTCTTCTGTTTGGGTCTGGAGAGCCGGCAATTCTCCATGCGTGGCACGAAGAAGCCCCCGGCATATGGGCAAGTGCTGCTTTTACAGGTTTTATGATGCATCTATCCTCAAGATGCCGCCCACGAACTTTCCACCATCGCAGAGGTCAATTTTCCCGGCATAGCCCGGTGGGTCATTTCTTTCAGGCGGCTAGTGCTGCAATGAATGGCAGATACGCTTTACTGCCTGCCATCCTTTCCCCTCATACCCGCTGCATTGGCGCAAAGTCAGGGCCTTACTCTTCCGTTTCTTCCAGAAACGCCGCCAACTCCGACTCTCCCAGCACGCGAAAGCCGTTATCACGCAGCAGCCGCGCTGTTACGCCCCAGCCGTCGCATAAGGTTCCGGTGAAGCTGCCGTCGTAGATTTTTCCGGAACCGCAGGAGGGGCTTCGTTCCTTCAAAACAGCCACCTCACACCCCAAGAGCTGCCCCAAGCGCAGTACCTCCTGTGCGCCGCGCCGATATGCCCCCGTTACATCGCCGCCTGTCTTGGTAATGACCTTCTCTCCCTGCAACTCCGCCGGGACACGGGGTGTAGGCAAACCGCCCATTATCTCACCGCACACGGGCACCACCTGATGGCATCGGCATAACTTCTCCAGCAAAGGATGGGGCTTACTCTGTCCATCATAGCGGCAGGCTGTACCTAAAAGGCAGGCACTGACTAACACCTTCATCCTTCCGCCTCCAAGGGCTTACCATTGAGAGCCGCATAGGCCAGATGCTCCCCCTCGTAGCGCAGTTTCAGCGAAAAAAAGGGGCCTCCCTCATCCATTAAGCGCAAAAAGATCCTGTCCCCGGCCCACTGGGGCAGGGCCGCCAGCTTCTCTTTGCCGATCCATTCCAGCACCCCTTCATCGCAGTCTCCCATCGTTCCCGTCCAGCCGATAGCGTGAAAAAGGTGCATATACTCGGTTTCCCAGCGGTCAGAGACAAAGGTCACAAGGCCGCAGTAGCGATAGTCTGTCAAGGTAAGCCCTGTCTCCTCCTTCGCTTCACGCAGCACGCACTCCTCCGGACTTTCTCCATCCTCGAATTTACCTCCGATGCCCACCCACTTATCTTGATTGACATCGTTTTTCTTCTTCACCCGGTGCAGCATTAAATATTCGCCCCGGTCATTCTCCAAATAACATAGCGTCGTATTGAGCATTCCGCCGCCTCCTCTATTCCTCTTTTGTCTGCCGCCCGTCTCTCAGATGAGGGAGCGAAACACAGGCAGGCTTCTTTGTATCATCTCATAGTCCACGCAGGTACTCACACGGAAATACGCCGGACAGCCAAAATCATCCCCCGGTGCAACCAGCAGATTCTTCGCCTTTGCTCTGTCGGAAAAGGCCCGCCCGTCGCCTTCCGGAGCCTTGACAAACATATAAAAGGCTCCGTTGGGCCTGATGCATTCATATCCATAGGAGGTGAGCGCCGTATAAAGTGCCATGCGGTTGCGGTCATAGCTGTCCAAATCTGGGCGGCATCCTGCACACATGGCCACCACCCGCTGCTGCAGGGAAGGAGCGCATATATGTCCCATCGCCCGGGCCGCCCCCGCCGCCGCATCAAAAAGCGCTCGACTGTCCTGCGCCTGATCCGGCACACAGAAATAGCCAATGCGCTCCCCCGGCAGGGACAGGGATTTGGAATAGGAGTAGCACACCACCGTATTGGGGTAGATGTCGGGGATAAAGGGCACCTCCGCACCGTCATACGCCAGCTCACGGTATGGCTCATCGGCGATAATATAGATGGGATGGCCAATGGCACGGCTCTTTTCCTCCAAGAGCCGCCCCAGCGCCTCCAGCATCTCCCGACTGTAAATCACGCCGGAGGGATTGTTGGGAGAATTGATCATCACCGCCTGCGTGTGGGACGTAATGCGCTCCTCCAACGCATCCAGCGGAATCTGAAAACGTTCCTCATCCGCCGGAACCGCCACAAACTTCATACCGTTGCTCTCGGCAAAGGGGCGATATTCCGGGAAATACGGCGCAATGACCAGCAGTTCAGCCCCCTCCACTGCCAAGGCGCGAATGACCGCCGTCAGCGCTGAAGAAGCGCCGTAAGTAAAAAAGAAATTCTCGCCTCGCAGCTTTGTACCGCAGCGCCGATTCAAATCCTCGGCCACCGCCGCTCTTGCATCCGGCACGCCCGGTGCCGCCGTGTAGCTGTGTACCGTCAGGGCATCCACATCACGGATGAGATGCAAAAAAGCTTTCTTTGCCTCCTGCGGCGCAGGAACAGAGGGATTCCCGATGGAAAAATCATAAACGTTTTCCCATCCAACAATCTCTGCCTGTCTCGCTCCGTATTCCGCCAATTCCCGGATATAGCAACGTTCCGTCCCCAGTCTCAGCATCTCCTGATTGACCATATCTGCCCATCCTCTCCCGATAGAAGTCACCTCACCGCCACAGCGGCACATATCGATGTTAGTTTTTTATTTTACAATGATTTGCGTAAATAGGCAACTACCGATGCTGATGCGTTCAACAATTTTTTCCTCCTTTGCCTCATGTGCCCCGGTTGCCGGTATTCCAAGAGAGGACAGACGGCGGATGAAGGAAACCCGTTGCGTTTTCGGAGTGATGCCCATAGCTGTATGTGCAGGTACTTGTTTTTTTACCGGCTATGGATTGGAAGAGATGGGTCGCATAGAGCCGGCAAAGGGCGTTGGCGGTAAAATCTTATCTCCTCCTGTCCTTTTTCTTCTCTGTCGGGGTAGCAAGTATTCCTTCCCTGTGCTATAATGAAGTAATTATATATGCTATTTTCGCTTCCGCACAGGCAAGCGATTACATTTTCAGGAGGTTTCTATGGCTTTTCAATTCCCCCCCTATTTTGAGCCCGACTTCTCCCAGCCCCATCTGGCAGCAGCACCGGAAGTACGCCTGCTGCCCGCCCCCAAGGACGGCGTAGCACCGGAGCAGTACCATGCCATGAGCATTTTCCCGGAATATTTCAAAAAGGACGGGCAGTGGCACCTTGTGAAGGAGAGCCGCATGGACTGCGTGGCCGTGTGGGAGAACCATGATTTCCACACACGGGAATTCCGCAATCTGAAGGCCGGAGATCTCATTGTGGTAGGCCGTACCGAGTGCGGGGAGGAGGGAATTTACCTCCACGCCAATGGTTTCCGTGCGCCCGATGTCGCACAGGAGACCTTTGCTTTCCGGCAGGGGCGTACACGGGAAACCGGCTTTTCCCGGGATTATCAGGAGCTCTATGACCTGCTGCGCTATGAGAAAGACCATGGCAAGATTGTCTGGGTCTTAGGGCCTGCCTTCACCTTTGATTACCGGGCCAGAGACGCTTTCTCCCGCCTCATCCGCGGCGGCTATGTCCATGCCGTGCTGGCAGGCAACGCTCTGGGCACGCACGATTTGGAGGGCGCCTATCTGGGCACCGCCTTAGGTCAGGACATTCGCACACAGGAAAACCGCCCCAACGGACACTACAACCATCTGGACACGCTGAACCGGGTACGGCTCTACGGTTCCATCCCCGCATTCATTCAGGGAGAACACATTGATAACGGCATCATCTACACCTGCGAGGAGATGGGTGTTCCCTATGTACTGGCCGGTTCCATCCGGGACGACGGCCCGCTGCCCCCTGTCTTTGCCAATGTCTATGAGGCGCAGGATGCCATGCGCGCCCAGATTCGGGGCGCCACCACGGTGATCTGTATGGCCACTATGCTCCACACCATCGCTACCGGCAACATGACCCCTTCCTATCGGGTGCTCTCCGACGGTACGGTACGTCCCACCTACTTCTACTGTGTGGATATTTCCGAGTTCACCGTCAATAAGCTCAGTGACCGCGGCAGTCTCTCCGCCCGGGGGATCGTCACCAATGTACAGGACTTTGCCGTCAATCTGGCCCAGCACCTGGATTTAATGTAACTGTGCGCTATTGGAAAAAACAGCCAAAAGCACTTCGTTTGGCCGACTTATCCAAGGTGAATTCAGGTTTTTTGGCGGATTTGACAGTAGCAATCCGCCCGGCAACTCACTATAATGGAGTAGTGAGTTAATGCTTCAGCACAAGCTATCTCAGAAGGGAGAAAACGTATGAGCCGCTTCACAACGACTTTCCACATGGATTGCACCATGGCCTGTTGTTGTCAGGCCTATTTTTGTCATGCGCTTTCTGCCTATTATATGGTGTAATCCGTATATTTGATTATTTGTGGGCAGGGGGTGTATCACACCCTCTGCCTTTTTCATTTGTTGAAAGGAATCCATGTATGCATATTTACCATTCACTTACACAGCTGGTGGGCCATACTCCCCTTTTGTCCATTGACCGCTATTGCGCGGCGCAGCAGCTGCGCTCGACTGTATTGGTCAAATTGGAGTGCTGCAATCCCGCCGGCTCTGCCAAGGATCGAGTGGCCTGGCAGATGATTCAGGAAGCGGAGGCCTCCGGTGCGCTAATACCCGGCGGCACCATCATCGAACCCACCTCCGGCAATACCGGCATCGGTCTTGCCGCCATGGGCATTGCTCGTGGCTATCATGTGATCCTCACCATGCCCGACTCTATGAGTACCGAGCGGCGTGCTCTGCTGATGGCCTATGGTGCACAGCTGGTACTGACTCCCGGCGCAGAGGGGATGTCCGGCGCTGTCAAAAAGGCCGAAGCCCTTGCCCGTGAAATCCCCAACAGCTGGATGGCCGGACAATTCGACAACCCCGCCAACCCTCGTACCCACTATCTGACCACCGGCCCGGAAATCTGGCAAGATACCGACGGTCATGTGGATCTTTTTGTGGCGGGCGTGGGCACCGGCGGTACGCTATCGGGCAGCGCAGCCTATCTTAAGGAGCAAAACCCTGCGTTGCAGGCGATCGCCGTAGAACCTGCTTCCTCCCCTCTTCTCAGTGAAGGGCACGCAGGCCCCCACGGTTTACAGGGTATCGGTGCCAACTTTGTGCCCAAGAATCTCAACCGAGCCATCATTGACCGTATTTTTCCCGTAACCAATGACGAGGCCTATCAAACGGCACGGACACTGGCAGCTACCGAGGGTGTCCTGTGCGGCATCAGCAGCGGCGCTGCCCTCCATGCCGCCACGGAATTGGCACGCCAGCCGGAAAATACCGGTAAAACCATCGTTGTCGTACTGCCCGACACGGGGGAACGATATCTTTCCACGCCTCTGTTTTCTAAGTAAGGAGATTGTAAGATGTACCCTTCTCATATTCGTGAAGCCGCCGGCGCTATGGCGGACAATATGCAGCAAAGCAATCTGACTCTTTATGGCAGCCATCTTCGCCTCCCAAGCCGCAAAGCGGTGGTAGATATTCTCAGAGAACTGCGCAGTCTCATGTTTCCGGCCTACTATGGCGATACGGCACTACTGACACTGGCGCCGGAGGATTACGCCGCACTGCTGCTGGATCGTATTGAGGAGCATCTGCAGTGTCAGATTGCACTGGCTCTTCCCCAAGAAGAGGCGGAACAGGCGGCCCAGATTGCCCGGGACTTCATTGCCGCACTGCCCCATGTGCAGAAGCTGCTGTTAAAAGATGTGGAAGCCACCTACGATGGCGACCCCGCAGCGCAGAACAAATCCGAGATTATTTTCGCCTATCCCGGTCTATACGCTATTTTTGTCTATCGTGTAGCCCATGAGCTCTATATTCGCAACGTCCCTATGATCCCCCGTATCATGACCGAATACGCCCACAGCCGTACCGGCATCGACATCAATCCCGGTGCCACCATCGGTTCCTATTTCTTCATTGACCACGGCACCGGCATCGTGGTAGGCGAGACCACTGTCATCGGCAACCATGTCAAGCTCTATCAGGGCGTGACGCTGGGTGCGCTTTCCCCTCGGGCTGGCCACTCTTCCCTGCCCGGCAAGCGCCACCCCACCGTAGAAGATAACGTAACCATTTACTCCGGTGCTTCCATTTTGGGCGGTGAGACAACGATTGGCGAGAATACCGTTGTGGGAGGCAATGCTTTTCTAACGGAGGCAGTGGACGCCAATACCCGTGTGGTCATCCAAGCCCCGGAAACCATCTTTAAAAACGCGTCTAAATAAACGCGCTTAAAAAAACATAGGAGAAATCACATCATGTTACAAAAGCCGAAAGCAAATCCCGTTGCACTGCTGCCGATTGCAGTGTTTCTGGTCCTCTATCTGGGACTGGGCATCATTTTTGAGTACGTCTTGAAGATCGAGATGGGTTTTTATTCTATCCCCATCGTAGTAGCGTTTCTTGTCGCCGTTCTGGTGGCGTGCCTCCAAAACCGCAGCGTCTCCTTTGATGAGAAACTGGATCTGATGGCCAAGGGCGTGGGCGACAAGAACATCATGACCATGATCCTGATCTTCCTGGCGGCCGGCGTCTTTGTCGGTGTCACCGGACGCTCCAGTGCCGAAGCGGTTGCCTACTTCCTGCTGCAGCTGGCACCTGCCCGCCTTGCCGTGGTGGTGCTGTTCATTGTTGCCTGCTTCGTGTCCATGGCGATGGGTACCAGTGTAGGTACCATCACCTTAATTACCCCTATTGCCGTGGCCACCGCGCAGAACTCCGGCTTCTCTCTGCCGCTGTGCGTGGCCTCCGTTGTGGGTGGTGCCATGTTCGGTGACAACCTGTCCTTTATCTCCGATACCACCATCGCCGCCTGCTCTTCTCAGGGCTGCGAAATGAAGGATAAGTTCCGCACCAACTTCCTCATTGCCCTGCCTGCCGCTCTGGCCGCCATGGTACTGATCCTCATCATCTCTCTGCAGGCCGATGTGAGCACTGTCCCCACCGGCGACATCAATCTGTTGCTGCTGATTCCCTATATTCTGGTGCTCATCGGCGGCATCGTGGGTCTGAATGTGTTTTTGGTGCTGCTCATCGGCATCGGTGCCGGCGCTGCCATTACACTGGCTACCGGACAGGTCACGGCAATGGAGCTGCTGCAAAACATGGGCGGCGGCGTATCCGGTATGTTTGAGACCATTCTCGTCACCATTCTTGTCTCTGCCCTGTGCGGCATGATCCGCGCCTACGGCGGCTTTGAGGCGCTGCTGGGTGCTATCCGGCACGTCTTTAAAGGCCAGCGAGGCGGCCAGTTGGGCATTGGCCTGCTGGTGGGGTTGATGGACATTGCCACGGCCAACAATACGGTAGCTATTGTCATGGCCGGTCCCATCGCCAAGGAGGTCAGCGAGGAATACGGCATCAGCGCCAAAAAGTCCGCCTCTTTGCTGGATACCTTCTCCTGCATCTTCCAGGGCATCATCCCCTACGGTGCACAGATGCTGGTCGCTGTGTCCACCTGCACGACCCTGGGCTATACCATCTCCGCTTTTGACATAATGCCTCTGCTGTTCTATCCCTTCCTGCTGGCTGTTTCCAGCCTGCTGTTCATTGCCTTTGGCAAGAAGTAATTGCAGCATATCAGCAAATATAAAAGTGCTCCGATACTGCGTATCGGAGCACTTTTTTGCACACAAATTGCCCTTTTAGCCCACCCGGTCTGCGGTGGATTCCTTCCATACTCCGCTTTTTCCGCACCATCTGCCCGAGTAGACACGGACAGCCAGCAGCGCAGTACTTGGTCACCATCTGCCGATAGTTCTTACAGCGCCTCATCCGTAACTCACGCTTCGGTTCAGCGCCCCAGACCGAGGCAGCAATATCTGTGCCCGGGCAATTTGCCGCTCATCCGGCAAGGCATGCATGGTATGGGAATGGTTTTACATTTTCAATAGTTTCAAGAAGCAGTCGGTCTGAAAAAGCTCTGCATAGCGTCACGGCTGCTGCAATTTTCCACGCTGGAGCCTTATCTGTGCCCCATGCGTTTTCCGCCATTCTGCCCCTTTTACCGTTTTTCTCCCCAATTTCCTCCATTTTTCTGCCTTGCACCGTTCATTCTTCCCGCTCCAGATCCTCCTTGCCCAGCGCTATATTCTTCCACGCCGTGGGCAGTGCAGGCCCGATCAGTGGAAAGGTATTGTCTGTGTTAGTGGTGGGCTGGATATTATACGTGCCGTAAAAATGATGGGCATTACGATGCACCTCCGGCGTAGCATCTCCGGAAATCGCCGGATCCTTTTTTCCTCGATACAAAAAAATCACCTCCGACAATAGTATGCCCCGGCATTTGCAAATTTTTTATTTGTCTTTCATTTCCGTATCTCCTGGACGCACCCGGCTTGCGCTGGGCGCATACACTGTGGCAAAGGAGCGATTTTTTTATGGCTATCAAAATTTATATAGATCAAGGGCACAATCCCACCGGAGCCCCTAACGCCGGGGCCTCCTACTTTGGACAGAACGAGCAGGATGTGACCTATGAGGTGGGGCAGATTCTCGCCTCCCTCCTTCGTACCGACCCTCGCTTCGAGGTAAAACTGTCACGTCCTACGCCGGAATTCATCGTGGGCACCTCCAACGCCTCCAGCCTCCGTCAAAGAGTCGACGAGGCCAACAGCTGGGGGGCCAACTACTTCATCAGCATCCATGCCAATGCAGCTGAAAACCCCAATGCCAATGGCACCGAAGTCTACATCTACCGCCAGTACACCCAAGCCAATTGGCTGGCTGAGGCGGTGCTGCAAGGCATTGTGGAAACCGTTGGCACAAAGGATAACGGCGTCCGGGTAAGGCCGGGGCTCTATGTTCTTAAAAGGACGAATATGCCCGCCATCCTTGTGGAGCTGGGATATCTCTCCAACCGCAGCGATGCTGAGAAATTAAAAAACGACCGCTATGCCTTTGCCCTGGGCATCTATCGAGGCATCCTACAGTATTTCGGTTTTAACCAAAACGCGTAAGACCGCCGCTTCACAGGAAAGGAAGGAATCGATATGAACTACTCCACTCCCCCGATCAACCGCAGTGCCTACCCTAAGCCTACACCACCCGACGCAATCACCTATCGGGAGTTTCTCCAGCAAAACCCGGCGGAGGGTTTTTTGAAAATTCAGGCCAGCCGCGCCCAAAAAGCCCTGCCCACACCCAATGTAGAAATCTCCATTTTACAGCAATTCAGCGACCAGCGGGTACTCTTCTTCCGTGGAAAAACGGATAAAGACGGGCTGATTGATAACATCATTCTGCCCGCTCCACCCCTTTTGGACTCCCTGCAATCAGAAGATGCAGGGCAGGGGGCGCTCTATCAGGTGTTCGCCTATCACCCCGAGTTTGTACCTGAGTCCCATGAAATTGAAATCTTCGAGGGCATCACCTCCATTTTGCCGGTGACGATGCGACTTCCACAGGAGAATGCGCCATGGCGGTAAGTAAAATTCCCACCTATATCACCGTCCATCTGGGTGCCCCCAATGACCGCAGCGCCCCCAATGTCACGGTGCCTTTCATCGACTATATCAAGAATGTGGCCTCCAGTGAGATCTATCCCACCTGGCCGGAAAGCTCTCTGCGTGCCAATATTTATGCGCAGGTAACCTTTGCTCTCAACCGCATTTACACCGAGTGGTATCCCAGCCGCGGCTACGACTTTGATATCACATCCTCCACCCAGTATGACCAGAAATTTATTGATGGGCGGGAGATTTTTGAGCCGGTGGCCCGTATCGTTGACAACCTGTTCAACGACTATGTGGTGCGGCAGGGCTTTGTGCAGCCCCTTTTTACCCAGTACTGCAACGGAACTACCTCCACCTGTGACGGTTTGAGTCAATGGGGCACAGTGGATCTGGCGGAAAAGGGCTTTACTCCCTACCAAATCTTACAGTACTACTATGGTGATGATATCAACATCGTCTTTGATGCCCCCACCGCTGCCAATATTCCCTCCTACCCTGGGATTCCTCTGCGCTTAGGCTCCTCAGGCGAGGATGTGCGGATTCTGAAACGGCAGCTCAACCGCATCGGGAAAAATTACCCCGGTCTGCGGCCCCAGCTGGTGCTCAATGGGTTCTACGATATTCCCATGGAAGAGGCCGTCAAAAGCTTTCAGACCATCTTTAACCTGTCCGCTGACGGTATTGTGGGCAAAGCCACATGGTACAAAGTGAAATCCATCTATAACGGCGTCAAGGGTCTTGCCGAGCTGGACTCCGAGGGCTTGACGGAGGAGGAGACGACCCGGGAGTTTGCCGAAATTTTGGGTCCCGGCAGCACCGGCGAACAGGTGAAGGCCATTCAGTACTACCTCAGCGTGCTGGCCTATTTTGATGACCGCCTGCCGCCCCCCGGCACAAATGGTGTCTATGATGAAGCTACCGTTGCCACTGTGCGTGCCTTTCAAACGCTGCAAGGTCTGTCCGCTGACGGCATCGTAGGGCGCAATACGTGGAACGCCATCATCACGCAGTATGACCGCACCCGCAACTCTATTGATCCCGGTTCGCTGGATAATAAGGATGAGTTATACCCCGGTCGCGTATTGACACCGGGCCAAACAGGACACGATGTGGAAATTTTGCAGGGCTTTTTACGCAAAGCAGCCGAACTTCACCCCGAGATTCCCTTTGTGGAAATCACCGGTGTCTACGACGCCCCCACTGAGGCCGCCGTGAAAGCGGTGCAGCAGCTGGCCGGGCTGCCGCTCAGCGGTGTCACCGGCGCACCCACCTGGGATGCCGCCGTCCGTTTAAGCCGCAGCTGACGGTTGCAGCTCCTGTAATCTACACCTGCGCAGACGAAGTAACCTTATGAACTCTTATAGGTACAAAAGTCACAGGGATCTCTCCATCCCTGCTGTGCTCCCCGCTGCCGCAGGCAGACATGGGGAGCACACTTTTTTCCCTTGACTTTTTCCCCTGATCCTGTTTATAATAAATATAGTTTTATATGCTGCATCATGTCTTGGTATATGGCTGTGGTTTCACAGATACCAAGATTAGGAAATCCGGTCAGAGTCCGGAGCTATGACCCGTAGCTGTATATGCAGGAGTGGGCTGTTCGCGGCGCAAGTCGGCCATTGTGTCTTACGACATGAGAAGGTAGAGCAGTTCACGCAGGAGATGTTCTCCCCAATGCATGAGCCAGAATGTCGATGATGCTCGAGCCTGAAGAGTACCGCTGCGTGCAGCGGTACGGACAGTTGGGTACACGGGAAAATCGGTCGTGACTTGTCGTATGACTTGTCACGTCTTTTTATTATCTTTGCAGTTTGCTTTCCATGATAGTGGAAGGTGGAGAAGGCCTTGTAAGGTCTTCTCCGCTCCTCCCACATCCACAGTGAAAGGAGATTATATATTATGTCTGACAATATCTCTGCCAAAAAGCCGGAGGAATGCGCCTATTCCTTCACGCAGCACACACGCTGCGAGTTTTTTCCCTGCCACGCCACCGACCACCCGGAAGACTTTAACTGCCTTTTCTGCTACTGCCCTCTCTATGCGCTGGGTAGTAAATGCGGAGGCAATTTCAATTACCTTGCCAACGGCACCAAGGATTGCAGCAACTGTCTGCTCCCCCACAAGCGCAGCAGCTATTCCTACATTCTCAAGCGCTATCCCGACTTGATGGAACTGGCAAAGAAAAACCGCTGACAAGGAGGCCACGATGCATATCCATTGGTTTGAAAAGGAAGACAACCTCGTCTATATCAATGCCGAGAAAGACTTGCACCGCTTAGAAATTCAGCTGCAGCTGCCGGGCTTGGAAGAAGCCGCCACCGAGCTTCATCTCCATCCAACGAAAGAGGGGTTGACACTGCGCGGCCCCCGCCGCACTACAGCACGACTCCTGATCCCCGATCTCATCTTTGACCGCCATATCGAAATGGGAGAGAATATTTTTCTCTTTCGCGGCGAAATGATGGAGTGTTATGTGCTGTACTGGATCAAGGACTAAAAAACGAGGCATCTGCCGGGAATCTAATGCATTCGCCATTGGATTCCCGGTATTTTCTCATTTTTGTATTGTTTTCGTTGACAATCTGCGATATAAAGCTTAGAATGGAAATGTTATTGTCTTGTGTGCCTCTGCTGTACAGGCCCACACGAGACACTTGAGAGGTCATCAACTATGGATATACGCAAAAAACTGGAGCAGATCAGCAAACTATTTGGCATTGAAGGCTCCTTTATCGGCTACCGAACCATTCAGGTGGGCAACGTCAATCAAACTTATGAGGTGCGTTTTTTACGTCCTGACGGACGGCAAAAGTCTTATCTGATCCAAAATGTGAACACCTACGCCTTTCGACGCCCTGTACAACTGATGGAAAATATCGATCAGGTCACCGAACATATTCGGCGCAAGAAGCCGGGCCAGATTGCCCTTCACTTCCATCACACCGCCGATCGGAAGATCTATGTGGCAGACGGCGATAATTTCTGGCGTATGACGAACTATATTCCCTCTGTCACCTACAGCTCCGTCATCGACGAGCGAGTGGTGCGCAATGCGGGCCGTGCATTTGGTGAATTTCAGATGCAGCTGTCCGACTTCGATATTTCCAAACTCCACGAGACGATTCCCGGTTTCCACAACACCCGTCTGCGCTACCAACAGCTATTGGATGCGGTAAAGGCCAACCCTGCGGGGCGGCTCTACGAGGTACAGGGTGATTTGGAGTATCTGCTGCGGGTCAAAGAGGATGCCTGCCGCCTGACTGATCTGCAAAAAGCAGGGCTGCTGCCGCTGCGGGTCACCCACAACGATACCAAGATCAACAATGTACTCTTTCACCCTGACGATCAGTCTGCGCTGGTGGTCATTGATTTGGACACGGTAATGCCCGGTCTGGTGGGACACGATTTCGGAGATGCCATCCGTTTTGCCGCCAATACTGAGCCGGAGGACTCCCCCAATTACCGGGACGCCAGTCTTGATTTAGATGTTTTCAGTGCCTTTACCGATGGTTTTCTGGAGATGACGGCCAACACCCTGACGCCCACGGAAATCGAGACGCTGGCGCTGAGCTGCTTCTCTTTGACTGTAGAGCTGGCCACCCGCTTCCTCACCGACTATCTCTTGGGGGATCCCTATTTCAAAATCTCCTACCCCGAGCATAATTTGGTGCGTACCCGCTGTCAGATTGCACTCTCGCAGGATATGCACGCCAATCGAGACCAGATGATGGAAATTATTCACGACTCCATCACCAAGTGGAGAACGCCCGTCCACACCCCCCTCAACCAATCATAAGAACAAAAGAACCCGGATCTCAGATCCGGGTTCTTTTTTATAGTTATCATAGGCTCATTACAATTAATGCTGCGCAGGCTGCCAGTGTCAGCAGCATACCCACATTACACCATACGATACGCCACCGCCCTTTTCGGGGCAGTTCCAGTTCTGTGGGCACAAAGCAAATTTTACTGCTCTTGATGCACAAAAGCACCAGTCCCGTGCCGGCCAGTGCCAGCATCATCAGCGTATAGATTCCAAAGGCAATCATCCAGGGCGTCGCTCCGTCCCATGCGGCAAAGCCCATCTGGTCAAGGTGCTCCAGCTGCCAGAGCCCCTCTTCCCCCATATGTTCCATAAAGATGCTCCCGGCTACGCCGCCCAAGAAATTGATCAGCATATGGAGTGCGGCGCAGTAGCGCAGCTTCCCTGTCCGCAGATAGACGTAACCGAACACCATGCCCAGTAAAAAGGCATAGAACAGCTGGGAAAGGTTTCCATGGAACAGGCCGAAGAGAACGGCGGATACCAGCAGCGCTGTCTTTTCTCCGTAGACACGCAGCCGATCCAGAATCTGCTTGCGGAAGACGAACTCCTCCACCAGCGGGCCCAGAATTACCACGAACAAGATTTGAGGCAGCAGCGGCTGATTGACCAGCAAACCCTCCACCGGGTTATTCACAGCCGTGCCAAAGAGCTTTTGAAGCAGCAGCATCAGCCCATTGCCAACGATATTCCCCACATACATCAGACAAATGCACATAGGAACAGCCGCCAGCCAATCCCGCAAACGCATTGTTTTTAACTCCGGCTTTTTCGCCGGTACGGTACGAAGCAAGAGCACGGTCAGCGGAAACGCCACCAGATAGAGCGGGGCAAAAATGCACACCCATCTACCCCACGGATGCTCCACCCACTGGGGCAGCAGCCACGCCATCGCCAACTGAACAAGAGACCCCACCACTAGCAGCAAAACTACGCTCAATCCCACACGGGAAAAGCTACGGCGTGCCACTTTTCTATCCACATTTTCATTTCCCATGTTCCGTATTTTTCCATCTTTGGGTTCCAAAAAACGGGAAGCCAATGCAAAGAAGATAAGGCCCAAAAATACATTGAGAATCGTTGCTCCCAGTGCGGCGCTGACCGGCTGTCCCATGGCCAGAAATACGGCTACAATACCAATATCCGGCAGCAGGCCGAAGTAGATGAACAACACCTGTACCAATTGCTTGACGATCTTACCCGCCGAGACGGGCGTAGACAAATTGATAAAGGTGCTCACCGTGGTGGCAAAGAAATCCACCGATACAATCACCGGCAGCCATAAAAGCCCCGGCAGCGGATCGCCGCCCAGCAGTGCCAGTGCCACCACCGTGGCAGGCAGCAGGTCTAAAATGCAGTTCACCGAGCCGCCCAGCAGCGACCACAAAAGCTTTTTCCACGCAGGCTCCGGGATGAGGATAAAAAAGTCCATCCCCGTATCCTCTGCCAAGGGATTGCCCAGCGAGCGGAAGAAGGTCAGCACCCCCAGTGTCAGCATCACCGGCAAAGCACCTTCCACATCCAGCACGAAGCGGCACAGGGCCGCTACCCCTACGGCAGCCAGAAGATACGTCACCGTTGTCTTGGTAAAGATGCCCCAATGGGCAAAACGGAAGCGGTTATAGAGAGATTTGTGAAAAAATATATTGGCACCCCAACCGCGGCGCAAACCGTCACGGCGGATCTTATCGCTCCGCTCCTTTTTGCGGCGCACGATCACATTGCTCCGCTGGGACTGGATCTGCTCTAAAAGCTCCGCCGTCTCCTGAGATTTTGCCATGGCATCCTCATAGAAGTCCGCCTTCAGGTGCCAAATGACATAGGCCAGTATGCCGCCGCCAAGCACTATGGCAGCCAGCTCTGCCAGCATGGCCGTCCAGTTCTCCTCTACAGCGAAGATGGCAAACCCCTTCAACCAGCCCCAAAGCGGGATATAGCGGGTGGCAGGATGGTTGAAATAGCCCAGCAGCGCATCATAATAGCTGCCGTCTCCCATCTGCCAGTAGGCCACATATCCTAGGGCTATCACCGTCAGGGCGGCATATATACAAGGACGCAAACGACTTTTCCAGCCCGGTCGGGTAGAGCAAATGGTGTAGAGCAGCATTTGCAGCAGTTTCCCTACCATCAACGCCAAGGCCCATGTGGCAATCAACGCCACCGCGCCCCACAGGCTTAAGCCCATGTTCATGAAGTTTGGCAGCTGGATGATGAGATAGACGCTGCCCAGCAGCGCTGCACCGATCTGTGTCATGAGCCGAAAAAACAGCACCGACTGGGGCCGCATGGGCGAGGCAAACAGCAAACTCACATCCGCCGGCAGGAAGATCTTGCTGCCGTTCTTGTCGGCACTCACCGCCTCGAAGGTGAAGAAGATCAAGAGCAATCCACCCACTGCCAGCTCCACAAGGCCCACAGGCAGAGAGAACTCCTCTGCGTCCTCCTCCGGCGCCGTTTCTTCCGGCAGGATTTCTTCCTCCGGCACTACCATCTCTACATCATCACTCTGGGCAATATCCTCCACCTTGGAAGCACCAATACCGATGATGACGCCCATCACAGCACAAATCAGCAAAAAGACGACAACCCATGTCTTGAGCAATTTTCGCACTTGGTTTTTGAAAGTGTGCCATGCATAATAACCGAACAGACGCATGACTTACTCCTCCTCCGGGGCAGGGGAGACGTTCTCCCGATCCACGCCCTCCGTCACGGAGAAAAACAGTTCCTCCAGCGTGCGCCCGTCCGCTTCCAGCTCCTGCCGTGTCACATTGGCACGCACAACACCGTTTTGCATAATGATGGTGCGATCCCACAGCATATCCACGCTGTCGATGATGTGGGTGCTGACCAGCAGCGTCTTTCCTGCACGGCGCATCTCCTCCATAGTGGTCTTTAACTGCTTAATGGCGTGGGGATCAAGACCAATCATAGGCTCATCCAGCAGCAGTATGTTGGGATCCGGCAGCAAGCCCAGACAGAGGTTCAGCTTCTGCTGCATGCCCTTGGAGAGCTCATCCCCAAACTTTTTCCGCTTGTCCTCCAGTTCAAAATCGTGGAAGAGCTGATCAATACGATCCCGATAGTCCTTCAGCTTATAGGCACGAGCCAAAAACTCCATGTGCTCTCCCACCGTCAGATTGGGGTAGAGCGCAGGCATCTCCGGAACATACCCCAGCAGACGCCGCGCCTGCGGTGTCTTGGCAGCAAATCCGCCCGCAGTGATCTCCCCTTCATAGCGGAGAAATCCGATAATGGCCTTCATCAGAGTGCTCTTGCCGGCACCGTTGGGGCCCAACAGTACAGTGACACTCCCCGGTTCCAGATAGAAGCTGACATCGTCGCAGGCCTTCACCTTACCGTATTTTTTCGTAACGTGGGATACTTGCAGCATAGATGGTTCCTCCCTATGTGTCGAAAAAGTTATATTCTTAGCGAAATTATTATAGGGGCATCTCGGGTGGCTGTCAATATTATTATGTCCCCCCAAGAGAAAAAGAGGCGAATATTGAGAAATTCGCCTCTTAATCATTCAATTTTTCAAACTCTGCAGCGGCGCAGGGATACGTCCACCGCGAGCGACAAAAGCAGCAGCGGACTCCTTGTGGACAGGCATCACCGGGGCGCTCCCCAGAAGGCCGCCCATTTCCACCACGTCGCCCACATCTTTGCCCTCCACGGGGATGATGCGTACAGCCGTTGTCTTGCTGTTGACCATACCGATGGCCGCCTCGTCTGCAATAATGGCGGAAATCGTCTCTGCGGTGGTGTCCCCCGGTACGGCAATCATGTCAAGGCCCACAGAGCACACACAGGTCATGGCCTCCAGCTTATCCATACACAGCGTACCGCGCTGCGCCGCAGCAATCATTCCCTCATCCTCGGAGACGGGAATAAACGCACCGGACAGACCTCCCACATGGCCAGAAGCCATCACGCCGCCCTTCTTCACTGCATCATTGAGCATGGCCAGCGCTGCCGTGGTACCATGGGTACCGCAGGTCTCCAGTCCGATCTCCTCCAGAATACGAGCCACACTGTCGCCAACGGCAGGGGTAGGTGCCAGCGACAGATCTACAATGCCGAAGGGCGTATCCAGCCGGCGGGAGGCCTCCGCAGCCACCATCTGACCCATGCGGGTAATCTGGAAGGCCGTCTTTTTAATGGTCTCCGCCACAACATCAAAGGGCTGCCCCTTGCACTCCTGCAGGGCATGATAGACCACGCCGGGGCCGGACACCCCCACATTGATCACACTGTCCGCCTCGCCCACACCGTGGAACGCACCCGCCATGAAGGGATTATCCTCTACAGCGTTGCAGAACACCACCAGCTTGGCGCAGCCTAAACCATCCTTCTCCCGTGTCAGGTGTGCCGTCTCCTTCACGATCCGCCCCATCCGTGCTACAGCATCCATGTTGATCCCGGCTCTGGTGGAGCCCACATTCACGCTGGAACAAACGATATCCGTGGAAGCCAGTGCCTGCGGAATGGCGTCCAGCAAATAGGTGTCCCCCTTGGCAAAGCCCTTTTGCACCAGTGCGGAGAAGCCGCCGATGAAGTCCACACCGCACTCCTTGGCGGCCCGATCCATAGCCAGTGCAAAGGGGACATAGTCCTTGGTATCGCATCCGGCCGCCACCAGCGCCATGGGTGTCACAGAGATACGTTTATTCACGATGGGGATACCGAACTCCTGCTGGATCTGCTCACCGGTACGCACCAGATTGGCCGCGCGGCGGGTGATCTTGTCATAGATCTTATCACAGCAGCGGCGCGGATCCTCACTGACACAGTCCAGCAGAGAGATGCCCATGGTGATGGTACGAATGTCCAGATGCTGTTGGTCGATCATGCGGATGGTATCCATAATATTGGAGAAATTACCCATGTCTGCTCACCTCAAATCTGATGCATCGCTTCAAAGATGTCCTCCCGCTGGATGCGGATGGAGAGGTTGCGCTCCTTGCCGAAACCGTCCAATGCAGCAGACAGATCCTCAAAAGGCTTTTCGCACAAGGAGAGATCCACCACCATCATCATGGTAAAATATCCCTGCAAAATGGTCTGGCTGATATCCAGCACATTCACATGCAGCGCCGAGAGCGTATTACACACACCGGCAATAATCCCCACCTGATCTTTGCCCACAACCGTAACAATTGCTTTCATCGTTATTTCTCCTCTTGCTGTTTATTCCATTTCGTCCAATGTCAGACGAAAGCTTTCCATGAACTGCTCCTTAAAGAACGCCACTTCTGGCAGCTGATAGCTGTCCAGTGCCTTCTCCGTTTCCTTGGCGGCCAAACGAAACTCCATATTGCCGGCCTTCAACTCCTCAATGCATTTGATCCACGCCGACATTTTATCCGCCGCTTTTACCAGCTGCACCACCGCAGAGTCCGCAGGATTCAGGATCTGCGCATAGATGGGCTGCATTTTCTCCGGCAGCATCCCCACCAGCTTTTCCATCGCCACCTGCTCCACCTGCCGATAGGCATCCCGAATGGCGGGATTATAGTATTTGATGGGCGTGGGAAGATCACCGGTCATGATCTCCGGTGCATCATGGTAAAGTGCTGCCACGGCCACCTGACCGGGATCTACATGTCCGTCAAAATACTCGTTGCGAATAACAGCCAGTGCATGAGCCAATACCGCCACCTGATGGCTGTGCTCCTGAATATTCTCCTTGTCGCTGTTACGCATCAGCGCCCAGCGGTCAATGAATCGCATTCGGGAAAGATAGGCAAAAAAGTGGTGCATCAATTTTCCTCCTTTATAGCACCATACAAGCGCTGTCCGTCGGTGCGAATAATTGTCACCGGCAGCACGCGGTTGTGAAGGTCTTTCCCTTCCACCGCCACCTCCATATAATTGGGGGCATGTCCGGTGTAATAATCGCCGTGGGTCTGCTCAAAGAGGACGGGATAGGTTTTGCCCACACAGCCCTCCAGGTATGCGCCATGCATCTTGGCCGCCACAGCCGCCGCCTCGTGGGCGCGTGCCTCCCGCACAGACATCTCCACCTGCTCCCGCTTCGCCGCCGGTGTGCCGGGGCGGACGGAGTAGGGAAATACGTGCATGGCGGCAAAATCACACTTGCGGATGAAGGCCAGTGTCTGTGCGAAATCTTCCTCCGTCTCGCCGGGAAAGCCTGTAATGAGATCGGTGGTAATGGCGGGACGGTCAAAATGCCGACGAAGCAGCTCTACCGACTCATAAAAGCGCTCCGTATCGTAGCGGCGATTCATATCCTTAAGGGTCTTGTCGCAGCCGCTCTGCATGGAGAGATGAAAATGGGGGCAGAGATTGGGCAGCGCCGCGGCACGGCGGCAAAAATCCTCCGTGATGGTGCGCGGCTCCAGACTCCCCAGCCGCACCCGGAGATCCCCGGCAGCAGCACAGACCTTCTCCAGAAGGTCAATGAGTGTCACAGCGTCCTTCAAGTCTTTGCCGTAGGAGGAAATCTCAATTCCGGTGATGACGATCTCCCGATAGCCGCTGCGGCGCAGCTCCTCCGTCTGGCGCACCGCTTCGTCCAACGGTTCCGAGCGCACCGGTCCCCGGGCATAGGGGATAATACAGTAGGTACAGAAATTGGTGCACCCATCCTCCACCTTCAGCATGGCACGAGTCCGGCTGACCATACCGCCGGCAGGCAGCACCTCAAATTTCCGGCGGCGCAGTGCCTCGTCCACATGGACGATGCAGCGGTTGGCACAGACGGCCTTTTCCAGAAGATCCAGAAACTCCATCCGCTGTCCCGTACCGGAGATAAGGTCGATTCCCAGCCCCTCCGCCTCCTGGGTGTGGGTCTGGACATAGCAGCCGCAGGCCGCCACTACCGCCTGCGGATTCCGCTTCTTGGCGCGGCGGATCATCTGTCGTGACTTTTTATCGCTGATGGCCGTCACGGAGCACGTATTGATAATGTAGGCATCGGCGGTGCTCTCAAAATCCGTCAGCGTGTGTCCGCGGCGCACTAGCTCCTGCTCCATGGCCGCCGTCTCGTACTGGTTGACTTTGCAGCCAAGGGTGTAAATTGCAACTTGCATTGGTTTCTCCCTTGCACTTCTTTTGAAAATTGCTTATAATAAATTATTACGGAATTCTCCCGTTTTCCCCCCGAAAAAGAAAGGGGATATTGATTTATTATACGCAATTTATGCGCCGGTGACAAGACCTCCGGCACAGGAAAATATGCCATAAATGAGGTGCTCTATGCTGCATTATCTGGATCACGCTGCCACTACCCCCGTTCCCACTGCGGTGGCACAGGCTATGGTGGACGCTTTAACCAATCAATTCGGCAATCCCTCCGCCCAGTACCCGCTGGGCCAGACTGCCAAAACGCTGACAGATCACTGCCGCGCCGTGATTGCCCAGGCGCTGGGCTGCCGTCCCAAGGAACTTTATTTCACCTCCTGCGGCACAGAGAGTGACAACTGGGCCATTCATGCCGCACTGTGGCAGGGCCGCCACACAGGCCGCCACATCATTACCACCGCCGTGGAGCACAGCGCCATTTTAGAGCCGCTGCGCTTTCTGGCGCAAAACGGCTATGAGGTCACCTACCTCAAGCCCGACGCCACGGGTCACATCCATGTGGAGCAGGTAGCCGAGGCCCTCCGTGAGGACACGGTGTTGGTGAGTATGATGCTGGTGAACAACGAGACCGGCTGCATCTTCCCCATCAAGGAGACGGCGCAGCTGCTGCGGGAAAAGAAGAGCCGCGCCCTTTTCCACTGCGATGCCGTACAGGGCTTCTTGAAAGTTCCCTGCGATCCGGCAGGGTGGGGCGTAGATCTCATGAGCCTCTCCGCCCACAAGGTGGGCGGCCCTAAGGGCATTGGTGCTCTTTATATCAGCGAAAGATTCCGCAATCCCCGCCCTCTGCTGTCCGGTGGCGGACAGGAGGGGGGACTGCGCTCCGGCACAGAAGCCACCGCCCAGATGGTCGGTTTTGCCAAGGCGGTAGAGCTGCGCTGCGCCCATTTGCAGGAAACTATTGCCCATATGCAAGCCATGAAGGAGTACTGCCGGGAAAAACTTCTCTCCATCGACACCATGACAGAGGTGGGCAAGGGACAAGCGCCCCACATCCTCTCTCTCGCCCTCCCCGGCTATCCCAGCGCTAATATCGTCAGCGATCTGGGCGCACAGGGCATTTGTATTTCCGCAGGCTCTGCCTGCCACCGTGGAAAACAGAGCCACGTAGTCACGGCGCTGGGCCTTCCCAAGCGCACCGCCGCCGGTGTCATCCGCATTTCCTTCGGTCCGGAAACCACTTTGGAGGACATTGATGCGCTCTATGAGGCACTGCGCCTTCACAAGGAAAAGCGCTTCCCCATGCTTTGATCACAAGCCTTCAGGAGACACAAAGCGTTGTGGCATTGCCGCAGCGTTTTTCCGCATATTATGGACGGCGGCGTTTGCGCCTGCCTATGCTATGGGAGTGCAAACACCTTGCCGCTTTCTCTCCGGGTCTGATTGCCGCCTTTCGCTGTTTCGCTGACAGCTCCGGTGGCGCCGGTCTTGCGCTCCCTCTGCCGGAGCATCGCCTTAGCCATGCAATCTGCGTCCATTGGCAAATGCCCTCTGTGTCTCTGCCGCATCCACTCGGAAAAATGGATTTACACATAACAGCTTTTCAAAAGGAGGATCTATGAGCCTATTTTGTTGTCCCCTGTGCCGTGCTCCGCTGCAGCGTGAGGAGCGGGTCTACCGCTGCCCCAACGGTCACAGCTTCGATATTGCCGCCCAAGGCTACACCCATTTGCTGCCGGTGAACCAAAAGCACTCCAAAATGCCCGGTGACGATAAAGGGATGGCGGCGGCGCGCAGCGATTTCCTCAACAGCGGCTACTACACTCCCCTGCTGCAGGCCCTGTGCCAACTGGCGGTAGAGCTCACGGGAGAAACCGCCGCTGTGTTAGATGCCGGCTGCGGCGAGGGCTACTACACCAGCGGCATCTATCGGGCACTGCGCCATGGTGGGAAAGAAGTAAGCATGGCGGGAACGGACATCTCCAAATTCATTCTGCGCCGTGCCGCCAAGCGGGAGAAGGATGTGGAATTTGCCGTGGCCTCCTCCTATCACCTGCCCCTTGCAGATGAGAGCGTGGATCTTCTCATCAACTGCTTTTCCCCACTGGCCATTGAGGAGTTCCGACGCATCCTCCGCCGCGGCGGCCACTTTCTCTATGTGGTTCCCTCCGCCCGCCACCTATGGCAGATGAAAGAAGTCCTCTACGACCACCCCTATCTCAACGAAGAAAAGCTGACACCCTATGAAGGTTTTCGCTATGTGAAAGTGACCTCTGTCCGGGACACAATCCGTGTGGTGGGACAACCTCACATCCATGCCCTCTTCCAGATGACACCTTACTATTGGAAAACACCGAAAAACGGCTGTGACCGGCTGGCCGGGCTGGAAGAACTGACCACAGAGATTGCCTTTGACATTCATGTCTTTGAAAAAGAGTAAAAAAATATCCTCTTCCCGTCGGAAGAGGATATTTTTGCTTATTTCTTTCTGTGGGTTGCTTTCATGCGCTTTTCATGGTTGAGGATAGTTTTGCGGATTCGCAGGCTTTCCGGTGTAACCTCCAACAGCTCATCGTCCGCCAGGAATTCCAAGCACTGCTCCAAGCTCAGCTTGCGAGGGGTAATCAAGCGCAGCGCCTCGTCACTGCCGGCAGCACGCATATTGGTCATCTGCTTTTTCTTGCAGACATTGACGGTAATATCCTCCTGCTTGGGAGACACACCAACCACCATGCCCTCATAGACCTTGACACCGGGCCCGATAAACAGCGTACCGCGGTCCTGCGCATTGAAGAGGCCGTAGGTCACGGACTCGCCGGTCTCAAAGGACACCAGGGAGCCGGTATTGCGGCGGCTCAGTTCGCCCTTGTAGGGTGCGTAGCTGTCAAACACGGAGGCCATGATCCCCTCGCCCTTGGTGTCGGTCATGAACTCGTTACGGTAGCCGAAAAGGCCGCGGGCCGGCACAAGGAATTCGATTTTCATGCGATTGCCCACCGGGTTCATCTCGAGGAGGTCTGCCTTGCGGGAGCCCAGTTTCTCGATCACCGCACCGACAGACTCAGAAGGCACATCTACCACCAGACGCTCAATCGGCTCGCAGCGCTTGCCGTTGATCTCCTGATAGAGGACGCGAGGGGGAGAGACCTGGAACTCATAGCCTTCCCGGCGCATGGTCTCAATCAGGATAGAGAGGGACATCTCCCCGCGGCCTGCCACATTGAAGGCATCGGAAGCTCCCTCAATCTCGGTAACCCGGAGGGATACGTCCTTGAGCGTCTCACGAAACAGTCGCTCACGCAGCTGGCGGGAGGTAACGAACTTGCCCTCACGACCAGCGTAGGGGGAGTCATTGATAGAGAAAGTCATCTCCACCGTGGGGGCAGAGATCTTCACAAAGGGCAACGGCTCCACGCAGGAGGGATCACAAATCGTATCACCAATCGTGATATCACCGATACCACTCAGGGCGATGATATTGCCGGCAGTGGACTCGGTAACGGGCTTCTTGCCCAGACCATCAAATTCGTATAGGCTGACAGCCTTGGCTTTCTTCGCCGGCGCATCGGGATTGTGGTAATTGCATACGGCGATTTCCTGATTTTGCTTGAGCGCACCACGCTCGATGCGGCCGATGGCAATACGGCCCACAAACTCGTTGTAGTCGATAGCGGAAACCAGCATTTGGAACGGCTCGTCCACATTTGCCTCAGGTGCGGGAATGTAGTCGATGATGGTGTCGAAAAGGGGCTTGAGATCCGTCCCCACCTCATCGGGAGAGTAGGAGGCAATGCCCTGTCGGGCAGAGCAGAACAGCATGGGGGAATCCAGCTGTTCCGGGGTCGCATCCAGATCCAGCAGTAACTCCAACACCTCATCGATGACCTCGTGGATGCGCTGATCAGGACGGTCGATCTTGTTGACCACTACGATGACACGGTGACCCAGTTCCAAAGCACGAGAGAGCACAAAGCGGGTCTGAGGCATAGGGCCCTCGGCGGCATCTACCAACAGAATCACGCCGTTGACCATCTTCAAAATACGCTCCACCTCGCCGCCAAAATCTGCATGGCCCGGGGTATCCACAATGTTAATCTTAGTATCGCCATACTGGATCGCCGTATTTTTAGCAAGGATGGTGATGCCACGCTCCCGCTCCAGATCATTGGAGTCCATAACACGATCCACCGTCTCCTGATTTTCCCGGTAGGCACCGCCCTGCTTCAGCATCTCATCCACCATGGTGGTCTTGCCGTGGTCAACGTGGGCAATAATCGCTACGTTACGTAATTTTTCGTTTTTCATCTTCTATCGTCTCCTCTGCGCCACAACTGATTTTTGTTAAATAGCGCAAATATTTTGAAAAAATCTCTAACTTTGATATTATAGTCGTTTTTTTCGCAGATTGCAAGGACTTTCCGCTGTTATTTGTATTTTTTCGCATTGACAAAGAACCGCTGTAAGGGTAAAATAACAAATATCACATCGCCGCAACTTGGCGGGATAAAGCATTCTCCCCCCCTGAACGAAAGACTGGTTCGTTGACTGTTCTATAAAATTTCACATATGCCCCCGTACCTCACCAGGATAGAGGGTCCGCCTCCTAAGCGGAATGTAG
>JAHHSG010000015.1 GCA_020025305.1 Oscillospiraceae bacterium
CCATCATCTCCACGTGTGCGGGGACGGAGGAGGAACCTGCGAACTGTGCATCGGAATGCATGCGGCCCATGGTATCGGTCATGCCGTAAGAAGCAGGGCCGGCCGCCATGTTATCGGGGTGCAGCGTACGGCCCGTGCCGCCGCCGGAGGCCACGGAAAAGTACTTCTTGCCCTGCTCCACGCACTCCTTCTTGTAGGTGCCGGCCACAGGATGCTGGAAGCGGGTGGGGTTGGTGGAGTTACCGGTGATGGACACATCCACGCCCTCGTGGTGCATGATGGCCACGCCCTCACGGACATCGTCAGAACCGAAGCAGCGGACGTTGGCACGCTCACCGTCGGAATAGGGGATCTCACGAACCACCTTCAGCTCGCTGGTGTAGTAGTCGAACTGGGTCTGTACATAGGTGAAACCGTTGATACGGCTGATGATCTGGGCGGCGTCCTTGCCCAGACCGTTCAGGATCACGCGCAGAGGCTCCTTGCGGGCCTTATTGGCGTTACGGACAATACCGATGGCGCCTTCGGCAGCGGCAAAGGACTCGTGACCGGCCAGAAACGCAAAGCACTTGGTCTCGTCGCGCAGCAGCATCGCGCCCAGATTGCCGTGGCCCAGACCCACCTTACGATCCTCAGCCACGGAGCCGGGGATGCAGAAGGCCTGCAAACCGATACCGATGGCCTCAGCCGCCTCGGCAGCGTTGGCAACACCCTTCTTCAAAGCGATGGCCGCACCAACGCAGTAAGCCCAGCAGGCATTCTCAAAGCAGATGGGCTGGATGCCCTTGACGATCTCATAGGGATCAAAGCCTGCCTTTTTACAGATTTCGCGGCACTCCTCTACACTGGAAATTCCGTACTGGGACAGGACGGAATTGATCTTGTCGATTCTTCTCTCGTAACTTTCAAACAGAGCCATGTTCCATTCCTCCCTTTCTTATTCCTTGCGGGGATCGACATACTTTGCAGCATTGTCGAACTGGCCATAATGACCCTTTGCCTTCTCCAGAGCCTCGTTAGCGTCCATGCCATCCTTGATAGCATCCATCATCTTGCCCAAGTTCACGAACTCGTAACCGATGATTTCATTATCCTTATTGAGGGCAATGCGGGTGCAGTAGCCCTCGGCCATCTCCATATAGCGGGGGCCCTTCTCCTTGGTGGCAAACATGGTGCCGACCTGAGAACGCAGGCCCTTGCCCAGATCTTCCATCGAAGCGCCGATGGGCAGACCACCCTCGGAGAATGCAGTCTGGGTACGGCCATAGACGATCTGCAGGAACAGCTCCCGCATAGCGGTGTTGATGGCATCGCATACCAGATCCGTATTCAGCGCTTCCAGCAGCGTCTTGCCCACCAAAATCTCAGAAGCCATCGCAGCAGAGTGGGTCATACCGGAGCAGCCCAGCGTCTCCACCAGAGCCTCCTCGATGATGCCCTCCTTCACATTCAGTGTCAGCTTACATGCACCCTGCTGCGGCGCACACCAACCCACACCGTGAGTCAGGCCGGAAATATCGGAAATTTGCTTGGCCTGCACCCACTTTCCCTCTTCGGGAATAGGAGCCGGACCATGATAGGCACCCTTCGCTACAGGGCACATATTCTGAACCTCGGTCGTATAGATCATGATAACGATTTCCTTTCTCTATAATTGTAAAGAAATATTCTCTTCGGGTGTATTATAGCAAACCACATACGGTTTTGCAAGAAACATTCCAAACATTCCGAGCGTTTTTTTGGAACTGCTTCCTGACGCTTCCTTTTTTTACAAATTTTATCGAGCGACAAAACCCACTTTTCGGTAAACTTTGCTGAGGGTCTTGTTGGCCAGATACTGCGCGTGGGCGGCTCCCTCTTTGTAGACGCTCTCCAGATAGGCCTTGTCCTTCATAATGCGCTCGCTCTCCTCGCGGATGGGACGCAGCAGCTCTACCACCGCCTCGCCGACGGCAGGTTTAAAGACGCCGTAGCCCTGTCCGGCAAACTCCGCCTCGGCCTCCTCCATCGTCTTGCCGGTAGCGGCGCAGTAGATGGTCAGCAGATTGGAAATACCTGCCTTGTTCTCCTTATCGAACTTGACGGCCGTCTCGCAGTCAGTCACGGCACGCTTGAACTTGCGCATAATGTCCTCGGGCTTGTCCAGCATAAAGACGCAGCCATCGGGATCAGACTTGCTCATTTTATTCTCGGGATTCCCCAAGCTCATGACACGAGCACCCATCTTAGGAATGAATGCCTCCGGCAGGGTAAACGTATCGCTGTAGTTGCTGTTGAAGCGCTGGGCAATGTCACGGCACAGCTCCACGTGCTGGCGCTGATCCTCGCCCACCGGCACAAGATCGCTCTGGTAGAGCAAAATATCAGCTGCCATCAGCACCGGGTAAGTGAACAGACCGGAGGTAATATTATCGGCGTGCTGCTTGGACTTGGCCTTAAACTGGGTCATGCGGCTCAGCTCACCAAACTGGGTATAGCAGCCCAGCACCCAGCTCAATTCCGCATGCTGCGGCACATGGCTCTGGATGAACATGATGTTCTTTTGGGGATCCAGGCCACAGGCAATATACTGCGCCAACTGGCTAATACTGCGGCGGCGCAGCGTGGCCGGGTCCTGACGAACGGTAATGGCGTGCATATCTACGACGCAGTACAGACACTCGTACTCATCCTGCAGTGCCACCCAGTTTTTGATGGCACCCATGTAGGAACCCAGCGTCAATTCACCACTGGGCTGAATTCCGCTGAATATACGCTTTTTCTTCTGAACATTCTCTTCCATCATTGCGTCTCTCCTTCTATCTTATCCAAGTATGGGGCTTCTTTTCGGTTTTTCTCATGGAAAATAATTCCTCATAAACAAATTCATTTTATCGTATCACGATTTTGCCAAAATTGCAACCAAAAGGCAGGGAATATGATGGACTTTCCCGATTGACATTCCCTATGCTCCACTTATATAATATATGAATGCAAGTTTTATGGTGAAAACCGTTGTTTGTAATTTACGGGAGGAGAAAAACATGAGTGTTGACATGAAGTATTTTGAAGAGATGGAGGCCAAGATTCCCCATGGAAAAGTACGAACCCGCTTCGCCCCATCTCCTACCGGTTATATGCATGTGGGCAATCTGCGCACTGCTCTCTACACATGGCTGATTGCCCGTTCCCAGGGCGGCACTTTCATCCTGCGGATTGAGGACACCGATCAGGGGCGTCTGGTGGACGGTGCTGTGGATGTGATCTATCGCACCATGGCGGAGTGCGGTCTTGATCACGATGAAGGACCCGATGTAGGCGGACCCGTGGCCCCCTATATTCAGTCTGAACGCCGCGATACCTACGGCAAGTATGCCAAACTCTTAGTAGAGAAGGGCCACGCCTACTACTGTTTCTGTGAAAAGACTGAGTCTGAAGAGGATTCCGGCAACTTCAATCGTACTGCTGACCCCTGCCGTGACTTGACCCGGGAAGAAGTGGAGGCCAAGCTGGCACAGGGTCTCCCCTATGTGATCCGTCAGCGTATCCCTGCGGGCACGACCACTTTCCACGATGCCATCTTCGGTGACATTACCGTGGACAACAACACGCTGGACGATCAGGTACTCCTCAAGCGGGACGGTCTGCCCACCTACAACTTCGCCAATGTGATTGACGACCATCTCATGGGTATTACACATGTAGTCCGCGGCAGTGAATATCTCTCCTCTGCACCGAAGTACAACCTTCTCTACGAGGCCTTTGGTTGGGACATCCCTACCTATGTCCACTGCAGCCCTGTGATGCGCGATGCGCAAAACAAGATGTCCAAGCGTCACGGCGACCCCTCCTACGAGGATCTGAAAGCAGAAGGCTATCTCACTGAGGCCATTTTGAATTATGTGGCACTGCTGGGCTGGTCCCCCAAGGGTGAGCAGTCCGAACAGGAGATCTTTACCTTACCGGAACTGGTGAAGGCTTTTGATATGACCGGCATTTCCAAGTCCCCGGCCATCTTTGACCGGGCTAAGCTGGATCACTTCAACGCCGTATATCTGCGGAACATGACCCCGGAGGCCTTTGCCAAGGCAGCAGAGCCCTATATCCGTCAGAGCGTGAAAAATCCTGCTTACGATGTGGCTTCGATAGCATCCGTGCTGCAGGCACGCTGCGAAAAGCTGACCGACATTCCTGAGAAGGTGGATTTCTTTGATGCGCTGCCCGCTTACGGCGTGGAGTTTTTTACCAACAAAAAATCCAAGACCAATCCCGAAGTGTGCACTGCCATGCTGGAGGCCGTCATTCCTGTGCTGGAGGCTCTGCCTGCATGGACGGTAGATGCCATTCATGACGCACTGATCGACCTTGCCCAGAAGCTGGAAGTCAAAAATGCCACCCTCATGTGGCCGGTGCGTATTGCCGCAGCCGGCAAACTGGTGACCCCCGGCGGCGCTGTAGAGATCTGCCACATTCTCGGAAAGGAGGAGACAGTCCGGCGGCTGCGCCAGGGACTTTCTCTGCTGCGTTCTTAATGAATTTTATAAAAGGCCAATATGAAGAGATCCATTTTTTCTGTCGGGGGGGCTTTGGCAATACGCTGAAAATGACAGCTATTGCTTTTGTTGTGCTTGCGATGATCGGTTTTGCCGGTGGCTTGGCTTTTCCCGATATAGCAGCAGGCTTCATAGAGCGCTTCACCGCACAGGTACGGCAGTCAGGCATCATAGAATCTGACGGCACTGTCCATATGATGGCACTCTTGGCTAATAATGTGAGAGCCTCGTTCTATACCCTCATCTATGGTTTTCTGCCCTTTATCTACCTGCCGGCGCTGGCTTTGGGGCTCAACTCTATATTGCTGGGTGCGCTAGCCACTTACTATGCACATACCGGGATCTCTTTTGCCTATTTTTTAGTTGGCACGTTCCCTCATGGAATCTTTGAACTGCCGGCACTGATGATTTCCATTGCGCTAGGCCTGTATCTATGTACGAAAATCACCCAGAGACTACAGCAAAAGGTGCACGGGATCCTCTTCCCCGCCATCCATAACGCTATGCGTATGATGCTCTTTGTGTGTCTGCCTCTGCTGTTGATCGCCTCCCTCGTAGAAGCCTATATTACGCCCCTGCTTTTGAAATTATTCTGACCGCCACGGTGCGTCAAAAGGAGTCAGTTATATGAATGAAATCCCCAAAAACATTCCCGCACTTTTCGGCAGCATGGTCTTCAGCCAAGAGGAGATGCGCCGCCGTTTGCCTGTCGACGTGTATCAGGCATGGCAGCAGTGTCTCATCAACAGCACACCGCTGAGCCTGTCCATTGCTGCAGAGATTGCTTCTGCTATGAAGGACTGGGCCATTGAAAAAGGTGCTACCCACTTTACCCACTGGTTCCAGCCTATGACCGGATTTACCGCTGAGAAGCACGACAGCTTCATTGTTCCTGACGGCAAAGGGAAGATTCTTATGGAACTCTCCGGCAAAGAGCTCTCCCGTGGTGAGGCAGATGCCTCCTCTTTCCCTTCCGGCGGTCTGCGAGCCACGTTTGAAGCCCGCGGCTATACGGCATGGGACCCTACCTCCTGCGCTTTTATCAAGGATAATACCCTCTGCATCCCCACTATTTTCTGCTCCTACAGCGGGGATACGCTGGACAAGAAGACACCTCTTCTGCGATCTATGAAGCTATTGGATCAGCAGTCCATTCGTATTTTGCGCCTCTTTGGCAACACCGAAGCGCAGCATGTGGTGGCACAGGTGGGTGCCGAACAGGAATATTTCCTCATCGACAAATCCGCCTATCTCCGTCGTGAAGATCTGCAGTTCTGCGGCCGGACGCTGTTCGGTGCCAAGCCTCCTAAAGGACAGGAACTGGACGACCACTACTACGGTGCTATCAAGCCTCGCGTGGCGGCCTTCATGCACGAGCTGAACGAAGAGCTATGGAAAGTAGGCGTACTGGCTAAGACAGAGCACAACGAAGCTGCACCTGCCCAGCACGAAATTGCCCCTATCTACTGCGATGCCAACACCGCCTGCGATCAAAACCAGCTGACTATGGAACTTTTGAAGCGGGTGGCCGACCGCCATGACTTGGTGTGTCTGCTCCATGAAAAGCCCTTTACCGGTGTCAACGGCAGTGGTAAGCATGACAACTGGTCCCTTGCCACGGACTCCGGTGAAAACTTGCTCAAGCCCGGTCAGACCCCCAGCCAAAATGCGCAGTTCCTGTTGTTCCTCGCCGCCGTCATCAAAGGTGTGGACGAATATCAAGAGATGCTGCGCTGCTGCGTCTGCTATCCCGGCAATGACCATCGTTTGGGCGGTCACGAGGCACCTCCCGCCATTATATCCATCTTCCTTGGTGATGAATTGACCGCCATCCTCGACTCGATCATCGAGGGCACCGCCTATGTGGACGTATCCAAGAAAAAGCTGCAGATCGGTGTAGATACGCTGCCAGAAATCCCGCAGGACACCACCGACCGCAATCGTACCTCCCCGCTGGCCTTCACCGGTAATAAGTTTGAGTTCCGCATGGTGGGCTCTTCTCAGTCCATTGCCAGCCCCAATGTCGTATTCAATACCATTGTGGCTGATGAGTTAAGCCGCTTTGCCGACGTGCTGGAGAAGGCGGACAACTTTCACGAAGCGCTGGACAAGCTGCTGCGCGATACCTTCAAGCAGCACCAGCGGATTATCTTTAACGGTAACGGCTACGACACGGCTTGGGTGGAAGAGGCAGAGCGCCGCGGCCTATCCAATCTACACGACACGGTGGATTGTATGCCTGCCTACATCAGTCAAAAGAATATTGATCTCTTCACTCGGCACGGAATTCTCACTGCCGAGGAAATGCACGCCCGCTATGAGATCCATCTGGAGAACTACTGCAAAGTGACGGCCATTGAAGCCAACACGATGGTGGATATGGTCATGCGGCACATTCTGCCTGCCGTACTGCATTATGCAGACGAGCTGTCCTCCACCATCTACCATCAGCGCAAGATCGCATCCAGCCCCAACCTTGCCGCTGCGGCGCTGCTGGATCAAATTACTACGCTAACCAACCAGATGTATCAGCTGTGTGAGCAGCTGCAATCTGCTCTGGCTGCGGCGCCGTATGTCGACGGTGGAATTGAATCCGCCCATTACTTCCGGGATCAGGTTTTTGCCCTGCAAAACCAGATTTCCGCTCTTGTCAGCGAACTGGAGAGCCGCACCTGTGCCAAGTATTGGCCCTACCCCACCTATGCCGATATTCTTTTCTCGGTCTGACTCTAACCAAAAGGCAGCGATCCGTCAAAACGGATTGCTGCCTTTTCCCGTATAACTAAGACACAGCAACACAGCGCAAAAAAGTCCCGCAGTTCATGAACCGCGGGACTTTTCCAGCATATGCAGAAGTGACTTAGTCGTCGTCTTCCTCTTCATCCTCATCAGAAACCAGATCAGACAGATCGAACTCCAGCTTTTCGCCGCAGTTGGGGCACAGGATCTCGCCGGCCTCTAACTCGTCCTCATTGAAGAGGATTTCCTCTTCGCAGGAAGGGCAGGTGGTCTCAAACCATTCGCCGTCATCCTCGTCCTCATCGTCATCGTCATCGTCGAAGATGGCCTCCTCCACCTCGGACAGATCATCGCTGACTGCATCCAATCCGTCCTCCATGTCGTACAGAGCCTCTTCCAGATCCAGCATCTTCTCGCTCATATCGCCGAGCACATCGATGATGGCAGCAAAGAGCTTGCCGTTCTTGGAATCGGTATCCAGATCCAAGCCCTCAGCCAACCCCTTCAGATAGGCAACCTTTTCAGAAATTTCCATATTTATGCTCCTTTCTCAACGATCAAGATGTGAAATCGTTCCTTACTTTGCGCGGCTCAGATACTCACCGGTTCTGGTGTCAATGGTAATTCTGTCACCAATATTGATGAACAGAGGCACTTTCACCTCGGCACCGGTTTCCACAGTGGCGGGCTTCAGTGTGTTGGTAGCCGTATTGCCGGCCAGACCGGGCTCGGTCTCGGTAATCTCCAGCTCCATGAAGTTGGGGCACTCCAGACCAAATACATTGCCCTTATAGCTCAGTACCTTGCATACGGTGTTTTCGGTAACGAAGCGGAAGGCATCGCCCAGCAGCTCTCTGCCCAGGGGTACCATATCAAAGGTCTCCTGATCCATGAAGTAGTACAGGTCGCCATCGTTATAGCTGTAAGCCATATCCTTGCGCTCAACGAAAGCTTCCTCAAACTTAGCCGTAGGGTTAAAAGAAGTTTCAGTCACAGCACCGGTCACCACATTGCGCATCTTGGTGCGGACAAACGCAGCGCCCTTACCGGGCTTCACGTGCTGGAATTCCACCACCTGCATCACCTTGCCGTCCATTTCAAACGTCTTGCCGTTTCTGAAATCACCAGCAGTAATTGTCGCCATATTAGTATCCTCCTATTATATGAAAAAGTATCCTACGTATTTCTCTGAAATATAACTGTGCCAAAGCGGCCTTTTTATTTTACACGATATACCATAGTTTGACAAGTCCTTTACGCCACTTTTTCCTTTTTTTCCGAAAAAAATCCCCTTAGATGCACTGTAATTCCCGCGTCATCTTCATTAAATTCCTGCATCCGTCTTTCCCCAGGACAACTGTATCCTCAATGCGCACACCGAACCGTCCCGGCAAATAGATCCCCGGCTCCACACTGAGCACAGCGCCCTCCGGCAGCGGCTGATCATTTTTGGGGGAGGCATTGGGGCTCTCATGAACCTCAATCCCCAAACTGTGCCCCAGACTATGACCGAAGTATTCCCCATATCCGGCGGACTCGATGATCTGCCGTGCCGCAGCATCCATCTCCCGTCCCGTGATTCCGGCACGTGCCGCCATAAGCCCCGCCTGCTGTGCCTGCTGCACGATGCGGTAAACTTTTTCCATCTCCTCTGTTACCTGCCCCAACGCCACCGTCCGTGTCATGTCCGAGCAGTAACCACCGTAGACACAGCCAAAATCAAACGTGATGAACTCTCCGGTCTGGACAGCACGGTCGGTAGGAACGGCGTGTGGCATACTGCCGTTGGGGCCGCTGGCCACAATGGTTCCAAAAGACATCTTTTCCGCGCCGCCGGCAATGGCCAAATACTGTAGCCTTGCCGCCAGCTGCCGCTCTGTCATACCGGGGCGCAGTTCACGAAGCAGTTGAGAAAACGCAGTCTCGGCAATCTCCTGTGCCTTTTCCATGCGTCGGAGTTCCTCTTCGTCCTTCGTCTGGCGCAGCACCTGCAGCAGGCCGGAAGCCTCTTGCAGCGTACAGTGAAGTTCTTTTTCATAGACCCGGAAATCCGCCACCGTCATCATCTGCTCTTCAAAGCCAACGATCCTGCTGTCGGAGAGCTTCAGTGCCTCATTAATCCAGTCCACATAACTGTGCTCCCGGTCAATACAGCCAATGGCGGCATCTTTTATTTGGGACTCTGCTGCCTCCAGATAGCGTGCATCGGTAAAGAAGAAGTTCCCCTGACGACTCACCAGCGCTATGCCGCCTTCATCATCGGCGTCAAAGCCGGTAGCGTAGAAACGGTTGGGCCTCCCGGTTAATAGTACGGCATCCAGCCCTGCCTTCTCCAGTCCTGCTCTTACAGTATTCCAATGATTCATGGAACTCATTCCTTTCTCATAGCTTTAAAGGGAGCCTGCAGCGCATGGAGCACTTTCTGCCACGGGCCTACAGCGCCGCCTAACGGCTCCACCATCAGCGCCCAAACACCGGCACGGCGCGCCCCCAGCACATCGGTGAGCAGCTTATCGCCCAGCATCGCCGTCTCCTTCTCCGTAACACCAGCCTTGTCCATCGCCTCCCGAAATCCACGGGTAGACGGCTTTCCGGCGTGTCCCACATAGGTGATCCCTAAATTCTTACAAAACCGCTCCACACGGGCAGGCGATCGGTTATTTGAAAGGATCATCACCTGAATGCCTGCCTCCTGCAATGATGTCATCCACGCAAAAATCCGTTCGTCCGGGTCTCGGATGCTCTTGGGTGCCAGCGTAAAATCCAAGTCACTGAGCAACAGACGGATTCCCTTCGTCTGCAGCAACTCCGGGGTAATTTGGGTATAGTCAGCGAAGAGCCGATGGGGCACCAAAGAAAAACGCATATAGGATCCTCTTTTCACATAATCTTCTTTATATAGTGTACCATTAAAGTCATTTGAATACAAGAGGTGATCCGTTTGCAGCTTTATCTTGCCGCCACGCCGGATCGGCTGGACACCGCGCGGCAGTATACACGCCACTTGGTCCATGTAGCCTGCCGCATCGGCGAAGGCGGGCAGCTGTTCTCCTGTCCGCTGCCGCCCCGACTCCGAGGTGGCCTTTTAGCTCTTTCCGACAAAAATGCTCCCCCCGTCCCCCGTCCGATGCCCCTGTGCAGGGAACTTCTCTATCTCTGTTCACAGCGCCGTTTTTCCGGGGTGGTACTGGACTTTGAGCAGCCTTATCGGAAGGATTTAGGCGAACTGTGCCGCCAGTTGGAGCGCACCCTTCTCCCCGCCGGATATCGGCTCTTGGTCCCGGAGCTCTACGCCCCGGTCATCTCCCACGCCAATGTTCTCCTCTGCACCGCCCTCTCCGGCGGCAGGTTAGAGACCCGCATGGCAGAGGCAGCCAGCCAATTCAGCCCCCAGCGTATCACGTTGGATCTACAGCGATTAGCTATGGAGTTCCCCCTGCCCTGCCCCACCGGCAATGGTACACCGCTGTCACTGGATGAGCTGCGGCAGCGAATGGTGGGCCGGCCTGTATTTTTCTCCTCCGAACTTTGTGCTCGCTATTTCACAAGAACGCAAAACGGCATCACTACATTCACCCTCTTTGATGATGGCGACACGATGGCACGAAAGCTGTCTCTTGCGCAAGATATGGGGATTGAGGAGGCCCTCATAATGCTGCCGGAAGCGGAAGACCTCTTAGAGGAGCTCTTCCCACATGCCAAAAAAGAAAGAAGCTGAACCAAACAGTTCAGCTTCTTGTGGAAACAGATTAATAATATCTCTTGTTTCTATTCTTGCGGGCAGCCTCAGACTTCTTGCGGCGCTTGACGCTGGGGCTTTCATAGCACTCTCTTCTGCGCACCTCCGCAACAATGCCGGCCTTGGCGCAGCTTCTCTTGAAGCGCTTCAGAGCGCTATCCAAGGACTCGCCTTCCTTCACATGTACTTCGGACATCTATTTTCCCTCCCTCCGATGTATCCGGCTCAATCCAGGATACTCTTTAAGAGTCATAAGACATGACTTTAACAGAGAAAATTATATCCATTTTTCCTGCCACTGTCAAGTTATTTTTTCATCTTCTTTGGTAAAGAGGAGAGATTTTTTTGAAATCTCTCCTCTTTTCTTGCAATTACCGAAAAAGAATTTACTTTTTTTACTTGGCAGGCTTAACGATCAGGTTCACCAGTTTATTCTTGATCAGAATGGTCTTGACCAGAGTCATACCCTCGGCAGCCTTCTTCACTTTCTCAATCTCCATGGCGGCAGCCACAACGGCCTCCTGCTCGCTGTCGGTCGGCATAATCACTGTGCCCTTCAGCTTACCGTTGACCTGCACGGCCATCTCCACCTGTGCATCCACCGTCTTACTCTCATCATAGGTGGGCCAGGACATCTGCATGGCCATCTTGCCATACTTGGCCGCATAGCCGGTCAGCTCCCACATCTCCTCTACCATGTGCGGTGCAAAGGGACTCAGCAGCAGCAGCAACTGCTCCAAATCGCCCTTGCTGCAGCCGTTGGCATAGAAATCATTGACCATAGACATCAGGGCGGCAATGGCGGTATTCATCTTCAGACCGTCAATGTCAGCCGTCACCTTCTTGATGGTCTTATGAATGATGCTCTCGTTTTTGGCGCTGATCGCCTCGTCATCGGTGGCATTGTCCATCAAATTCCAACACCGATCCAGGAAGCGCTTGGAACCCTTCACCGCCTCGTTCGACCAAGAGACTGCCTTTTCAAAGTCGCCGATAAACATGATGTGCAGGCGCATGGTATCCGCACCGTATTGCGCCACAATGTCGTTGGGATTCACCACATTGCCGCGGGATTTGGACATCTTCTCCCCGCCTTCGCCCAAAATCATGCCGTGGCTGGTGCGCTTGTGATAGGGCTCCGGCGTATGCACAACGCCCATATCATAGAGGAACTTATGCCAGAAACGGCTGTAGAGCAGGTGCAGCGTGGTATGCTCCATACCGCCGTTGTACCAATCCACAGGCCCCCAGTACTCCTCGGCCTCCTTGCTGACAAGCTCCTTGTCGTTGTGGGGATCCATATAGCGCAGGAAGTACCAGCTGGAACCGGCCCACTGGGGCATGGTGTCCGTCTCGCGCTTGGCAGGGCCGCCGCAGCAGGGGCAGGTGGTGTTGACCCAATCGGTCATCTTACTCAAGGGGCTTTCGCCATCATCGGTAGGCTCATAGCTGTCCACCTGCGGCAGCACCACCGGCAGCTCACTTTCAGGAACCGGAACCCAGCCGCACTTGTCGCAGTGAACCAGAGGAATCGGCTCGCCCCAGTAGCGCTGGCGGGAGAACACCCAGTCACGCAGCTTATAATTTACCTTTTCTTTCCCCAGATGATTGTCAGCCAGCCACTTCTTCATGGCAGGAATCGCTTCTTTCACCGTCATGCCATTGAGGAAGCCGGAGTTGACCATGATGCCCTCATCACCCTTCAGTGTGAAAGCCTCCTTCTCGATATCGCCGCCCTTGACAACCTCCACGATATCGCAGCCAAAGGCCTTGGCAAACTCCCAGTCGCGCTGGTCGTGGGCAGGCACGGCCATGATGGCGCCGGTACCGTAGGTGACCAAAACATAGTCAGAAATGAAGATGGGAATCTCTTTGCCGTTGACGGGGTTGATGGCATGGATGCCCTCGATACGGACACCGGTCTTTTCCTTATTCAGCTCACTGCGCTCAAAATCGGATTTATGGGCGGCGGCATCCACATAGGCGGCCACCTCATCCCAGTTGCTGATCCGATCCTTCCACTGGTTCACATAGGCATGCTCCGGCGCCATTACCATATAGGTCGCACCGAACAGGGTATCACAGCGGGTGGTAAAGATGGTCAGCACGTCGCCGGTCGTGGTCTTGAAGTTGACCTCCGCACCGGTGGAGCGGCCGATCCAGTTCTTCTGCTGAATCTTTACACGATCCAGATAATCCAAATCGTCCAGATCGTCAATCAGCCGCTGGGCGTACTCGGTGATCTTCAGCATCCACTGACTCTTCTCCTTGCGAATGACCTCACTGCCGCAGCGCTCACATACGCCGTTGACCACTTCTTCGTTGGCCAAAACGCACTTACAGCTGGTACACCAGTTCACAGGCATGGTGGTCTTATAGGCAAGACCTTTCTTGAAGAGCTGCAGGAAAATCCACTGCGTCCACTTATAATAGCTGGGGTCGGTGGTATCCACCACGCGGTCCCAGTCAAAGCCGTAGCCCAGCATCTTCAGTTGGGCGGTAAAGTTCGCAATGTTATTTTTGGTAACAATGGCAGGATGGACATGGTTTTTGATGGCGTAGTTCTCTGTGGGCAAGCCGAACGCGTCAAACCCGATGGGATAGAGAACGTTGTAGCCCTCCATGCGCTTTTTGCGGGTCACAATGTCCATTGCGGTGAAAGGGCGGGGATGGCCCACATGCAGACCCTGTCCCGAAGGATAGGGAAACTCAATCAACCCGTAGAATTTAGGGCGAGTGGTGTCACCGGTGACAGCCGCATAAGGCTTGGTCTCCTCCCACTTCGCTTGCCATTTCTTTTCAATGGCGGCAAAATCGTACTTCATATGACTCTCCTTTATGATTCTTTGCATTACTTTCAGACGAAAAAACGCCCCTGACTTCCATACGGAAGTCAGGGGCGATCAAATACGCGGTACCACCCTGATCCGGCCGGCGGTTACCCGCACAGCCCTCAGTTCCCCCAGCATGAGGGGATTTGCCGATAACGGAGCATTCCGTCCCACCCTACTTCGTTCAAATGGGAAACTCCGGGGCCAGTATGGACAAAGCACCTCCACCGACTCGCACCATCCGTCGGCTCTCTTAGGCAGGCTATCCCTTGTCTTTTTCCCCTTCTTCGTCTTTTACCAACACGATAGGTTTATTGTAATGTGTTCTTTGCCGTTTGTCAAGAAGCGTTTTCCCGGCTCACTCTCCCGCTTCCAGCACGCCGGACAGATCCAACGGCTTAGCGCCGTTCCAAAGGCGTTCCAGATCGTAAAACTCCCGCGCCTCCTCGGAGAACACATGAATGGCAATGCAGCCATAGTCCAGCAGCACCCACGTGCCTCCGCGATAGCCCTCACGGTGCAGCGGAGTCTCCCCTGCTTCCTGGGAGAAAACCCGCTCCACGTTATCCACCAGCGCATTGATCTGGGTATTGGAGGAGCCGGTTGCGATGACGAAATAATCCGCCAGCGTGGTCAAATCCGCGATCTCCAATGCCTGCACGTTCTTTGCCTTTTTATCAGAAAGGGCCTTGGCTGCCAGTAATGCCAATTCTTTTGCAGTTTTCATACTTTATTCTCCTTCATTCAGCTGCTGTGTCAGGTAGTCTCGGGCCTCCAGCGTATCATGGTGCACAGGATTGCCCCACCGGATCATCTCTTCCATGGAAGACTCCATACCCAGCAGCAATCCCCGATCCAGATCCTCCCATACCGCCTTACGCAGTTGGTCCACGCCGGGGAAATCCCGGTTCGGCTCAATATAGTCGGCCATATAGATCACTTTTTCAAGTCTCGTCATATTCGGTTTTCCGGTGGTGTGCCAGCGGATGGCCTCATACACCGCATCGCTGACGCCAAAGACATGGCGGGCAATCTCTGCGCCCGTGATGGCGTGCTGCAGTTTTAATGCCTTTCGCTGCAAATCGTCCAGCGCCACATGATACCTCTCACACAGCGCCAGCTGCTCCTCAATATTCAGCTTTTTCGTGCAGTCATGGAGCAATGCCGCCACCTGTGCCTCCTCCACGTCCACACCGTAGAGTTTGGCCAGATGGATTGCCTCCTGCTCCGTTCCCAGTACATGCGGCATCCGTTTTGGCTTTAAGTAACTAAGCGCAACGGGCCGCAATTCATCTACTGTTAAGGATTTTAGGTTCACATCTACGCCGTAGAGTCCACGGCGCTGAATATAGCCCCAGACTGGGTCGGTGAGCGCTTCTCTTCCCTTTCCGCAGGCAAGCTGCGCCCGGATCTCGGTGCTGGATACCTCCCAAACATGGGGGTTGTCCAGCGTTGCCACCTTGGCGCCAAAGGTTTTCTCCAAATAGGCTTTTTGCGCTGCAAAAGCCTCGTCCTCCCCTGTCTCCGTGCGGCTGAATGCGCCGATGGAGGCCAGAGACATGATCACCTCCGGCTCATGCCAAGTGTGCACCGATAGGAACATATCCGTTCCCATCAGCAGCCACAGCTCATCTTCGGGATACTTTTCCTTCAAAAGCCGCAGCGTATCACTGGTGAAACTCTTCCCTGTCCGCTGCAGTTCCATGTCCAGTACTTTCGTCTGGGAACCCAGTTCTGCTGTGGCCAGTACCGTCATCTCAAAGCGGTCTTTCCCACTGGCACTGCCATGGGATAGTTCCTTATGCGGCGGCACGCTGGCCGGAATCAGCAGCAGACGATCCAGCTGCAGCTGCTCTGCAGCAGCCTGAGCTGCTGCAATATGGCCCCGGTGGATTGGGTCAAATGTACCACCGTAAATACCGATTTTCATCTCAGACGCTCTTCTTCCGATCTTTTACCAGTTCGATCTTTCGCTTGTTCTTATCGTGCTGCATCCGATAGAGCACGAACTTGCTGCCGATCACCTGTACCACCTCGCTGCGGGTGGGGATGCACAGTTCCTCAGCCGCCTCACGAGCCGTATACATGGAGTTCTCCAGCACACGGCCCTTCACCAATTCGCGAGCCTCTAAGGCATCATTCACCTGCTTGATGAGGTTGTCACCGATACCGTCTTTGCCCACATGAATAATGGTATCTGCACCTGCTGCAATTCCACGCAGCTGCGCTCTTTGCTTACTTGTCAATTCCATACCTTAATTCTCTTTCAAATAATCTTTTAGTTTCGCTGCAAAATCCCGCAGGGCATTGCCTCGGTGGGATACAGCATTCTTTTCTTCCGCAGTCAGCTGGGCAAAAGTCTTGCGCAGTTCCGGCACAAAAAAGACAGGATCATAGCCGAAACCATCTTCACCGCGTGGTGCGTAGGCAATGGTGCCGAAGCAGTCACCGGCAGCCTGCAGCACCTCTCCATCGGGGAAGCAGCAAACAATGTCCGTGTGGAAATGAGCGGCCCGGTTGGTCGCACCGCGCAAGTTGCTGAGCAGCAGCTGATAGCGCTCTTCATCCGTCTTTACACCGCCGTAACGGGCGGAATAGATGCCGGGTGCACCGTTGAGCCAGTCCACACAAAGGCCGGAGTCATCCGCAATAGCGGGCAGGCCGCTGGCTTCCATCACAGCCTTGGCCTTGCACATGGCGTTCTGTGCAAAGGTGGTTCCTGTCTCCTCCACCTCCACATGAAGTCCCAGATCAGATTGGAGCACCACTTCTACGCCCAGATCCTCCAAAATGCTCTGCATTTCTGTCAGTTTGCCTTTGTTTTGGGATGCCAATACAAATTTCATTAGAATTTCCCTCCCAAAATTTCCTTTTCCTTAGCAATCAATTCCCGGTTGCCCTTAGCACACAGCTCCAACAGCTCCCGCTGCTCACGTATGGTAAAGGCCCGACCTTCCCCAGTGCCCTGCAGCTCGATGATCTCACCCAGCTCGTTCATCACGCAGTTCAGATCTACCATGGCACGGCTGTCTTCACTATATTGCAAATCCAGCAGCAGCTCGTCCTCCACGATACCGGCGGAGATTCCGGAGACAAAGTGGCGAATGGGGCTGCGCCCAAGGTATCCATCCTCTACCAGACGGCGGCAGGCCAGCGCGATAGCGATAAAACCACCGGTAACAGAAGCGGTACGCGTTCCGCCGTCCCCCTGCAGTACATCACAGTCCACCGTAATGGTGCGCTCGCCCAGCATCTCCATATCTACGGCGGCACGCAGACTGCGGCCAATGAGCCGTTGGATCTCCGCACTGCGGCCGGATACTTTCAGTTTATCCACGTCCCGTCGGCTGCGCTGGCGATTGGCACGGGGCAGCATGGAATACTCTGCCGTCACCCAGCCGCAGCCAGGCTGCACATGGGGCGGAGTGCGATCTTCTACAGAGGCGCAGCACAGCACCTTCGTATCACCACACTGGATGAGCACACTGCCCTCAGCAAACTTAACAAAGTCGGTGGTAATGGTCACCGGCCGAAGTTCATTGAACTTTCTTCCGTCAGAACGTTTCATGTCCGTTTCCTTTCCCATCAGATCATTGCTTCCAAAAATTCCTTGGCGTCAAAGGGCTGTAAATCATCGATCCCTTCACCCAATCCCACATACTTCACCGGCACCTGCAGCTCCTGTGCAATGGCAATGACGATGCCGCCCTTGGCGGTCCCGTCCAGCTTGGTAAGGATGATCCCGGTCAGCCCCGCCGTCTCCTTAAACTGCCGGGCCTGAATGAGTCCATTCTGTCCGGTAGTGGCATCCAGCACCAGCAGCGTCTCTTTTCTGGCATTCGGTACCTCACGGTCAATGATCTTACGCATTTTCGCAAGTTCATTCATCAGATTCTGCTTATTATGGAGCCGTCCTGCCGTATCCACCAGCACTACATCGGTGCCGCGGGCTTTTGCCGCCTGAAGTCCATCAAAGAGTACCGCACCGGGATCTGCCCCCTCATGCTGTCGGACAATGTCCACTCCGGCCCGCTCCGACCAGATCTCCAACTGATCGGCTGCTGCGGCACGAAACGTATCTCCGGCACAGAACATAACTTTCTTCCCCTGTTTCTTCAGCTGATGACCCAGCTTACCGATGGAGGTGGTCTTACCGACACCATTAACGCCGATCATAAGAATCACACTGGGGCTGGTGGACAGATCCAGCGCTGTACTGCCCACATCCAGCTGCTCTGCCAGAATATCACGCAGTGCCGCTTTCACATTTTCCGCTCCCAGCAACCGCTCATCATACACCTTTTTACGCAGCTTTTCCACGGCATCCACGGCAATACTCATGCCCACATCCGCCAGGATCAGATTTTCCTCCAACTCCTCGAAAAACTCTTCTCCCAGTTCCTCAAAGGACATGGGTGCAAACCATGCTTTTTTAAATTTACTGAAAAGTCCCACAGCGTTTTCCTCCTCACTTGATCTTCAGTTCTTTTGCCATATCGTTGAGGTTGATGGTCAGGATGCGGGAAACACCTCGCTCCTGCATGGTGACGCCATAGAGTACGTCAGCCTCCTCCATCGTGCCGCGGCGATGGGTAATGACAATAAACTGCGTCTTTCCTGCGATACGCCGCATATAACGGGCATAGCGCACCACATTGGCCTCGTCCAGTGCCGCCTCAATCTCGTCCATCACGCAAAACGGCGTAGGATGCACCTTCAATATTGCAAAGTAAAGTGCAATCGCCACAAAGGCCTTCTCACCGCCGGAGAGCAGCGTAATGGTTTTGAGCTGCTTTCCGGGCGGCTGCACTTTGATCTCAATACCGCAGTTTAGAATGTCGTTTTCGTCCTCCAATTCCAAACGCGCACGACCACCACCGAAGAGTTCCAGAAATGTCTCCTGAAAACTCTCGTTGAGCAACTTGAACTGTTGGGCGAAAATATCCGTCATCTGGTGCGTAATCTCGTCGATAACACCCCGCAGCTCTTCTTTGGCCTTCTCCACATCGGTGCGCTGCTCAGAGAGATATGTATAGCGGGTGTTCACCCGTTCAAACTCTTCAATAGCCCCAATATTGGGCGTGCCTAGATTCTTAATTTCCCTGTTCAGTTCCCCGATGCGGCGGGTGGCCTTGGGAATGCTCTCCAATTCAATGCGCTGCTCCATGGCCTCGCTGTGACTGAGCTCATAACGCTCCCACAGCTTATCCAGAAGCGTTTTCTCCTCCATGGCCGCGCCGCTCTGCTTCTGCTCCAAGCGGGAAACTTCTTTCCCTGCATACAGCAGGGCATCGTTGCACTCCTGCATTCTCTGGCTCTGTGCGGTGCGTCCGGCTTCCAGTGTCAGTTTCTCCTGCGCCAGCGCCTGCAGCTTCTCCTGTAGCGTCTCTCTCTGCCCACGAAGCTCTGCTGCCTGCGCCTCATGACACTCCATCTCACTGCGCGCCTTCTCAATCTCATGGCGGAACTGATCTCCCAGTGCCGCACGATCACGGCTCTCCGTCATCAGATCACGCTGCAAGGCCAGATAATTCTCCCGGCTCTGTACCGAAGACTCCCGCTCCGCAGACAGCGCCGCCTGTGCCGCACGCTTGTGACTGATACGCTCTGATATCTGGGTAGTTTCGGCCTGCAGATCACTCTGCCCGGCCTGCTTTTCCTCCGTCTGGCGGTGTAAATCCTGTGCGCAATTCTGGTGCTGGGCAATCTTTGCGGTGACGGCGTCGATCTTCTCTTGATCCGTCTCGGTTCTCTTGGCAAGGCTCTCCAGTTCCTGTGCCATGTTCTCACAGCTCAGGCGCAGAGTTTCCGTCAGAATATCGTAGTGATTCTGCTTTCCTTCCAGCGTCAGCACATCTTCCTTTGCTCTGCGCTGCTGCCCTTGCGCCACTTCCAACTCATACTGTGCCTTTTGCAGCTCACGATCCAGCGTCTCGGCCTGCGCACCGGCCTCCTGCAGGGCAAGGGTAAGTCCCGCCTGCTTTTTCTGCAAAGCCTTCAATTCGTTGGCACGAGACAGGATTCCCGCACTGCGGCTAATGCTGCCGCCGGTCATAGAGCCGCCGCGGTTAATGACCTGACCGTCCAGTGTCACAATACGAAAGCGGTTCTGGTATTTTCGTGCCAAGGTAATACCGCAGTCCAGATCCTCCACCACTACGGTGCGGCCCAACAGGTTTCGGAAAATGGGCACATACTGGCTCTCACAGCGGATCAGCTGGGAGGCAATGCCCACAAAGCCATACTCTTCGGCCAGGTGCGGCTCCCGCAGTTCCTCACCGCGGATCACATTCATAGGAAGAAAAGTGGCACGACCTGCGTCCCGCTGCTTCAAAAAAGCAATGGCGTTCTTGGCATCCGCCTCCCGGTCTACTACAATATTCTGAAGTCCTGCCCCCAAGGCAATCTCCAGTGCCACGGTGCAGCGCGGTTCTGTATCCATCAGACTGCCCACCGGGCCGTGGATCCCTCGGAGTGTATGCTTCTCCGCGGCGTACATCACGGTTTTCACAGCTTTAGAAAAGCCCTCGTACTCTTTCTCCATCTCACTGAGCATATGGATACGGGAGCGAAGGTTATTCTCCTCCATGGTCAAAGTCATTTTCTTTTCACCGGCCTCTTGGGCACGCCGGCGGCGGCCCTCCATCTTGAGGCTGTGCCCTTGGATCATATTGCTGACGGCCTGCTCTTCCTCCCGCGCCTCCTGCAGCGCCTTGCGGTTTTCTCTGGACTCCGCCTCGTTCATCTGCAGCTTTTCCTGTGCCGCAGATAACTCTGTTTTCAAATTGGTAGAGCGCTCCGCCACCTCACGAATGCCTGTTTCCAGTGCCGAAAGCGCTGCCTTCCCCTCACTGACCGCTGCCAGTTCCAGTGCCTCACGGGCACGCAGCGCCTCTGTCTCCTGCTCGGTGCTGCCGGCACTCTCCGCCAGCTGCCGGATCTGCGCAAGAAGCTGCTCCACTTCCTGCTCCAATGCCTGCCCCTGTCTGTCGATTTCGCCAATGCGGGCATTGGCACTATCCACTTGATCTTGCAGCGTCTGTGTACGAATCGTGCTGGATTTCAGTTCCTCGTCCAGGCGCAGGATGGACTCCTCATGGTGACCAATATCCGTTTTCAAAACGGCTACCGCGGCCTCCGCCTCCGAAACACGCCCCTCCAGCTGTCCCATCTCCGCACGCAGCCGTTCGGCCTCCATATCGTTTTGCCGTACCTGCTCATTGCAGTGGTCATTCTCGGCATACACCGCATCCAGCGCCGCCTGCGCCCGCTCTTGATCCGCCTGCGCCGTGCGCAGATCCGTCTCCAGCTTTAGCGCCGAGGCACGCACCGCCTGCAGATTTTCAAGCCACACAGAGATCTCCAATACACGCAGCTCATCGCGGAGGATCAGGTACTTTTTTGCCGTCTCCGACTGTTTGCGCAGCGGCTCCACCTGTAACTCCAGCTCCGAAATTTTATCGTTGATGCGCACCAGATTTTCCTCCGTGCGCTCCAGTTTACGCTCTGACTCCTCCTTACGGTGGCGGAACTTGGAAATACCGGCGGCCTCTTCAAAGACCTCACGGCGCTCACCGCTCTTGACAGACAAAATCTCGTCGATCTTGCCCTGCCCAATAATAGAATAGCCCTCTCGGCCCATACCGGTATCCATGAAGAGCTCGTTCACGTCCTTCAATCGGACAGACTGCTTGTTGATATAATACTCCGACTCACCGCTTCGGTAGTAGCGGCGTGTCACCGCCACCTCTGTCTCGTCACGGTTGAAAATATGCTCGGTATTGTCCATCACCAGCGTAACCTGCGCAAAGCCCATTTGGCTGCGCTTTTCTGTACCGCCGAAGATCACATCCTCCATCTTGGCGCCGCGCAGCTGACGGCTGCTCTGTTCCCCCATCACCCAGCGGATTGCATCGGAAATATTAGATTTTCCGCTGCCGTTTGGGCCCACAATCGCCGTAATATCTTCAGCAAAATTCAACACCGTTTTATCGGGAAAAGATTTAAACCCCTGAATTTCCAGTGCTTTTAAGTACAATGTGCTTCACCTCATTCGTTGATGCATACGATAACTAATTTAGTATATCAGCCAAGATAAATTTTTTCAAGGAAATAATATGCTTTCCGGCGGGAATATGTCACTTTTCCGGCCGCAAATGGAAAACGGGCGTCTGGGAGACGCCCGCTAAGCTATTCTCTTTTTTCCCCAATCATCTGATAGATGCACTCATAAGCATCATGAAGCGTACCCACACGATCCATCAGCCCCTCGCGCACTGCCTCTTCCCCATAGACCACCGTGCCCACGTCGTTGGCCATATCGCCGCTTTGCAGCATCAGCTGGCGGAATCGTTCAGCGCTGATGGCAGCGTGTTCTGCCACAAAGCCGATAATTCGCTCCTGCAGTCGTTCAAAATAGCGGTAAGTCTCCGCCGCAGCAATCACCGTGCCGGACATACGCACAGGATGGATGGTCATGGATGCCGAAGGGGCGATGATTGTCATTTTCCCCGACACCGCCAGTGGAATACCGATGGAATGTCCGCCGCCCAGTACCAAAGTCACCGTAGGCTTTTCCATACCGGCAATCATCTCGGCAATGCCCAACCCCGCCTCTACATCTCCGCCCACCGTGTTGAGGAGGAGCAGCAGCCCATCGATGTCATCCGAGGCCTCAATCCCGGCCAGCAGTGGTAAAACATGCTCATACTTGGTAGTTTTCGCATTGTTTGGCGCCATGGTATGACCTTCGATCTGACCGATGATGGTCAAACAGTGAATGGTGCCATGGCTGTTTTTAATCACCGTGGAACCCATCTCCACGATTTGCTGCTGGGGCGTATCCTTCGTCTCTTCGTTTTTCGTTTTCGGTTCTTCCTGCATAAAATCGCCTCCTTATCATCCGTAGGATGCGCAAAGAGAAGCAAATTATGCCACCATGGATAAAAAAAGACCGCTTTGGGGTATGCTTGCCGAGAGGATGCAGACGAAAAATCCCTGAGGTCTTATTTTACCTCAGGGACATTCTTGTATTTGGTATATTCTAATGATTCGCTGCGTGCTCTATAAAGCCCCGTTTGCTGTTCTTATGCGGGGTTATGCCTCATACACTGCCTTGCAGCCCTTGTAGGTCATGTAGCAGTCCAACTTGCTCACCGTCTCAAAAGGAGCGTGCATACTCAGAACCGGTACGCCGGCATCCAGCGTGGCAATATTGCGGTTGGCCATAAACATCGCCACCGTACCGCCGCCGCCAACATCCACCTTTCCCAGCTCTGCCATCTGCCAAACTACATCTGCATCGCCCAAGATACGGCGCACAAAGGCTACCGTTTCGGCACTGGCATCGCTGGAACCGCTTTTGCCGCGAGAACCGGTATATTTACAAAGGGCGATCCCGTAGTTGATCCGGGCGCTGTTGCGTTTTTCATAGACCTCCGGGAAATTGGGATCATAGGCGGCTGTCACATCTGCCGACAGGCAGAAGGAATTCTCAAAGCACGCCCGCAGCGGCACATTCTGACTGTCACACAAATCGTGGATGAAGGTATCAAAGGCGGCAGACTGCATACCCGTCACACCCATGGAGCCAATTTCCTCCTTATCGGCCAACATGCAAACAGCCGTGTGCTGAGGATGCTCAATTTCCAGAATAGCCTGCAGTCCTGCGTAGCCGCACACACGGTCATCGTGTCCGTAGGCGCCCAGAAGACTGCCATCCAGACCGATCTCCGTGGACATGGCGGCAGGCACTGCTTCCAACTCCGCAGAGATGAAATCTGCTTCTGTGATCCCATACTTATCAAAGAGTTTCTCCATCACATGGAACTTCACCCGATCGGTATCGTCCTCCCCGCCCACAGGACGGCTGCCCAGCAGGATGTTGAGAGTTTCACCGGGGATGGCCTCCCCCAGAGGTTTCTTATTCTGCTCGGCACCCAAGTGGGGCAATAAATCGTTGATGACAAACTTAGGCTCATTGCCTTCGCCCAACACCACCGGCACCACCGTGCCATCCTTCAGCACCACAACACCGTGCATTTCCAGAGGGATGGTGACCCACTGGTATTTGCGAATTCCGCCATAGTAATGGGTCTTGAAATAAGCCAACTCGCTGTCCTCGTAGAGGGGAATGGGTTTCAAGTCCAAGCGGGGAGCGTCGATATGCGCCGCCACAACATGGATACCCTCGGCAAGGCTCTTCTCCCCGATCACCGCCAGCATCACGCTCTTATTCCGGTTGCAGGTATAAATCTTGTCACCGCATTTGAGTTCCATCCCACGGTGATAGGCGGTAAAGCCGTGTTCTTGGGCCAAGGCCATAGCATAGCTTGCGCACTCACGCTCCGTTTTGCCGTTGTCCAAAAACTTACGGTAAGCGGTGCAGTATGCCTCCATCTTCGGTTCTTCCTGCTCACTCATACGGTCATAGCCATTCTTCATCTGGGAAAAAAGGCTCTCCTTGCGCTCTTTCAACGTTTCACTCATTGCTGTTCCTCCTTCATGAGATGTATAAAGAACTCCCGGGCTGTCTCACGGAATTCCTCCGGTGTATCCGATCGATTCTCCAGCACGTCTGTGCAGTTTTCACGGTAATATGCATCGCCTTTTTGAGCGGAGATCCGAAGCTTTGCGTATTTCTCGTCAATGCCGTCCCGCGCCATGATGCGCCGGACACGCAGCTCTGCCGGTGCGGTAATGCCCACCGTGCGGCAGCAGATCACATCCATGCCGCTCTCTATAAGATTGACGGCATCCAGACCCACCAAATCGTGACCCGCCATCCGCCGCGCTATCTCCGGCCGGAGATGGGCGTAGACCACAGCATTGAGCTTTTCCAAGGCCGCCTCGTCGGCAAAGACGACACCGCCCAGCTTCTGGCGATCCAGCCTTCCGTTTTCATCGAATACATCGCCGAAAGACGCTCTAATATCCTGCCGCAGTGCTGTGTCTGTTCGGAGCATCTCATGGTAGATGGCATCCGCATCCAAGATGACACCGCCCAACTCTCCCAGTGCCTGCAGCGCACTGGTCTTTCCTGCACCGGTACCGCCGGTAAGTCCGAAAATAAGGCCGCTGCCGGCGTCTACAACATGGAATCCCGCCGCCTTTTTTAGACGATTACTTACCGCCAAGCCAAGACCGCTCTCATCGGGGCACTGGGCGTAAATCTCCTCCACATCGGTATCATCAAAGGTACGCAGGGCATCGAACACATGGCGCGCCTGCGCTGCTTTATCCGCACTAGCGCCCAGACAATGCACTAAATGCCCCTCAAAAAGCGGCGCAAATTCATTAAAGCAAATGACGCCTGCCTTCTTCCCCAGCGTACCCAAGATCCACGCGGCACTGCGCTCCGGGGAACCAATCACCACCGTCACCGGTGCCTTCGGTGCATAGTGGCGGTACTTCATGCCCGGAGCACGGGGGTGTTCCCCCTCCTTCATTTTTGAGGTAACAGCCTTGTCCACCGTTATCTCACCCAGCACCTGCCGCAGGTCTTCCAGCGGCAGTCCGCCGGGGCGCAGCAGCTGCGGGGGGCTCACCGTCAGATCAATAATGGTAGACTCTACGCCCACGCTGCAGGGCCCTCCATCCACGATACCGTCAATTTTCCCGTCCATATCCTCGATCATATGTTCTGCCGTAGTGGGACTGGGGCGTCCGGATGTATTGCCGCTGGGCGCAGCCACCGGGACACCGGCCGCCCGGATAATGTCCCGGGTCAGACTATGGTCAGGGCAGCGCACGCCCACCGTTTCCAAGCCGCCTGTCGTCCGCAGAGGGACAATATCCTTGCGGCGGAGGATCATAGTCAGCGGCCCTGGCCAGAACTTCTCCGCCAGACGATAGGCTGCCTCCGGCACCTCTTCACAGTATCGTTCCAGCCATCCGACCTCAGGTACATGAATAATCAGCGGGTTATCCTGAGGACGGCCCTTCGCCTCGAAGATGCGGCGTACCGCATCCTCATTCAGGCCATCGGCACCCAGACCATACACCGTCTCTGTGGGGATCCCTAAAAGGCCGCCGCGACGGAGGATCGCCGCAGCCTCCTCGATTGCATTATTTTCTTTTTCCGGGTGAAATATCCTTGTTTTCACAGCGCACGCCTCTAAATTCTCAAAATTAAATCCCCAGATCCTCGCCCACCAAGATCACCTTAATGCGGCCCACAGGGCGGGAATTTCTGGTAGTCACCATCTGATTGCAGATGCTGTCGGTGCTATGGCAGTCGCCGCACAGTCCGGTGGCAATGCAGGGCGCCTTGCGATCTTTGAATCGCTGCATATTGCACGGTGCAGTATAATGGCGCACCCGGCTATAGGCTTCCTTCACGTTCCCCACTACTTTGTTCATACCGGCCACCACAATCACGCTCTTCGGCCCAAAACATAGAGCCGCCACCCGATTACCGGTGCCGTCAATATTAAAAAGCTGACCGTCTGCCGAGACGGCATTGCTGCTCATAATGTAGGTATCACACAGCAGTGCACGGCGCAGCAGCTCTTCCTTCTCCTGTGGGTCACTGACACTGTCACGATCCAAAACTTGATACCCTTCCTGTACCAGGCGCTGCTGCACACCCAATTCCTGCATGGTCATGCTGCCGCCCCAAGAGACGATGTGCTCCTTGGGAATAAGCTCCACGATCTTATCCAGAGCCTCCGCCGCCGTAGACACATAGTAAGCATCAAAATGATTGCGGCTCAAAGCCTCCACCACGCGGGGACCTGCCAGTTCCTGCCTTTTTTTGACTACTTCCAACATAGTTAAGATTCCTTTCCATATGCGCTCCCCTCCTGCAGCCGTGCAGCCTGATCGGCCACAGTCAGCGCATCAATAAGCGCATCCAGATCACCGTTGATAATGGCGGCGATATTGAAGTTTTTATTCTCCCCGGTGAGTCGATGATCGGTGACGCGATTCTGAGGGAAATTGTAGGTGCGGATCTTGCCGCTGCGATCACCGGTTCCTACCTGTGTACGGCGAGTCTCGGCAATGGCAGCATTCTGCTTCTCCTTCTCCGCCTCATAGAGCTTAGTGCGCAGAATCTTCATAGCGCGGTCTTTATTTTTATACTGACTGCGCTCGTCTTGGCACTCCACCACCGTTCCGCTGGGCAGATGGGTAATACGAATGGCGGATTCCGTCTTATTAACGTGCTGCCCACCGGCACCGGAGGAGCGATACGTGTCGATCTGCAGATCCTTGGGGTCGATGGAGAACTCCACCTCCTCTGCCTCAGGCATAACGGCTACCGTGGCCGCCGAGGTCTGGATTCTGCCGGAGGACTCCGTTTCCGGTACACGCTGGACACGATGGGTGCCGGCTTCATATTTCAGCCGGGACCAAGCGCCTTCGCCTTCCACCGTGAGGCTTACCTCTTTTATACCGCCTAACTCCGTCTCATTCACACTGGCAATCTCCAACCGCCAGCCCCGGCGCTCGGCATACATGGTATACATGCGCAGAAGGTCGGCAGCAAACAAGGCTCCCTCCTCTCCCCCGACGCCGCTGCGAATCTCCAGAACCACACTCTTATCGTCGTTAGGGTCACGAGGCAGCAGCAGCAACTTCAATTCCTCTGCCAGCCGCTCCTTATCCGCCCGTCCTTGCTGCAGTTCCTCCTGCGCCAGCTGACGCATCTCCGCATCCTCCAGAAGCTCCATGGCCTCGGCGATCCGCGCCTCAGCCTCACAGTACTCCTTCCATTTAGCAACCACAGGTGTCAGTTCCTTTTGTTCCCGGCTCAAAGCACGCAGCTTTTCCCGATCACCGTAAACAGCGGGTTCCCCCAGCTGCCGCTCCACCTCGTCAAGACGTTTTTCAATTTCTTTCAGCTTTTCCAGCATGGGCACACCCCTTATCGGCCCAGATACTGCTGGGCTTCCTGAATGAACTTATCACGCCAAAACTCATAGCCCACTTCACCTACACGCAGGGAATGCGCCAGCGCATGGGGCGCGGCGGTGTACTGATCCATCTGATCGTACACTTCTTCATACCACCGCTCGCTGGCACGGGTAATGATATAGCCCACATGTTTCAACTCCAGCCCGCGGCGTTTCAAAAATCCGCGCATGACACTGCTGCACCGTCCGGCCCACACCGGTGTTCCCAATACTACAAGACGGTAATCCTCAAGATTTTTTTCCGTCACTACAGGCAGCAGCGGTCGAGTGGATGGCCGCATGGCCTCCATGCCAGAGCGCATATAACCCTTCCAGCCGGAGCGATCCTGTCCATCGGTAATCTCCACCAGCTCTGCATCCAGTGCCTGGGCGATCTCCTCCATTGCTCTTTTTGTATTCCCACTACGGGAAAAATAGATACACAAAACATCGCTCATTGTGTTCCTCCTTATTCCTCCAACTGCAGGCTTAGCTCCTCCCAGCGGCTCATCTCCTCTGCCAGCTGCGTTTCTATTTCCTGTTTTTGGCGATATAGTTCATTTAGTTTGTCTGCGTCACAGGCGACCTGCTCCATTTCTCCGTCCAAGCGAGTACACTCCGCCTCCAGACGAGAAATGCCCGTTTCACAAATGGTAATTTGACGCCGCAGTGCCTGCTTCTCCCGACTGCCGTGTTGGGGACGGGTATCTCCCTTCTTCACCGGCTTAGGGGCCGGTACGGCATGACGCTTCTCCTCCGCCTTCATGGCACGATACTGGGCAAAGCCCATAGGATAGTCATGAATGGTGCCATCCGCCAACTCCCAGACACGGGTGGCAAAGCGATTGGCAAAGTAGCGGTCATGGGAGACAAACAGCAGCGTTCCATCAAAAGCCTCCACCGCCTCCTCAATCCACTCACGAGAGTCAATATCCAGATGGTTGGTCGGCTCGTCCAGTACGAGGAAATTGATCTCCTCGTCCATCAACATACAAAGCCGCAGGCGGCTCAGTTCTCCGCCGGAGAGCACAGAAACACTCTTGAAAACATCCTCCCCCTGAAACTGGTAGGAGGCCAGACGGTTTCGTGCGCTCTGGGCCGAGAGATTCTTTTTTGCAAAAAGCATGGTGTCCACCAGATTCCGTTCCGGGTGGTCAAAGTGGATCATTTGCTCCAAATAGGCCGCCTTGACTGACGGGCCCATGCGGATCACGCCGCTGTCACTGCGCTCTCGTCCCATAATCATATTGAGAAGCGTTGTTTTTCCTGTGCCGTTTTCGCCCACAAAAGCAATCCGCTCGCCGCCGCCAACCCGCAGGTAGATGTCAGAAAACAAAGGGCGATCACCAAAGGCCTTGGACACGCCCTTGATTTGCAGTACTTCATCTCCCTTAAACTCACGGCTGGCAAACCGGGCGTCCATTTTCTTGGCCCGAGTAGGCTTAGCGGTGGTTTTCATACGCTCGATACGCTTTTCCATAGAGAATGCCCGCTTGTGGAGGGCATCGTTGCCCATAAAGGCCCACAGATGCATTTTCTCCGCCGCAGCTGTCAGCTGCTCAATCTTGGCCTGCTCCTTGAGATACTGCTTCATGCGCTCTTGATAGCGCCGCTCCTTCTCAATGGCATAAAAACTGTAGTTACCGCTGTAAAATTCCGCCTTGCCGTCAACAATCTCAATGACACGGGTAACGGTGCGGTCGAGGAAATAGCGGTCATGGGAGATGGTCACCACCGTGCCGTGGAATTTGCTGATATACTCTTCCAGCCATTCCGTGGCCTGCATATCCAAATGGTTCGTGGGCTCGTCCAACAGCAGGATATCCGTATCTTCCAGAATGAGGCGGCCCAGATTCACCCGGGTTTTCTCACCGCCGGAGAGATGATCAAAGAGACGGGCGCGCATTTCCATATCAATGGACAGGCCATTGGCCACCTTATTGACGGCAGTTTCCGTATCATAGCCGCCCAACCCCTCAAACCGGGCAGTCAACTCCCCATAGCGCCGCAGAATCTGATCATCGCTCTCGCCATTTGCCATGCGCTCTGTGAGCGCGTCCATCTCCTCCTTCAGTCGGAACATACGGGAAAAGGCGGATTGCAGCACATCCTCCACGGTGTAGTCCGCCGGATACACCGGAATTTGGGAAATCAGACCCACACGGCGGCCGGGGGCAATCACCACCTGTCCCTCGTCATAGTCAAGTTCCCCGGTGAGGATGTGAAAAAGCGTGCTCTTACCTGCACCGTTCTTGCCCAAAAGGCCCACACGTTCCCCGGTATCGATCTGCAAAGTCAGACCATCCAATATTTTCTTTTCCAGATCAAAGGACTTGCTGAGTCCCGATACGCTGATGTCGATCATGAATAAGTTTCTTCCAGTTCCTTTACAATTTTGTCAAACGCCATGGCATGGGATGCCTTTACCAGCGCTGTGGTGCCGGGTGTCAGCAGCTGGTGGATCGTGGGCATTGCTTCTTCCATCGTATCAAAATGCACACATACGTCCCCCGCTGTGGCGGCAATCGCCGCAGATTTAGGGCCGATAGCCACCACATGGTGGAGCCCCAGTTCCTTGCTCAGTCGTCCGATCTCCCGGTGGGCACTCTCACTCAGCTCACCCAGTTCCCCCATATCACCCAGGATGGCCAGCTTTTGCCCGTGGCTCTTGGCCAGGATGCGCAGTGCCTCGGCCATGGCCTGGGGGTTGGCATTATAGCAATCGTCAATAACCAGGCGGTCTTCCCGCATCCGCAAGCGGCGCATCCGGGAGCCGGTGGAGACATACGATGCTACACCGTCCACGATCTCCTGATGGGAAAGCCCCAGATACTCGCCGATAGCTGTCGCCATGGAGGCAGAGTAGATCATATAAAGGCCAGGTGACGGAACAGCCAGACGATAGGTGTCCTTTTTGGTCGTCACGGTGCACTCGATGCCTTCCATGCCGCGATCCACGATATCCGTCACCCGGACATCGCAGTTCTCACCCTGCCCGCAGCGCACCGTTTCAAAGGGCAGATGGAGCGTGTTGAGGAGTTCGTCATCGCCGTTGAGAACCGCAATCCCCCCCTCTTGCAGGCTCTCAAAAATCTCGCTTTTACTGCGCAGCGTGCCCTGCCGCGTATTGCCCATATTCTCAATATGGGCATCACCGATATTGGTAATGACGGCAATCTGGGGACGCACCATGACGCCCATATAGCGCAGCTCACCGAAGTGATCCATACCTGTCTCAATGACGGCAGCCCAATGTTCCCGCCCCAGACGCACCAGTGTCTGAGGTACACCGATCTGATTATTATAATTGGCCTCCGTCTTCAAAGCAGGGCCGTGCTGCCCCAGCACCGCGGCGATCATCTCCTTGGTGGTGGTCTTTCCGGCGCTGCCGGTGATCTGCACCACAGGGATATCAAAAAGCCCCCGATACCATGATGCCAAATCCCGAAGGGCCAGCATCGTATCGGCTACCTCAATATAGAATTTCCCCTCTATCAGTTCTTCCGGTGCGTGCTGGCAGAGACAGCCCGCAGCACCGGCCCGGAGAGAACCTGTCACATAGGCGTGACCGTCAAACCGCTCTCCCACCAGCGGGACAAAGAGATCCCCCGGCGCAATGCGGCGGCTGTCGGTGGACATACCGGTAAAAGTATCTGCGCCCTGTTGCAGCAGTGTTCCGTTTACTGCGTCGCAGAGATCCGCAACACGACATTCGATCATTCCCGCTCCGCCTTTCTTGCTTTCAAAGACTCCTGTACCACCATCTCACACAGCTCACCATAGCTGATTCCCACCGCAGCGGCTTCCTTGGGCACCAGAGAGGTGGGCGTCATTCCCGGCAGAGTGTTGACCTCCAGACACCAGGGGCGTCCCTCCTCGTCCAGCAGGAAATCCGTCCGGGAATAGACGGAGAGCCCCAGCGCACGGTGCAGCCGCAGCGCCATTTCCCCCATCTCATGCCATACCGCATCTTCGATGGGTGCAGGACACACCTCTTTGGCGCCGCCGGACTGATACTTTGCTTCATAGTCAAAATAGGCAGAGGTGGGAACAATTTCCACCGCCGGAAGATAGGTATCTCCCAGCACAGCCACCGTCAATTCCCGCCCCTTAATTTTCTTTTCTACAATCACATGATTGCCATAGCGGAGAATGTTGTGCAGCGCCTGCTCCAGTTCCTCCTTAGTATCGGGCAGTTCAACGCCGATCGAACTGCCCCCATTGACGACCTTCACGGCGCAGGGCACTTCCAACTCCTCCACCAAACGGGGAATATCCGCCTCACAGTAGATCACATCCCGCCAAGGGGCACTTCGGATATGCTCTGCATCCAGAAACCGCTTGGTGATGGCCTTATCCATAGCCATACCACTGCCGATATAGCCCGATCCGGTGTAGGGCACGCCCAAAAGATCCAATGCTGCCTGTATGCGTCCATCCTCGCCGCAAGAGCCGTGGAGCGCCAGAAATACTATATCCGCCATGGTGCAGACCGTCAGCACATCCTTACCCAGTACAGAAGCACCCTGATCCTTACGACTGCGGCGCACCGCCTCCAGATCCGGGGCCGTGCTCTCCACACAAACATCACTGCAAAGGCCATCCGGAGCATCAAAAATATCTTTCAGCTCCCCCTGGTACCGCTCCAAGCCCAAAAACATATCCACCAAAATGGCTTGATGCCCGTTCTCACGGAGGGCACGACACACACCGGTGCCGGACACCAGCGATACATTGCGTTCTGTACTTAGTCCGCCTGCCAACACAACAATTTTCATATTGCACCTCTCTATTTTGTCGCTTCACCGCAGTTAAACGATGATAAGCCATCTGATCTCACACTGATTCAATATAGCAGTATATCATACCAGTATTCCAATTACAACCAAATCTCCCGTACTGAGTCTCTTTTTCACAAAAGCAAAACGTAAAAATCTCCCGTACCTGCTGTGGTACGGGAGAAATTGCTTGTGCACTATTTCAGCCATTCCGGCAAAGTGCGTCCGTGAATGCTGCTGACCATGCCCATGGAGATAAACAATGTCACGATGGAGGACCCGCCATAGCTGAAAAACGGCAGCGTCAAACCAATGACAGGCAGAACAAAAAGACACATGCCAATATTGGAAAGTGTCTGGAAAATCAGCATACCGGCCATTCCCACACAGACATAGGACTCCATTCGTGTCCGGGCTTTCGTGGCTGTCACAAGGCATCGGATAATGATGGCGCACAGCAGCACGATCACCAAAAGGCAGCCCAGCATGCCCAGCTCCTCACCGATGGCCGAAAAAATGAAGTCCGTATGGCGGAACGGCAAGCTCTGGCTGAACTCACTCTGGGTCTGGGTGCCGTGGAAAAGTCCCTGTCCTGTCAGCTTACCGCCGCCCAGCGTCAGAAGGCTGCGGGTCTGGTGCCAACCTACGCCCAGCGGGTCCAGATCGTGATTAAAGAGGATTCGAAAGCGATCCATCATATATTCCGGGATGATTTCCTCCTGCCACAAAAGGAAGAACGCGATTCCGGCACCGCTGATGCCCAAAACAAACCAGCGGGTCGCCACACCGGCGGCAAAAGCCATACACGCAAAAACGAATACATACACCAGCGCGCTGCCCATATCGGAGGAAATCACATAGTAAAGACCTATGATCACCAGAAGATGCCCTCCCAGCATGGCCACCGAAGGGATGGATTTCAAATCCCGATTTTCTTTCAGCCATACCAGCTGCAGCGCCAGCAATAGAATAAACGTCATCTTTACGATCTCCGCCGGCTGAATATTGACAGGAAACCCAGGAATATGGAGCCAGGCAAGGTTGCCGTTGCTCTCAACGCCCAGCGGTGTTTTCAAAAGCAGGATAAAGCCGATATTAAATGCCAATATCCATTTCCACTTTTTCACCACTTCCGTCAGGTCCACCATAGAGACAAGGAAGTAAAGCACCACACCGATGACGGCGGCTCCCCCCTGTACGATCACATAGCGGCGTGTCTCCATATAGTTGGTGGCGCTGGCAATCATCACAAGACCGTAGATCGTGGCGGCGCAGCAGAGTCCCAGCAGCACCAGATCGGCCTGCCGGATAATATCGGAAATGAATTCTAATCTGCGTCGAAGCATATATTCTCCTCTGTTTCTTCTGTTTTATGTCTTATAGTGTACCACAGGAACTTTTTTCTGTAAACATGACCTTCCCCTTTTCTTTTGCTTTTTTCTATGCTATAATATATTGATTTTGTAAAAGCGAGGTGTGTGGTTTGGAATATCTCTCCCACAGTGCTGCCGAGACGGAAGCCATCGGTGAGGCACTGGCAAAGCGGCTCCGGCGCGGCAGTGTCGTGGCTTACCGCGGCGGATTGGGCATGGGGAAAACCGCCTTTACACGGGGATTGGCCCGCGGCTTAGGCTGTCGCGGCCGCGTCACCAGCCCCACCTTTAACATCGTCAATGAATATAACGGAACCATCCCCCTTTTCCACTTCGATATGTACCGTCTCGAAAGTGCTGAAGCCCTGTTTGACATCGGCTGGGAGGACTATCTGGAACGAGGCGGTGTGTGCGCTGTGGAGTGGAGCGAAAATGTAGCCGAGGCACTGCCGGAGGAAACTGTCTATGTGACCATTGAACGGGACAGTTTGCACGATGACTGGCGTCGAATCCGTATCGAAGGAGGCGGGGAAACATGAAAATTTTAGCCTTGGAGACTTCCGCTAAAAGTGTAAGCACCGCCATCAGCGAGAACGGAAAGATCCTTGCCAGTGCCTATCAGAATACCGGCCTGACCCACAGCCGCACCTTAATGCCTCTGGTGGACGGAATGCTTCGCTCGGCAGATCTGCGCGTGCAGAATATGGATCTCATTGCCGTAGCCAACGGTCCCGGCTCTTTCACCGGGCTGCGCATTGGTGTTTCCGCTGCCAAAGGCCTTGCCTGGACGCTGGATCTCCCCTGCTGTGGTGTCTCCACGCTGCTGGCGATGGCACAAAATCTGCGGCATATGGACGCAGAGATCATCTGTGCCATGGACGCACGGCGTCAGCAGGTATATAACGCCGTGTTCCGCGCTGAAAATGGTGTCTTGGAACGGCGCTGTGAGGACCGGGCCATTGCTTTGGAGGATCTGTACCAGGAGTTGAAATCCAGCAGCTCTCCCCAAATCATTGTTGGTGATGGGGCTCAATTGTGCTATACGTATCTGTCGGAAAAAGGACTTCCCTGCCGTTTGGCTCCGCCCCAGCTCATGATGCAAAATGCCTGCGGTGTAGCACTGGCCGCCCAGGAGCTTGCCGAGAACGGGCAGACCGTCTCCGCCCGCGATCTTGTGCCGTCCTATCTCCGCCTCTCACAGGCGGAACGGGAGCGGCTTGCCAAGGGTCTGAAAATCACTGTGGATTGATCCTTCCCCCTGAAAAAGTATACCCATGATTACTCATATCATTATAAAAAGGAGAAGAACCATGTTTAACGAGAAAGTGCACATCATGGACCATCCCCTGGTGGCCCACAAACTGTCTATCATGCGCGACAAGAACACCAGTGTCAAGGATTTTCGCGATCTGGTTTCCGAGGTCGGTATGCTCATCACCTACGAGGCTACCCGCGATCTTCCCATGACGACCAAGATGGTGGAAACCCCTCTTTGCACCGCAGAGCTGCCCACTCTGGCTGGCAAGAAGTTTGCCGTTGTGCCTATCTTGCGTGCAGGTCTTGGTTTGGTGGAAGGTGTGCTGCGTCTGGTTCCTTCCGCTCGTGTGGGACACATTGGCATGTACCGTGACGAGGAGACGCTGGAACCCCATGTTTATTTCTCCAAGATGCCCAAAGATGTCGCTGAGCGTGACATCATCATTGTCGATCCCATGCTGGCTACCGGAGGCAGTGCTGTGGCTGCCATCGACGAGATGAAGAAGCGCGGCTGCCACAATATCAAGCTGATGATCCTCGTAGCGGCCCCTGAGGGAATTAAGTGCGTGCAGGAACACCATCCCGATGTGGATATTTATTGCGGCGCTGTGGATCAGGGTCTCAATGAGCACGGCTACATCGTCCCCGGTCTGGGCGATGCCGGTGACAGAATTTTCGGCACCAAGTAAACAAAGAGACAGCCAATAGGCGGTGCAGCTGCACCGCCTATTTTTTTGTGATAGTCCTACAAATTTCTATTGCATTATACCTCGTTTTCATATATAATAACGATACAATCTAAGATTGGTAGCTGTAAGGAAGTGTCTCGCGCACGGGCTGCAACTATCACTCCGGCATTGCGCTCGAGTGTTTCAGACCTCTCAAAGGTTTGAAACACTTTTTGTTATCTGGAAAAGGAGGTTTTTCTATGTATCTTATGACCAATGGAAAGCTGATTACCCGCGACGACAGTGCTCAAGGCTATTATGAGCATGGTGCTCTCGCCTTTGAGGGGCGCCTGATTACCGAGGTGGGCGAGGAGGCCGCACTGCGGCAAAAATACCCAGATGCTCAGATCATCGATGCCAAGGGCGGTGTCATCATGCCCGCCTTCATCAATGCTCACACCCACATCTACTCCGCGCTGGCTCGCGGTCTGTCCATTGTGGGCAACAATCCCACCAACTTCTTTGAGGTGCTGGACGGTACATGGTGGGCCATTGACCGACACCTGACGCTGGAGGGTACCCGCGCCAGTGCCAATGCTCTTTATATGGACTGTATCAAGCAGGGCGTCACCACGATTTTTGATCACCACGCCTCCTATGCCGAGATCCCCGGCTCTCTCTTTGAAATCGCGGAGAGCTCCAAAAAGTTCGGGCTGCGCAGCTGCCTTTGCTATGAGGTCTCCGACCGCGACGGCGAAGAGAAGTGTTTGCAGGCCATTCAAGAGAACGCCGACTTTATCTCCTACTGCGAGAAGGAAAAAGATCCCATGCTGTCAGCCATGTTCGGCGGCCATGCCCTCTTTACCATCTCCGATAAAACCTTCGAGCGTATGGCGGCAGCCAACAATGGCCGTACCGGCTTCCATATCCATGTTTCCGAGGGCATGAATGACGTATATGACAGCCTCCAAAACTATGGCCGCCGCCCAATCCAGCGTCTGCAGGATCATGGTATTTTGGGTGATAAGACCATTCTTGGTCACTGCATCCACGTAAACTCCGCCGAGATGGATATCATCAAGGAAACCGGCTCCATGGTGGTCAACAATCCCGAGTCCAACATGGGCAACGCCATTGGCATCTGTCCGGTGCTGCAGCTCTACAAGAAGGGCATCCTGCTGGGCATGGGAACCGATGCCTACACCAATGATATGCTGGAGTCTATTAAGGTGGCTCTGTGCTCCCAGCGCTCCAATGCGTGCCTGCCAAACGTGGGGTGGTGCGAGGTGACGGATATGCTTTTCCGCAACAACGCCAAGATCGGTGCCAAGTACTTCCCCGAGCAGCTAGGCGTATTGAAGCCCGGTGCCGCTGCCGACATTATTGTAATGGACTATAAGCCCTTCACCCCATTTTCCGATGAGAATATTGACGGTCATATGCTCTTTGGCATGACCGGCCGCCAGTGCCAGACCACCATTGCCGCCGGCAAGATCCTCATGCAGGATCGCCAACTAGTCGGCATTGACGAGGAGGCTGAAAACGCCCATATTCTGGAGGCCTCCAAGAAGCTGTGGGGCAGCCTGAACCATCGTACCTATTGACAGCAAATACTGTGGACTGTGAAAGGAGCTTTCCTATGTCTGAAAAAATGTATCCCATTCCTTTCCGCTCTTTAGTCAACTGGGTCACCACCGAGTACGCCCAGTCCGGAAAGATTTTCGGTATCCATACATTCTACCACGCCGACGGCAAGAGCCTGCCTATCTTCGGTGAGCGCATCGAAACACCCTTCGGCCCCGCCGCCGGTCCCAACAGCCAGCTGGCTCAGAATATCATTGCCGCCTATGCGGCAGGCGCTCGCTTCTTTGAGGTCAAAACCGTGCAGAAGATGGACGGTGCGGAATTGGCGGCCTGTGTCCCCCGCCCCTGCATCCTTGCCAATGATGAGGGCTACAATCAGGAGTGGTCGACCGAGCTCACTGTGCCCCAGGCTATGGAGGAATACATCAAGGCATGGTGCCTTTTGAAGGTTCTCAGCAAGGTCTACGGCTTTGGCGACCCCGACGGTTTCGTTTTCAATATGTCCGTGGGCTACGATCTGGAAGGCATCCAGGGCGAGAAGATCGATACCTACATCGAGGGCATGAAGGACGCCCGCAAGACCGCCATCTGGGGTGAGTGCCTCTCTGTTTTGAAAGAGTTCTTTCCTGCCCAGAGCGATTATATCGACACCATCTCTCCCCGTGTTTCCCGCAGCGTAACCCTCTCCACCCTCCATGGCTGTCCTCCTGACGAAATTGAACGCATTGCTTCTTATCTGCTGACAGAAAAAGGGCTGCACACCTTTGTCAAGTGCAATCCCACCATTCTGGGCTACGAGACGGCGCGCCGTACTCTGGACTCCATGGGCTATGACTACATCGTCTTTGATGAGCACCATTTCCAAGAAGATCTCCAGTGGAAAGATGCCGTTCCCATGTTTGAACGCTTACAGGCTTTGGCCGATCAGCAGGGTTTGGAGTTTGGCTTAAAACTCTCCAATACCTTCCCAGTGGACACCACCCGCGGCGAACTGCCCAATGATGAAATGTATATGTCCGGCCGCAGCCTCTACCCCCTGACCATCGAAATGTGCCATCGCATTTCCCGTCAGTTCGGCGGTAAGATGCGCATCTCCTTCGCCGGCGGTGCGGATTTCTTTAACTGTGAGCAGCTGTTCTCTGCCGGAATCTGGCCCATCACCATGGCCACCACCATTTTGAAAAGCGGCGGCTACAACCGCATGAACCAGATGGTAAATCAGGTGGCCGCACTTCCGTATCGTCCTTTTCAGGGCACCGATACGCAGGCCATTTGCGAAATGTCTGCCGCCAGCCATACGGATGTCCATCACGTCAAGGCGCTCAAGCCCCTGCCCAACCGCAAGAGCGAGCAGAAGGTCCCGTGGATCGACTGCTTCACCGCTCCCTGTAAGGGCGGATGTCCCATTGAGCAGGACATTCCCGAATACATGGAGCTGGTACGCAAGGGGCTCTATGCCCCGGCGCTGCGCCTCATTACGGAGCGCAACCCCCTGCCCTTTACCACCGGCACCATCTGTGCGCATCGCTGCCAGACTAAGTGCTCCCGGAATTTCTATGACGAGTCGGTCCGCATCCGCGACAGTAAGCTCTTAGCCGCCGAGCAGGGGTTCAACGCTCTCATGGCTACCATCCGTCCCACGGAGAAGCTCCCCGGCAAGAAGGCCGCTATCATCGGCGGCGGCCCCACCGGTATTGCTGCGGCCACTTTTCTGGCCCGTGCAGGAATCGCCGTCACCATCTTTGAACGGGAAACCACCTTAGGCGGCATACCACGCCATGTCATTCCCGCTTTCCGCATCACCAATGAGGCCATCACCAAGGATATCGCCCTGATGGAACGTTACGGCGTGGACGTGCGCTGCGGCGCATCGGCCCCCTCCGTAGAGGAGTTGAAGGCGCAGGGCTACACGCACATTTTGTATGCCGTTGGCGCATGGAAGGCCGGCAGTCTGGGAATTCCCGGCGATGTGGCCGGTGCCATCGGCTGGATGAAGGGCGTCAAGGCCGGGATCATTTCCGTTCACGGCAACGTGGCCGTGGTGGGCGCCGGCAATACAGCCATGGATGCGGCCCGCCTTGCCAAGCGCAGCGGCGCTGAACATGTGACCATCGTCTATCGCCGTACCAAGAAGTATATGCCTGCCGATGAGCACGAACTGGCACTTGCGATGGCCGATGGCGTAACCTTCGCCGAGTTGGCCGCGCCTGTGCGTCAGAGCGACGGTGTTCTGGTGTGTGAGAAGATGAAGCTGGGGCAAGCCGATGCCAGCGGCCGCCGCAGCCCCGTTCCCACCGGGGAAACCTTCGAGATTCCCTGCGATCTGGTGATCTCTGCCGTGGGTGAGCAGGTAGATGATGCGCTCTTTGCCGCCAATAACATCGCTTTGGACAGCAAGGGGCACCCCGCCTTTGAGACGAATATCGAGGGCGTTTACGCCGCTGGCGATGCCCGCCGCGGTCCTGCCACCGTGGTGGAGGGCATTGCCGATGCCGCCCAATTTGCCGAGATTGTGATCGGTCACCCTCACACCTACAATATTCCCGAGGAGGCCTACATCACTCATACCGATGCCTGTGCCAAGAAGGGTATTCTTAAAGCGAGCGGCTGCATCACCTGTGAGGGGGAGCGCTGCCTGCAGTGCGCTACCGTGTGTGAAAACTGCGTAGACTCCTGCCCCAACCGGGCCAACGTGTCGGTGGTGCTGCCTGACGGCCGCCATCAGATCGTGCACGTGGATCGGATGTGCAATGAGTGTGGTAACTGCACCCAGTTCTGCCCCTACGACTCTGAACCCTCCAAGGATAAGTTCACCCTCTTCCAGACAGCGGCAGATATGGACGATTCCCGGAACGCCGGTGTACTGTTCCTGGGCGGTGACCGTGTCCGTGTCCGTCTTTATGACGAGCCCAAGGAGTACGATCTCTCCGGTGCCAATGATCTGCCCACGGAACTGGAAATTTTGATCGTCACTCTGCGGGATAAGTACAGTTATCTATATATGTAAAGTAATTTACTATTACATATCTTTTATTGCTTCTCTCAACTTTCTCTAGAAAACAAGCCGGGAAATCGTCGATTTTCCGGCTTGTTTTCATTTATATTAAATGACATATAGCAAGAGGAGCGCATCAAACCTGATACGCCCCTCTTATTATAAGCACTATCTTTCTGGGTAGTGCACTTTTCTTAGAACAATCCAGTGATCTTGCCGTTCTCGTCCACGTCGATCTTCTCGGCGGCGGGAACCTTGGGAAGACCCGGCATGGTCATAATATCACCCGTGAGTGCTACCAGGAATCCGGCGCCTGCACTGACCTTCAAATTACGCACCGTGATGGTAAAACCGCTGGGTGCTCCCAGAAGCGTCGCATCATCAGAGAAGGAATATTGGGTTTTCGCCATGCAGATGGGCAGTTGATCAAAGCCCAGCGCCTCCAGTTCTTTCATCTGCTTGCGCGCCCCGGCGGAAAGCACCACGCCATCGGCGTGATAGACACGCTTGGCAATGTCGTTGAGCTTATCCTCGATCGTGCCGTCCAACTCATAGGCAAAGCGGAAGTCAGAGGGCTGCTCGCACAGACGGACAACCTCTTGTGCCAAGGCTACGCCGCCTTCGCCGCCCTTAGCCCACACCTCGCTGAGAGCCACATGCACGCCTAGGGCACGGCACTTATCCTCGACCAACTGCAGCTCAGCTGCGGTATCAGTGGGGAATGCGTTAATCGCCACCACACAGGGCAGGCCAAACACCTTGGTAATATTCTCCACATGCTGCAAAAGGTTGGGAAGACCCTTTTCCAGTGCCTCCAGATTCTCGTTATTCAGCTCCCCTTTGGGCACGCCGCCATGATTTTTCAGTGCGCGCACCGTCGCAACCACCACCACCGCAGACGGCTTCAAGCCCGCCAGACGGCACTTAATATCCAAGAACTTCTCTGCGCCAAGATCCGCGCCGAATCCAGCCTCGGTAATGGCATAGTCCCCCAGCTTCATGGCCATACGAGTCGCCATGACGCTGTTGCAGCCGTGAGCAATATTGGCAAAGGGGCCGCCGTGGATAAAGGCGGGCGTTCCCTCCAATGTTTGAACCAAATTGGGCTTTAGGGCATCTTTCAACAGTGCTGTCATAGCACCTTCTGCCTTCAGATCATGGGCAGTGACAGGCTTGCCTTCATAGGTATAGGCCACCACCATACGACCCAGACGGGCCTTCAAATCCGGGATGTCAGCGGCGAGGCAGAGAACCGCCATCACCTCGCTCGCCACCGTGATATCAAAACCATCTTCGCGGGGAACCCCTTGCATACGTCCGCCGATGCCGCACACAATGTGGCGCAGCTGGCGGTCATTCATATCCACACAGCGCTTCCATACGATGCGCTTGACGTCAATGCCCAAGGCATTGCCCTGCTGAATGTGGTTATCCAGCATGGCGGCCAGCAGGTTATTGGCTGCACCGATGGCATGGAAATCCCCGGTAAAGTGAAGATTTATATCCTCCATGGGTACTACCTGTGCCCAGCCGCCGCCGGCAGCGCCGCCCTTTACGCCGAATACCGGCCCCAGCGAGGGCTCACGCAGAGCCACCACCGTGTTCTTGCCTATCCGGCGCAGGCCATCGGCCAGACCTACCGTCGTAGTGGTCTTGCCCTCTCCGGCAGGTGTGGGGTTGATGGCAGTAACCAGCACGAGCTTTCCGTTGGGACGGTCACTTTCACGCAGCAGCTGATAGTCTACCTTCGCCTTGTATTTGCCATAGAGTTCCAGATACTTCTCATCTACGCCAGCTGACTCTGCAATCTCCGTAATGGGACGCATCGTACACGCTTGGGCAATCTCAATATCACTCTTATACATCCGCTTACCTCCCTATCTTACTTAAAATATTTCACAGCAGAACGGAACATTCCCATATCATAATCGCCGGGGACATTCTGATATAGGCCCTCCATCCAGCGCTCAGCATGACCCATCTTACCAAACACACGTCCATCCGGTGAGGTAATTCCCTCCACCGCCAGCGTGGAGCCGTTGGGGTTAAAACGAATATCCATGGTGGCCTGACCGTCCAGATCGGCATATTGGGTAGCGATCTGTCCATTGGCGGCCAGCTGCGCTATCAGCTCCTCTGAGGCAAGGAACCGGCCCTCACCGTGAGAGATAGGTACATGATACACCTTTCCAAGTTCTGTTTCCATCAGCCACGGTGAAAGTTTGGAAGCAACACGAACACCCACGATGCGGGACTGATGGCGGGCAATCTTATTAAAGGTCAGTGTGGGGCAATCGCCGTCCATCTGGCGAATATCACCGTAGGGTACAAGGCCCAGCTTAATGAGGGCCTGAAAGCCGTTGCAGATACCGCCCATCAGACCGTCACGCTGCATCAGCAGCTCCCGAACACCATCGGTCACAGCGGCATTACGGAAGAAAGCGGTGATGAATTTACCGCTGCCATCCGGCTCGTCACCGCCGGAAAAACCGCCGGGCAGAAACACAATATTGGCCTCTTTCAGCTTACGGGAGAAAGCCTCCACGCTCTCGGTAACAGCCGAGGCGGTCAGATTGCGCACCACAAAGATCTCCGCCTCGGCACCGGCCTCACGGAAGGCGCGAGCCGTATCATACTCACAGTTCGTACCGGGGAACACAGGGATCAGTACACGGGGGCGGGCAAACTTGGCAGCGGACACCACATGGTTTACCCGCTCACAGCGCAGAGAATCCACCTGCGCTTCCTTGCCAGCTTGGGTAGGATAGACCTGCTCCAGACGCCCCTCGGAGATCTCCAGCAGCTCCCGAATCTCCACGGCTTCCCCGCCCATGGTCAGCAGTCCGTCATCGGTAACATAGCCCAGCGTGCATCCGATGGTCTCATCCTCCGTCTCTACCAGGAAAGAGCCGATGGCGGGCGCAAAAATTTCCTCCTTGGAAATGTGCTCATCATAGCGGAAGCCAAAGCCGTTGCCAAGGCACATTTTTCCGATGGCATCAGCTACGCCCAGACGGCCGGGGGTATAGACAGCACTCTTTTCACAATCATAAATCTGAGCAAAGCATCTCTTTAGGCTCTCTGCCACAGGCATACCGCTCTGATCGGTCTCCGGCCGAAGCCATGCCACCCGGTGACCTTTTTCTTTAAACTCACCGGACACCACCTCATCGCAGGTACCCGTGGTCACAGCAAAGGAGATCAGCGTGGGAGGCACATCCAAGTCCTCAAAGGTGCCGGACATAGAGTCCTTACCTCCAATGGCGGCAATACCCAGTTCCATCTGGGCACGGTATGCACCCAGCAACGCAGCCAGCGGCTTGCCCCAGCGGCTCGGTTCTGTCCGCAGGCGGCCAAAGTACTCCTGAAAGCTCAGGTATACGTCCTCAAACTTAGCACCGGCCGCCACCAGCTTACAAACAGACTCTACCACAGAGAGATACGCACCATGATAGGGGCTCTTCTCACTGATGTAGGGGTCATAGCCCCACGCCATGTAGGAGCAGTTGTCGGTATGGCCCTGCTCCACGCTGATACGATGCACCATGGTCTGTGCCGGGGTCAGCTGGTATTTGCCGCCATAGGGCATCAGTACCGTGCCAGTGCCGATGGTGGAATCGAAGCGCTCCACAAGCCCTCTCTTGATACAACCATTCAAATCACCGGCCACAGCCTTCATTCCAGAGGTAAAACTCTCGTAGGAAGCCCCCTCGTAAGCCTTAGGTGCCTCCACTGCAATGTCAATATGCTTGCTGGCACCGTTGGTATCCAAGAAAGCACGCGAGAGATCCACAATGGTTTGACCATTCCAATGCATCACCAGACGAGGGCTTTCAGTAACCACGGCGATCTGGGTTGCCTCCAGGTTCTCAGCAACGGCCAGTGCCTGAAATGCCGCAGCATCCTTCGCCTCCACCACCACTGCCATACGCTCCTGGCTCTCGGAGATGGCAAGCTCGGTGCCATCCAAGCCCTCATACTTACGGGGCACAGCGTTGAGATCAATGCACAGGCCGTCCGCCAGTTCGCCTACGGCCACAGATACACCGCCGGCGCCAAAGTCATTGCAGCGCTTGATCATGCGGCTGGCGGCCGGGTTGCGGAACAGGCGCTGGAGCTTGCGCTCCTCCGGGGCATTTCCCTTTTGTACCTCAGCGCCGCACGTGCTCAGGCTCTCTTGGGTATGCGCCTTGGAGGAACCGGTGGCGCCGCCGCAGCCGTCACGTCCGGTTCGTCCGCCCAGCAGAATCACCACATCACCGTCCAGCGGCGTCTCTCGGCGCACATTGCCAGCGGGTGCGGCGGCGATCACAGCGCCTACCTCCATTCGCTTGGCAGCGTAACCGGGGTGGTAGAGCTCATCCACCAAACCGGTTGCAAGGCCGATCTGGTTGCCATAGGAGGAATAGCCGTTGGCGGCCTTGGTGACGATGGTGCGCTGAGGCAGCTTGCCCTCAATGGTCTGACTGACAGGCACAGTGGGATCCGCAGCACCTGTGACACGCATGGCGGCATAAACATAGCTGCGCCCGGACAGCGGGTCACGGATAGCACCGCCGATGCAGGTAGCCGCGCCGCCGAAAGGCTCGATCTCGGTAGGGTGGTTATGGGTCTCATTTTTGAAGAGCAGCAGCCAATCCTGCTTCTCCCCATCCACAGTGACCTCCATCTTCACGGTGCAGGCATTGATTTCCTCACTCTCGTCCAGCTTGGTCAGCTGGCCGGACTTCTTCAGCGCTTTGGCAGCAATGGTACCCAGATCCATCAGGCAGATGGGCTTCGTGCGTCCCAGTTCAGCGCGGGTAGCAAGATAGGCCTCCCACGTTTTCTGGATTTCTTCACTCTCAAAGCTGACACTGTCGATCACTGTATTGAAGGTAGTGTGGCGGCAATGATCCGACCAATAGGTGTCCAGTACACGGATCTCGGTGATGGTGGGCTGCCGTCCCTCCTTCCGGAAGTAGTCGCAGCACATACGGATATCCGCCAGATCCATGGCAAGCCCCATCTCCTGAATGACAGCCTGCAAAGCAGCATCATCCAGTTCGGTAAATCCTTCCAGCGTCTTTACCGCGTCAGGAATATCGTAATGCATCTCCAGCGTAACCGGCTTTTCCAAGGAAGCCTCACGGGCCTCCACAGGGTTAATAACCTGCTTTTTAATGAGAGCCACTTCCTCAGCGGTAGGCATCCCCAGCAGCTGATAGACACGGGCACTGCGCACCAGAGGACGATCCCCCTGAGAGAGCATCTGGATGCACTGGGCAGCTGAGTCTGCTCGCTGGTCAAACTGACCGGGCAGATACTCCACGGCAAAAATCACGCCATCATGTGCAGGCAGCTCCTCGTAGACATTGTCGGTCTGAGGTTCAGAAAACACGGCAGTAACGCTCGTATGAAACAGATCCTCGTCAATGTGCTCCACATCATAGCGGTTAAAGACGCGAACGCCGCTGACGGAATGGATCCCCAAAATGCCGTTGATCTCACCCAGCAGGGCGCGTGCCTCATTGTCCAGCCCCTGCTTCTTCTCTACAAATACTCTGTAAATCATTTAAACCTCCAAGGCACGATGGCCGATGTCATGGCGGTACATAGCACCGTCAAAGTGAATTTGTTCCACATTGGCATAAGCGGCATCCACCGCCTCGCGGAGCGTATCTGCTGCAGCAGTAACACCCAGCACTCGACCGCCGTTGGTGACCAGACAGCCATCCTTCAGCGCAGCACCGGCCACATAGACCTGTTCCTGCACCTGCGCAGGAATGGTAATGGGAAATCCTTTTTCATAATTGCCGGGATAGCCGTTGGAGGCCATGACCACACAGCAGCAGGCCCCATCAGAAAACTCCACCTGTGTCTCAGAAAGCGTCTCATTGGTGACCGCCTGCATGATCGTGAGGAGATCGGTCTTCAGCAGGGGCAGCACCACCTGTGTCTCAGGATCTCCGAAACGGCAATTATACTCAATGACCTTGGGGCCTTCCTTGGTCAGCATCAGTCCGAAGTACAAACAGCCCTTAAAGGGACGTCCCTCTGCGGCCATGGCACGGATGGTAGGCAGGAAAATCTTCTCCATGCACTCTGCCGCCACCTCCTTGGTATAGAAGGGATTCGGCGCAATGGTGCCCATGCCCCCGGTATTGAGGCCCTTGTCACCGTCCAGCGCACGCTTATGATCCATGGAAGACACCATCGGAACCAGCGTTTTTCCGTCGGTAAAGCTGAGCACGGAGACCTCCGGGCCTTCCAGATATTCCTCAATGACCACACGGGAGCCGCTGTCACCAAAGACGTGCTGGAGCATCATGGACTCCACAGCGCTCACCGCTTCTTCCCTGCTCATGGCGATGATAACGCCCTTGCCCAGCGCCAGTCCGTCCGCCTTGATCACCACAGGGATCTTGCAGGTTTTCACATAGGCAAGAGCATCGTCTGCCGCGGTGAACACTTCATATGCAGCCGTGGGAATGCCGTACTTCTTCATGAGATCTTTGGAGAAAACCTTGCTGCTCTCAATGACGGCCGCCTTCTTATCCGGGCCGAAGCAGGGAATGCCCTCTGCGTTCAGCGCATCTACTGCGCCCAGTGCCAGCGGATCGTCCGGAGCCACCACGGCGTAGTCGATTTTCTCTTTACAGGCAAATTGAACCATGCCCTCAATATCCTTAGCACCGATGGGAACGCACACGGCATCTGCGGCAATGCCGCCGTTGCCGGGAAGTGCATAGATCGTCTCTACGGTGGGATTTTCCTTTAATTTACGGATGATCGCATGTTCACGACCACCGCCGCCTACCACGAGAATTTTCATAGGGGAAACCTCCTTCAAAGGTTTTATTACAAGCCAAAAAGGGGGAGTTGATGCCTCCCCCTCTTGGGTTATATCAATGATGGAACAGACGCAGACCAGTAAAGGCCATGGTGATGCCGTACTTGTTGGCTGTAGCAATCACATGGTCATCACGGATGGAGCCGCCGGGCTCGGCGATGTACTGCACGCCGCTCTTGCGGGCACGCTCTACATTATCGCCGAAGGGGAAGAACGCATCGCTGCCCACCGTCACGCCGGACTGGGTGGCAATCCACGCCTTCTTTTCCTCCAACGTCAGCACCTCCGGCTTGACCTTAAAGGTCTGCTGCCACACGCCATCCGCCAGCACATCCTCGTACTCGTCAGAGGTGTAGATGTCAATGGCATTGTCACGGTCGGGGCGGCGAATCCCGTCCACAAACTGCAGGCCCAGTACCTTGGGATGCTGGCGCAGATACCAGTTATCTGCCTTCTGCCCTGCCAGTCGGGTGCAGTGAATGCGGCTTTGCTGACCGGCACCCACACCGATGGCCTGTCCGTCCTTCACATAGCAGACAGAGTTGGACTGGGTATACTTCAAGGTAATGAGAGCCACGATCATGTCGATCTTAGCGCTCTCGGGCAGTTCCCGATTGTCAGTGACGATGTTCTCCAGCAGGCTCTCGTCGATTTTGGAGTCATTGTGACCCTGTGCGAAGGTCACGCCGAACACATCCTTGCACTCCTGCTGTGCCGGTACATAGGCGGGGTCGATCTGCACTACGTTGTAATTTCCCTTCTTCTTGGTCCGGAGGATCTCCAATGCCTCCTCGGTATAGCCGGGAGCAATGATGCCGTCAGACACCTCACCCTTAAGGTAACGAGCCGTATCGGCATCACACACATCGGAGAGCGCTGCCCAGTCGCCGTAGGAGCACAGACGGTCAGCGCCGCGGGCACGGATATAGGCGCAGGCAATGGGGCTCAGATCCCCCTCGCCCTCCACAAAATACATCTTGCGGTCAGTCTCACTCAAAGGCAAACCCACAGCAGCACCGGCGGGAGAAACATGCTTAAAGGAGGCGGCGGACGGCAGCCCAGTGGCCTCTTTCAGCTCCTTGACCAGCTGCCAGGCGTTGAAAGCGTCCAGGAAGTTGATGTATCCGGGGCGGCCGTTGAGCACCTGCACCGGCAGTTCAGAGCCGTCCTTCATGTAGATGCGGGCGGGTTTCTGATTGGGATTACATCCGTATTTCAGTTCAAATTCCTTCATTTTACGCCTCCTGATGCTTATTGTAAATGGTCACCTTACCGCCCACATTGGCGTAAAGCGCAACCTTATTGTCCTCATTGAGGGCCGCCCAGACCTCGTCGGCCTCGGGCATGGAGACCTCCATCGGCTCCCCTGCAAAGCTGGGCAGCGGATTGCCGTCGCCCTGATAGGTGCTGATGAAGTAGCCCTTGCCCTCTTCACAGCCCTCATAGCAGAAAAATTCACGGAGACATTTACCGTCCTTCTCCTTGAGAATGGACATCTCAAAGCTGCCGTCATCGCGGAGGAAGGCGGAAATGCGGGGGGTATAGTTGGGGAAATCCGGCTCATATTCCCGGGTCATAAGGCCCTTGCGGAAGTCGCCGAAATCCCGAATGGTATCGGTCTGATCTCCATTGGTGACAATCAGCCCCTCCGCCACACGGCGGACAGGATGGTAAATGATCAGGCTGGGATCTTCCAGCTTGGAGGGATCGTAGGCCTTGGTGCGAATGCCGTCCTCCGTCTCCTCAAAGATACGGTTGCGGCTGTTCTCACTGCGTCCCATAATGAAATAGTAAACACGGTCTTTGCCCACCACGATACCGCGGCCGGGATAGGAGGTCTCCTTCAGAAATGTCAGCAGATCTCTCATAGTTCCATCTCCTTTGCAACTTTCTCAATAGCGCGGGGCAGCAAGAGCCACTCCGCTTCCTCCATAACGCGGCGCTGCAGTGTCTCCGGGGTATCCTCCGGCAGCACATCCACCGCCTTTTGATAGACAATTTCTCCGCCATCGGGCACTTCATTCACAAAATGTACGGTAGCGCCAGTTACCTTTACACCCTTTGCAAGAGCGGCCTCATGGACATGCAATCCATACATTCCCTTGCCGCAGAAAGACGGGATCAAGGACGGATGTACATTGAGAATCCGCCGATCCCACCGGGCGGTAAATTCCGCAGAGAGAATGCGCATATAACCGGCCAGCACAATCAGCTCAATGCCGTGCTCCTCCAGCGCCTTCTGGATCTCCGTCTCCTCACGCAGCACCAGCGCAGGCACGCCATACTTTTCGGCACGGCACAGGGCATAGGCGTCGGCGCGGCTGGAGATCACCAGCGATACCTCCGCCGAGTGGATCACACTTCCCTGGGCGTCTAATATCGCCTGCAGGTTTGTGCCGCCGCCGGAGACGAACACCGCCGTCTTTACCATAGTCTGACCCCCTCGCCGCTCTCGCAGACGCCCAACACATAAGCGTCCGGCACGGCGGCGAGTGCCGCGTCCACATCCTCCTTAGGAATCACGATCATCATACCAACGCCCATGTTATAGGTGTTGTACATATCACGCTCCGGCACATTGCCGGCCTCGGCGATCTTGCGGAAGATATCGGGCACACGAACATCGCTCTTACGGATGGCGGCGCAGATGCCATCGGGCAGCGCGCGGGGAATATTTTCATAAAAACCACCGCCGGTGATGTGGGCGCAGGCCTTGATCTTGGCAACCTCTGCCATGGCCTGCACATCCTTCACATAGATGCGGGTGGGTGTCAGCAGTTCACGGCCCAGCTCCCCGGCCAGCTGCTCCTCGGTGAATACCTTGCGCACCAGAGAGAAGCCGTTGGAATGAACGCCGGTAGAAGGCAGGGCGATGAGCACATCCCCCTCGGTAATGGTGTCGGGGCGGAACATCTTTTCACGATCCACCACACCTACGGCAAATCCGGCCAGATCATACTCCTCCTCCGGCATCATGCCGGGGTGCTCCGCTGTCTCGCCGCCGATGAGGGCAGCGCCGGACTGGACACAGCCCTCGGCGACACCGCCGACGATTTCGGCAATGCGCTCGGGCACATTTTTGCCGCAGGCGATATAGTCCAGAAAGAAGAGGGGCTGCGCACCGCAGCAAATAATATCGTTCACGCACATAGCCACGCAGTCAATGCCGATGGTGTCGTGCTTATCCTGCAGGAAAGCCACCTTCAGCTTAGTACCCACGCCGTCGGTGCCGGAGACCAGAATCGGCTCCTTCATCCCCTGCAGCTGGGGCAGAAACAGGCCGCCAAAGCCGCCGATACTATCAATAGCACCGGCTGTCTTAGTCCGTGCCACGTGCTTTTTCATCAATTCTACCGAGCGGTAGCCGGCAGTAATATCCACGCCTGCGGCGGCATAGGAAGCGGAGAAGCTCTTGCTCATGGTTCTCTTCCTTTCTTTATCCAAAAATTCTTATTCCTTGCCTGTCCAGCAGTAGGTGCACAGGCATTCCTTATCGATATTGATGGCCTCCAACAGCCCCTCAAGGCTCTGGAATCCCATGGAGTCGAAGCCAAACCTTTCGCAGATAGCCTCCAGAAGGCGCTGTCCGCGCTCTGTATTGCGGTCGGTATATTCGTCGATGTGGCGGATGCCCTCCTGCCCCTCCAGCTCCAGCACAATGCGCCGCACCAGCAAATCCATTTCGGACTTGTTGCGGGAGAAGTTCAGATAGGGGCAGCTATAGGCCAGGGGCGGGCAGGCACAGCGCATATGTACCTCTTTGGCACCGTTCTGATAGAGGAAGTCCACCGTCTCTCCCAGCTGCGTGCCGCGAACAATGGAGTCATCCACCAGCAGCAATTTTTTGTCCCGGATGAGTTCCGGCACAGGAATCTGCTTCATTTCCGCCACCTGACTGCGTGCCTTCTGTCCCCCGGTCATGAAAGAACGGGACCATGTGGGGGTATACTTGACAAAGGGGCGGGCAAACGTTTTACCGCTGCGATTGGCATAACCGATGGCATGGGGAATACCGGAGTCCGGCATACCTGCCACAATATCCACATCCGGCATCGTCCCGGCATCCATCTCATCCTGCGCCATAATCTCACCATTACGACAGCGCATGACCTCTACATTGGAGCCCTCATAGTTGGAGTTGGGGTAGCCGTAATAGCTCCAAAGGAAGCCGCAAATACGCATTTTATTCCCGGCAGGAGCCAGTGTCTTGTAACCGTTACGGGTCACTTCCACGATTTCCTGCGGCCCCAGCTCATAGGCATCGTTATAGCCCAGCTTGTGATAGGCAAAGGATTCAAAGGAGACACAGCACCCTTCCTCGCTCTGTCCCACCAGCACCGGCAGACGCCCCAGCTTATCCCGCGCGGCAATGATGCGGTTTTCCTGCAGAATCAGGATGGTACATGAGCCACGGATCACATCCTGCGCGTGGCGGATTCCCTCCACCAGAGAATCCTTCTGGTTAATGAGGGCCGCCGTCAATTCCGTGGAATTGATCTCCCCACTGCTCATGGCCATAAACTGATGGCCGTGGTCGGAAAAATACTGTCCCACCAATTCCTCGGCATTATTGATAATGCCCACGGTAGTGATGGCGTAGAGTCCCAGATGGGAGCGCACCAGCAGCGGCTGAGGGTCGCTGTCACTGATGCAGCCGATGCCGCTCCAGCCGGAGAATTCGTCCAAATCTTCGGCAAACTTCGTGCGGAACGGGGTACTTTCAATATTATGGATCTGGCGATGGTAGCCGTTGTTTTTATCGTAGACCACCATGCCGCCGCGGCGGGTGCCCAGATGGGAATGATAGTCAACGCCGAAAAAGAGATCCGTGGCGATATCGCGGTTGGAAACCGCTCCGAAAAATCCTCCCATTAGGCAAAGAACAGTTCGGAGAGTGTCATGGGATCGATGTAGGAACCGTCCTTATAGACACGCATATTGCCGGAAGCCACTTCGTCAATCAGCATCACATTGCCATCGGCGTCGTAGCCAAACTCAAACTTGATATCGTAGAGATCCAGACCCTTCTCTTTCAGGTCGTCAGCCACGATCTTGGTAATCTTCTGGGTCATGTCCTTGATGTCCTCATACTGGCTGTCGCTCATCACGCCCAGCGCCACCAGAGCATCCTTGGTAACCAGAGGATCGCCCAGGGCGTCATTCTTAAAGGTTGTCTCCACATAGGCAGGCAGATCGGCACCCTCTTCAATATAATCGCCATAACGGCGCAGGAAACTACCGACAGCCTTGTAGCGGCAAATGACTTCCAGACCGTGCCCAAACACCTTCGCGGGCAAAACTTCCATTGTGGTGTCATCGAGATTGGCGGAGATGTAATGCGTCTTAATGCCAGCGGCGTTGATCTTCTCAAAGAAGTAAATAGACATGCGCAGGTTCACATCGCCTACGCCGTCGATGGTCAGGCCCACAGCATTCTCACCGGGATCGAACTTGCCGTCCTTGCCGGTGCAGTCGTCTTTAAACTTCAAAAGGCAATTGCCGTTATCCAAGCTGTAAACATTCTTGGTCTTACCTGTATAAATCAGTTCCATGTCTTCTATCTCCTTAAATAAATATGTATTTCTATGTTGTTTTACTGAAACTTGGCCCGCAGCTCGGCATCCTTAGCAAGGACGGCTTGCTTCTCTTTTTCACGGGCCGCCACCAGTTTGTCCGCCAGCACCGGATCACCCAACGCCAGGATCTCCACGGCCAGCAGAGCCGCATTCTTAGCCCCATCAATGGCCACCGTGGCCACCGGAATCCCGGAGGGCATCATCACGGTCGACAAAAGTGCATCCATGCCATCCAGATTTGTGGACTTGCACGGGATGCCAATCACCGGCAGCGTCGTGTTGGCTGCAACGGCACCGGCCAGATGAGCTGCCATCCCGGCAGCGGCAATCAGCACGGAAAAGCCGTTCTCTTTGGCAGTGGCTGCAAAGTCGCGTGCTTCCTCCGGGCAGCGGTGCGCGGACAGGACACGCACTTCAAAGGGGACCCCATACTCCTGCAGCACACCGATGGCCTTTTCCACCACCGGCAGATCGCTGGCGCTGCCCATCACAATGCCTACTTTCATTTTCATACCTCCTATATCTGTTCAAGAAAAAAGCAGACCTTTCCACTTTAGAAGATCAGTCTGCCCAGGCGGTCGGCGTTTCTCTGCGCAGATCCCATGTGGTACTCCACTTCCGCCAGTAACTGCGCAATTTTTTGTTAATTCTATTATAATCTTCCCTTTTTTCACCGTCAATCCACAACGGGGCTTCTTGCTATAGCAGCTTTTGATAGCAGCGTTCAGCCCCATTTATGGAACACTCTTTTTTCATGCTGCGTGGTGGAAACTGTCAAAAAAAAGGCGGAAATTTATAAAAATATTCTGTGCTTTTGGTTGTTGTTCTATAGGCAAATGCATGTTATACTAACAAAAATACATTCGTTGACGTTGCATTTCAGGTTTTGACAAGCACAAAACAGGAAATGCTTTTTTTAAAAGTTTTTTTGTGAGGTGTTGTGTTATGGCTTATTTCTTCTCCGAACCGTCCCATACCTTCAACGAGTACCTGCTGGTACCCGGCTACTCTTCCAGTGAGTGCGTCCCTTCGGCTGTCTCTCTGGAAACGCCCTTGGTGCGCTATCGCAAGGGTGAAACGCCTGCTCTGTCTTTGAAGATCCCCATGATCTCCGCCATTATGCAGTCCGTTTCCGGCGAGAAGCTGGCCGTAGCACTGGCTCGCGAGGGCGGCGTATCCTTTATCTATGGTTCCCAGAGCATCGAGGACGAGGCCGCTATGGTGGCTAAAGTCAAGGGCTGCAAAGCCGGTTTTGTGGAGAGCAACTCCAACATCACGCCCGATAAAACCCTAGCCGACATTCTGGAGCTAAAAAAGCAGACCGGCCACTCCACTGTGGCTGTTACCCACGATGGTACGTCCCACGGTAAGCTGCTGGGTATCGTCACCAGCCGCGATTACCGCGTGACCCGTATGGACCCCACTGTAAAGGTATCCACCTTTATGACTCCTCTGGAAAAGCTGATCACCGCTCCTGAAGGCACTTCTTTGAAGGTTGCCAATGACATCATTTGGGATCACAAGCTCAATTCCCTGCCCATCCTGGACGAGCAGGGCTGTCTGGTTTCCTTTGTATTCCGCAAGGACTACGATATGCACAAAAGCAATCCCCTGGAACTGCTGGACAGCCACAAGCGCTATGTTGTCGGTGCCGGTATCAACACCCGTGATTATGCCCAGCGTGTCCCTGCCCTGCTGGAGGCTGGCGCAGACGTGCTGTGCATCGACTCCTCCGAGGGTTTCTCCGAGTGGCAGAAGCTGACCATCGCTTGGATTCGTGAAAACTATGGTGAGAGCGTCAAGGTGGGCGCCGGTAACGTCGTCGACCGTGAGGGCTTCCGTTTCTTGGCTGACTGCGGAGCCGACTTCATCAAGGTAGGGATCGGCGGCGGCTCCATCTGCATTACCCGCGAAACTAAGGGAATCGGCCGCGGACAGGCCACCGCCCTTATCGAGGTGTGCAAAGCCCGTGATGAGTATTTTGAAGAGACCGGCATCTATGTACCTGTCTGCTCTGATGGCGGTATCGTCTATGACCACCACATCACGCTGGCTCTGGCCATGGGCGCTGACTTCGTGATGCTGGGCCGTTACTTCGCCCGTTTCGACGAGAGCCCCACCGCTAAAGTTAACGTGGGCGGCAATATCATGAAGGAGTACTGGGGCGAGGGCTCCAACCGCGCCCGCAACTGGCAGCGCTACGACATGGGCGGTGCCCAGAAGCTTTCCTTTGAAGAAGGCGTTGACTCCTATGTTCCTTACGCCGGTCACCTGTCTGACGGTGTGGCCACCACGCTGGCCAAGGTTCGCTCTACCATGTGTAACTGCGGTGCTCTCACCATTCCCGAGCTGCAGCAGAAAGCACGGCTGACGCTGGTCTCCTCCGTTTCCATCGTAGAGGGCGGCGCACACGACGTGGTGCTGCGTGCCACCAGCAAGGAAGTCTAATTCTTTCTCTCAACAGCAAATAACCGTTTTCGGACACGGAACTGCGCCCCCTTTGCCAGATCGTATGATATACGATCTGGCAAAGGGGGCAATTTTTATGCCAAAGGAAATCCCAAGCAAACACTCCACCCCGTGATGAAAAGACGGGTCGCAGGGAAACCTGTCTTTGCAAGGCGGTAATGGAGAACTTTTTCCGGCTGCTCTATCTACTGGAATTTGAATCTATGGAACACTTCAAAATAAAACTGGTTACTCATACAATAAGCCACGCAAGGCAAAGTAAAAGGGCCTGCCGTCTGCTTTCACAGACGGCAAGCCCTTTCGTTCACTTCCACAACGGATATGAAATAGGTTGTCTCTCTTCTTGGCGGCACTTCACACCGCATTCAGTCTTTATGCTATGTGTGTTACTCCGCCTCGTCTTCCAGCGCCTCAATCAGAAAGCTGACAGGTCGAAATCCATCATTGCAGGAAATCATAGCCGAGCGGGGATTTTTCATCCAACCATCATAAAAGTTTCCGCCGCCATGACTCAGAGCCAGAACAAAGGGGGACATACTGTCCCATGCACTGCAGCAAAACCCTTTCGGTCGCTGCCAGCCCTCGGCAATAAAAATCTGCCCTTCCTCCAAATCACAGGTGTGTTCTATGGGATTTTCATATTGCTGTGACAAATCTGGATAGGATGCCTTGCGCATTACCGTGATCCGGCATTTCTTCACGCCTTACACCTCCGGCTGTTCCAAGCTTTCATCCAGCGCCTGCAGCCGCGCCTCCATCTCATCAAAGGCTTCAAAATCCGCTGAGGCCACTGTCTGCTGTGCCTGCATCAATTTTTCTGCAAACTGCTGGCACAAAGAAGCGTACTGCTGACGGGTCTGCTCACACCAGCTGCGCTGTGCAGCCATGATTTCCCGCAGCTGTGCAATGGCAGCCCCACGGAACTCCTCCGTCCTGCGGTGGGCATTGATCTCAATTTCAGCAATGTGATCCTTTATGGACAGATACTCCGTGGCCTGCACCCGCAACACTGCATTTTCCTTTTCCAATTCTTTCCGCTTCTGTTCGCTCTTGGCCAGATTTTCCGAAAGCTCCGGCACCTTTAAAGCCATCTCGGTCTTTTCCGCATACTCCTTACGGATCTGACGCAGCTCTGTTTCCATGGTTTCGTTCTGTTCCTGCAGGGATGCATTCTCCTCCTCCAGCGCTTCTATTCTCTCCCGGTTCTCTTTGGCCGTCTTCTCAATAAATGCAACGACATCCTGCCGGTCGAAACCGCCGAACAGACACGTTTTAAAGCTGGCGCTCATAGACATCCCCTCCGTACTTTCCCTTAATTCTTATTATTTTAAGATAGCACAATTCAAGGCTTTTTACAAGCAAAAGAAAATTTTTGAGTTTTTTCAAAATTACCTCTTGCATTTTGTCTGTAAGCGTGCTATTATAACTAAGCTGTCTGTAAGACAAGCAAAACAAGCGCCGTTAGCTCAGCTGGATAGAGCGTCTGGCTACGGACCAGAAGGCCGGGG